>CAJUJY010000039.1 GCA_910586555.1 uncultured Lachnospiraceae bacterium
AACATGCAGACGGTTTTATATATTTTCTGTAAAAGGCACTATAGCGCCACCAGTGTTTAGGCCTGGTTTTTACAGGCCTTATGCACTGCTGTGTGCGCTATTGTAGTGGGAACGTGCCTGCTACAGAAAATATATAAAACTGCTGCATGTACATAACCTTTAGTATATACAAACCCCAATGCAGGATAACTATAAATTATCTTTTGTTTACACATAATTAAAAGTTTATGAAACGGACGTGTAATTATAATAATATTTACAGTTATTTATATTTAACCTGCCAGGTTTATTTTGCATCTATATAAAGCATAATTGAAAATGTATTTCCATTCCCTGACTGTTTTATATTAATATAACCTCCCTGCTTTACTGTAATTTCACGTGCAAGGTAAAGCCCTATGCCAAGTCCTTCCTGCCGGCTGCTGTTCTTCCCCCTGTAAAATCTCATAAAAATATTATTGCGTTCTTCATATGGTATAATATCATTTTCATCTTTTACAGCTATCTCTGCAAACATTCCAAAACTCCGTATGGAAAGATATATAGTATTTCCTTTCTTTCCATATTTAACTGCATTATCTAAAAGGTTAAATACTGCTTCTGCTGTCCAGTTTTTGTCATGTTTTAATTTTATTTTGCCAGTTTCAGTATACTTTATTTCAATACCTTTCTGGAATGCTTTTGTATAAATATCTTTTACAGCTTTAAGTACTGTTTCATTAAGGCACTGGTTCTGCATTTTTAATTGTATAATGCCACTTTCAAGCCTTGAAACTTTAATTATATTTTCTGAAAGAAAATTAAGGCGTTCCACAGACATACATATAATATCTGTATATTCTTTCTGTGTACTTTCTGGAAGGTTGCCGGCTGCAAGGAAACTGCTGTACATTTTAAGGTTTGCTATAGGTGTTTTAAGCTGGTGCGCAATATCAGAAACAAGCCTTTTAATATTTTCATGTTCCTGTTCCTCCTGCCGGCTTTTATTTTTAAGTACCTTAGAAAGCTTAACCACTTTACTTTGTAACTTTGATAAAACTGTATCTTCACTGCCTGGAAATATTTCATGTTCATCAATAAAAAGCAATACATCCATAAGATCTGCAAGCTGTATAATAATTCCTGAAATATACATATCATCTGCTATATGCAGAATATATGATAAAAAACACAAAAATGTCATGCCAGAAGTAACAATTACAGTTAAAACCTTATCTTTTGTCCACAAAAAAACCACTATTGTAAAAACTGCCATAAAAACAGCATAAGTAATACTTGTTATATATATTGTTTTTTTATACTTATCTTTATCCATGCCAGCTAATCCCCATATGTGTAACCAATGCCAAATACTGTACGTATATACTGTGGGTTTTTATCATCTGGTTCAAGTTTCTGCCTTAATCTCCTTATATGGACATTTAATGTATTGCCATCTATAAAACTTTCATCACAGCCCCATATCTTTTCTATAATAGTTTCCCTTGTAAGAACCTGCCCCATATTTTTAACCAGAAGTTCAAGCAGCCTGTATTCTGTTACTGACAGCTTAACAGGTTCATTATTTATATAAACCTGCATTTTACCAAAATCTATGGACATATCTTTATACTGGAATAAATCACTTTTTATACCCTGCCCTGTGCGCCTTAAAACTGCCATTATCCTCTGGTTAAGCAGATCTGTTGAAAATGGTTTGGCAATATAATCATCACAGCCTGCCTTAAACCCTTTTACCATATCTTCATCTGTATCATCTGCGCTAAGGAAAATTACAGGGACACGGCACTCTTTGTATATCCTGCTGCATAAATCAAGACCATTTCCATCGGGCAGGTTAATATCAAGGATTACAAGGCTGTACGAACTAGAAAGGGCTTCTTCCGCTTCTGCCAGTGAATACGCACAGTCTGCCTTATATCCCTTGTTTTCAAGAAATATCTTTACACCACCACATATAATTACATCATCTTCTACTATTAATATTCTCTGCATATATTATCCATCACTTCTTAAACGTTCTGTTATACTTTCCTTTGAAACCATCTGGTATACAGCCATAGGTACTAGCATACATATTACCATTATAACACCAGCAATAGCAAACATCAATCCAACTGGATAATGAAATGTAGCATAATCTGCTATTTTACTTGTAAAATCCGAAACAAAATATATAATAACATTTCCAAGTGTAAGAATAAGTCCTATTGTAATTAATCCATAGTACATGCCCTCAAATACAAGCATATTTTTAACTTGTTTCTTTGTCATTCCAACACTTTCCATTACAGAAAGTTCACCTTTTCTTGCATATACACCTGTAAGCATTACATTAATAAAATTAATAATCCCGATTAATATAAGTACAGTAGAAACCCCTCCGCCAAGTATATTCATTGATGACATTGAAGAGAGAAATTCTTTTGAAAGTTCTGACTTAATTTCAGTATGCAATACAGAAGCATTTGTCATTGTATACTCTTTAATCTTTGATGTTACATAACTTTCTGCATCTTTGTCACAGTCTGCAATAATTGTATCTGTTCCAGGTTCATCACAAAGTTCTGCCATTGCTTTATCGCTTATAAGAATACTGTCTGGTGCTGCTGCCATCTGCCAGTAATAACCTACATTAATTCCATAATCTTCATCTACTAAAGGGGCAGAGCCAATTTCAAATGTCTTTTTCTTTTTGCTTTTTTTATCTATAACTGTAATATTTTTGCCAAGGAGAAATTCAGAATCTTCTTTAGAAGGCGCTGTACCTAATAAACATATTTCACCTTTTTCAAACCTTTCTATATCTATTTTCTGCCTTGCCTTTTCATTATACATTTCCATCATATCTGTACTGACAGAAATAACTGGTGATGCATATTTCTCATCATCATTTTTTGCATTTTTATAAGATTCTATTAATGCTTTTTCCTCCTCTTTATCACCACCAGCAAAGTTTTTAATAAACCGGTTAAACACCTCTTCATCAAACTCAAATATAGTATCAGCGGAAAGGTTTAAATGCACATTTTTAATACCATCTATGCCCTTTATCTGTTCTACAAGTCTGTTTGCCTCTTTAAGTACATTTTCATCTTCTGAATTAGTATATATAGAATAATCATTAGGAAGATAAAAATCTACATAATTTTCTATTTTCAGGCTTCCAATAAATGTATTTACTGACAAAAAAGCCATAGTCCCCATAAATAATGATGTAAATACAAGGAAAGCCCTTTTTTTGCCACGGAAAACATTACGGTAAGCCATTTTATATATTTTACCGCCGTCAGTCCCTTTTTTTGCTTTATATTTTATTTTACTGCTGCCATTATACTTAAGTGCCTCAACAGGTGAAACCTTTCCTGCCAGTTTAGCCGGCTTGCGGCAGCTTACGCTTACTGTAATAATTGCAAATAATACTGTCCCTATATAAATTACCGGATTAAAACTTATATCTGATGGCATTGCACCATCATTTCCCATTCCAAACATTTCCAGTGCAAATGGAACTACTGCAAATGAAGTAATAATTCCAAGAAAAATCCCAATAGGGACACCTAGTAACGAAAGTTTTATGGTCTGCATTTTTACAATACTTTTTATCTGTGATGGTGATGTACCTATTGTTTTTAACATTCCATAAAACCTTATATCCTTTGTAACTGAAATATACATAACATTATATATAAGAAGATACCCGCTTACAGCTATTATAAAACCTATAAGGCCTACACAAATAATTGCAGCTACTGCTGTATCACTGTTTTCCTCCTGTACATCAAACCCGGCTTCCCACTCCTGGCCTTCTCCTGGTTTAATACTGGCCTTAAGGCTTTCAAAAAGTTCTGACTGGTGTCCTGCCTTAGCAGAAATACAGAGTACACCATTTTTTTCCTGTGACATGCCAAGTTTCTTAACATAAGCTTCTGATATAAAAGCCTGGAAGCCGCCTTTTGTATAATTATAATTAGTAAACCAGCCTGAAAGTGTAAATAACAGGTCTTTACCGTCTTTTTTCAGTTTAATCCCCATGCCTTTCCTGGGTTTATCTATATGCATTGCATCAAGGGCAGCTTTAGAAAGCATTATTTCATCTTCTCTTTCTGGATATGTCCCTTCTACATCACTGGCTGCCGGCGTATAATTACAATCAAATTCATCCTTGCTATACCAGTCCAGAAGTATATTTGTTTCTGTATTTTCAATTTCTGCTGTACCTGTCTGGATTTTTACGCCAATGGCATCAAAATATTTTTCCTGTTTTGCTTTCTCTATCTGATACTCCTCTGGTTTATTAAGAAAAATAGTGCTTTTTGTACCCTGCTGCCTTAACATCATTGTCTTTAAATTATTAACAAGGCTTGCACCAATACCAAATACCGTTGTAAACATAAATGTTGTAAGTACTATTGCAAGAACTACAAAAATATTTCTTGTGTGGTTATTTTTAAGGGTGCGGCTGCTTATCTTTTTAATAATTTCCTGGTTATTATTTTTTAACATACTAATCACCATGCCTTTCCAGGGTTAAACCCTTTCTTTTCAAGAGCTTAAGCCTTTATTGTACTACAAGCATAAATAATAAAATAGAAACCTTTTCATTTATCAGCACATATCCTGTTTTTTTATACTTCCATCTTCAATACGTATTATCCTGTCTGACATAAGTGCAATTTCCTCATTATGTGTTATCATAACAATAGTCTGGTTAAATTCACGGCTTGTAACTTTGAGCAGTGATATTACATCCATGCTTGTATGGCTGTCCAGGTTTCCAGTTGGCTCATCTGCAAGAATAATAGCTGGTTTATAAGCAAGTGCCCTTGCTATGGCTACTCTTTGCTGCTGCCCGCCAGAAAGCATATTTGGCATTGCGGTAAGCTTTTGTCCTATGCCAAGTGTATTAATAACCGTATCTACATAATTTTTATCTGGCTTTGATCCATCAAGTTCTATAGGCAGTACTATATTTTCATAAACATTAAGAACTGGCACAAGATTATAATTCTGGAAAACAAAACCTATATTCCGGCGTCTGAATATTGTAAGTTCTTCATCTGACATAGTAAAAATCTGCTTTCCTGATATGCTAACAGTACCAGAATCAGGCCTGTCAAGCCCGCCAAGCATATTTAACAACGTCGATTTCCCACTGCCTGATGTGCCAACTATTGAAACGAACTCCCCATCTTCTATACTTGTAGTAACATGGTCAAGAGCCCTTACTTCATTTTCATCGGAACCATATACTTTACATAAATCTTTTGCTTCTAAAACGCCCATACACACCCTCCATTTCCACGCTTTATGCGTAATTAATAGTCAAGCGGATATTCGCAATCCGCATTTCAAGCAGGCATTGGCTACTTGCCCATTTGCAAACCGGCCTCATTAAGTAAGCCCTGGTAAATCAAACCCACCGCTTAAGAAGCGTGTATTGTAAAGGGCTTACTTAATGAGGTTAAATAAATAATACCATACACATCTTACAATCCTATTACAAGTATAATTAAGATTTATTTAAAATAAATAACCATAAAAAACAAGGGCTGCCGCACTAAGTAAAAATCAAACAATATATGATACCTGCTAAAAATGATATCTTTTATATATTGTTATAGTTTTCCTTAATGCGGCAGTCCTGGCTGCCTTTAAATATATTTATTCTATATTATATTAAATATTATCTTAATAAAAGCAATGGATCAACTGGCTTGTCTTTCTCCATTACCTGCAAATACAGGTTACTTCCTTCTTTACTGTAATATTTTGTTGGTTTTGCAACTTTACCTATTACATCACCCTCTTTTACTTCCTGCCCTTCTTTAACGCTTATATCCTTTAACTGGCCATATGTCAGTGTATACCCGCTGCCTATATCAACTGTTACCATATTTCCAAGTTCATCAGAATGGCCAACTTTTGTAACTGTCCCACCTGCTGCTTCCTTAACGTTTGTCCCTTCTTCTGATGATATTATAACAGCAGGGTTACATTTATACTGTGCAAGTGTTTTAAAATAAACCGTATTGCCCATGCTGAATTTTAATATTACATCACCGCTTACAGGCCATAAAAGTCCTTTTTCCATATCAAATTTATTTTTTATGCCTGTTTCTGACATTGCTGCAACTGTACTGCCTGCTGTCTGCTTTTTTACACTTTTTCCAGAATTTCCTGTCTTTTTTATATCTTTTTCTTTATCCTTTATTTTATTTTGTGTAATTGTTTTTGTAACAGGCTTTTCTGCCACTTTTCCTGTCTTTTTTGCGTCTTTTTCCTTTTGTGTTGTGTTTTTTGTACCTGGTGTTTCTTCAGGGGCATTATCTGCCGGCTTGCCCGTTACACTACTTTGGACATTGTTATTCTGTGCTACACTTACACTTGCTTCATTGTCATTTTTACCTGCCCCCTCCTGGCCTCCACTGTTAATGGCAGAACCACCTGTTGTATTGCTAGTTGCAACAGGAGCAGGGGCAGACGTTGCAGAATCCGCAAAAAGGTTCTGTCCATTATCCTTTTTATAGTTCATTCTGTAATACACTGTGCCTATTGCAAGCACACATACCAGCGCAGTACAGACTGACAGGTAAAATCCTTTTTTCTTCCAAAATGACTCCTTCTCTTCAAACATATATAATCCTCCATTCTTATTTCTTCTCTCTTATCTGGAATTTAAAAAGTTCCCATAGAGCAAAAAACAGCATTCCGATACGTACAGAATGCTGTAATAGTATCTGCTAATATTCTTAACAGATATTTTTCTTTTATTCACTTTTCTTTATTTGTCATTTTAGAATTTTAACTTTAATAGCTATTGCCCTGTCTGGTTTACAAACTGTCCAGTATATGCCCTTCTGCCCTGGCAATATACTACACATGTATCACTAAGCAAATCATGCAGTCCCCTTTTCTGCCTGTCAGCACCTGCCATTATATATCCTATATATATTATTATCCTGGCAAGGTATCTTCCAAAGGTTTCCCTGAAAAATATTTCAAAAAATGTGAACTTACGTCCCTGTGTGCTTATAACCATTATATTAAAAAGTTTTTTGCCAAGTGTTGAACCTGTAAAATATGTCAGAAGTATAAAATACATAACTGTTAATATATAAAACAATATATCTGCAACTGAATATTTAAATATAAAATCCCTTAATAATATATTCTGTGGGTTAAATATTCCAGTAAACCATATAGGCAGACGCACTATTAAAAGAGCAGCAGACACTATTGCCATATCCGTAAAATATGCTGCCAGGCGTACAAAAAAACCTGCCGGCACCAGATTACCCATATTATCCTGCATAATACATAAGCACCCCTCTTCCTTTGTTTTCTACAATATCTTCTGCAAGATCCATTTCAGATTTTGGGATAATCCTTTCAGCGGCACTAAATAATGTCCCCATAAAGCCTTTTATTGTATTATCTGGCTCAAAAAACTTTATGCTTTCTGGAAACCCTCCTGCGGCTATAAAATCTGCCTTAGCCTCTTCAAGCAGCCCCATTTCATCAACAAGCCCGTTTTCAAGTGCCTGTTTTGCAGAATAAATCCTTCCATCTGATATTTCCCTTACTGCTTCTTCGTCCATTCCACGTCCTTTACTGACAATATCTATAAACTGGTCATATGCCTCATCAACAAGCCCCTGGAATATCTTATACTGTTCATCTGTTATATCAAGCCCTGCTGAACCCATAGATTTATTTTTGCCACTTGTTATGTCTATTTCCTTAATTCCAAGTTTATCATATAATTTTTTGCAGTTAGCAAGTGAAATTATTACACCTATTGAACCCGTCCAGCAGTTCCTGTTTGCATAAATCTTATCTGCTGCCATTGAAATATAATAACCGCCTGAACATGCCTGCCCTGCAAAATATGCCCATACTGGCCGGCCGGTTTTTTCTTTATATTCCATAAGTTTAAGATAAAGTTCATCACTTTCATAAACTGAACCTCCAGGACTGTCAACATACAGGAATATACCCTTATTATTATCTGCTTCTATCATCTGTCCAATATAAGCCATATATAAATCATGGTTATATACTGATGCAGATGTCCAGCTTACGGCAGAAGATGCGCCAATAGTGCCCTCAATATTAATAACCCCTATAAAATCATCTGATGGCAGGCTGGCCTTTGTACCAGCCTTTGATGAAAGCATTTCGCTTATTATGCCCCTTTTTGCCTCATTCTGTGCGTCTATTACCTTGTTACCTATTATATTGGATAATATGCCTGTTACCCCTGTTGCTGTTATAACAACGCAAGAAATTATTATTCCTGCTATTTGTTTTGTTTTCATTATTAAACCAACCTCTCTTCCCTGTTATTCCTGACGGATTAACAAGAGTGTGCTACATATAATTTTGTATAACAATTATATGTAACACACTCTTAAATTTTCATAAATATTTTATATTACAGCTAGTCCTGTAAATCTACCTTGACTTTTTCAAGATGCCAGATATCTTTTGCGTACTCTTCAATAGTCCTGTCTGATGAAAATTTGCCACATTTAGCCACATTTAACATTGCAGAACGTGCCCATCCTGTTGTATTCCTGTAAGCCTGTTCCACTTTTTTCTGTGCTTCTGCATATGAACGGAAATCCTTAAGTATAAAATACATATCAGCAGGGCTTCCACCTGTATTCTCAAGAAGTGAACTGTAAATTTCACGGAATTCTTCAGAATTTCCAGGGGAATATGTGCCATCTACAAGCTGTGTAAGCACTGCACGTATTTCTGAATCTGTATTATAAATCTCTCTTGGGTTATATTGCCTGTTATGTTCAAACTCTATTACCTCATCAGAAGAAAGACCGAAGATAAATGCATTTTCTTCACCAACTTCTTCTACTATTTCAACATTGGCGCCGTCCATAGTTCCCAGGGTAAGGGCACCATTTAACATAAATTTCATATTTCCTGTGCCTGATGCTTCTTTACTTGCAGTAGAAATCTGCTCTGATACATCAGCCGCAGCAAATATAATTTCAGCATTAGATACACGGTAATTCTCAATAAATACTACTTTGATTTTATCATTAATCCCTTTATCATTATTTATAACATCACCAACACTGTTAATAAGCTTTATTATAGCTTTAGCACGCCTGTATCCTGCGGAGGCCTTTGCACCAAATATAAATGTCCTTGGATAAAAGTCCATGCCAGGGTTTTTCTTAAGCTCATTATATAAGTACATTACATGCAGGATATTAAGAAGCTGGCGCTTATATTCATGCAAACGTTTAACCTGTACATCAAAAATTGAACGTGGGTTTACTTCAATTCCGTTATGCTCCTTAATATATTCTGCAAGCCTTATTTTATTCTGGTATTTAATATTCATAAATTCTTTCTGGCTAAGCTCATCATCAACATATGCTGATAATTCATTTATATGGCCCAGGTCTGTAATCCACTCATTGCCGATTTTATTTGTAACCCAGTTAGCAAGCAGCGGGTTTCCATGAAGAAGGAACCTTCTCTGGGTAATGCCATTTGTCTTATTATTAAACTTTTCAGGCATCATCTGGTAGAAATCTTTAAGTTCCTGGTTCTTAAGGATTTCAGTATGGAGCCTTGCAACACCATTTACAGAAAAACTTGCTGCGATTGCAAGATGTGCCATTTTAACCTGTCCGTCATAAATTATTGCCATCTTCTCAACCTTGCTGTAATCATCAGGATATGCAGACTGTATCTGTATAATAAACCTGCGGTTAATTTCCTCAATAATCTGGTAAATCCTTGGAAGAAGCCTTGAAAAGAGCTCTAAAGGCCATTTCTCTAAAGCTTCTGACATTATTGTGTGGTTAGTATATGCACATGTTTTATTTGTAACATTCCATGCCTCGTCCCATGACAGGTTATAATCATCCATTAATATACGCATAAGCTCTGCCACTGTCACTGTAGGGTGTGTATCATTAAGCTGGAAACATACTTTCTCATGAAGCCTACGGATATCGTCATGTTTTTCAAGATACTTAAGTATAACCCTCTGTACACTTGCGGATACAAAGAAATACTGCTGTTTAAGCCTTAATTCCTTGCCTGCAATATGGTTGTCATTTGGATAAAGCACTTCACATATTGTACGTGCAAGGTTCTGCTGTTCAACCGCTTTCTGGTAATCGCCCTTATCAAATGAATCAAGGTTAAATGTATCAACTGCTTCTGCATCCCATATACGGAGTGTATTTACTACATTATTATTGTAACCAACTATAGGCAGGTCATATGGCACAGCCCTGACTGACTGGTAATTCTCCTGTACAAACTTATCACGCCCACACTCATCTTTGCGTATTGATACATATCCGCCAAATTTAACCTCAACTGCATACTCAGGCCTTTTAATTTCAAACGGGTTGCCATGCTTAAGCCAGTCATCCGGCCTTTCAACCTGGTAGCCATCTTTAATAACCTGCTTAAACATGCCATATTTATAACGTATGCCACACCCGTATGCCGGATATCCAAGTGTTGAAAGGGAGTCAAGGAAACATGCTGCAAGACGGCCAAGTCCTCCGTTGCCAAGCGCAGCATCTGGTTCTTCATCTTCTATTACATCAAGATTCATTCCCATTTCCTCTATGGCTTCTTTAATAGCCTTATTTCCCTTCAAATTAATAATGATATTTCCTAAAGCCCTTCCTGTGAGAAATTCCATAGACAGGTAATATACTGTCTTTACATCTTTCTCCTCATATGTTTTATGTGTAGACATCCACTGGTCAACAACAAAATCCTTTACTGCATATGAAACAGCCTGGAATTTCTGCTGGTCATCAGCTTCGTCTATTGACTTACGGAAAAGTACCTTTAAGTAGTCTTCGATTTCTTTCTTAAATTCTTCCTTATTTAATTCCTTCATCTTATTTCCTCCTAATGCTGACATCTCTACACTGCATAATATAAGTATTATATAACAGGGCAGGTTAAAAATCAATGAATCTGCCATAATTATTCCAATCCTTACAGCAATTTAACCTTATTAAACAGGCACTTTCAAATACATGCTTCCTTAAGCGGCAGGTTTGTCTTAACAGGGCTTTAAAAACGGACTGGAAATATCATTTGACTGGGCAATACATATATCCATGCATATTTTATTTATTTCATCATAAATATAATACAAAATATAGTGGGGGCAGGACAATATGTGCAGCCAGAAAAAACTTATTTTTAACTGTATAAAACCCATTTTTCTTATTTTTTTCCTTATATCACTACTTTATTTTACTATAGGTTGTGAAAAAAAGGAAGAGAAAAAAACTTCATCTGTTGATTTTACTATAGTTACTGAAAGTGATATGCCAAAAGACCTCAAAAAACTAATAAAAGAACGCCGCAAAAACCCATTTGAACTTAGTTACAGCGATGGCTCATACCTGTATATAATAAAAGGCTATGGCAAACAGGAAACTTCAGATTACAGCATTATTGTTAATGATTTCTATTTGTCTGGTGACAACCTGGTATTTGATACAGATTTAACCGGCCCTGGAAAAGATGGCAATACCACAGGCAAAGCATCATATCCATATATAGTTATTAAAACCGAATATATAGAAAACTCTATAATATTCCAGTAAACAAAAATAATAAAAACATATTGTGGCAGCATTGTAAAAAAATTTTTTAGAAAATTTTTATTATGTATTTACAAATCTTTATTATATTTGTATTATTTCAGTAAATATGTAAAATAGATTACTGAAAGGAGCCACAATATGAAATTTAAAGTTAAGCACCACAATTCATCAGTTACTATAAAGAATGATAAACTGCCTGGAAATACTTCCCTGCAAATTGATGCAATTACAG
This sequence comes from uncultured Lachnospiraceae bacterium, assembly GCA_910586555.1. Classification (GTDB taxonomy): domain Bacteria; phylum Bacillota; class Clostridia; order Lachnospirales; family Lachnospiraceae; genus Butyribacter. The sequence continues at coordinate 11,857 of CAJUJY010000039.1, forward strand.
ACAGTATAATGAGAATCCATACTATTAGTACCATGGAAAATAACAATGCTTCTTCATTTGCTATAAAAAGTTTTCCAAAAACACCAGGCAGTTTTAATATCTCCAGCAATAGACATGCTATAACAGCAGAAACAGGCAGCCTTATCTTAAAAGTCAAAAAATCCATGTATATTGATATTTATGATAAAAATGGCAGCCTTGCCTGTTCTGGTACAGAAGCAGACAATAATATAACAAACAATCTCTCCCCTGAAGAAATTAAACAATTAATACAAGAAGGCCATATTACAGATACTTCTGGTATCCAGTTTAAATATAAAGTTACTAACAAAATAATTGGAGATGAAGCATTTTATGGACTTGGTGACAAAACTGGCTTTCTGGATAAAAAAGGCTATGATTATATTATGTGGAACTCCGATAATCCTGATCCACATGTGGAAAATCCTACTTTCCGCGCACTTTATAAATCTGTACCATTTTTTATAGTACACAGAAAAAACTGCACATATGGAATTTTCCTGGATAATACGTATAAGTCATATTTTGATTTTGGCTGTTCTGATCCTGGTTCTTATTCTTTTGCTGTTACAGAAGGGGAACTAGATTATTATTTTATATATGGGAAGAATATTAAAGAAGTAATTAAAAATTACACTTCCCTTACAGGCCGCAGCCCGCTTCCGCAGTTATGGACTTTAGGTTACCACCAGTCGCGGTGGAGTTATTCATCCACAGATGAAGTCCTGGAACTTGCAGATAATTTTAAAAAATATGATATTCCATGTGATGCAATACATCTTGACATTGATTATATGGATAAATTTAAGGTTTTTACTAGTGACAGCAAACGCTTTAAAGACCTTAAAGGACTAAGCAGCCGCCTTTTACAGAATGGCATAAAACTTGTATCAATAATTGATCCTGGTGTAAAAGCAGAAGAAGGCTATTATATATATGATGAAGGAATGGCTAATAAATATTTTGCAAAAACAGAAGAAGGCCTTGTATACCATAATGATGTATGGCCAGGTGATTCTGTTTTTCCTGCCTTTACTTCCTTTAAAGTGCGCAAATGGTGGGGAGATAAAACCAGGTTTTTAACAGATAATGGAATATCTGGCATATGGAATGATATGAATGAACCAGCAAGTTTTAATGGCCCGCTTCCAGATGACATTATATTTCCAGGTGATAACAAAGATTATACACATAAAGAAATACACAATGTTTATGGACATCTTATGGCAGAGGCAACTTATAACGGCCTGAAAGAAAACAGCCAGAAGCGCCCGTTTGTCATAACACGTGCATGTTACAGCGGATCACAGAAATATACTACTGTCTGGACAGGCGATAACCAGAGCTTATGGGCACATCTTAAGCTTGCAATACCACAGATGCTTAACCTTGGCATGTCAGGCATACCATTTTGTGGTACGGATATAGGAGGCTTTGGTTCTAATACAACTCCTGAACTTTTATCACGCTGGATTGAAGCATGCTGTTTCTCCCCTTTATTCAGGAACCACAGTGCCAAAATGACACGCCGGCAGGAACCGTGGGCATTTAATAAACGCACACTTGATATTTACCGCAAGTATGTTAAACTTCATTATAAATTTATTCCATATATCTACGATTTATGTTATGAAGAAAGCCTTACAGGAATTCCAATACTGCGTCCTCTTGTTATGGAATATGGCAATGATAAAAATGTTATTAATTGTAATGATGAATATTTAGTTGGAAACAGTATACTTGTTGCCCCTGTTACAGACCAGGGTGTTTCTGTGCGCAGTGTTTACCTTCCACATGGCATATGGGTTGACTATAACAGTGGCAGGCGCATTAAAGGAGGCCGTTACATTTTATACCATGCACCCCTTGATGTATGCCCTGTATTTATAAAAGGCGGAAGCATACTGCCAGTATATCCTGATATACCAAACCTTAATATACAAAATACACAAAAACTGGTTATTGAATTTTACCCGTCTGTTTACAAAAGTACTGGTAATTATACAAGCAACCCATGTTATTATATGCATTACCAGGATAATGGTACAGATTTTAAATACCAGGCAGGTGAATATAACTTATATAAATTCAGTTTCTCCCCAGGCTGTCCAAATGGCATTAAAGCTGAATTAACAAAAAACGGATATAAGGAAAAATATAAAAACATCTCAGCTATAATAAAATAATTTTACCTACAGGACATTCTGCATATAATACCAGCAAATGAAATAGTATCTTCTGTACTAAATGGCATTTTTACATTTGCTGGTATTCTTTTATTATTTATAAATGTACCATTAGACGATCCCGTATCTTCTATATAAACTTTCCCATTTTCTATATAAATCATTGCATGATGACGGCTTATATAATTAACAGGCAGCACAAGATTACAGTCATTTCCTCTCCCTGCCCTTATTTCTAACTGGTTTTTGCCTGTCTTTTTTCCTATATTTCCAAGATATATATTTATATTGCCCCTGCCGCCTGCCTTAAAAGGAAGTGAACCCCTGTCAATATGTAATACATGCCCGGGTTTGTTACCTGCTTCTGCTTGTATTATATTAATGCTGCCAGTTTTAATAAATTCTATAGTATTTCCTGGCATACCTGTAAGTCCCTCTTTATTATTTTCTACATTATTATTTCCATTATTATATTCTGTATCTTCTTTAACACAATCTTTACCATTTTCACTTATGATATCTTCCTTACAATCTTTATTACAATTCCCTTTGCCACCTTGTTTATTATACAAACAGGCATCTATGGAATCTGGCTTAAAATTCTTAATATAAGCTTTAATATCTGGTATAATAAATCCTCCATCTGATATTAAAGCATATATTCCATAAATAAATGCTACTGCCTTTTTATCACTATGGTTAATATATCCCATAATGTCTTCAGTAAGTTTTTTCACATCTTCCTGGAAATTTCCTTGTAACTCAGGTATACAGCATAATTTTATACTTTCTGCCTTTTTATCCCAGAATATATATTCTAAATCCATTAAATAAGAATCTTCACTTAGAAAAAATTCTTCACCGTTTAAAACTGCCTGCGCAATATCTGTATATAGCTGTTTTATTATATTAAAACTAATGCCAGGTTCATTTATATATTCCTTTACAGTTTGCAGGCCCTGTATTTCATAATATAAAACCAGGTTATTATCAATATAGCGGCAATCCATATCCAGAAGGCACTGGATTTTATTATTTTTCATCATATTCATAGAAAGTGAAGAAGCAATATCTTCTTCTGGTTCTATTACAAGATATGACATTTTGCTGTCATGGTATATGCGTTTATTCACTGCCCTCCTCCTTATTTATCTGGAATAACACCTTTTGCCCTTATAATAAACCCAGGGTGCATGGCAAGATATTTGTCTTCTATACATATCTCCTGTTTATTATTTATAAAATATCTTATAACAGGTATATCAAGGCTGCACTCCGCCTTTATGTCTGATTCTATATAAAGTCTGCCTTTCGATATACTGCCTGATATTATATTAAATATCCATAAATTTTTCTGTATATCCTGCTGCCATCTGGTATTATTTTTATATTCTTTTCTCCCTTCTGCTACGCTTATAACTTCCTGCTGCATATTACTGTATATTACAGCCCTGTCATGCAGATAATATATTACATATATCATTGCAAATACCAGTCCTAGTACCACAGGCACAACAAATACTGCTTCTATTGTATAACTTCCTTTCATTTTAAAAACTTTTCCTAATTCCATCTTCCCTTCCTTTCATTCCATAAAATATTATAACGGAAAGTAAATACCTGCTAAATAAAATATAAATGCACTTAATACAAATGGTGCAAGTGGCATACAGTAATTACGTGGTTTATGTTTTATTGTAATAAGAAATACTGCCCCACAGAACGCCAGCATAAAACTAAACATAATTATAAGAATATTTGCCATAAACCCGAGCCCTGCACCTGTTATAGTAAAAAGAAAAGCATCTCCCAGCCCAATCTGCCCCCTGCTTGCAAAAGAAGCAGCAGTAAATAGCAGGCATACAATAAATGCACCTGCTATATCTGCATATGAAAAGTTTTTCTGCCATATATGGAAACAGGTTATAAGCACCAGGCCTGCAATAATAACTGGCATATATATTTCTTTATATTTAAAATCTGTTATTGTACATATAAGCAAAACTGCCCCTAGTATAATATATAGTAGAATATTATTATCTATATTAGCCCCTCCAGTCTTTATTTTGTTTTTATTTCCCACATTTGCTGCATGCTGGAAGCCCTCCTGTTTCTGATTTTTTAACACGCCTTATATTTCTTTTAATCTTCGGGCAGTCATTATACTTATGATACCTGTCACCATAAGTTGTTATATAAACACTTGCAATATTTATGGCATCAATATTTTTGCAGCATTTTTCACATGCTTTATATTTGCTTCCTGATGAATTGCGCTTTTCTGGAACAATCTCTCCACTTACCTTTTGTATGCTTGGTTTAAGATATGTACATTCTGTTTTACAATGGTATACTTTCCCGCTTTTAGTTATATAAACATACTCTTCACTATCTTCACCATTACTGTTATTATCCACCATGCTTTTTCCAGAATAATTATTTATAACTGCCTGCTGGTAAAAATTTAACTTAAAGAATTTTGAACCAAGAAATGGTACTTCCATTTTATATGAAACATGGCATATAGGGGGAGTTGTATCTTCATCATATTTTATAATAACTTTTTCATCTAAAAATGTTGTTACAATACCAGTTTTTGTCCCAAATACTGCATATTCCCTTGCACAGTCCAAAAGACTGTCTTTAATATAGTTCATTCTGTACAGGCACTGGAAAATATAAAATAATGAAAATAATACAAGAAAAAATACTGGCACACATAATGAAGCTTCAACTGTAAATGAACCTTTCTTTTTAGATAAAAATACACAGGAGTGCCCTTTATAGCAAATATTTCTGCCTGTATCTTCCAAGTTATGCCGGGGAGCAATTCTGATACTTCGTGAGATTTTAAATTTATTTTTTACTGTTCTTACTGCATAAAGGACACCCCAATATATTTTTATACCCATTTATACCTCCCTTTTAATATTCCCATACACCATCAACATAACTATAACTAGCTGTTACACACCTTTTTGCATCTTCTGTTTTTATTTTACTTAAAAAATTCTTTTTAACATAAGAAAAAGCGTAAGGTATATTATAACTTGTAATACATTCTGCTGCACAAATACAGTCCCGGAATTCAAATGTCTGGTTAAAGCGTTTTCTTAAATCAAACTGTATAACATCAACCAGCCTGTCCTTTAATTTCTGCTTTGGAATTAGCAGTCCAAGTAATAAAAGGTATTGTTTATAAGAAATACCATCAGAAATTATTCCTCCGCCTGCTTCTTTATAATCTTTGCCTTTTCTTTTAAAAAAGCTATGTGATACAGAACATATTTCTTCATATTTCATTTTAAAATTAACAGGGCTTTTTACTAATGGTACACTTTTGCCATCAAGAAGTGCTGTTACATCAATACATGCCTCTTCAAATGCAAGTATTGTAAGAATTAGCCACTGTATTCCTGTAACTAATGGCATAATTCCAGTAAATCCAACGATTGCCGTTGCTGTGGCCAGGCTTTTTGACTGGAAAGAAGAATTTGTACTTACATATGCCATGTTTAAAAGAGTACGTATAATAAGCAGGCGCCTGGCAATACTGGCAAGATTTTCTTTCTCTGTTTCCTTTCCTGCAACCAGATATTCAAGCCCGTAATGTACAGTATTAAACTCACTGTCAATATATGATGATAAAACATTTTCTGCATAGTAAATATATTTAAGTTTATCTGCATTGCCTTTCTGCCCTGCCTGTCCTAAAAGCTTATCCTGGCTAAGATTACTGCTTTCTTCCCCCTCAAGTAGTGATTTAAAGAATTTGGCAGCAGATGAATTATCATCCTCCTTTCCTTTATCATAGCTGCTTTTATCTGCTGCCTCTATTTTTGCTTCACTAACTTTAGAAACATCACAGACAAGGGATAATAAACCATTATTAATAAGATTTTTCAATGCTTTAAGTGGATTGCCGCCTGCTGGATCTTTTTTTAATTCCTCATCCAGTTCTTCATCTGATGGCTTTTTATTCTCTTCACCACTGCTGCTATATTCACTTTCATTACTGTTATCTGTGTTATAAGCACCATCTTCATACCTGGCGGCTTCATCTAACATCCCATCTATAGAAATATCTTCTTTTACATCTTTTTCTGTAAAATAGTCTTTTACATTTTCTATAGCAGAAACAGCAATATAATCTGATATCTGGCCTAAAAATACTTTATCTTCATCAAGTGTATAATAATCTCCTGTTTCACATGAAATATCCTTAAGCCTGTATAAATCTGAATATGTTTTTAAGGTTTTTTCTGGCTTATATGCTAAATTTTTATTAACAGTTTCTTCTAATTCTGCCTCAAAATCTGATAACCCCATACCATTATATCCACCATATGCAAATAACCCATATTCATCATACAGTTCTTTATTATAATTGCCAAATACCATCTGTACCGCAGTATCAGAAGCCATTGAAACATAAGCTTCTGATGTAATGACCCTTACATTTTCTATAAATGCAGTAACCAGGGAAAGCATAATGGCAAAGATAAATGTTAGAAATATAGTTATACTTCCCTTTTTAATATGCCTGCTCCTTTCCTATGTATTATAAAAACCATATAAATTATAAATATATAAATATTATTTTATCTTCATATCTGTATTTATTTTTCCTGTACCATTGCTTATGCTTGAAAAAGCCTTCTCTACTATATCTTTAAGCTTGTCCCTGAAAATAACAATAAGCATAACAAGGATAACAAGTATAAGTATTATTTCAATAACACCAACCCCATCCTCCTCATACCAGAACTCTTTTAACCATTTACCCAAAATAACATCTCCTTTCTACATATTCTGGAAAGCAGCATATATTATTATTGCAAATACTTCTGCCATCATAATAATCATTGGCATTAACATTTTTGTACTTGCCTGCTCTCCAAGTATTTTAGCATTTTCACGCCTCTCTTTTAATGTATCAGCAGCTTCATATTCAAGCACTTTTAAAAGATCTGCGGAACCTTTTTTTAAATTTTGCACAAGTAATGTACTAAACTTAATGTATTTTAAAAGCCCTGTCCTTTTTCCAAAAAGTTCATACACCCCTGCTTCATTCATTCCATTTTCAAGCTGCCTTTCTGCTAGCAGCATTTCTTCATACAGATAACGCTTCCTGCCTCCGTCCTGTAATTTCTTTTTATATTCTGATGCCATTCTCTGCCATGCACCTTTACAGTTAAGGCCTGCTCCAATTAACAGTACAAATTTTTCAACAAATCCAGGATAATCAATACGAAGCTCCTGCTCTCTTTGCTTTAACTTTTCCTTTATCCTGCTGTCTATAACTATTGGTACAAATATAATTATAATTATGCCTAATAACAAAACATACATAATATAATTATTTTCTGGAACTTTATATAACACTTTCTGCCCGTTTGTTTCTGATGGCAGTTGTAAAAATTTCCTAGTTGCGGTTAAATCTGATAATTCCATAAACATTTCATTCCATTTATCCCAGAGTATCTCTGTTTTACTTTTATTTACAGGCAGTACCGTAAATTCAAGAGGCATATCTTTACTATTGCCATAATATGAAAATACTGCTGTTATCTGTACTGCCAAAGGCTCTGTTACCTGTGAACGTTCAAGCGTACCATCACTAGAAACTATATTATCTGTATCACATTCCCATGATATCTCTATTGCATTATCTGGTATATAAGAAACAAGGTTTAAACTTTTACTTACTTTTTCTGGTGACTGGTTCTCACCAAGGTAATTCTCCCTTACATAATCCATAGCCTCTTTTAATTTAACCACAAATTCCTCATCACTATATTTTCTGGCAGGTACGTTTACTGGCAGCTTTTGTTCTTCACCACCGATAAAAACACCAATTTCTTTTTCTTTATCTGTTCCGCCAGGTATATCCCTTTCTATAAAATATCCATCCTTTATTATGCTTTCTTTACTTGGCGTTATTATAAATACCATAAGGAACAGAATTGTACAAAATACTGCAATAATAATAATAGAAAATATATTACAGAAATAAAATTTTTCTGCATTAGCGCCATCAAGCCTAGTATAAATTTTTCTAATGTCTTCAGACTTGCCTGCCCCTGCCAGTATATGCAGTTTATTTTTGCAAAAACTATATATGCTGTATGAAGCAGGATAAAGCCTTTTTATAAACCCGTATTCTTCCTGTACTGGTATATCTTTAATATCATTTTCATATTTTCTAAACTGTACCCATACAAATGCTGCAATTAATAAAAGCAGGATAACACAACAAAAAACTGCAATTATTTTAAACAAATATGTCACCTATCCTTTCGCTCCATTTAAATGCTACAATATAAAATATAAGAAGCACAGTCATTACAGGCCTGCCTTTTAATGTATAAAGGCTGTCAAGGAATCCTGGTGAACTGGCCCAGAAATATATTATTATTGCAAGTGGTATAACTGACATAATTTTTCCTTCCATTTTTTTGCCCGCGGTCATTGTCCTTATTTCACGGCTTGTTTCTATTTTGCTGCTGATTTTGTTTGCGGTTGACCTTGCCACTTCAATAAGGTTGCCACCTGTACGTTTTGCGGTCTGGAATACCTCTGCAAAGTTACTGATATCCTCTACCTGGCAATACTGGGCAAATTCCCTAAGTACAATTTCAAGCGGCTGGTTAAGCATAATCTTTGAATTTATTTTATCAAGTTCCTTTGCCATTATGGAATTACTGCCATATAAAAGCAGTAAATCTGCCCTGGCCTCTTTAAAAGAGTTTTCAACAGAATAACCAGCATTTAATGCAGAAGAAACCGCTGTCATAACTTCCCGGAACTCTAAATTCATCTGCCACCGCCATTCTTCAAGACATTTCTTTTTATAGAATTTTATATTAACAATTCCATAGATTAATGCTAAAACTAGTGATAAAATAACTGACCTGTAAAATAAAAACAACAATATAAATGCTTTGAAAAATCCTAAAGAAAATGCTTTTAAGAATTTTTTATTTTTTTTAATCCTGTTTTCTGGCCTTTTCAAAATAACTCCTTATAATTTAAGTTTGTTTAACAGGCCTGCATATGCAAGTTTACCTGTATTTAAAAGTCTGTTTCCTGTAGCACAAAGTTCTCCTTTTATCTTTCCATTGGAATCTGTACTTTTTTCAATAAATTTGTATATTGGCTGTACTGTTATTTCACCATCTTTTACACCTGTTACTTCTGCAATTTCAAGCACTTTCCTTGATTTATCCCTTAACCTGCCAAGCTGTACTACTATATCTATTGCAGATGCTATCTGGTTTCTTATTGCTTCTAACGGAAGCCCTGCTGCTCCCTGCATCACCATTGTTTCAAGCCTGCTTAACATATCCTTTGTGGAGTTTGCATGACCCGTTGAAAGCGAACCATCATGGCCTGTATTCATGGCCTGTAACATATCAAGTGCTTCCCCTCCACGCACCTCTCCCACTACAATACGTTCTGGCCGCATCCTCAATGCTGACTTTAACAAATCACGTATTGTAACTGCATTTTTTCCTTCAACATTAGCATTCCTTACTTCAAGCTTTACAAGGTTGGGGACACCCCTTATTTGTAATTCTGCTGAATCTTCAATCGTGATTATCCTTTCATCAGACGGGATATAATTAGACAGCACATTAAGAAATGTAGTTTTGCCACTGCCTGTACCACCACTTATAAAAATATTGTACTTTGCAACAACAAGAATATTAAGAAAATTTGCAACCTCTTCACTTACAGAACCTATGTTTATTAATTTATCCATGGTCATAGGTGTTTTAGGGAATTTTCTTATTGTTATAACAGGCCCGTTTAATGAAACAGGAGGCAGTACTATATTAACCCTTGAACCATCAAGAAGCCTTACATCAACAATAGGGTTTGACTCATTTACCATTCTGTTTACCTTGGCAACAATCTGCTGCACTACGTCTTCAAGCTTTTGCATACTTGTAAAATGTCCAGGATATTTTGTTATCTTGCCATCTTTTTCAACAAATATATTTTCAGGCCCGTTTACCATAATTTCAGTAATATCAGGATTATCTACAATATCCTGTAATACATCAAGCCCTTTTATTGAATTATAAACACTCTTTACAAGATAGTGTTTTTCTTCTGCTGTAATATAAACTGCCATGCCTTCTTTAAGAACACTTTCTTCTACAGCTTCATATACTTCATCACCAGAACTATAATTTTCCTGTGATATGCTTCTTATTAACTGTTCTTGCAATTTCTTTTTTATTTTATCCAGTTCATTAATATTAATTAGATACCTGCCTTCCCTTCATTACCACATATTTAATATTATGCAACGTTTTATCCATTCCATTGCGGACAAGAAGCCTTTCAAAAGAATGTTGCTTATTTTCCTGTATAGTTCCAGATGCTTTAGGTAAAATTAATACATCGCTTATTTCAAAAAGTTTTAATAATGCTTCATTTATGCAGCCTGTATCAAAAACAACTTTATCATACATCATACTGCTTGTAACAATATCTGCAAAACATTCAATATCATCTGCGGAAATACTGTATAAATCCCTGTAATCTTCAACTGGCAGTATATAACTATATCCGTCATTATGATGTTTTATTATTGACTCCATTTTAAATGCAAGTTTATCTTTTTTATGTTTTATATAATATACAGCTTCTGACATTCCACATATATAACCTTGTCTTTCTGCATTACTTTCAAATTCTGCAAAACTGTCGAATGCTTCAAGATTAATATAAAGTACATTATTACTGGCTGCCATGCCTGCACAAAGGCTTTTTGAATATGTACTGGTTCCTGCACCACCATATGGCGAAAATACAGTAATTAATTCCGCCTGCTTAGAAGCGCATATTGAGGCTATGCCTGGAATATTATCATCATCTGCTGCTTTTGCAAATATTTCTTTTAATATGCGCCCTGCAGACTGGTATTTAAATATAACAGGACAGGCTGTCTGCCCTGTATATCCCCCGTCTGACAGAATTATTATTTTCTTAATGTTAGAAAGTTCCAGTGCCCCGCCCGACATACTTTCATCAACAAGAAGTATATCTATCTTTCCTTTTTTAACATATTCCCTGGTATTATCCACACTTGTAAATATTATAAAATCTGCCAGCATGTTTTTATGATGGCTTATATAATCCGAAAACCTGTTAGAATACATTTTATCTGCTAAAACAGCAAGCAACATTCTTTTCAATTTTTAATCCTCCTTCCTTTAAAAAAATAGCGTAATAAAATATGCTGCTGCTATTATAGGCGCAAGACGTATTGTAAATTGGCTGCTACAGCGTTCTTTACAGTAATACCTGCCATCTTCTGCCTTTGCATGTAAAATATAATAAATAAAAGCCCTTATCCTTGATATTAATGCCCTTTTTTTAATTAATTTTACAAATGAGGCTGTGCCCGCAATAACTAAAAACAGCACCACTGCTTTAGCCAGGAAAGAAAGCCCATGTATCCCTCCTATAACAGATAAGAGCTTAATATCACCAGCTCCAATTCCTCCTGTTATAAAAAGTGGAAATCCAGTTATAATTGTAATTATTATGCAAAATATAGTATATGCTGTTCCATAAAACCCATTTGTAAAAGTATTAATAAATATACCTGCAAGCCAGCCTGTAACAATAATAGAATTCCTGATTTTACAATCCCATAAATCACCTGCTACTGCATATACCAATATATTTAACATAATAAACTCTTTCATGGCCATTGCCTCCCCTGCTAAAGTGTGGGGATACTATAACACTATATTCTGCTTTTGTCAAACATTAGTAATTTTATATATTTTTAACAATGTTTTTATTACATTATTGTTAAAACCCACTGGAAAACATATAAAAAACATACCCCGCTTATTCCAAGAAATGCTGAAACTAAAAGGCTTGTTTCATTAATATTTACATGGAAACCCCTTCCAGATATAAATACCAGGTAATTACATATGCTAATAAATATAATGCCTGAAAGCACCCTTAACAACATATTGGCAACCAGGTTATAAGGGTTAAACTTAAATACTTTAGATGCCATGAAAAAAAATAATAAAAATACCACTATGTACACTACATTCATTCTGTTTTACCACCTTCCACCATGCTGTTTAAATCCAGCCCGCTAATGTTTATAGCATGTCTGCCTACTATATTTCTATTAAGCATGTCTTTAAAAAATTCATTCATATCTGCATAATTCTTCCAACGCTGTCTATAATTATATATAAGAACCCTTTTAATTTTATTATTTTGTTTGGAAGGACAACTATGAATTTTTTAAAGACAAAGAAAAGAAACCCTCCTAAAAAAGAGGATTTCTTAAAAAAAGCTTTGCTTGAAGCCCAGAAAAGCTTTGAAGATGCATATAAAGGGCTGCAAAATGTAAATGACCCTGACCTTATAGACAGTTATATATATGCAATAAATGCTGCTACACTGCGGTATAAAGTTCTTCTTCATGAAGTCAAAATGGCCAGCAATGATGCCGGACATGCAAGCCACAGAAAGGAAGCATAACTTAATACCCCCGCAGACTCTCAAATACATCATATATATTTAGCTTCCCATTGCCCCATAATCTGTCAGGCTCTGTAATATTACCAGGATCTGCACCACTTATAAAATATTTCTGTACACTTACCGTATCCATTGTAATATCATTACCACGTAAAACACCCTATGGTGTCAAGTATAAGTTATCAAATTTTTAATGCAAGTTTATAGATTTGTATTAAAAAATATCTGTTTAATTCAAGTTTCTTTTTTCCATATTGTCAACAGCCGTCAGAAACCTGATATCTTCAAAATACCATTCATCACATTCATCAAAATAAAATTTTTCTTTTCTCTTTTTTAATATCCTGAATGGCCTGCTTCCAGAATTATCATAAATATGGCATATATCACAAATTTTAACTAAATCCTTTACCAGTTCCAGCGCCCTGTCATACCTTTTGATTATTTTATCTTCTGGTACATCATGTCCGCCTGATACCACCCTTGATTTCACACGCCAGATATTAATCACCGGGTCCGCAGTAAGGATATAATAGCAACGTATAAAATATCCTTTATTCTTTGCTTTTCTTAACAATTCTAAATTCCGCCCTGTTGACAGCACTGTTTCAAAACAGAACTCATTCATCTGGCTGATATGTTCTTCTCTTTGTCTTTCTGCTAATTGTGCTGCTTCCAGGTCAGAACATTTCATAATTTTCTTGATTTCATCTGCATTAATATAATCCATTGGTGGCTTTAACAATTCAGTAATTGTACTCTTTCCTGACCCGTTAGGACCTGCAAACACTACAATTTCAGGATTTTTCTGAAATACGCTCACTGTAACGCCCCTTTCTCATTTTCCTGCCTACCTCTGTCCTTGTCCCATCACTGTTCTCCTGGTATATGGCCTGGGTTTCCCTGTCATATATAATTACAGGTACGTCCATCGCTTTCCTTTTTTCTAGTTCAATTCTTACAGCTTCTTTTACACGTTTAACTACCATCTCATCTGGAATATATTCTTCACGTTTCATGTTTTATCCTTCTTTCTATAATAACCATGGCAGATACCTCACTTTTCGTTTTTCTTAACATTTTTTATTATGTCATAAAATCCCTGTTTTTTCAATCTTCAAATTTCCATGTAAAACCATACAGGCATGGTGCGTTTCTTCTTACTATCCCTATTATGCCAAGTATAAATAAGAGAAATGGGGGGTTGCCCGTTTCTTTTTTATGCCTTGTTATATCATACAAATACATTTTCACCATGCCTTACAATGAGTGAAATGTCCTTCTGTATCTTTCTGTTAAATAATGGCCATTTATAATAAAATATTTATTATTTAAAACTGTATGTTATCCTTGTTATTTCCTGCTAAACGTCCAGAATATGCTGATATTTTTCTGGTTATCTATAACTACTTTACTTATAAATGCTTCTGCCATTTCCCTTGACAAAACATCAAGCCCGTAATACGCAGGCCACTTACTGTATTCCTTTTGTTTCTTTTGTAATTCTTCCATGCTATGGCATACTTTTTCTTCTAATTCTTTCTGCTGTTTTTTTATTTCTACAATCTGCTCTGTTATCCTGTCCCGTCTTACCAGCAATTCTTCTTTTGTAATAAGACCTTTATGGTATTCTTCAAGGTTATCTGCTTTTTCCTGGATAAGTTTTCCTGTGTCCTGTTCCAGTTTTTCCAGTAATGTCTTTTCCTTAACATTTACACCCTTACATCCTGTACTGGTTCCTTTCATAATTATGCCCAAATCCTTAAACTTACCCAGTTGTAACTGTATCTCTTTTAATACCACACTTTCAAGCCATTCATTCCCGATGGATTCCTGTATGCACTGGCTGCCACTTTTCAGTTTCCTGTTTGCACAATACAATGAAAGCCTGCCCCCTGACAGTTTTGTTACCCTCAGACACCTGTTACAATATGCACAGTAAACCTTTCCTTTAAGCGGATAAGAAAAAGGTGTACGTCCCGTTTCTTTTCTGTGGAAAAACTTCCCCTGCACCCTGTCAAAAGTTTCACTGTCTATAATGGCAGCATGGTGTCCTGGGAATACTTTCCACTCACTGCGTGGTTTTAATATTTTCTTTTTCTGCCCCACTCCTGCCTGTTCTGATTTATTATAAACCATGCTGCCAGTATAAGTTTCATTTGTAAGTATTGTCCTTATCACTGAAGGCTGCCAGTATTTATGCCACTGCATAAGTTCTTTCCTGTCCTGCTTTTTTCTGGCGTTTTTATATTCAAGCGGTGTTTTTACCCCTCCGTCATTAAAGATTTTACAGATTTTTGTAAGGTTATTCCCCTCCAGTGACAAAGAAAAGATGCGTTTTATAACCTCTGCCTCCTCCTGCACAACGAGAAGTTCCTGCGGGTTGTCTTTATTTTTCATATATCCAAAAGGTACAGACCCTGTGGCATATTTACCCTGCTTTTTTCTTGCTTCCAGTGAACTTTTAACCTTGTCTGAAACATCTTTGCAGTAAAAATCTGATAAAAGGCTTTTAAAAGCAATATCCATGCCAGCAGGCCCTGTATAATCATTACTGTCGTAATTGTCTGTAATTGCAATAAACCTGACCTGCATAAACGGGAAAACCTGTTCCATATAAGTACCAAGTTCTATATAATCCCTTGAAAACCTGGAAATATCTTTTACAATGACACACTGTATTTTATTATCCTTTATCCCTGCAAGAAGTTTCTGTATGCCTGGTCTGTCCATTGTTGTGCCGGAATACCCGTCATCATAAAATTCACAAAAGCCATACCCTGCAAACTCTTTATGGGAAGCAATATATTTTTTCACAAGCAGCCTCTGGCTGGAAATGCTGCTGCTCTCCATTTCCAGGCTGCCATCTTCCACAGACAAGCGGTAATAACCGGCAACCATGCCTTTATTGTAATTATTTTCCAACCTGTACACCCCCGTCTGGAAATTTATAATAAATTTCAATGATGCCATCTGGAAATAAAAGTATCTTAGCAATTAATGCCTCTGCCAGATGGATATCCAGCTTCTGGCATTTTTCCGCTTTTAAAGTGGTTTTTAAAACAGCCTTTAAAAACTGGTTCTTTTCTTCTGCCTGTAACTTACAGTCCTGGATTTTTTCCCTTAATTCTGCCTTTCTTTTTTCTGAAAAATCTTCCTGTTCCTTTTTATACTGCCTGGATTTCAAATATTCTTCCTTCGTGGCCTCCCCCTCTTTATACTGCATAAATTTTAAAGCACATTCTTCTTTAACTGCTTCACAGGCTTTTGCGAGTTCTTTTTCTTCTTCCAGGTATGCATTTATTTTCTGGCTGCACAGGGAATTGTTTACCTGTATACAGTCCTTTGGTTTTACTTTCTGGGATTTTAACACCTGTTTTAACTGTCCCATAACATAAATGTCCAGATGTTCCTCCCTTATATAGTTTTTTCCACACTTTCTTCCATCAAGCATATAAGCATTCATGCAATAATAGGAAAAATGCCTTTCATCTTTCCTCCTGCACCCATAAAAAACAGGGTGCATGCGTTTTCCGCAGATACCGCAGTATAAAATATTGCGGTAAATATTGTCTGTTTCTTTATCTGTGTACTGCTTTGGTGCGCATTTTACAGTTTTCTTTAGCATCTGCTGTACTTCTTCAAAAAGCCCGCTGCTTATAACTGCTTCATGTGTCCCACTGGCAGTAACCCATTCATCTTTATGGTTTTGCATGGTTTTTTTCTGTCCTTTGTATAACCCTGCACTTTTTTTACATTGTACAAGGTTTCCTGTATACACAGGGTTGCTTAACAACCCCTTTATTACATTCTGTCCCCACTGGTGCAGGGTTTCACCGCTTTCACAGTATACATGGTGGTATTTTTTATAATCGCTAATCCTGTGGATTTTATTTGTATACAGATAAGAAATAATATCATTATAGGAACAGCCACCTGCATATTTTTCAAATACCAGCTTTACAATGCCAGCACATTCATTATCCACAACTAATTTACGTATCCCGTTTATACTGGCAACATTATAGCCATAAGGTGCAAAGCTTCCAATATAAGAACCTGCCTGTGCTGCCATTTTTTTTGCAAGTGCTGACCTTTTTGATATATCTTTTGCATACATGTCATTAACGAGGTTTTTAATGTCCATGGCAAGCTGGCTTTCTGCTGCATTCCCTGACATTGAGTCAAACCCATCAGTAACTGCAATAAAACGGCAGCCCAGGAATGGCAGGATTTTCTCAATGTAATTGCCAGTTTCAATATAATCCCTGCCAAAACGTGATAAATCCTTAACAATGATACAGTTAATTTTATGCCCTTTCACATCTTCCATCAGGCGCATGAAACCTTTCCTGTCAAAAGATGTTCCTGTAATTCCCCTGTCAATATAAGTATCATATATCTGTAAATCCATTTTACGTTCCGTGCTGCTGTTATTTTCCCTTACAAACTGTCTGGCAATCTCTATCTGGTTTTCTATGGTTTCTGTTTTGTTTTCACCACTGTCAACTGAAACCCTGCTGTATATTCCAGCATAAAATACAGGGAGACCAGACTGTTTATAACCCGTTTCTGCTTTCTGGTATCTCTTTGCTGTCCTTGCCATCTATACCACCCCCTGCCCTGGTGCATCTGCGCATGCCATCTGGGATAGCATGCCAAGTTTCTCCATTTCATTTGCAAAACGGAACAGGATATCAACTTTTTTTCCCTCATGTACATATATCTTTTTTACCATAGTAACCAGCAGCTCCCTTGTAAGCTCCCCGGTTTTTGCTGTTTCCCTGAACTTTTCCAGCCTGGACTTCGCAAGGGTACCATTATGTAACAGGTTTTTTACAAGCCTTTTCTGGCTTTCAATGGCCTTTTCCAGTTCCCTGCACTTGTTTTCATATATGCGGTTAAATTCTTCAAATTCCTCCCTGTCAACCAGCCCGTCTTTAAGGTCAGAAAGAAGCCCGCTTTTCAGGCTGTAATACCTGTTATATTCACTGGTGAGTGTACAAACCTGTGCATCATATCCCACTGCCCTGCTGTAATCCAGGTCCATCTGTTTTACAAAATCCAGTACATCAGAATAAGATGCCATTAAATCTGTAAAAGAAACAATTTCTTTCAAAACAATGTTTTTTAATGTTTCCTCTGGTATGCTGTGCCTGGTGCAGCCCCTGGACTGGTTTTTGGTCTGGCATATGTAAAACACCCTCTGCCTGCCCTTATATTTGTTTGTCCTTTTAACCATTGGTACACCACAGTCTGCACAGAACAAAACCCCACAGAAAAAATTTGCTGTACCTGTACCAGCAGACGACCTGCCATCATACATTAAAAGTTCCTGTACAATATCAAAATCCATTTTAGAAATGACTGCTTCGTGTGTATTTTCCACACAGACCCATTCATTCTCTGGTTTCACAATGCGCTTTTTCATCTTATAACTGATTTTTTCCCGTTTTCCCTGCACCATGTCACCTGTATAAACCCTGTCCGTCAGTATACGTTTTACTGATACAGAAGACCATTTCCCTGTCTTTGCAGCCTTAAACCCTGACTGGTATTTAAGCCCTGCCATCTTTTTATACTCCGCTGGTGGAAGAATGCCAAGCGAGTCCAGCCTGTCTGCAACTGCTAAAAGGCTCATGCCCTCCATTTTCCACCTGAAAATCTTTTTCACAATGCCTGCTGCATATTTATCAATAACCAGATGGTTTTTATTATCCGGTTCCTTCATATAACCATATGGTGCAAATGCAGAAATACACTGTCCCTCAAGACGTTTAGCCTGCTGGCATGAACGCACTTTAACACTGATATCCCTGCAGTAACTGTCATTTACAAAGTTTTTTACTGGCAGCACAAGGGAAGAATCTGCCCTGTCTGCATACAGGCTGTCGTAATTATCTGTAACAGCAATAAAGCGCACATTAAAAGCTGGGAAGGTTTTTTGTATAAACCGCCCAGCTTCAATATAATCCCGTCCAAACCTTGAAAGGTCTTTTACAATTACACAGTCCACTTTCCTGGCATATATATCTGACATCATCCTCTGGAACTCTGGCCTGTCACCAAAAGATGCACCTGAATACCCGTCGTCAATATAAATCCCGGATATTTCCATGTCATTATGATTTTTTATATATGCTTTTAATAAATCCCTCTGGCTTCCAATGCTGTTGCTTTCTTTTTTAATGCTGCCGCAGGTATCTCCATCATCTTTTGACAGCCTGAGATAAAGGGCAGCTTTATAAACACGTTCCGTATCCATATGCTTCACTCCTGACTTTATTATTCCATCAACATGGAAACCACACAAATGGTAATAAAACCAGGAACCCCACTTCCAGTCCTGTTTATAAATTACCATATTATACGGCTTTTGCCAAGGCTTTTTTACACATTTCTAATAATTAATTTCTGCAATTTTTTTAATATAATGTATAAACACCTCTGTTGCACTATAACCCCCGTCAGAAAAATAATTCCTTACCACATACCCGCTATTTATATGTGACTCTGCATTGCCACCTGTGTCTTCTGCAAACTTCCCTGTTTTATTTTCTATGGTATCAAATTTATCTATATCTATTCCGTCAATATCCCATAACACCTCTTTACCTGTACCCTTAATATCCTCCTGTGCCTGCACCAGAACCACCTCCCTGTATAAAAACTATATTCATGGCATTAGTTGTCCTATGACATTTAAGTTTTGTTATCCTCTTATATAAATGTTCCTGGTCCTGCAAAGCATATGGCAGCTTATAATAATACCATGCTTTAGCCTTAATACCAGAAACATTTATACCAGAGGACAGCAAACTTCATAAAACAGCCAGCCGCCCCTGTAATAAAAACAACCACAATCTGCCCCCAGCCGGGTCTGCATACATGGGACCATGCCCGTCCCCACTGCACTTCCACCTGCCTAAACGGTTTCATGTGCAGGCTGCCGCCCCCATGAAAGGAATTTTCTCTGCAATCATGGTGTCTGTATAATCCATTCTTCCCAGGTGCTGCCCTGGCAGGCCACAACCTCTGCTCCAATCCTTCACAGGCAACACAGCATTAAACATCTGTGCAGGATTATCATGGCACGAAACGGGTCCTGGCCACTCCGCCATATAAATGGCAAAGCGGAAATATATCAGAATATATGCCTGTCCTATTCTGTTTTCATACAGCCGCCAGTAAAAATATCTGTATAAAAAACTTCTTTTTTATTTTATTACTGGCATTGCTGCTAAATATATTGTATAAAAACTATGGTTTGCAGTCCAGTAACCTGTACTGTACATAGGGGATAATATTACTGTCCCTTTTAGGGAAATTAAAAACCTGTACTGTACAAAGGATATAATATTGTTATACTTTCCGAATAATAAAACAGCAGGCTTTAGTTTTCCTATAATGGAATACCATGCCTGCTGCCCTGTTATATAACCAGTTTTACATTAACAGTTATTTTTTCAGTTCATAATTTAATCCAATAATTTTCCAGCTATATTTACAATATCCATTTTAACATTAAATACTATGATATAATTCATCTGCCCGCCCTGTAACAATTAGTTTATATGCCATACTTATTCCTCATTCCTGCCAAAGCTGTCCCTGCCTTTTCTATCTGACCGTTTTTTATAGTAGAATAACTTGAAAATGAAAATATAAATTTTCTAATAGCATATAAAAAAAGCATAGTTAAATAAAGTCTTAATTATTTTCAAATTACCTGACTATATATGTTCTTCTGGCAGTCCAACATCTCTATATACAGTAAGTTAGCGTATAGCACTTTCATATATCTCCATGCTCACAACCACCATACCGCCATATCCATTTTTTGTAATATAAACAAATCCATCTGGTTTATGGCACATACCAGAAATCCCTGAAGTATTCTTCAGATTTTTAATATGTATAATTTGTGGTATCTGGCATACATCTTCTCTGATATTGTATAACTGTACCTTTATTTCAATCGGAATATTGATAAAAACTATTTTTTCTATATTTGACAAAATGTGACATATTGATGTTATGAAATGTAGTAAAAACCAAAAGCCTTTACTATTGAGGAGTTCCTATGACAAACAATTGTAAATTTTAAAAATAATAACCTAAGAATTGCTCATAAAAGCATAATTTAATACTTTTTTAATTTTATGAAATTATATTGACAACCTCTTAAACAAGCATGTCTGGAATAGTAACTGACATACAGGAAACTAACCGGAAAAACCAATACTTATTCATCACCAAAACGTAACTCCGTACAAAAAAACTGTTATAAAACTAAGATAACTAAAAAATATTGAAATTTGATTAATAATTAATTAATAATTATATATTTTAGGAAAAAACTGAACTTATAATAGTATATTTCTGGTTTCTTATCTTTTTTATTTTGTATTACATTTTGCTAAGAAGTTCCCCTGTTCTTTCATTTTCATACAGCAACCTGAAACCATTCATTAACAGCACTCCATTCATACAATTCCAACTCTTAAAAGATAATATTACATTAAAAAATGGTAAAGTCTTTCCGAGGATGTTTCGAGGCAAGGATATCCCGTTGTTTTGAAATGGCTACATGGGTATAAATTTCTGTAATATTAATAGAACTGTGTCCAAGCATTTCCTGTATATAACGGATATCAACGTCTGCCTCTAACAAGCTGGTTGCAAAGGTATGCCGGAACATATGCGGGGTTATGTGTAAATCAATAGCCGCAAGATGCGTATATTTGTTTATCATTCTGCGGACGGTCTGGTCTGACAGCGGGTTACCAGACTGGTTCACAAAAAAATGGTGGCAGTTTTCTATTTTATCCGAAAATTCAGTTTTATAGTTTCTTAATGTGGAAAGTACATCTGGATTACTGATTTGAAGACGTCGTTCTTTGCTGCCCTTGCCATAAATGAGAATTGTCCCATCACGGAGATTTACATTGCTTGTGTTTAACGAGCAAAGTTCAGAAATACGCATACCTGTTGCAAATAACAGTTCACAAACGGCAGCATCCCTGACAGCATTTTTTCGTTGGTATGCTGTTTTAGCATTATTTTGTTGTCTGTATACGGTTTTCAAAAGGCATTCTACTGTATCTAAAGGTATTGTTTTTGGCAAAATTACAGGTTCTCTAAACCTTACCTGCATTTTGCAGAATGGATTTTGGACAATTAACCCCTTATACTCAAAATAATGGAACATTGCTTTGAGGGAAGCAATTTTTCTTTTGACAGTTTTCGGCTGGTAATTTTGGTGCAAGTAGGAAATATATTGTTCCAAAGTGTCCTGGCTGATATCCTCTATACATGTTTCACTAATATGGTTGATAAACTGGGTTAAATCAATCCGGTAGGCTTTTATAGTCTTGCTATCCAGCCGTTTTTGCAGTATGCAATAGTTTATGTAGTTTTTGAGATGTGGTTTGATTTCATTCATAATTTGATTTATCTCCTTTACTATATAGTAGTTCTAAGCATATTATAGCTTTTTGGTTAGAAGCAGGTTAGATAAAATGGAGTTGTTTAAAATTAATAAAAAAATGTAAAAAATATAGTGACTTTTATGGAAAAAAGTGGTATTATGTTAAAAGATGATGGATAACTTTTTATTATCCGTCAGTTATGTAGGGAATGGACAATTTCAAGT
>CAJUJY010000040.1 GCA_910586555.1 uncultured Lachnospiraceae bacterium
TCCATGCCTTCATTATATCTTATCTTTAACTTTTTGAAAATTGATTTCCGTGGGTAATTGATAATTTTGCTTGACTTTATAGCTGATTAAAATTATTATATAATGTAATAAAATCTGGGACAGCTAAAGGCACTTCCGGATATAGTAACAAGCATAAATAATTACACATGATGGAGGGATGTATATATATGGCGGAACCGGATAGTAATAGTAATATGGCAGAAGTAAAAATTGATAATGGTGAGCTTGATACAAGCATGACCCCAAAAGACTTTACAGAACCTGGAACTTTGTATAAAAGGCTTAAAAATATGATACAAGGCTACCATCCATCGGCAGATATAACCATGGTAGAAAAAGCTTATAATATAGCCAGGAAAGCACATGAAGGGCAGCTTAGGAAGTCCGGTGAACCTTATATAATACACCCTTTATGCGTCTGTATTATCCTTGCAGAACTTGAACTTGACAAGGAAACAATAGTGGCAGGCATGCTGCATGATGTTGTGGAAGATACAGTTATGACAAGTGAAGAGATTACAAAAGAATTTGGCAGTGAAGTTTCCCTGCTTGTTGACGGTGTAACAAAACTCACACAGATTGACTATGTAGCAGATAAAGTTGAAGTCCAGGCGGAGAACTTAAGGAAAATGTTCCTTGCAATGGCAAAGGACATAAGGGTTATACTTATTAAACTTGCAGACAGGCTGCATAACCAGAGGACAATGCAGTACCAGACACCTAAAAAGCAGAAGGAAAAATCAAGGGAAACCATAGATATATATGCACCCATTGCAGACAGGCTTGGGATTTCCAAGATTAAAGTGGAACTTGATGACCTTGCTTTTAAATATCTTGAACCTGCCATGTATGAAGAGCTTGTCACAAGTATTGAGAATGGCAGGGTAAGGCGTGAAGAATTTATTAAAAAGATAGTAGGTGAAGTCAGGCACCATATTGAAGAAGCAGGAATAAAAGCGGAGATTGACGGGCGTGCAAAGCATTATTTCAGTGTATATAAAAAGATGGTTACACAGCATAAAAAGCTTGACCAGATATATGATTTATTTGCAGTAAGGATTATTGTGGATACAGAACGTGAATGTTATACAGCACTTGGTGTAATACATGAGATATACAAGCCAATACCAGGGCATTTTAAGGACTATATATCAATGCCAAAGCCAAATAATTACCAGTCACTGCATACAACACTTATAGGCCCTTCAGGACAGCCTTTTGAAATACAGATACGTACTTATGAAATGCACCGTACTGCGGAATATGGCATTGCTGCACACTGGAAATACAAAGAAAACCAGTATGGCAAAAATACTTCTGACAGCGAGGAAGAGAAACTTGCATGGCTGCGCCGTATTCTTGAATGGCAGAAGGACATGTCTGATAATAAAGAGTTTTTAAGCCTTTTAAAAAGCGATCTGGATCTTTTTGCAGACCATGTATACTGTTTTACAAAAGATGGTGATGTAAAGAACCTGCCAGCAGGCTCTACCCCTATAGATTTTGCATATGCTGTACACAGTGCAGTTGGCAATAAAATGGTCGGTGCACGTGTCAATGGAAACCTTGTGCCTATTGAATATGAGATACAGAATGGTGACAGGGTGGAGATTGTTACTTCACAAAATTCCAAAGGGCCAAGCCGTGACTGGCTTTCCATTGTAAAAAGTGCGCAGGCAAAGAATAAGATTAACCAGTGGTTCAGGCTTGAATTTAAAGAGGAAAATATTACAAGAGGCAAGGAACTTCTGGCTAATTACTGTAAGGCGCAGGGAATAGTACTGTCTGACCTTGCAAAACCTGAATACACAGAGGCATGTAAGAAAAAATATGGCTTCCGTGACTGGGTTTCTGTACTTGCAGCAATAGGGCATGGCGGTTTAAAAGAAGGGCAGGTAATTAACAAACTACAGTATGAATATGAGAAAAAGCACCCTAAACATATAACCGATAAAGATATATTAGAAGCTGTAAACAGTTCGCCTGCACAAAATGAAACGGCATCTGTTAAGTCTAAAAGCGGCATTGTTGTTGCAGGCATTGATGATGTATCAGTAAGGTTTTCAAAGTGCTGCAGCCCTGTGCCTGGTGATGAAATAATAGGATTTGTCACAAGGGGAAGGGGTGTTTCAATACACCGCACAGACTGTATTAATATGATGAACCTGCCAGAGCAGGACAGGCAGAGGATAATAGAAGCAGAGTGGCAGGTTGCGCCAGAAGGCAGATCTGGTGAACTGTATGATACAGAAATAATTATTTATGCATATGACCGTATGGGGATACTTTTTGATATAACAAAAGTATTTACAGAAAATAAGATAGATGTAAAGTCAGTGAACTCTAAAACAAGCAAACAAGGGATAGCCACTATTAATATAGGGTTTGCCATACGCGGCGTAGAAGCATTAGGTGAACTTGTTAAAAAGTTAAGGAATGTTGAAAGTGTAAAAGATATCCAGAGGACACAGTCATAAAATATTTATTATATAATTATATAAAGGAGTAAGATGCACTCCATGCAGGAAGTGCAGAAATGAGGGAATTATGCCAGATTATAAATGTGAAATGAAAGTTGTAGGAAGTGTACAGACAAACTGCTATTTTATTTATAATACAAATACATCTGAATGTATTATTATAGATCCTGGTGATGAAGCACAGCGCATTAATGCTTTTATTGTAGAAAAAGGGATTAAGCCTGTTGCAATACTGCTTACACATGGGCATTTTGACCATGTAGGCGCAGTTACATTTTTAAGGAATAAATACGGCATAAAAGTATATGCAGCAGAGGCAGAGCGTGAAACGCTTGAAAGCCCTGAAATAAACCTTTCTTCACAGCTTATGGGGGAAAGGATAATACTTGAAGCAGATGAATGGCTTTATGACGGACAGGAAATAAACCTTATTGGTGAGAAAATAAGATGCCTGCTTACACCTGGGCACACTGAAGGGGGAATGTGCTTTTATTTTACAGGATGCGGCATACTCTTTTCAGGTGATACACTTTTTGAACAGTCTGTAGGACGCACAGATTTTCCAGGGGGAAGCATGGGAAAGATAGTACAGTCAATAAGGACAAAACTTTTTGTACTGCCAGATTATGTAAAAGTTTATCCTGGGCATGGCATGGAAACTACCATAGGTGATGAAAAACTGCTTAATCCATATGCTGCATTATAAGAAAAAACAACCTTATTGCCGCTTTAAGGTAATAGAAAGGCATGAATATTTTTATGGTTAAGATTATATTGCCAGAACGTGGCTTTGACTATGAACTCCAGGCACTTGTAACAAGTTTTTTTCCTGGACAGGCTGTAATTACAGAAATACAGGATAAGGACTGCAAAAACAGCAGCCTGCCCACACACAAAGATAAAGACAGCCTGCTTGCAACAGTTAGTATAACATTGTCACAGTATAAGATTTCAGCAAGTTTTTGTGCCAGATCCTTTTTAATTTCACGTGAATGTTTTGTAACAGGTGATGGTGACTGGCATAAACATATAGATAAAAGCACAAATCCTTACAGGACTTACTATAAAAACAAGTTAAAAAAGCTTGTTTTTGAATTAATAAGCAGTTTTCCTGAAGATATGCTGCCAGAAAACCTTATAAGGCGTATACCTGCATGGGGGACAATGACAGGGGTGCGGCCTGTAAAAATTATTATGGAAGATATCCTTAAAGAAAAGGATACAGACATAATACGCAAAAATTTAAAAGAAGTATACTGCCTGGACAATGAAAAGGCAGAATTTGCCATACAAGTTGCTTTAAACGAAGCACGCCTTCTTAAACAGCCAGGTTATAAAGATGGTTACAGCCTTTATATAGGGATACCATTCTGCCCGGCAACATGCCTGTACTGTTCATTTACATCATACCCATTTTCAAAGGAACTTGCAGATGCTTATTTAAAGGCACTTATTAAAGAAATGGAGTATTCATCACATATATTTGAAGATAAAAAACTGTCATGCATATATATAGGCGGAGGGACACCGGTTTCCCTTAGTGCCAGCCAGTTAGAAACCATTTTAAATGCTTTATATAAGTACTTTCCAGCAGATAAAAGCATTGAATTTACAGTTGAGGCAGGAAGGCCTGACAGCATAACAGAAGAAAAGCTTAATGTACTAAGAAATTATGGCGTTTGCAGGGTATCTGTAAACCCGCAGACAATGCAGCAGAGGACACTAGATATTATTGGCAGGAAACATACAACAGTACAGGCAGCAGAAGCTTTTAAAATGGCACGTGATGCCGGGTTTAACAATATAAATATGGATCTGATTACAGGGCTTCCAGGAGAGAACATAAAAGATTTTGCAGATACACTTTCACAAATAGAATGTTTAGGGCCTGACAGCATTACAATACATTCACTTGTAATTAAAAGGGCATCAAAGCTGCGTGAAAGAATACAGGAAAATGGCTGGACTTCTGGCATAGAAAGGGCTGCATGCATGGAAGAAATGTTTAAGATGGGACAGCAGTTTGCCAAAGAACATGGCTATAAACCTTATTATATGTACAGACAGAAAAATTCTGCTGGCTGTGCAGGAAGTACAGGGCAGGAAAATACAGGATATGCAAAGGAAGGCAAGGAATGTCTTTATAATATTCTTATTATGGAGGAAGTGCAGACTATCCTGGCAATGGGTGCAGGGGCATCAACAAAACTGTATAATACGGACACAAGACAGACAGAGCGGTTTGCGAATGTTAAAAATGTTAATGATTACATAGGGCGGATTGATGAGATGATTGGCAGAAAGAAGAGTATTTATGACAGACTATATAAAAAGAATAATGGAAAATAATACAATTCCTGGCCATTTAAAAATGGTACTGCATGATGAAATGTACCATGGCATTGAGGTTAGTAACCTTGCAGTAATGATTGCGGAGGAAATGGGTGAAAACCATGCTTTTTGTAAAGATTTGTCAGTGGCAGGAATGTTGCATGATATAGGCAAGCTTAAGCTTGCAGATTATATTTTTCTGGAAGAAGATACCCTTGTTATTGAACAAATGAAATATGTAAGGCAACATTCATTATATAGTTATAAAATCCTAAAAGAAGCAGGATATAACAATAATATTTTAAATGCTGTATTTTACCACCATGAAAATTACGATGGCTCAGGTTACCCTGATAACCTGAAAGGGGATAAAATACCGTGGATGGCAAGGATATTAAGGACATGCGATGTATTTGCAGCACTTACAAGCAACAGAAGCTACAGAAAAGCATTTGATATAAAACAAGCTGTAGAAATAATGATTGAAGAAGTTTCTGATTATGATATGAAAGTATTCCTTACATTCCAGCGTATACTGCATAATGGAACGTTTAAGGGCATACAGGAGCTTAGAAGCCATGTAAACATGTTACAACAGGAACAGTTAAGGCTTTTTGAAAGAGTTGCCGTACAAGACAGGAAAATTTATGGAACAGGCATGTAAAAAATGCCTGCCAAGCTTGATATATTCCGGATTTCGTTGTATTATGTAGAAAGCAGTGCGGGCATTGCCCGCTATATAATTTAACCTCATTAAGCCAGCCCTTTAAAGGGCACGCTTCTTAAACAGCGGGTTTGATTTACCAGGGCTTGCTTAGTATGGCAGGATAAAATCCTGCTATACTGCCGCAGAGCGGCAATGAGGCTGGTTTGCAAGTGGGCAAGTAGCAAATGCCTGCTTTGCAGGTAATCAAAGATTGCTTGAAATGCGGATTGCGAATATCCGCGCAAGAATGGAGGATTAATATGGCTGAACCAATGAGAGGCATGAAGCGCACTTGCAGGTGTGCAGAACTAAGTGAAAAGAATATAGGCGAAGAAGTTATTGTAATGGGATGGGTGCAGAAACAAAGGAACATGGGCAATATTATATTTGCCGACTTGCGTGACCGTTCAGGCATATTACAGATTATATTTGAAGATGATGGTACAGAAAACGGATATTTTAGCAAAGCAGGAAAGTTAAGGAGTGAATTTGTCATTGCTGTAAAGGGTGTTGTCCTGGCACGTTCAGGGGCAGTAAATAAAAACCTTGCAACAGGCAAAATTGAGTTAAAGGCTAAGGAACTCCGTATATTGTCGGAAGCTAAAACACCTCCTTTCCCGGTTGAAGAAAACAGCAAAACTAAGGAAGATTTGCGGCTTAAATACAGGTATCTTGATTTAAGGCGTCCTGATTTACAGAAAAACCTTATAATGAGAAGCAGGATTGCAGGGGTTATACGCCAGTTTCTTGCAGAAGAAGGGTTTATTGAAATAGAAACACCTATGCTTACTAAAAGCACACCAGAGGGGGCAAGGGATTACCTTGTGCCAAGCAGGGTACACAAAGGTTCGTTTTATGCACTTCCACAGTCCCCGCAGCTTTTTAAACAGTTATTAATGTGCGCAGGATATGACAGGTATTTCCAGATTGTAAAGTGCTTCAGGGACGAAGACTTACGTGCCGACAGACAGCCGGAATTTACACAGGTTGATATGGAATTATCATTTGCAGATGAAGATGATGTTATAGATGTTAATGAAAGACTTCTTAAAAAACTATTTAAGGAAATATTAGATGTAGATATCACGCTTCCAATACAGCGTATGACATGGCAGGAGGCTATGGACAGGTTTGGTTCAGACAAGCCTGACATGCGTTTTGGAATGGAACTTAATAATATATCAGAAACCGTAAAAGATTGTGGTTTTAAATTATTTACAGATGCACTTGCAGCAGGCGGCTCTGTACGTGGAATTAATGCCAAAGGACAGGCAGCAATGCCACGCAAAAAGATAGATGCTCTTGTAAATATGGCTAAAGATTTTGGTGCAAAAGGGCTTGCATACCTTTCTATAAATGAAGATGGCACTTATAAGTGTTCATTTGGAAAGTTTATGGCGGAAGAGGAATTAAAAACCCTTGTATCTGCAATGGACGGAAAGCCAGGGGATCTGCTTTTATTTGCAGCAGGCAGTAACAAAACAGTTTATGATGCGCTTGGCAATATACGTCTTGAAATTGCAAATAAAGCAGGCCTTATTAAAGACGGGGAATATAAATTTTTATGGGTTACAGAATTTCCTGAATTTGAATATTCAGAAGAACAGGGAAGATACCTTGCAATGCACCACCCGTTTACAATGCCTTTTGAAGAGGATATACAATATATAGGAAGTGATCCAGAAAGAGTACGTGCAAGGGCCTATGATATTGTGCTTAACGGAATAGAGCTTGGAGGCGGCTCAGTGCGTATACACCAGGATGATGTGCAGGAAACAATGCTTAAGGCACTTGGTTTTACAGAAGAAAAAGCATATGAACAGTTTGGCTTTTTATTAGAAGCATTTAAATATGGTGTGCCGCCGCATGCAGGGCTTGCCTATGGTTTTGACCGTCTTGTAATGCTTATGGCAGGGCTTGATAATATACGTGATGTAATTGCATTCCCAAAGGTAAAAGATGCATCATGCCCTATGACAAATGCACCAGATATTGTAGAAAAAGAACAGCTTGAAGAACTTGGGATAGAAATTAAAGAAGAATAACATGGACAAGAAGCAGTATATTAAAGTAATGGACTTTGTGCGTTCTTATAAGTATGGCATCCGTGCCATTTATATAGCTGGCAGGGCTATAACATATTTAACAGCAGTAATTTACCTGCTTACTATTACAATGCTTGTATATAAAAAAGACATGCGTTTTATAAGGGTAATTGCTGTACCAGCAGCAGGATTTATACTTTTATCAGTATTCAGGGCAAAGTACAATGCAATAAGGCCTTATGAAAAATATAATTTTAAACCACTTTTTCCCAAAGATACACATGGAAAAAGTTTCCCAAGCAGGCATGTATTTTCAATATTTGCATGTGCAGGCGCAATAAGTTTTATATATCCGTTTACTGGCACGTTTATTTATATAATGGGTGTACTGCTTGCAATAATAAGGGTAATAGCAGGCATACACTTTCCAAAAGATGTAATAGCAGGCGCTCTTACAGGTATTTTATGCAGCATAGCAGGTTTTGCTAATTTATAGTAGTTTATTACTGCCGCAAGCAGGTTTAGTATAAATTATAGAATGGAGAGATTATCATGGAAATGTATAACCACCATACAGTTGAGAAAAAATGGCAGAAAATATGGGAAGATGAAAAAGCATTTAAAACAGAAAATGATTATACAAGGCCTAAGTTTTACGCACTTGTGGAATTTCCCTATCCTTCAGGCCAGGGGCTTCATGTAGGGCACCCAAGGCCATATACAGCACTTGATATTGTAGCACGCAAACGCAGGATGCAGGGGTACAATGTATTATATCCAATGGGATGGGATGCATTCGGGCTTCCTACTGAAAATTATGCCATACAGAATAAAATCCACCCAAAAAAGGTTACAGAGGACAATGTAAAACATTTTAAAACACAGCTTTGTGCACTTGGGTATTCATTTGACTGGGACAGGGAGATTAACACAACAGACCCTGGATATTATAAATGGACACAGTGGATATTCTTAAAGCTTTTTAAAGCCGGGCTTGCATATAAAAAGGAAATGCCTATTAACTGGTGTACTTCATGCAAAGTAGGGCTTGCCAATGAAGAAGTAGTTGGTGGTGTCTGTGAACGCTGTGGTTCTGAAGTGGTGCGCAAGGTTAAAAGTGAGTGGATGCTTAAAATCACAAACTATGCTGATAAACTGCTTGAAGGGCTTAATAATGTTGATTACATTGAACGTGTAAAGACTTCACAGAAAAACTGGATTGGACGTTCAGAAGGTGCAGAGGTGGATTTCTGCCTTAAGGACAAAGAGGAAAAACTCCGTGTATATACAACACGGCCTGATACCTTATTTGGTGCAACATATATGGTAGTTTCACCAGAACACCCGCTTATTGATAAATATAAAGATGAAATAAAGAACTGGGAAGATATTGTAAAGTACCGGGAAATGGCGGCTAAAAAGTCCGATTTTGAACGTACAGAACTTGTTAAGGATAAAACAGGTGTTGTACTTGACGGGATTATGGCAGTAAACCCTGTAAATAATAAAGAAATACCTGTATGGATATCAGATTATGTACTTATGACATATGGTACAGGGGCAATTATGGCAGTTCCTGCACATGATGAAAGGGACTGGGAGTTTGCAAAGAAGTTTGGCCTTCCTGTAATACAGGTTGTAGAAGGGACTAAAGGCAGTGTGGATATAGATAAAGCAGCATTTACAGATGTTGCAACAGGCAAAATGGTTAATTCAGGTTTTCTTAATGGCCTTTCTGTAGAAGAAGCTAAAGAAAAGATTAAAGATTTCCTGTCAGAAAAGGGCATAGGTGAACGTAAAGTTAACTATAAACTCCGTGACTGGGTATTTTCAAGGCAGAGGTACTGGGGAGAGCCAATTCCTATAGTAAATTGTGAAAAATGTGGTTTTGTGCCTGTTGATGAAAGTGAACTTCCGCTAGTGCTTCCAGAGGTAGAAAGTTATATGCCAGCAGATAATGGTGAATCACCTCTGGCATCAATGACAGACTGGGTTAATACAACATGTCCTTGCTGCGGCGGCCCTGCGAAGCGTGAAACTGATACAATGCCACAGTGGGCTGGTTCTTCATGGTATTTCTTAAGATATACAGACCCACACAATGAAGAGTGCCTTGCAGACCCGGAAGCACTTAAATACTGGCTTCCTGTAGACTGGTATAATGGAGGCATGGAGCACACAACACTCCACCTTCTCTATTCACGTTTCTGGCATAAATTCCTTTATGACCAGAAAGCCGTTCCAACACCTGAACCATACCAGAAACGTACATCACATGGAATGATTCTTGGAAGCAATGGCGAGAAGATGAGCAAATCCAGGGGCAATGTAATTAACCCTGATGATATTGTAAAAGATTACGGGGCAGATACACTCCGCACCTATGAAATGTTTATAGGCGCTTTTGATTTAAGTGCTGCATGGTCAGATGATGGCGTTAAAGGCTGCCGCCGTTTCCTTGAAAGGGTGTGGAAACTCCAGGAGATTCTTACAGATGAAGAAAACTATTCTAAAGATATGGAAACAAAAATGCACCAGACAATTAAAAAAGTGGGCAATGATTTTGAAAACCTTAAGTTTAATACAGCAATCGCTGCAATGATGTCACTTATAAATGATTTTTATAAGAAAAATTCTGTTACAAAAGGTGAATATAAAACATTGCTTAAACTGCTTAACCCTGTTGCGCCACATATTACAGAAGAACTCTGGGAAATTACAGGCTGCGGGGGAAGGATTTATTCCGGGACATGGCCAGAATATAATGAGGCTAAAACAATAGAAACCCAGATAGAAATTGCTGTACAGGTCAATGGCAAAACAAAAACAACAGTTTCCATTGCCAAAGATGAGGCAAAGGAAAGTGTACTTGCAAAAGCAAAAGAAGCACTTAAAGACAGGCTTCCAGAAAATATTATTAAGGAAATATATGTTCCAGGCCGTATTGTAAATATTGTCTGCAAAAAATAGTGTAACACGTAAACTTGTAAAAATATGTATGGTAAATGTGATTATGAAAAATATATTTAAAAGCTTAGTTATCCTGTGTGCTTTCTTTGGTATTTGTACATTTTCTAAAGAAAGTGCACAGGCTGCAAAGCTGGCAATGAAAAATACTGATTCTAAGATAACATTAAAATATGATGACAGGCATACTTTTAAAAAACAAATTAAAAATATTAAAACTATATCTGTTAAGTCAAGTGATTTAAAGACAGGTCAAAAAGACCCGGGAGTGCTTAAAGCTGATGAAACAGATAAAAATAAAGTGATTGCCACAGGCTGCGGAAAAGCTGTAGTAGAACTGGAAAATGGCAAAAAAATTGGTGTAACAGTAAAACCAGCCAAAATAAGCCTGCTGCTTCTTATTGGGCAGAGCAATATGGAAGGAAGCCCTGACAAGCTTGGAATCCTTGAAGATTACCAGAATGAATATGTAATTAATAAAGAAGGCAAAGTATACAATACATATGGCCCGTCAACAGTAAACCATTCACTTACAAATGGCTGTTTTTCTACTGCTGCACCAAAGCTTACAATATGGAATCCGTCTGATTATGTACCAGAAAGCTTAACTGACAACAGCAGCCCTAATGAATGGCAGCGTGTTAATAACCTTACCGGAGCAGCAAATGCAAGGGGGAAAACAGGTGTTGATGGTGCTCTTGCTAAAGAGTGGGTGAAAAAGACAGGTGAGAAAGTGTGGCTTGTTAATGCTGCACACAGCGGGAGTTCTATTGAAACATGGATTCCAGGAGATGAAAGGATTAATAACAACTTCTGGCAGGCAGTATCTTTATATAAAACATGTGAACAGCTTCTTAATAAAGAGATAGAAGCAGGCCATTATAAATTAAGCCATAAAGGTTATTTCTGGCTGCAGGGCGAGTCAGATGATACAATGGGTGCTAAAAAATACCTTAAAAATTTTATGAAAATGCACAGCCGGCTTATAGAAGAAACTGGTGACGGGAGAGGGCAGAAGTATAAAAACCTCAACCAGAGAATGGAATTTGCAGGAATACTTATGGTAAGGGCACATGGTGAGCCTACAGATGTTTCAGACCTTTATATGACAGGGCCCAGGAAGGCACAGTATTATATATGCAATTCATCTAAAGAGCAGTTTAAAAATATATACCTTGCAAGCCATATTTCAGAGAACTGGGTAACAGATGAGGGTGTAGACTTATATTTCCAGTCTAAGTATGCAGATACCAGTGAGTACCTCAGTTTTAATAATATGAAGAAACAGGATATATACATGCCGTCAAAAGTTACAGATGTCCACCAGTCCATACATTATACACAGCTTGCATATAATGAGCTTGGAAGGGACGCCGCTGCAAATATATGTTATGCACTTGGATATGCCAAAGCACCAGGAGAAGAAACCCAGATAAAACTTGTTGGTGAAGACGGGTATACAGATATGCCTTCCGCAGTTAAATCACAGGAAGACGATATGTCAGTAACAGTTAAAATATTTCCTGCATACAAGGCTAAGTCACTTGAAATAATGCGTAAAGAGGGAATATCACTTGACAGGTGGAATGTAAGGCTGCGCCCTGGAAATTATTTTAGTGGCAAAGTAAAATATATAGTTGGCAGCAAAAGCAGGATATATACACTATGGGCCGAAAACGGTACAAGTACAATAAAAAGTATAATGAGGGTGCCTGGCGGGATAAAAATTGACTGGAAAAAGCTTGAAAAGGCATCATATTATAAAGTATTCCGCAGGGTAACCGGGACAAATAAATGGATCTGCATTAAAAAGACTGAGAAAAATAAAAATACAAGTTATATAGACTATGAAGCAGAACAAGGCATGGAATATGAATATATGGTAAGGGCATTTGATAAACATGGCACAAAAGGCAAAAATTCCATATCATATATAGCAGCATAAACAAAGGCCAGTGCAGGCTTAATGATGTTAAAATATTTCCAGGTTTTTATAGACAGGTACAGTATAGTACCTGTTTTTTATTTTAAAGTATAAAAATCCTAAATGGCAGCTTTTATTATTTCTTTTGCCAGAGTAGTAATAGGAAAAAAATTTGGTAATAAATATTAAGAGAGGGAACAGTTTGCCGGGATTTTGGGACTATGGTTTTATAAATATAAATAAAAAATTTCTGGATAAAAGAAAGGAGTATAGTTATGGTTTATGTTTTTTTGGTTGCCGGGTTTATATTATTAATTAAGGGGGCTGATTTCTTTGTAGAGGGAAGTTCAAATGTTGCTAAAAGATTAAGGGTACCACCACTTATAATTGGAATGACTATTGTTGCAATGGGAACAAGCTTTCCTGAATGTTCTGTAAGCATTACAGCTTCCATTGCAGGAAGCAACGGGCTTGCTATAAGCAATGCTGTAGGTTCTAATATATTTAACCTTATGGTAGTATGTGGCGTCTGTGCGCTTTTCTGCCCTCTTTCTGTTGATACAGGTACACTTAAAAAGGAATTTCCTTTTTCAATAATTGTTGCCGTTATACTGCTTTTGCTTGGCTCTGCTGGCATGGTTTTAGGGCATATTGACGGAATTATAATGTCTGTTATATTTGCAGGTTTTTTATACTGGATGGTAATGTCCGCCAAAAAAGCAAGATCTTTAGGAAAGACAGATAAAGAAGATTATGAAATAATGCCTGTATGGAAATGCATTTTATTTATTATATTTGGAATTGCAGCAGTTATTACAGGGGGTGATGTTGTTGTAGATTCCGCTACAAAGATTGCACACCAGTTTAAAATGAGTGATAACCTTATAGGTCTTACAGTGGTTGCATTTGGAACAAGCCTTCCTGAGCTTGTAACATCTGTGGTTGCTGCAAAGAAAAATGAAGTTGATATGGCACTTGGTAATGTAATCGGTTCAAATATATTTAATATATTACTTGTATTAGGTGTAGCCGCAGCAATATCACCAATTACATTTATAATGGAGAATATTATTGATATAGTAGTACTTGTGGTAATGAGCCTTATAGTATGGGCATTTACATGGTCAGGAAGAAGGATTGTAAAAGGTGAAGGGGCAGCTATGCTTCTTATGTATGCAGGTTATATGGGCTATATATGTTTAAGGTAAAGCAGGTTATAAGGACTGCAAGCAATTAATATTGTAAGAAATTAATATTATTATTGCTTGCAGTCCTGTCTGTTTTCATTAGACGCCTGTTTGCTTTATTAGCCTGTCTGCCTTATTAGCCGCCTGCCTGCTATTATAATGCTACTTTGGAGGGTTTAATATTGAAGCAAGTATATTTAAAAAATCTTCTTCAGCGTATTCAAGTTTTTCTAGTTCTATAGCTTCTACTATATTATCATCAGCTTTTGAAAATATAATTTCATCAATATCTAGTACTATGCCATTATTTAGTAAAGACTTTCCAGCCATGCCCTCCAGTCCTTTTTTAACAAAGCTGTTTTGCAAAATTGACAGTATTTTATCTTCATATTTGTGTGATGGTATTCCAGATAAAACAGGGATTATCTTTTTTAATATAAAATATATAAAGCCGTCAGGCAGTTTCTCTCCAGAAAGTTTTATTAAATTATTATAATCTGCTTCAACATGGTTAAGGTATAATACAAGCCGTCCATTATTTTCCTGGTTTAGTAAAACCTCATTAATCTTTATGCTGTTGCCAAACCCCTGGTTTTTAATAGCTGAATTTATGCTTTTTGTTATTTCACAGCCATACAGCCTGGACGTAATACATAATAACCTGCTGTAGAAACTATCTGGAAGGCATTTTAAAATATGTGAAATATCATTAACAGATGAATCATTTAATTCCTGGAAAAATCCTACAGCCCCGCCCTGCTTTGGCATATTTTTACACTTTTCCAGAGCAGCAGGCAGCAGGTTGTTTAAAGATGCTTTATAATTAATTGATGAAATACCAGCTTTTATATTTAACAATATTTTATCCTCCCTTGTATATAATAACTTATACAACATGTCAAGATAATAAACTTTTTTAAAGTTTTGCTTTTTTAAAGTTTTGCTTTTTTAATTTAATATTCTGTTGGTTTTTTCTATTACTTCTTCAACATGCTGTGCAATTAAGGAAACTGTGTTCATGGATTCCTCAATCATTGTACTTTTTTCAGTTGTTTCATTAACGTTATCAATAGATGCTTGTACAGCAGCCAGAAGCTCAGTAGTAGTTTCACTAAATTTTAATATTATATTATTAACTTCATTAATAGCAGACTGTATAGATTCGTCATTTTCCCTTGCACTGCTTACAGAAGCACGGGAACTTTCAGACAGGCCGCGTATATTAGAAGCAACAACTGAAAATCCCCTGCCAGCTTCTCCTGCCCTTGCTGCTTCAATCGCTGCATTAAGTGAAAGCAGGTTGATTTTGCCTGAAATTTTTTCAACATCCTGTGTCATTACATTATATTTCTTTACACTTGAATTAATATGCTCTAGTGAACCAGCAATGCTTTCATTAAGTGTTTTTAAGTCATTCATATATTCAGCAACGTTTGCCATTTCATTGCAGCTTGCTTCGCCTATATCACGGATAATGCTGGTTTCTTTTGTAACCTGGTTTATATTTTCTGTAAGTTTGCCAAATATTTCGACAAGTTCATTATTCATATTTAGCACTTCATTATTTACAGAAGTTGCTTTCTGGCGTTCATTACGTATAGATTTCATCATATACTGGTGGCAGTTTTCTTTTTCATTAATGCCCTTTGCTATGGCAACTGCCATTTCACGGCATGATTTAAAGCCACATGAATGACAGTCAAATGATTTCTCCATATCAGTATGCTTGTCAAGTGCCAGGTAAGCCTTTTCAATATCAGCTTCAGTAATTTTGCGTGAAACACCCATAAGCGGTTTGTATGTACGCATGTAATCATTAAGGTTTAGTTTCTGGTCAAATTCTGCAAATTGTTTGTCAACACCTTTTTTAGTAGTATTTGCCTTGCGGATTTTCCTTGCATAACGTTCTACATCATGCATAATGTCGCTCATTGTGAAACAGTTATAATGCACTCCTGTAGCCGGTCCCCCGTTACAGCCATTTTCACAGTTAAGCACATCAAAAACTGTCGGAAGCCACCTGGAATTTTCACTGCTGTACCTGTCCAGGTCTTTATAAAGCTTGCCTGTCCCTTCAGAAGTCACTATCTCCATTTCAGGTGCATGTATAAGAAGGTTTTTCATAAGCCCGCCAGGTTTTGGGTAAATTGCGCCTTCTAAGCCCTGGTGCTCATTAAACTCAAATTCACTGTAAACTTTAATAGCAGGAAGGCTTATACCATTCTTTTCAAAGTATTCTTTAAGGTGTTCCATTGTTACATTATAATTAATAATATTGCCTGTTTCCCTAAATTCATCAATTTTGGCAATACATGGGGAAATGGCAGCTATTTTTCCTGTAAATCCTAAAACTTTACGTATGTAAATTGCAATACACATCATAGGGCTTTGTACTGGTGACAAGTGTGGGAGAAGTTCAGGCTTATGGCGCTGTATATAATTAACAACAGCAGCACACGGCTGTGAAATCAGTTTTGCATCAGGATTTTTTTCAAGGTACTTAAGATGGGCCCATGTACATATATCAGCCCCGTAACTTACATCATAAATCCCCTTTACACCCTGGTTTTGCAGCCATTGTAACGTATGGCGCCAGTTACCTTCAAAAGCAATTTTAATAGAAGGTGCAGCAATAACAGCAATCTCTGTACCTGACTTTAAGTCTTCAAGGAATTTATCAGTATCGTCCTGGAAATAACGTGCATTATGGGAACATGCAGCAATACATGCACCACATTTAATACACTTGCTGTCATCAATTTCAATAATAAGGTTACCATCATTATTAATGTGGGCTATATTGGCATCGCCAGCAGGGCATGCCCTTACACATGCATTGCAGCCAACACATTTTTCCCTTTTTAATCCTATAATACTCATAATTTAACCATACCCTTTCTCCAGATTTTGTAAAATAATTTATATATAAATTAGTATTATAAATCTTTTCATTATATAGTATACGGTAAAATATACAAAACTACAAGTAAAAAAGGCAGGCCTTTTATATAAATTTTACTAATATACAACAGCATATAACTAAAAAATTATATTTTACCTGCCAGCATTTAAAAATTCATACAACTGCTGTTAGAAAGAACTGCACTGGCAGTTTATTTTAGTGGCAGTTTTATTATCTGTCCATTCTGCCAGTATACAGATGTTATTACATGATTTAAAGCTTTACACTCCGGGCTGCTTTTGCTATAATTTTTATATAATTTGAGAAAACTTTCCAGGCTGCATATCCAGCAGGAAAGAAGAAATAATATATTAGTTAGCAGTATTTTCTAGGCCAGAACCAGAAATGGAGGGGACTGATGAACCAGGAATATATAAAAAAGGAGTTTAAAAAACTTAAAAGGGAAGAGGAAAAGTTTATTAACAGGAATATTACAGTAAAAGAGAATAAATGGCAGGAAAAATTTGGCAGTTATATTCCTGATAAACTTGATAAAACGCTAGACAATGCATTTAGTAAAGCGTTTGAACTGGTTTTTGAAAAAGGTACAGTTATTATTGAGAAAACATATGATAAAGAAAAGCGGAAACAGGATTTTAAAGTAAATGAATATTCAGCAGATTTAAGGAATAATAGAAAAAGCATTAAAAAATTTGAAAAGATGGCATTTGGCAGCAAGGTTTTAAATATGGCTATTTCTACAGCAGAGGGTGTAGGAATGGGGGTGTTTGGCATGGGGCTTCCCGACATTCCTGTATTTATTTCAGTAATTTTAAAAAGTGTATATGAAACAGCACTTCATTTTGGTTTTGGGTATGAAACAGAAGAAGAACAGATATTTATATTAAAAATAATAAGGACTGCATTATGCCATGAAGATGAACTTATAGATGGTGATATGGAAATTAATGGCTGGATAGGGCAAGGCGGCAGCCCGTTTATAGAAGATAAGAAAACCCAGATAAAAAAGACATCAGACTTACTAGCAAAGGAGATGCTTTACCTTAAGTTTATACAAGGAATACCTGTTGCAGGTGTTGCAGGTGGCATATCAGATGTTATTTACCAGAAAAAAATTACAGATTATGCAGTACTTAAATATAAAAGAAGGTTTTTAACAAAACATATGGAAAAAAATTTATGAAACAGGCACTGTATTGAAAAATTTTCCTTGAAATTTTTTCACTAATTGGGTACAATAGGAAAGGAAGGATATTTCAGGTAGTATTCTGGCAGGTTTTTCCAGTGCTGCTAGTGTAACAGGGGCAGCAGGGGTTACAGTATGGACAGGCCTGCATAGTATAAATATTTATATTTAGGAGGAATTTTAAAAATGGCAGTTAAAGTTGCAATCAATGGTTTTGGACGTATCGGACGTCTTGCATTCAGACAGATGTTTGGTGCAGAGGGTTATGAAGTAGTAGCTATCAATGATTTAACAAGCCCTAAGATGCTTGCACATCTTTTAAAGTATGATTCATCACAGGGCAAGTATGACAAGGCTGATACAGTTTCAGCAGGTGAAGATTCAATTACAGTTGATGGTAAGGAAATTAAAATTTATGCATTCCCTGATGCTAACAACTGCCCATGGGGTGATCTTGGTGTTGATGTAGTACTTGAGTGTTCAGGTTTCTACACATCAAAGGAAAAAGCACAGGCACATATTAATGCAGGTGCACGTAAAGTAGTTATCTCAGCACCAGCAGGCAATGACCTTCCTACTATTGTATACAATACAAACCATGAAACATTAAAAGCTGATGATACTATTATTTCCGCAGCTTCATGTACAACAAACTGTTTAGCTCCTATGGCTGATGCACTTAACAAATATGCAGAAGTACAGTCTGGAATTATGGTAACAATCCATGCTTACACAGGTGACCAGATGACACTTGACGGCCCACAGAGGAAGGGTGATTTAAGAAGGTCACGTGCCGCAGCAGTTAATATTGTTCCTAACAGCACAGGCGCAGCAAAAGCTATTGGCCTTGTTATCCCAGAGTTAAACGGCAAACTTATCGGTTCTGCACAGCGTGTTCCAACTCCTACAGGTTCAACTACTATCTTAACAGCAGTTGTTAAGAAAGATGATGTAACTGTTGAAGGCATTAACGCAGCTATGAAAGCAGCATCAAATGAGTCATTTGGTTACAATGAAGATGAAATCGTTTCTTCAGACGTTATCGGCATGAGATTTGGTTCCCTCTTTGACGCTACACAGACAATGGTTTCTAAGGTTGCAGATGGCCTTTTTGAAGTACAGGTAGTTTCATGGTATGATAACGAGAACTCTTATACATCACAGATGGTAAGGACAATCAAGTATTTCTCAGAGTTATCATAATAAGCTTTATATGTGGAAAATTTTCCACTATAAAGCCTGTAGTGCCACTGGCACACAGGATAAAACAGGGAAATTTATCTGGATTACGCTTCATGTACGGGTCCGGTCTTTTATTGGACCGGGCCCGTTTTTCCCTTAATGGGCAGGTTTATTATTATAATACAAAGTTTGTGCCTGTGCGCTGCCTGGTACAAATATAACAATGTAAGCAGCGCAGAAATGAGGTAGGATATGTTAAATAAGAAATCAGTTGACGATATCAATGTAAAGGGCAAGAAAGTTTTAGTAAGATGTGATTTTAATGTGCCATTACAGGATGGAAAGATTACAGATGAAAACCGTCTTGTAGCAGCACTTCCAACAATTAAAAAGTTAATAGCAGATGGCGGCAAAGTTATTCTTTGTTCACACCTTGGCAAACCAAAGGGAGAGCCAAAGCCTGAACTTTCACTTGCACCAGTTGCAAAGAGAATGTCAGAACTTTTAGGACAGGAAGTTAAATTTGCAGCAGATGACAATGTTGTTGGTGACAATGCAAAGGCTGCTGTAGAAGCTATGGCTGATGGTGATGTAATACTTCTTGAAAATACACGTTACAGGGCAGAGGAAACAAAGAACGGTGAGGCTTTCTCTAAAGAACTCGCTTCACTTTGTGATGTATTTGTAAACGATGCATTTGGTACAGCACACAGGGCACATTGTTCAAATGTTGGTGTTACAAAGTTTGTTGATGGTGACTGTGTAGTCGGATATCTTATGCAGAAAGAGATTGATTTCCTTGGCAATGCAGTAAACAACCCTGTAAGGCCTTTTGTTGCTATTCTTGGCGGTGCTAAAGTTTCTTCAAAGATTTCAGTAATTAACAACCTTCTTGACAAAGTTGATACACTTATTATAGGCGGCGGAATGGCTTATACATTTATGGCTGCACATGGTGAGGAAGTTGGCAAGTCACTTCTTGAAGAAGACTATAAGCAGTATGCACTTGATATGGAGAAGAAAGCAGAAGAGAAAGGCGTTAAACTTCTTATCCCTGTTGATACTGTTGCAGCAGATGATTTCTCAAATGATGCTAATTATAAAACTGTAGGCCGTGGTGAAATACCTGCTGATATGGAAGGCCTTGATATTGGTGAAGAGTCATCAAAGATTTTTGCTGATGCAATTAAAGGCGCAAAGACTGTAGTATGGAACGGGCCTATGGGATGCTTTGAAATGCCTAACTTTGCAAAAGGCACTATTGAAGTAGCTAAGGCTATGGCAGGGCTTGAAGGTGCAACAACAATTATTGGCGGTGGTGACAGTGCTGCTGCTGTAAACCAGCTTGGTTTTGGTGACAAGATGACACATATTTCAACAGGCGGCGGCGCTTCACTTGAATTTTTAGAGGGTAAGGAACTTCCTGGTGTAGCTGCTGCTGATGATAAACAATAGATTGCAGGCTCCGCCAGCAAATCTATTGTTATGAATAAAAGTTACTATAGCTGCTTTTATAATGCATAGTAACAAATAAAATAATAATTGTGTGTATCTGCACATAGAAAGAGGTTTATAATGGCAAGGAAAAGGATTATTGCAGGCAACTGGAAGATGAATAAAACCCCTAGTGAGGCAGTTGCTTTAGTTAATGAGTTAAAAGATTTAGTAAAAAATGATAATGTAGATGTAATATACTGTGTACCTGCTGTTGATATTGTGCCTGTTGTGGAAGCTGTAAAAGGCACAAATGTAGAAGTTGGTGCTGAAAATATGTACTTTGAAGAAAGTGGTGCTTATACAGGCGAAGTTTCTGCTGCCATGCTTGTAGATGCAGGTGTTAAATATGTTATTATAGGACATTCTGAACGCCGTGATTACTTTAAAGAAGATGACTGCCTTTTAAATAAAAAGGTTAAAAAAGCATTTGAAGCAGGCCTTACACCAATCCTTTGCTGCGGTGAATCATTAGAGCAAAGGGAAACAGGTGTAACTATGGACTGGATACGTTTACAGATTAAGTCAGATCTTAATGGAATAACAGCAGACCAGGTTAAAAAACTTGTTATAGCATATGAACCAATCTGGGCTATTGGTACAGGCAAAACAGCTACAGCAGACCAGGCACAGGAAGTATGCAATGGAATACGTAACCTTATAGCTGAAATCTATGATAAAGAAACATCAGAAGCTGTACGCATACAGTATGGCGGTTCAATGAATGCAGGCAATGCAGAAGAACTGCTTGCAAAACCTGATATTGATGGCGGGCTTATTGGCGGCGCTTCACTTAAAAAAGACTTTGGAGATATTGTGAATGCATAAGCAATGTATAATTAATGCAAATGCATTGATTATACACTGGTTTTTTGCAAAAATCTGATACTTCAGGAATGTGGTAAAATGGGGGTACCAAAGGAAATGGATTCCCTTGGTATCCCTTTTTGTTATCTTAATAACTGGCTAAACTATCATAATTATTTAACCTCATTAATTAAGTCCCTGCTTTTTAAGCGGTGGGTTTAGGACTTACTTAGTCTGGCAGGGGTTCAAGCTCCTGCCAGACTGCCGCAAAGCGGCAATGAGGTTATGAGCAAGTAGCGAAGCGGATTGCGAATATCCACTTGACAAGGGGATGTTTATGAACCAGATATTTTTT
The DNA here is from genome assembly GCA_910586555.1 of uncultured Lachnospiraceae bacterium. GTDB lineage: Bacteria > Bacillota > Clostridia > Lachnospirales > Lachnospiraceae > Butyribacter. The sequence continues at coordinate 21,609 of CAJUJY010000040.1, forward strand.
ATAGAACTTAAAAATAAATGTGATGAAATTAAAAATGATACTAACAACCCAGAAAAGATTAACCAAGTAATAAAAACTTATGATACAATTTTGCACTTTAGTAATATGGCACGGCAAAGGGGGCTTCTGGTACTTGAAGAAGAAGCAGAAAAACTGGATAAAGACAATGAGGCAGAACTGTTTTTCAGGTTTATGGTTATGCTGGTTCTTGATGGAACTGAACCAGCAATTATAGAAGAAGCAGGTATGAACAGGTGTCTTGCATTTAACTTTCCTTCTTATGATGGCCTTATTAACCTTATGTATTTTAAGGGTGCAGTTATGATCCAGGCAGGCAGTAATCTGACAGCTTCCAGATGTTTTCTGGAAACTATGATGCCTCTTAATATATTGGAGGTTTTAAGACAAAGAAAACATGAAAATATATTGCCAGAGGCTTATGGACAAGTGAATGAAAGAGATAATTTAATTGTCCGTCTTTGCAGGGAAAATGGAGAAACCAGTGAGCATGGCCATTCAATAATTGGACAGTTAGCAATTATAACAGGAAATTTATCTGATAATGGGGTACAAAGAATTTTGAGGGAAACAGACAATAATACCCTGTCTGTGGCTATGAAAGGGCTTCCAGGGACGGCCAGAAAGAAATTTTTTGATAATATGGCGTCCAGGCTAGGACAACTGGTTGCAGAAGATATAGCTTTTATGGGACCAGTGGAGTTAAGGGATATAGAACAGTGCTGTGCCAGTATTATGAAAACATATATAAAATTAGCTGATAATGGTGAGATAATTTCTACAGATACCAGAAATGCAAAGCTTGTTTTGGATATTTATGAAACTGCACAGAAACAGAATAAAGAAATAAAGGATAAATAAATTTTCCTGTTGAGGGTGTACAATAAAGTGTGTAAGTTAGAAATGTAAAAATTTTAACTGCACACTTTATTGTACACTCCCTTAAAACAAAATACCAGACATTATCTTTTAATTTCCCGTATCATTGAATATTCATTAAGCAAAGTTCCATCTTTTAACCGGATTGCATTTGGCTTCACACTGGTTATCCTAAACCCCATTTTTTCATATAATGCCCTTGCACGGTTATTTTTTTCAACAAATTCAAGTTCTATTTGCATAATATGTTCATTTTCTTCTGCTATATGGATTAATTCCTGCAATAATCTTGTGCCAATGCCTTGATTCCAAAATTCACTTAATAATGCTATTGCAACACTTGCACGATGTCTTGTCTTTATTTTTTCAGGCCATGTAATCTGGCAATTTCCAGCAATTTTTCCATCAATTACACATACAAGCATGGCTTCGTTATCTGATTGGTTTATTCTGTCAAACAAAACTTTTTCACTTTCAGCAGTATATTTACTGCATTCTTCTGGATAACGTAAAATAAAGTCTGTTTCACCTGCTGAAATATACAAGTAATCTAACATTCCCTGGATATCTTCATCTTTAGGACTACGGATTAACGCCTCCCGTCCATCTTTAAGTGTATATTTTATATCATTAATTACCATAAATTACCTCCGCAAGTTTAATTAATCCATTTTATTTTACCACAAATCCATCTTACATTCTACTTGTATTTTATAAAGATTTTTAAAAGGCATACTGCCACTACATAGTGTCTTTTGGTTAAACAGATATAAGTTTGAAAAAGCACGGTTATAAATGGCAGGCTGTCTATATATGAAAACAAGAAAAGATGTTATAAATTATTTTTTAGGAAATAGAATATTAAAAAATAAAAAGGTGAAATAAAAAGGAAATGGAGAAAGAAACTAATGGTACGCTGGATAATAAAATAATACATAAGTACCAGGATTATAATATAAAAGTGATAATAGAAATCCCAGTACAAAACGAAGAAAGAGATACAGATTTAATTAATGATATTAAAAAAATAATGAATAATGAATTATTATCACAGATTAATAAGAACGATACTACAGTATAATGGTATATACAAATAAGAAATATTTTTGTATATACTATATTTTTTATAAATTAGATGGAAAGGACTATACAAATAATATGAAAAGAGTAAGAATGTTATTAAGGGTTAGTTCAAACCAGCAATTAGACGCTGATGGGGATTTAAATATCCAAAGGGATATTAATAAAGATTATATTCTAAAACATGATAACTGGGTACTGGACAATAAAGAATATTTTGAGGGAGGGATTAGCGGGTATAAAAATTCTGTTAAAGACAGGAATGTATTACAAGAGGCTTTAAAAGATGCGGCAAATAAAGAATATGATATATTAATTGTTTATAAAGATGACAGGATTGGCAGGAGGATGTGGGAAACCGGGTTTTATGTAATGCAGCTTAAAAGTTATGGTGTAGACGTATATACAACTAAAGATGGGTGTATTTCTCCTGAAAATAATGATATTATGGGGCAGATGATGCTTGCACTTAGATATGGCAATGCACAAAAAAGCAGTTCTGATACAGGGCAAAGAGTAAAAGATACAGCATGTAAATTAGCCAGACAGGGAAAATTTTTAGGCGGCAGGGCACCATATGGCTACCAGCTTGTTTTATCAAATGAAATAAGCAAGCATGGAAGGGCATTGCATAAATTAAAAATTGTTCCAGAACAGGCAGATGTAGTAAAATATATCTATAATTTATCCTTTAATAAAGAGTTTGGTTCATCTAAAATTGCAAAAACCCTTAATGAAGATAAGAGATATAAAAAATTAGCACCAAATGATTTCTGGAAGTCTGGAACTATAACAAGTATACTGACAAACCCAATTTATTGTGGCATTACAGCATATAAAAGAAGAGAGAAAACGGATGGCAAATATCATAAAATTGGCAGCGGCAACTGGATTTATGCAGATAATGTTAATAAGGATATTATGGTTATTGATATTGATTTATGGAATAAAGTACAAAAAAAAAGAACAAACAGGTCAGTTAAATATAAAAACTCATTGGAAGCAAAAGGGGTTAAAGTCCTGGCTCATAATAATGGAATGTTGCCATTAATAGATGTAGCTTATTGTGGATATTGTGGCAAAAAATTAACAAATGGAAGCAAATATAATTACTGGACAATAAAAGGTACTGGAGAAAAAAAGGCTAGTAAAACACCTGTTTATAAATGCCAGAATGCATGGAGCGGGATTCCACATAATAAAATAAAACAGTTTAAAGGTGATAAATTTGAAAATATTATTTTTAAGTATATTGCAGGTTATATCTCTAAATTACAAGATAATACCTATATATTTGAACAAATATCAGATAATAATAAAAAACAAAAAAAATTGGCAGAAAGAAAAATAAATAATTTAAAACGTGATATAGAAAAAAATATTAAAGATATTGAAATAATGAAGGAACATATACCAGCAGCTATGTCTGGACAATATCCATTAAGTGTTGGAATTATTGCAGATACAATTAAGAAATTTGAGAAAGAACAAAGGGAGAAAGAAAATGAACTGTCAGGGCTGCTGGTACAATATGATAATATGAAAGTTAATTATAAAGACTGGGATGATATTTGCGGAATAATACCAGACTGGCAAGATGTTTTTTATAATACAGACAGGGAAACAAAGCGTGTTCTTATTAACATGGCAGTTGATAAAATATATATTACTAATGAAGAAATTAAAATACAGTTTAAAATTAACTTGGAAAATATAATTAAAAACACAAAATACTGTATACAATATGACCATTCTGTATAAACCCTGTTCAGTGTTATGGACTGTATAGCAAGTATATTAGCATATAAAGTTGCTTCAGGCCATGTGGCATATATTTCACTTGATGCAACATTTTTTATATAGTCTTTGTATTTAATATAATAATTTTTTGCACTGCTGTCGGATGGAGGCCCGTCATGGACTATTACATATTCGGGGGCTGGTGTTTGTTTTATATAAAATATTTTGCATACTGGTTCCAATTACAAAGAAAAGGTGCTATAATATCCCAATGCAGCAATCTTATAGAAAGGTTTTGTTTTAATGGAAGCAGATAATAAAGGTAATAAAGCTATTAATACAGATGCCAGCAATGCAAAAAAGCCTAAGAGGAACCAGCATATGCCTAAGAAAAAACAAAGAAGAACAAACTGGCAGAAGCTTGACAATACAGCTAACCTTTTTCCGGCTATTGCAACGCATACAATGACTAATGTGTACAGGATATCCGCCAGCCTTAATGAAGAAATTGACAGGGCAGCATTGCAAAAAGCCCTTGACCTGGTGCTTCCTGGTTTTGACACATTTAATGTCCATATGAGAAAAGGTGTTTTCTGGTATTATTTTGAAACAAATAATAAAAAGCCGCCATTAGTAGAAGAGGAGAATGATTACCCATGCAGGTATATTGAACCATATGCCAATAATAATTATCTTTTCAGGGTAACATATTATAAAAACAGGATTAACCTTGAAGTATTCCATGTGCTTGCGGACGGCATGGGAGGAATTAATTTTTTAAGGGAGCTTATATACCAGTATTTACGGATTAAACACCCAGGTATAGCAGGAGAACAGGAAAACGGGCTTTCTGATGTGACTTCACTTAATACAGAAGACAGTTATCTTAAAAATTACCGTAAAAGCCATGCAAAAGGATATAAAACTGCGAGGGCTGTTGAGGTAAAAGGTGAGAAACTGCCAGCAGGGGAACTTGGTGTTATACATGGGTATATGCCATTAGACAAGGTAAAAAAAGCAGGGAAGGGATTTGGTGCAAGCATAAACGAATACCTTACAGGGCTTTTGGTATATTCAGTTTTTTGTGAATACCTTCATGGACAACCCTCCATGCGGCCTGTTGTTGCATGTGTGCCTGTAAATTTAAGGCCATACTTTGACTCAATGACCACACGTAATTTTTTTGTAATGGTAAGTGCCCTTTTTAAACCTGAAAAAGATGATTATACATTTGAAGAAGTCCTTGAAAAAGTAAAGACAAGCCTTAAAAGCCAGATAAACAAGGAACATCTGGAAGAACTTTTCTCATACAATGTTTCCAACCAGAAAAATATATTCCTGCGTTCAGTGCCATTCTTTATTAAGAAAATAGCCATGCGGTTTGTATACAGGTCTTCCGCAAGGGCAGGCACTACCACAATTACTAATATAGGCAATATAGAAATAAATGATATTTACAAGGATTATATAAAACGTTTTTATTCAATGATATCTGTGTCAACAGGACAGAATATTAAAGGGGCAATAGTTTCTTACAATGGGGAACTTGTTTTTACATTTACATCAATACTTGCAGATGTATCAATACAGCGGCGTTTTTTTACACTGCTTGCAGAACATGGTGTAGAGGTGGCAATAGAAAGTAACGGGGTATATTATGAATAAGTGCAAAAGATGTGGCGTGGCCATTAATGATGAAACATCAAGGTGCCTTTTCTGTGGTATGGTGCTTACAGGTGATGGAAGCAGCACAGGCAATATTTACCCAGATATAAGAAATAAAACAAGAATGTTAAAAAGACTTATAAATATTGCAAGTTACTTTGGAATAGTGCTTGAAATATTTTTAGCAGTTATAAACTATTATAACTATTATGGTATAAAATGGTCTGTTATAACGGGTGGTGCAATATTCTATATAATACTTACATTACAGTATACGGTAAATAAAAGAAACGGGCATATTATAAAAATATTTGTACAGATGCTTGGTGCAATGCTTTTAGTAGTGGTTATAGACTTTGCGCTTGGATTTAGCGGCTGGTCATATAATATAGGGATTCCATTAATTATACTTTTATTAGATGTTATAATACTGGTATGCATGGTTATTAATTTTGAAAACTGGCAAAGCTATCTTTTAATACAGATATTTACCCTGGCTGCCAGCATAATCCATATGGCATTTTATATGGCAGGTGTTATTGTAAACGGGCCTGTACTGCCATGGGTTACATTCGGGGTTTCAGCAGTGATTTTTACATCATGCCTTGTAATAGGTGGCAAAAAAGCAGAAAACGAACTTAAAAGAAGGTTTTATATATAAAAAGAAATGAGGATAAAAAAGTAAAATGCAGACAGGTAAAAATGACAATATAAGTTTACAGGCAAAGATAGTAAGGCAGCTTATTAACATTGCAACATCGGATTATCTTATAGGGCCAGGCATTAAAAAAGGCACATTCAGGCGCAGGCTTGTAGAACCTCCCTGGAAGTGCCCGTCTGGTTATTCAGTGCTTAAAATCAAAATGCCAAAATTTGATATGGAATTTTTAACACCCCCTGAAGTAAATTCAGGTTTTGTTGTTTTACAATTACATGGCGGCGGGTATATAGGCAAAATGAGGAATGTATACAGAAGTTTTGCAAAGTATTATAGTGATATGAAGGGAGGGCTTAAGGTACTTACGATTGATTACCGTGTTGCACCAGAAAACCCTTACCCTGCTGCACTAGAAGATGCAGTTACAGCATATAACTGGCTTTTAGGGCTTGGCTATAAAGGCAGTGATATTATAGTAGCAGGCGATTCAGCAGGAGGAGGGCTTGCCCTTGCCCTTGCAATGTACCTGAAAGATAATAATATAAGCCTTCCAGCGGCAATGGTTTTAATGTCACCGTGGACAGATTTAACAGCATCAGGTTCATCATATGAAACTAATTACGAATCAGACCCTCTCTTTGGCAATACAAGGGAAAGCATGATTTACAATGGTGAATATACCGGGAACAATGAACCAGACAATCCATATATATCACCTTTATTTGGGGATTTTAAAGGGCTTATGCCAATGCTTTTCCAGGCAGGCAGCATTGAGATGCTTTTAAGTGACTCTGTAGATGCTGCTAAAAAGGCAGAAAAAGCAGGCTGTAGTGTAAAACTGCATGTTTATGAAGGAATGTTCCATGTATTCCAGATGGCGCTTGACCTGCTTCCAGAGTCAAAACAGGCATGGCAGGAAGTAAAGGAATTTATAGAAAACATATAATAAAAATATATATACAGGAATAAAATAATATTAAAACCAGATTAATGGAGGGGTGCCCTTGGAGTGCATTAAGTCCATGTACTTTTAAATGGCACCATAAATTATATGCAGGATATTATCCAGGATAATACATATAATCCTGAGTGGAATGTAACATGCCATTATGACAGTTATGGTAAAGAGCCAGCAAGCTTTATAGAGTGTATGGCTCTTTTTATGCTGGCAGAAAGGCAGGGATGGGATATAAATTTTATGACTTCCCCATGCGTTTCTGTTAATGCTGGCAAAGATGGAAGGGGGCGGTTGCAATGAAATGTGGTATTTACCTGCGCATATCAAGGGAAGATGAAGCAAATGGTACTGGCAGCAACAGTATATCCGGGCAGCGCATGGTAATAGAACAGTATATAAACATGCATAAAGATTTAGAAATTGCTGGTGAATGGTGTGATGACGGGTACAGCGGGATTACATTTGACAGGCCAGGGATAAAAGACCTGCTTAATAATGTTTATACAGGAAATATTGAATGTATAATTGTAAAAGACTTATCAAGGTTTGGCAGGGATTATATACAGACAGGAAAGTATATAAGGTATATATTCCCAGGACTTGGTGTAAGGTTTATAGCTGTATGTGATGGTTATGACAGCAATGGCAGTGGTTTTTTTGAAGATGCACTTCTTATGCCAGTAATGAACCTGGTTAATGATGCATATTGCAGGGATATTTCTGGAAAAGTGCGCATACAGCAGGAAGCAAGGAGAAAACAGGGGATATATATAGGTGCATTTGCGGCTTATGGTTATATTAAGTCTAAAGAACATGGCAGGCTTATTAAGGATGGGTATGCCGCAGGCATTGTAAAGCAGGTTTTTGAAATGCGCCTTAGTGGAATGTCTGCTGAGAAAATTGCCAAAGAACTGGATATAATGGGAGTACCTTCCCCTCTTGCATATAAAAAACTTAATAACAGCAAATTCACAACATCATTTGCAAAAAGCAGTTATCCTGGCTGGACGCCAGTTGCCATAAGGCGCATACTGGCCAACGAAATATATACAGGTGTAATTGTACAGGGAAAAGACAGAAAAGTAAGCTATAAACTGCCTTTAAGGAAAAAAGTCCCAAAAGAAGAATGGATACGTGCAGAGGGCGCTGTAGAAGCCATAATTAGTAAAGAAGTTTTTGAAAAAGTGCAGAATATGGATTTAAGGAAGGGTAAAAAATAATGGAACGTGCTGGCATTTATGCAAGGGTATCAGTAAAACATTATAACAGCAAGGATCTCACAATAGAAAACCAGGTACTGTCAGCCAGAAAGTATATTGAAGAAAATAAAATGGAATGTACAGGGGTATACTCTGATAAGGGATTTTCAGGAATGGATTTTAACCGTCCTGCATGGCAAAAACTAATTAAAGATATATCAGGGCATAAGCTTGATGCAGTAATAGTAAAGGACTTTTCAAGAATTGGGAGGAATTATATTATAACAGGTGAATATATAGAAAAAATATTTCCAGCACAAGGCATAAGGCTTGTGGCGGTTACGGAAGGATACGACAGCAAGGATTGTACTTTAAATTTTACAATAGGGCTTAAAAATATTATTAATGAATGGTATGCAAGAGAATCTGGCAGGAAAGTTTCCATAGCAAAACAGTACCAGAAGGCAAAAGGAGGCTATACCGGGGGCGTAGCGCCATATGGTTACTGCATAAAAACAGAAAACGGGCTGCGCATGCTTAAAGAAGACGTTTCAATGGAAGTATTAAAAAAAATAAAAGAACTTAAAGAAAAGGGTTTTAATTCATCTGAAATAGCCAGGTGGCTTAACAGCCACAGGATAAACAGGCCATCTGTATATAATGCTACAAAAGAAATATATTGTACCACAGGCAATTATCTTATATGGGATTCTGGAAGTGTAAGAAGATTATGGAATTCAAACACCAGCGGGGATTACCACACGGCTTAAAACAATTTCCCCTGTTTCCTGTGTGTCTTTTATCTCGCTCTCTGCTATTTTTGGCGGATAATCACCATACAGGGTATGGGGTGGTATTACAAAAAGTTCTTCACTTTCCCCTAAAGCATCATCCATAGGCATAAGTGAAACATTTTGCAGGGCAGTCTGCCCTGACAGTACCTCTGCACCTGAAACTTCTACTGTTTCAAATCCAGGTGCAGAGATACGTACATTATAAACTGAATATGGCTGCTGTGCGGCAGGCTCCATACTGTATTCAACAGGAGGCGCCGGAAGGCTTATAGGTTCAGTCTGCCCTGAAATATCAGTTTCCGTTTCTTCAATTATTTTACCAGAATCATTTGGATCACTAATCTGTACCTTAGCGCCACTAACAGGCCTTGAACCAATTATAGAAGATACATTTGCCTGTAAATACCCTGTATCTTCTGTCTGCTGTAAACGTATTGAAGCTGGCATAAATTTTACCTCTATATTAGGTTTGTTATTATTGTATGCATACTTGTGTAATGTGGTGTAGAAAATTATTTATATATATGTTAAAATATATCAGGACATGCCATGTAAAAAAGAAATTCCAAGGCACCAATTAAGGCTAAAACAATAAAGAAAGGCGGGATTTACGTATTTATGGAAAAACTTAAGATTAAATATTTTACAGACCAGATTACCCATCTTGAATATATAGAAGGAAAATCTGACTGGATAGACTTAAGGGTGTCAGAAGACATTGAACTTAAGCAGGGTGAATTTAAACTTGTGCCACTCGGAATTGCAGTAAAACTTCCAGAAGGATATGAGGCGCATATTGTACCAAGAAGCAGTACATATAAGAATTTTGGCATAATACAGGCAAATAGCTGCGGAATTATAGACAGCTCTTATTGCGGTGATAATGATATGTGGAAAATGCCGGTTATTGCAATGCGTGATACAAAAATACATATAAATGACAGGATCTGCCAGTTCAGGATATTTAAAAACCAGCCCCGTCTTGTCTTTGAGGAAACAGAACATCTTGAAGGGACAGACCGTGGAGGATTTGGCAGTACAGGCATAATTTAAAAAAATAGAAATGAGGGTTATTGCAATGGATAAAAAAACATCTAAAAAATTAAAAAAAATGCCAGTTATTGCAATGGCAGCAGCTATATTTACATGTATTGGCACAGGAGGTGTTAATGCAGGGGCAGAGCCTGTAAACCTGGATGGTGAGTACCATGCAGCACTTGGGGTAAAAACAGATACAAGCAAAAATATTTACCGCATGGGATATTACCATAAAGAAGCAGCGGGCACTGATAAATGGAAACACCTTGCCATAGGCAATACCAGTTCTGGTGATTACGAGAAAGTACAAAGCACATTTAAAGATGTAGTAATAAAGGGCAATGGTAAATATACAGTTTCCCTTACTAATGCCGATTTCCAGGGGGAAACAAGCTTTAGTAAAATGCAGGTTTCAACTGATATACCAGATACAGGCAAAATTAAATTTTTAGATATGACAATAAAAATAAACGGGACAGAAGCAGCAAGCTATAAAAAACCAAAGCTTGACAAACATAAAGATGCTGCTGGTAACTGCTGCCTGCTTATAATCAATAAGGAAAGGGAAGATTTTACAAGCAGGCTTGACAGTAACTGTGTACCACAGGGCACAGAAAATAATATTTCAGTTACATTTAAGGTAAGTGGTTTTAACTATAAAAAAGGGGAAAAACCAAAACCAGCAGACACACCTTCACCAAAACCGGCAAAAACAAAAGCACCAGTTAAAGAAACCAAAACGCCAGTAACAGAACCTCCAAAGGTTTCAGAAGAACCAGGCATATCTTCACAAAAGCCAGTGGTAGATGAAGAAATAAGGCCTGTTGTAATCATTTCAATAATAGTAGTATCAGTAATAGCTATTCTTGGAATTACATTTAGTGTAACAAGGAGAAAAAAATAATATGGGGAAATTATTTAAAAAGGCACTTGTAATTATTTTAACCACAGCATTGTCTTCTGGCATAGTACCACAATAGACTTTGATGCAGCATTAGATGCAGGGACAAGGGATACTACAGAATTTGCAATAACAGGGCAGGATGCCGTTTATAATGACAATAATACAAATATGGGAATTGAAAGCGGTTATATATTAAAACTGTCCTCAGACAACAGCATGGAATGGCAGGTAAATGGCACAGAAAAAACATGCAGCCTGCCACTTAGCTGGATACATATAAAAGCCATTGTAAATGCAGGCACTTCAAAATCTGCCATAATAATAAGTGATAAAGAAAACATATACTTTGCAGGGAAAGTAAATATAAACGGTACAGGAAACCCTGGAGGGCTTTACCTTAAATGGGGATGTTTACAGGCACTTGTATCAGTGGATAATGTAAAAGTAACAAAGTGGTAAGGAATAATATAAAACATTAACTTAATATTTAAAAAATGAGAAAAATTTCTACCAGTACATATAAAATAATAAAAGCATTATAACTAAAATATAAATAAACTGGCAGAAAAGATAATAGCCACAGGGTAAAGAAAATTAATAAAGATACATAAAAAAACAGGGGGCGTTTATACTCCCTGTTTTTTAAAGTATAAGATACTGTATAACAAAAAGTTATATAGTTGTGGAAAACGCAGTTTCTAAATTTCCAAATATAGAAATAAAATTGGTTAATCTGGATATAGAATTATGTAAAAATATTAAAGTTATGTAATAGTTTATTCTACATAAAATAAGTTATCTATATATTTCCCTGGTTTAAAAAGTGAAGAAACAAACCAGGTGTATTATTTGTAAACATCACGGAAATCAATTTTCAAAAAGTTAAAGATAAGATATAATGAAGACATGGATAG
>CAJUJY010000041.1 GCA_910586555.1 uncultured Lachnospiraceae bacterium
TTAAAATACAAGCAAGAAAATTTTTAATTTCCATGGAATGTAGTAACATGCAGACTAAAGTGTATACAAAAATTCAATGCAGGATAACTATAAATTATCCATGGTTTATATAAAAGTAAAAATTTATGAAACTTACATGCCCAAAATAATTTTATATATTTGCCAAAGCCTGTTTTTATGTTATACTTATACTTTAAAAAATAAATTATGGAAGGAGAACGGGCTTTATTTATTTTTTATGGCCCGTACATAAGAAATGGAAAGAGAAAAATTGGGTTCACGCATGGGATTTATCCTGCTTTCAGCAGGCTGTGCGATAGGTATTGGAAATGTATGGAGGTTTCCTTATATTGCTGGACAGTACGGAGGCGGTGTTTTTGTACTTTTTTACCTTTTTTTCCTGGTTACAATGGGGGTGCCTGTTATGACAATGGAATTTGCAACAGGACGTGCCAGCAGGAAAAGCATTATAAGAAGTTTCCATGAACTTGAAAAACCTGGACAGAAATGGCACCTTCATGGATATCTTGGAATGGCTGGCAATTATATTTTAATGATGTTTTATACAACTGTAGCCGGCTGGATGCTATATTACTTTTACCTTATGCTTACAGGCAAATTCCAGGGAAAAGATGCTTCACAGGCAGAAGAAATATTCCAGGGCATGCTTTCAGATCCTTTGGTTTTATCAGTGGCAATGTTAATTATTGTAGGTGCAGGTATTTTTATATGCTCCATAGGACTACAAAAAGGTGTGGAACGTATTACAAAAATTATGATGTCTTTGCTGCTTTTAATTATTATTGTACTTGCAGTACACAGCATTACATTAAAAGGCGGCATAAAAGGGCTTAAGTTTTACCTGCTGCCAGATTTTAAAAGGGCAGTTAAAACTGGTATATGGGAAACAATTATAGCTGCAATGAACCAGGCATTTTTTACATTAAGCCTTGGGATTGGCGCTATGGGAATCTTTGGAAGTTATATTGATAAAAAACGCAGCCTTTTAGGTGAATCTGTAAATATAGCTGTCCTGGACACTTTTGTAGCATTTGTTTCAGGACTTGTCATTTTCCCTGCATGCTTTGCCTTTAATATAAGCCCTGGACAGGGCCCGGGACTTATTTTTATAACACTTCCTAATATTTTTAACCAAATGGCAGGCGGACGCATATGGGGCACCTTATTTTTTGTATTTATGACATTTGCTGCATTTTCAACAATACTTGCTGTATTTGAAAATATTATTTCCTGCTGTATGGATTTATTCCACTGGAACAGGAAAAAAGCCTGCCTTGTTAATCTTATTGTAATACCTTTATTATCACTTCCTTGTGTACTTGGTTATAATATATGGTCTGGTTTCCAGCCACGCGGGGAAGGCAGTACAATTTTAGATCTGGAAGATTTCCTAGTAAGCAATATAATACTGCCTGCCGGTTCACTTTTTTACTTGTTATTCTGTGTAACACGTTATGGATGGGGATTTGATAAATACATCGAAGAGGCAAATACAGGTGAAGGATTAAAAATCCCACACAGCATAAAATTTTATGTAACATATATACTGCCAGTATTATTATTCTTCTTAATAATTAAAGGGCTTTTATAATATAATGGGGCTGCTGTACTAATCAGAAAACATACAATATATGATATCTGTTAAAACCGGCATATTCTATATATTGTTATAGTTTTTCTTAATGCAGCAGCCCCTGCCTGTACTTATTATTTCTGGCAGATATCTTTGTAAAACTTATAGGAATTTTTAGAATTGTTTTTAACTTCATACATTGCACAGTCTGCGTATACCACTAAGGAATTAAAATCTTCTGTATCCTGTGGGTATCTTGCAATGCCAATACTTCCATGTATATTATGTTTAATACCTGATAAATCAAATACATCTTTAAATATGCTTATACACTGTTCTGCTTCTTTTTCGTATAGTGAATCCTTTGTCCCTTTTGCTATAACAATAAACTCGTCACCTGCAAAACGGTATGGCGTAAAATTAGCACCTGAAATCCCTTTAAGCCGTAATGCTATCTGCCGCAATGCCTCATCTCCAATTATATGGCCATATGTATCATTAATATATTTAAAATTATCAATATCTATCATCATTAATGCAAATGGTATTTTTAACCGTTCAAGTTCTTTCATATCTTTATTAAAACCTGTACGGTTATTAATTCCTGTAAGAATATCATGGTGATATGCATTTTCAAGCTTATCCTTTGCACTGGCAAGTTCCTCTGAAAGTTTCTTATATTTCATTCCATTCCACAAAGACAGTATTACAAATAATAAAAGCCCTAATGTAATTGCCAGACCCGGTTTTAACACTTTTTTATAATTTTCCCAGAATGTTTTTTTATGGTTAATTACTTCTGAATTATCTGGTATAAGTGATAAATCAATGCCATAATTACGCATTACATTTTCATCTATACAGAAAATATTAGGGCTCTTTATAACAGTGTTAAAGTTTTTTACGGGAGTCCCATTTAAGATTTTAACTGCCACCTGTGCAGCAATTTTACCTGACATCCTCATTGAAACAAAATTGCCGCCAAGTATTCCATCTCCAAGGCCGCCTTCAACCATTTTAAATACAGGCACTTTTGAATATCCTGATACTAACTTTATCCCTTCTGCATTTGTATACTTCCTTCCACTTGCATCTTCTGTCATAACTACAAATATTAATATTGTATCTTTTTTAACTTTGGAAAAAGTTTCTTTTATCTGTGTAGCACTTAATTTTGAAGTATTAATTTCTGAAAAATTTAAACCAGGGTATTGTTCTTTATATGTATAAAAACTTTTGCGTACAGCCTTACCTGTTACCGAATCATCTAAAACAATTACAATATTACTAGCGCCAGGCAAAAGTTTACATGCAAAATCAATGTTTTCTTTTATGGAAAGTTTTTCCATAACACCTGTAATATAAGGATCTTTTGCAGCTTTTACTGCCAGTTCTTCATCATTTACCCCCTCATATACAAGTGGCACTTTATCAAAAAATTCTTTCTGGTGTTCCAATGCAAAATTTAATGCTGCATCATCACCAAGTATTACTACATCATAAGGTTCAAGCTGTGACATCTGGTGTTTAAACCTTTGGTAAAATTCTTCTATATCATTATCACTGCCAAAACGTTTTGTATCCATAAATTCATAATCTATTGTAATACCTGGGAATATTTCTTCTTTAATCCCTTCAATCTGGAGCTGTACAGTGTCCCATGCATATGAATATGAACTTATAAATAATATCCTTCCAGAAACTCCTGTATTGCCTAAATCCTCTTTAGCCTCTGCAAAACATACGCCACAAGACAGGCTGCTTATTAAAATTATAAATATAAACAAGCTCCTAAACCTGGATAAGCTAAACATATAAAATCCCCCTATTATGTTATCAAATTTATTAAAATTATTACAATACATAAAAAATTTTAATGAAATTTATTTAACATGCCTCTATAAACCCGCCTTGCATAATAGAATACCATTAATTTATAAAAATATCAATTCCATAATGCTTTTTTACATGGCCGTTTTATAAATTGTAAAATAAACAAGAGATAATTTATAGTTATCCATGGTTTGTTTTAAAGGATTTGTATATGTAGAAATTTTTATGTACCAGTAAAAGATATGGTTACGCTGTTTTAGTCCAGGAAATAAAAGCTAAAATATTATGCCCTGGCAATTCCAGATATAATCCGGCAGGCAACCCGCTTCCGCTTGGACGGGTTCACGCAACGGCGCATAAAACTTGAAAGAACCAAGTTTAAACGCCGGCGGCCCCGTACAGTTGCCTTTCAGGATTACATCTGGAATTTGCCAGGTAATATACACTTTGGCAGTTTATAAAAATATTTTCTATGGGTCTCCCGGACTTAATGGCATTGCGTTACATTTACATACGTAACAGTGTATAAAAACCTGAATGTTTATACGAAACAAATGTTTCATAGAAACAAATGTTTCATAGAAACATTGGATACCAGGTTTAAAACAGTGAAAAGTAACTTTTACATAGTCCATAAAAATCTTTAACACGGTTTAAGCTTTATGGAAAAATACAGGTTACAAATAATAACCAGGGTATCCTGGTTCTCCATCTTCCAGACAAATATAAAATTTTATCAAAAAGTTAAAATACAAGCAAGAAAATTTTTAATTTCCATGGAATGTAGTAACATGCAGACAGTTTTATATATTTTCTATAAAAGGCACTATAGTGTTGTGCACTTATCGTAGTGGTAACGTGCCCGCTACAGAAAGTATATAAAACTACTGCATGTACACAAACTGTAATATATACAAAAAACTAAAATTAATTAGCTGTCTTTGCCTATATGTGATATAAACAGATAAAACAGACTATCAAAATTGATAGCTGTCTTTGCCTATATATAGTATAGGCAATTAAAGTACGTTATCAATACAGGATAACTATAAATTATCTTTTGTTTACACACAATTAAAAATTTATGAAACGGACGTGGCTTTTTTATATATTGGTATTTATAAATTTCCGTAAACCTTTTACCAGAAAGTAAATTATCCTGTTATTTTTTATTCTAGTATATAATAAAATAGCAGCATATGCAAATGGAACTTAATTTGTCCTAAGTTGTGCATTTCCCCTTATATCAAGATATTTTTCCTGTACTGCTGGGACATAAACTTCACTTGCTGATGTATATTCTTCCCAGTTTTCGCATTTCATAACATCTGATAAATCCCAACTTTTGTCTGTAATTATAAACTTGTAGAAAGGCTGTAAATAAACCTGGTATTCCTGTGTAAGATACTCAAGTTCAACAGATAAAATCTTTGCTGTCCCTGCTACATCTTTATCATATGGGTTATGTGAAAAAAATTCCCCTTTGCGCAGTTTTTCCTCTGCCTGTTCTAATGAGATTAAAGGATACATTTTACCTTTCCCAGATGGCGGTTTCATTATGCTATATCCCCACATTACCCCGTTTTCATCATCTTCCAGTATAGAAAATTCAAGACGGTAAAATGTATATTCAAGCAACTGCTGTGTTAAACTTTCCTGTGTATCAGAACGGAAACAGACCCCCCATCTTGATGGTGCAGTTCCATCATATGGATAATCCCTTGTTTCTTCATATGACTGGTGTCCAAAATATATATCATCTTCTTTAAAATCTTCTTTATCCATAGATTCACTTGCCAGTCCCTTTTCATTTTTAAATACAGGCAGTTCTGTAATTTCTTTTGTATTATTCCTTGTGGGGTTTTTTGAGGCCAGGTCTTTTGGAGATTTTATAACAAACCAGCCATAATTCCCACCACCAGCTCCTTCTGTCTGTAAACTGCAGGTAATTTTTTCAAGGCTGTCTTCATCCTTAATGCTTTTTTCATACCTAATCCTGGGAATAGCTTCTTCTTCCTTTATGGTTTCTGGCTCTTTGCTTCCAGGTTCTTTAACTGTTTCTGTTTTTCTGCTG
This sequence comes from uncultured Lachnospiraceae bacterium, assembly GCA_910586555.1. Taxonomy (GTDB): domain Bacteria; phylum Bacillota; class Clostridia; order Lachnospirales; family Lachnospiraceae; genus Butyribacter. The sequence continues at coordinate 5,502 of CAJUJY010000041.1, forward strand.
CTGTCATTTTTAAAAATATTATCTGGCAGTACTTTTATGGAAACTATTATTAAAATACCTGCAAAAGCTGCCACAGCAATATATTTCCAAAAAAAGATTCTATGTGGTTTTTCTTCCTCCTCCATTGCTTCTTCAATAAAACTGTCCTGCAAAAGTTCCATAACATCATATATTTTTTTATACTGGTTTTTCATAATAGTCCCTCACTTTCCAGGTATTTTTTTAATTCCTTCCTTATACGGAACAATACAGATTTTACTGCACTGTTACTTAATTTAAAATGTACCGCAATCTCATTTACAGGTTCATAAAAATAGTATCTCCTTATAAAAATTTTGCGTTGCAGCGGCTTTTTACCCTTTAAAAATTCATTAACTGCGGCTGCTGTCTGTTTTATAATTATTTCACTTTCTATATCCTTTGTACTAATAATTCCGTCCAGCTCTTCCATTGCAGTTTCTAAATTCCTGTTTCTTTTATCTGCTGTAAGGTAATTATACTTCTTAAGTGCCATGTTTTTAGCAATCCTTAAAATAAATGCAGGCAGGCAGTAAGGCCTTGCCTCTGGCATTGAATTCCATGCACCAAGGTAAGTATCATTAACACACTCTTCTATATCCTGCCTGTTTGTAAGTATATTGCCAATTACATAAAAAACTTTGTGCCCATACTTCTTTTCTGTTTCATAAATAGCTTTTTCTTTACGTTCCCAGTATAGATTTACAATTTCATAATCTTCCATTATGCCCCCTTTCTGTGCTGCCTTAATATATCACAACTACTTTGCCTGTACCTGTATTTACCTTTCCTCCCTTCATTATAAACTGTGGACTATATTTCACAGCCTCTATATTTTATGTACGCTTTTTTCGCTCCTGGTTGCTAAAAATTTATATAAATTTAAAAAGGCAGGAATTTTATTTAGCTGCTACCAGCCATATAATAAAATCCTGCTCTTTTAAATATATTAATTTACTTACCAGCCTATATGCTGTTTATGGTCATACCCTTTAAGTTCTGTCCTTTTTTCTTCCAGTTTACGGCTTCTGCTCCTATATTCTTCCTGTGGTATAACTCCTTCTTTATAATATTTTTCAAGGCACTCCCCATAGTCTTTTAAAGCCCCATGTGCCATATCTTTATAATTATTTTGGCAGCTCATTTCCATAGAACTCCATAAACCGTCCAATTCCTGCCTTGCCTTTTTCTTTTTGCCAAATAACATATACCCTCCTTTATCTAAATACAAAACAATATACCAGTTACTACTTTATTGTATACCTGTTTATCTTTCCTGTTCTCTTAAATACAATATAACTGCCTGGTATATAAAGTATAGCATTAAGAAGTATTAATGGCAAACATTTATGACAGATTTGTTTTCAGTTTTTTGTCCTTTCCTGTTCCAGTATTTTTTTATAATATTCCTTTGTTTCTTCCCATTGCCAGTCTGTCCCATCTTCTATTCCAAACTGTTCTTTTAATACTTTTCCCATATAATTTGTTACTTTTATGCCTCCCCATATATTTCCATGCCCGGCGTCAGCATTATCTTCTTTAAAATTATAATTTACTTTTTTATATAAAACTTTCTCATTAAAATCAATATATAAAAGCCCGTTTTCATCTGCATATTTTTGCACTGTAATATTTTTCTCTGCTGTCCCTGCCATAGAGGGTGTTTTTACAAGGATTAATGGTATATTTTCCTGTTTGCACAAATCTGTTATCTTTTCAAGGTATTCCCTCATAAGCTGTACCATATCTATGCCATTTCCTGATTCTTCTGCTGTTTTTTCAAATGGCAGGTAGTCTTCTTCACCAACGCATGTTACAAGTGGTGTATAACCTTTTAATTCATAGTTGTTTCCCATTTCACTTAATTTAAAATCTTTCTCACTAAGACTTGCCCACCTTGTATGGTAACGTATATTTGGAAGGTAGTAGCTTAACAGGGACTGTTTATTATCAAGGCTGCATATTGTTTTTACTGCTTCCATCTTTGTCTGTGACCACTTCATATAGTCAAATGCTTTCCTTGTACAGCTTTCATCGGTATTTAATGCTTCCCCGTCCCTGTATGTAAATAAAATATAACATTCAAGCACAACAGCTTCTGGATGCTGGTATTTAAGTGCTTCCCTTAGCCAGAAATAAGATGTAACAAGATTCTGCTGTTCACAGCCTAAATTATAACTTGTAATCCCATAATTATTATATAGCTCTTGTGGAATAAAAAATGATGCTGCATGGCTGCTGCCAAAAAATAATACATCAGCCGAATTTTTTTCGATTTTATAAAATCCAAGGCATGTAGAGGTTGTTGGCCAGATATTTTCAATAAAAAATTTTGGCACTATTAACTGGAATATATATTTTAAACATATACATAAAATACATATAAAAACCATACATCTGCATACAAATTTCCAATGTTTTTTCATCTGTTAAAATCCTCCATAAATAAAATCTTGTGCATTAAAGCCAAATCCATATGTACCAAAAACTACAATTCCCAGGATAGCAAAAATATAAATTGTCCAACGGATATAAACAGGCTTTTCTAAAATGCTTTTTCTTATAGAAATATCCTCTTCCTGCCTTTTTTCTGTAAATACCAGTAATAATACCGATATTATAAGTACTATCCATTCCTTCCAGTTAAGGCCAAGTGTAAATAGGCTGTCATTAAAAAATATCCATGGATTATGTACAAAGAACATGCTTTTTAACATAGAAATGCCAGTTTTTAGCCTGTCTGCCCTGAATATAACCCATGCACACATAACAAAGAAAAATACTATTATTCTTTGGGCAGTTTTTTTAATTTTATCTGGCAACTTTAGCCAGGCATACATTTTTTCCTGTAAAGGATTAAGAACTTCACCAGCAATCTGGCCTGTTGCATGCATAAGCCCCCAGAATATAAACTTATAACCTGCCCCATGCCAGATACCACTAATTGTAAATGTAACCATAAGGTTTAAATATTTTCTGCCTTTTCCTTTTCTGCTTCCTCCAAGCGGAATATAAATATAATCACGCAGCCAGTTACTAAATGAAATATGCCATCTTCTCCAAAATTCTTTAATAGAAGTTGCAAAATAAGGATGCATAAAGTTATTAATAACCGTTATTCCAAACATTGCAGCTACACCTTGTGATATTTTTACACATGCAAGAAAATCTGTATACAATTCCAGGCTGTATAAAATGCCTGCCACAAGTACATAATATCCTGTATATATACCAGGTTCACTAAAAATTTTATCTACAATTACTGCGGCTTTATCCGCAATCATAAACTTTAAAAAAAATCCCCATAAAACCATCTGCAAACCTTTTACAAATGTACTTTCATTAAATATATGCCCATTATAAAGCTGCCCTGAAAGCTGGCTGTAACGTGGAACTGGCCCTTGTATAACCTGTGGAAAAAAAAGAATAAATAACATGTATTTTGCAAAGTTTTTCTGTGCCAGTATTTTTCCAGTGTAAATATCTGATAAATAAGATATAATCTGCAATGTATAAAAAGATATCCCCATTGGCACTACCCATGGGATTTGTTCCCTGTGCAGCATATAAACTATAATAAAATTGCTGTTTTTAATTGCAAACCAGGGAAGTATTACTAAGATTACCATTATAATAAAAATGGCTTTTGCCTGGCCTGCTGCTTCTTTACATTTTTCTTTAATCCGCTGTATAAAAATACCTGCCCCATAGGAAAATATTATAGTGCCAAGAATAATCCACCATCCTGTTTTATATGCAATAAAATAAAATATTACACTTCCTTCCAGTAATATTATCCATCTAAAACATAATGGTACAATATAATATAAAGCCAGTAAAAGAATTACAAATATGTAAAAGCCAAATGATGTATATGTCATATCTTTTCCTTTCTGCCATAAAGATACATGCCTCTTAATAATCCTTTTGTATTATCGTCAGTTATGGGCAAAAATATTAGCTATAACTAATGTTTATTTGTTTCACCTTGTTAATCTGGAGTAAGTACTTCTTTAAAATAATGTAAATACAATTACGAAAACATTGGAGGGAGTATTGGATATGACAGATTTAGATTTTAAAACTATTGGCATAAATATTAAAAAAAGAAGGAATTATCTTGGAATTACACAAGAAGCTATTGCGGATTACCTGGATGTAAACCCAAGCCATATTTCAAATATTGAATGTGGACGTGCCAACCCATCTTTAACTGTACTTGTAAAAATTGCCAATATGCTCCAGTGCAGTGTAGATGTTTTTATTGAAAAGGAATATACATTCCAGGCAGAATTGTAAAGCGTCCTGCAAAATGTGAAAAATTCCTTTGTCAAAAAAGCTATAGTTTTCAAGGGTTTCAGCCATTTTTGACAAAGGAATTAAATTGTGAAAAATGAGGGTACAAAGGAATTATGAGAAACAATAAAAAAAGTCTTTCAATCGCTGATTTTACAAGGATTTCAGCAAAATTGAAAAACTTTTACATTTTATGGACAAAGGAAAAGTTTTCATTGTTCTATTTTTTCGTCCAAATTTTCAGTTTTTAGTGCATCCAGTGCTTTAAGCATTTTCTTTTCAATATATGCACATACTATTTCTACATCTTGCAAATTGCAATTTTCTATATCTGTTCTATTATAAAATTTATTGATTGCTTCATAGATATTTCCTATATTTTCAATAAAAAATTTTTTGCTATTATTTTTAACCTTACTATTATTCAAAATATCAATAGCCACATTTGCTGTCTTTGCACGTTGTAAATTATGGTTTATTTTTAATTCTTTAATATCCATGGAAAAAGAGATACATTCATTATCAGAACACAGCCATTCATAATTTACACTATATAACTCTGAAATCAAGCGAAGAACACTATCAGAAGCGTTTTCCTTTCCAGATTCTATTTTACTAAGATGTGGGCGTGATATCCCCAAACTTTTTGAAAAGTCTTGTTGTGTCAATGAATTATTTAATCTTATTTCCTTTATTTTTTCTCCTACTGTTTTCATTTCATTCACTCCTTTATGTGGGAATCGTTACATTTCCTCTTGACATGTGTGTTTTATTACGTTATAATCTATTTAGATGTAATAAAACACACATTTTATATTATAAGTGTTTTATTACATTATATCAAGCATTTTTGAAAGGGGGGCAATATATATTGGCTACACGAACAGACAATAAAACACCTTTAGGAAAGCTGATATTAAAAAGACTATACCTAAAAGGCAAGAATCAGGCATGGTTAGCGGAACAGATAGGGGCAAATCCTAACCATATCAGCGTTCTCTGTTCCAGAATTAAAAACCCAAAGGTAGAAACCCTGAAAAAGCTGTCAAAAGCCTTAGAAATTGAATTAGAGGACTTATATAGGGCAGTTGCTGAAACTGTAGAGATAACAGAAAAGTAATTCTCAACATTTTTGTCAAAGGTGGTGTTACAGCATGGCATGGTTAGCAACAAAGGAAGCCGCTGAACTGTTGGGATATTCGGAACGGGCAATAAGAAATAAAGCAAAGAATGGCGAATATGTATACCGCTATATTCCATCCTCTACAGGTCGTGGCGGCAGGAAAATGGAAATTTCTATGGAATCTCTTCCAGAACAGGCACAGAAAGCCTATCACAATCAAACCAATGGTGATTCTCAATTCGTTGTCAACACGGATTACACCAGCACAAACGCACAGAAGAAAAAAGGCGAACTAAGAGCCTTGGCGGTATCGGAATACCGTAAATTTGAAAAGAAAGCAATCAAAGGGGGAATGACACGGAAAGGTGATATCAGGGCTGCATTTGTCAACCAATGGAACAAAGAGCATGGCGATTTCCAGCTCACCTCAAAATCCCTGTACGACTGGCAGAAAAAAAGCAAGTCTGGGCAGGTGGAAAAGCTCACGGACAAGAGGGGCGGCTATAACAGGGGGCAAAGCTCAATCCCCAAAGATTACATGGAATTATTTGATTCCCTGTACCTCCAGCAGACAAAGCCATCCATAGAATCCTGTTTCAGGGATGTACAGATGGAAGCCAACAGGAACGGTGACGTTATCCCCGGAATCAAGGCTTTCCGCAACTATGTGAGGAACATGGATAAAGCAATGTGCATAAGGGCAAGGGAAGGGCAGAAAGCCTTTGATGATAAGTGTATGCCATACATAGAACGGGATTATTCACTTCTGCATCCTAATCAGTTCTGGGTATCAGACCATCATTTATGGGATATATTCGTCAGAGTGCCTGACAACAAAGGCGGCTGGAAGCTGGAAAGACCTTGGGGAAGCTACTGGATGGACATGAGGACACGCAAAATCATGTCAAGCATCATCCGCACGGAATCGCCAAACTCTGATGTAGTTCTTTGCAGTTTTGGCTTAGGGGTTGAACATTTTGGGATTCCGAATGGTGTCCGGCTTGATAATGGAAAAGATTACAAGGCTCGTGACATGTTTTATCCTGAAGGGCATTATATCGTTTCTGAAGATGATGAAAGGAAAATTTTCAGAAGCCTTGCATCCAACTTACAGATAGATGTAACCTATGCAATCCCATATAATGCCAAGGCAAAACCGATTGAAAGGGTATTCAACACTTTCGAGGAACAGTTAGGGAAAAAATACCCTTCCTATGCAGGAAGCAACGCAAAACAGCGTCCAGAGGATTTGAAAGAACTGGACATAATGGATGTGATAACGCTGGAAGAGTTTATAGAACACCATAACCGCTATGTGTATGAAATCTATAACAATGCAAAACATTCAGGGGATGCAATGGGCGGTAAAAGCCCTAACCAGGCATATGCTGACATTCCTTTCACAATCCGCAGGGCATCAAAGGAAGTATTGTATTTCAGCCTTATGCGTGTAAAGGGTCAGCGTACTGTACAGCGGAATGGCATTACATTTAAAGGCATCCATTTCTATAATGACAACTGCATAAATTATATCGGTCAGAAAGTCACTGCAAGATATGACCCTACAAAACCGGAAATTTTATATGTCTTTGACGTAAATGAAAACTTCTTATTTGTAGCTGAGGAAATACAAAAGCAGGGATGGAATCTGACGGATGAAGATTACCAGAGGGAAAACCAGCGTAAGAAGATAGCCAGACAGAAAGCGTTAAATTCCTATACCGCTGATAACGTGGTAAGAAGCACCGAAGCAGTCGGGGAGCGGCTGAAACGTCAGGCTGAAAGCATGGAACAGACAGAAGCCGCAAAGCCGAAAACAGTTGAGATTGTCAGGAATGAAAAGATTGAGGAAAACATCAGACGCATTTCAATGTCTGACATGGAACGGAATTATGAGGATGTCCTCAACCAGAACAGGGCAAGGAAAAAAGCAGTGTCCGAAAGACAGAAAGGTTTTGCCGACAAATTCAAAAAGAAAATGCTGGACAGGGCTTATGAAAAACAGGCATAAGAAAGGAGCAGTATGAACAAGGTAGAAATAGCACACACGCAGACACTTGATGATATTATCATGGCGGTTTCTTTTGCAGAAGCCGCAGGGGATATATCGCTAATCTATGGGGATGCAGGGCTTGGGAAAACAGTTTCCTTAAAGCAGTACACAAAGATGCACCCTGATGTAATCTATATAGAGTTAAAGGATTGTGACAAGTCGGTGAAGGGGGTTTGTGAAAAGGTACTTTCCTGCATCGGGAAGTTACAGCGTGGAACGGACAGGGTTCTTGTGGATGCAATCACCGATTACCTGACCGCCACACCAAAGCTGATTATCATTGATGAAGCACAGCATCTGTCCATCCGGGCATTGGAAAACCTTCGGGCAATCAATGACGTGACGGAATCAGGGATTGTATTATGCGGCAACCCTACAGTATATGACAGGATGCATGGCAGGGGGCAGGCACATTTTGCACAGCTCTACAGCAGGATTGGTATCCGCAGGCATATCACAGAGCCGTCACTGGAAGATATAACAGCTATTTTCAATCCGTATGCACTGGATAAGGAAAGCCTGTTATACCTCCATGAATTAGCCTTACAGCGTGGCGGTATCAGGAATTGCGTAAAGGTTCTTAACATTGCCTTGCAGTTCCGGGATAATGAAAAAGAACCCCTTAGTATTGACCACCTGCAATCAGCGTACCAGCTTAGGAATGGCGAACAATAATAAGAGGTATAGGGAGCGGCCACTCCCTATACTAATTATACAGCCTTTTTAAGCTATACACAAGTTTTTTGTCAGAAAGGATGATAATAATATGATTGGATTTATGGAAGAAAGCAAAACATTGAATGAAGCTGTTGATTTTAACAAGGACAATATCTTTGAATACATATTCTTTATACATCACAGCCGGAATGCTGACAAGTTCGGAAAAACAGCAACCCCCAAGCAGGAAAAGATTATACAAAGCATCTATTCTTTAAACATGGGGGAGGATGAAAGGTTTGAATTGGAATCACTTCTTACTGAAACCATGTGTGATGTATCAGAATATGCTTACAAGTCGGGGTTCATTGATGCCTGTAAGCTCATGCATACCCTTAACTCATTTTAGGTCAGATAAGCAATTATGGAATTACCCACGTTCTAATAGCGTTATTACGCGTTATAACGTGGGTAATTTTGTTTCAGTGTAGAAATATTGCATATACTATCATCTAAGGCGGATTTAAGCCTTTTACAATGTTGCTGATGTGTTTTGCTGTCAGGTTGTACTTTTGTGATAGCTCTGCCAGATTATGCCCGTTATATTCCTGAATGATAAGGCGGTTTCTTGCGTTCCGTAAAACACTTTCCTGCATTGGAAAATAGAGTTCATCCCCCATAGCATACCGGCACAGCTTTAGGAAGTTATCCAGCCCAATCAGGCTGACAACAGGCTGGTAAGTTTCAGGTATGTCAGATACATCCACATGCTTCAAAAGCACATCATTATCCATCTGCATCACCCCACATACCATACTTAACAAAGTCAGATTCGCTTATATTCAGCATCCTGCAAATCTTTTTCTGAATCTCATTTAATTGGGTGTTGGCTTGCAAAGGTGGCTTTACAGAATTAACAATAGGCATCATGCCATTTATGGCAGGGGTGTTTGTCAATGCGACGGAATGAATCTGTGAAGCCTTACGGTCTTTTTTCCGTACCATCACAACAGGGGAAAGATACCTGTATTCCCTGTTCTGTAAATAGTCCTTTGCCCTTTTCGTCCATTCCACCCTTGCAAAGATACCGTCACTTTTCAAAACAAGTTCTTTTATCCATCCCCCTGCCGGGGCTTGCATGTCCCTTAAAGTCTGGTGTTCATAATCAATGACAATGTCAACCGCCCTATGCCCCATGTGTTCCTTCATCATTCGGAAACTTTCGCTGTCTACTAAGAAATCACCTTTTTCTGACGATATATAGCCCAACGGAAGCACCCTGATATATTCAGGGGCTTCCGTCAGGTTTGCCGTCTGTGACAATACTTCTGCATACACTTCCATATCAATCACCTTCTATCCTTCGGCTGTTTCCTCTGCTGTTCCGGTACTTCCATAGGCTAACTGCCATAAGCCAAAGCCGACATTGTACCTTGCCTTGATTCCGTAGATGACTTCATCATCAAAGAAAACATTATCATCATTCTCTTTGTTTTTGCATACCAGCTTCGCCTTTTCCCTTTCCTGAAACACAAACGGCTTGATATAGCGTTTTGTGCAGAATAAGTACCACTGCTCTGCGTAATCCGATAATTCTGGGACAACCAGAAGGTCACAGGTGTTCTTGTTTACATTGGAGCTTCCTGCAATCAAATCTGCAAATAAAAGTTCCCTTGCAACAGCTTCCTTCTGTGGGGCAACCACCAGAAGGTCAGGGACAATGTTAAGTGACCTGTGCGATTCACCTTTCACCGTCATCATCTGTGACCTTGCTTCTGCATAGGATTCGGCATTCAGCTTTTTATTTCCCATGTTGGACTGTACAGCTTTATCATTTCCGCCCATAGGATGCCTGTCACTGAAAAAGCTGACACCATCATAGCATTTTCTGTTGAATCCGTCACCAAGCAGGGCAAAAGTCAGGGAATCAGGATGCTTCTTTGCAGATAACCCCATTTCAGAAATAAGCGGAGTGTAAACCCCATACTGGTCATCTGCAATGTCATTCACAGGGATTTTTGTTGTCAGCTCAAAGGTTCTGTTCTTGATTACATAATCATGTGCAATCAGGTTCTGGATTTCCCTTGAACCAATCCATTCCCTCATGTTCGGAATCTGCCCCATCCATGCATAAGTTGTTTCCCTTGTTTCGGATGGCACGGTCATGGCAATTTTAGGATAGTTCACAGGGGTTTCACTGAATGCCTTGTTAAAAGCCGCTGAATATCCAACAAACAGACCGTTTAAGCTCTGCTGATTTATTACCATTCCAGCTCACTCCCTTCACTGATGCTTATTTTCACAAGGACACGCCCATCCTCACATACGCTTAAAACTTCGCCAGCCTTTGTCGTGTTTATGTTGTCCAGTGTCACGGAATTGCTTCCGTTGAAATAGCAAATCCGCCCAATATCGGTGTCAAGGATTTTATGCTCCGGCAGTTCCGCATTGTTGATGATGTAGATGCCGTCTTTGCAGATTGCCGACTTTGCACCATGCTCATCCGTCACAATTCTGACAGCACATCCAATGGCATAATAGCCGCCCTCTTTTTTTGCCTTGCTTGCCTGTAAGGTTCTGGTGTTTACGACAACCAAATCACCTTTTTCAACTGTTTCCCCTTTGGCAATAGGGAAAATGGAAATTTTCTGCCCTAAAAGGTTCAATAAAAACTGTTCGCTTCTCAATGGTCTTTTCATAGTGTTTTACCTCCTAATTTTCCTGCATTTTTTCTTTTAATTCTTTAAACGCAGTCGCAAATTTTTCTTTGATTTCCGGGTACTTTTTGATTTCATCCATTATCTTGGATTCAAATGCTTCAAAGGCAAGCTGCATCTTCTTTTTATAATCCAGTTCAAGACGTTCCCTTGCGATTTCAGCTTTGTTCAGTTCCACAAGCAGCCGTCCGGCTTTTTCAACAGGCATTTCGTTAAATTCTTCCTCTGCTGTTGCAATCTTCTGTAACAGCCCGCTTTTTAAAATGGCAGTTGTCGCTTTGCTTGCATCAAGCTCACTTTTATCTCCAATATAATCAATGAAAAACTTTGTCCGTTCCAAGTCATCAGAAACACGCTGAGCCGCCTGATATATCTTTACCGCATAGTTGGAGATTGATGAAAGGCTGATTTTCATTCCATGCTCTGTTTCAAGCCAATGCTGAATATCAGAATATTTCATGTTCTCATTTAGGAGCATGTCATTCACTTGGTCTAATACATCCTTCGGCAACTGGTACATCTTGGAATCAGAACGGGGCTTCCTGACTTTCTCCATCATAGGTCAATCCCCATTTCCGGATTGCCGCCGTTTTCTATGAAACGGATTCCTTCAGCGGTAAGTCTGATAACAGCATCATCACTTAAAGCACTGAATGCATCCGATTCATTTGAGAACTGAATCAGGTTGCACTGCTCCAAGTAATAGAGCTGATTGGAAATATCCGGCGTGTCAATCAGACCGCAGGACATCATCTTATTGGACAATGTTTTTACCGCAAGGGAAAAATGATAGCCTTTTACAAGACTTCTCAATATGTAGCCCCTGACAGAAGCATTGACCTCTGAATTAGAAAAACCACCCATCTGCATCACTCCTTTCTCATGTCACACAAGCTATTTTCAGCTTGCATTGAAAACCTTTGACTTATTTTTGGATAAGTTTAAGGTATTTTGAGAAAAAAGCAACCCAGAGGGGCGGTTTTTCACAGTTTGTAGGGCATATTTCAAGGTTTTTTCACGTTTTGCAGGGCACGTCACAAGAATGTCTGACAGACCAGATGTTAGATAAAGAAATCTTAAGGAAATTAAAAAACTGCAATACAGAAAAAAAGGGCAGGATATTAAAAATGATAGATCTTATGTAATAATAGATACCACCTGCTGTTTTTATAACTGCAAGTGGCATTTTATAATACTATCCTGTTTTATTATTTTATTTAAAAGAAGAAGTACCAGTTTTTATCTGGTACATTTTTTCTGCTGGCAGTTTTTCTTGTATGTCTGCTTTTTTTTCTTTTTCTTTTGCCAGCATTTTTACATATCCTGTGATATCCTCAATTTTTAAAATCCAGTCTTCCACATAAAGTTTGAGGGCACCTCTCCGCAGTCCAATCTGGAGTGACCTGTAATCCAGCGGGTTTCCGTATATATCACGCTCTGGATCCCACTGGCACCTTATATCAGACTGTTTTACCTGTTGCTGCCATTCTTTATAATTTTTTAAACCTGATTTACTAAAAGTAGAAGCAACCGCATTATTTATGGCATAGTCAAATGCAGTCCTCTTAATGTCAACTGCAAGCACTCTTTCCTGCCCTGGTTTCATGGCCCATCCGCAGCGGTACATCATCCATAAAAATGATGGTTTAATCCATGACATACGTTCCATCTTAAAATGTGGTCCAAACTTTCCAAGTCTTATTGCTTCTTCTGCTATCTCCACAGGAAAAGCCTGGTAAATGCGGACTGCGTTATCTGTAAAAAGAGCTCTTGTTTCTTTGCAGGCAGTATTTATATTATTAGTAGTATTGCTGTTTATATTGTGCATTTCTAATCCTTTCATGCCTTTTTCTGCCATTCTCCTTATGCTGGTAATTAAACCTGCGCCAGTCCTTCCGCTGCATGGCACTACAGATATCCATGTCTTCATAAAAATAAGCTTCATACGGGCTGCCAGGCCTGTTGCTACAGTATGGGCAGCGTGGGTCACCACATTGCTCATCCAGCCATTTATTACATGAAATACAACATCTTGCATCATATCTTTCATATTCCCAGACTGTGTACTGGCCACAGAACGGACACTCCATGCCTGTATCAAAACATAACTGCGTCCATTTAAATGCTTTTTTACGTGCTTTTAAATAGTTTTTCCTGTTTTTCATTTTAAGTTTCTGCCTCCTTTAATTATTTTCTATCTGGTTTTATTTAATCTGGAATAACAGAAAATCCAGACCATCCTGGTTACTCCATACAGATAGTCTGGAAATAATATTTGCTAATGCACAAAAATTACATTTTCTTATAGAAAAATGATTTAAATGTTGAAAATCCTGAATCCCCTGGTGATATTATCTGTTCTGTACTTCCCACAAAAAGTATGCCATCCTGTTTAAGTGCTGCATTAAACTTTTTGTATATTTCATTTTTAGCTTCTTCTGTAAAATATATCATTACATTACGGCAGACTATCATATTACAGCCTGAAGGGTATGTATCTTTTAAAAGGTTATGCTGTTTAAATTCTACACATCTTTTTACTTCATCTGAAATCTGGTAACTTCTTGTACCTGTTTTTGTAAAATATTTTGTAAGGTATTCTTTAGGAAGACCCTTTAAACTTTTTTCGTCATAAATACCAATCTGGGCTTTTTCAAGTACCTGTTTGTCAATATCAGTTGCAATTATTTTTATTCTGTTCATAGGAATAAACTTAGCAAGAAGCATAACAAGTGTATACGGCTCATCACCTGTAGAACATGCCGCACTCCATATTTTTATATTACTGCTGCCAAATTTTTCAAATAAATATGGGAACATTTCATTTTCAAGAAGTTTCCATTGTTCAGGATTTCTGTAAAATTCTGAAACATTTATTGTAAGATAGGCTACAAATTCCTCAAGAAGTTCTTTGTCCTTTGAAATAGCATTTATATATTCATCATATGAACTTATTTTCCTTTTAGAAATAAGTGAATCTATGCGCCTTTTCATCTGTCTTTCCTTATAACAGCTTAAATCAATCTTAGTAAGCTGGTATACTTTGGTTTTAAACTTTTCATAATCACCCATTTATATATACCTCCTTTTATTATAAGGTTAAAAAAACGCCAACCCGTTTAGTTCTTACGGATTGGCGGAAAAAATCAATTACTCAGCTACATCTTCACCGGCAGGTTCCTCATCCGTCTGTGAATCATTTAATAAAGCCTTAATACTTAAACTTATTTTATGGTCTTCTTTATTGAAATCAACTACTTTAGCTTCAATCTCCTGCCCTGTCTTAAGTACATCTGATGGTTTGTCAACATGTTCTTTTGAAATCTGTGAAACATGCAAAAGGGCATCTACACCAGGTTCAAGTTCAATAAACGCACCAAAATCTGCCATTCTTGCAACAGTACCTTTAACTACTGAACCTGTACTGTATTTCTCATCAGCATGTAACCAAGGGTTCTGGTCTTCAAATTTTAAGCTAAGTGCAATTTTATCATTCTTTATATCTTTAATAAGTACTTTTGTCTTATCACCAACACTAAATACTTTCTTAGGGTTTTCAACACGTCCCCATGACATTTCTGAAATATGGAGAAGCCCGTCTGCCCCGCCAAGATCAATAAATGCACCAAAATCTGTAAGGTTTTTAACTGTGCCTTCTACTGTATCACCAACATGTATTCTTGCAAACAGCTCTTCCTGGAGCTTTTTCTTCTCTGCAACAAGAAGCTGTTTCCTGTCACCTATAATCCTTCTCTTCTTAGGGTTAAATTCGCTTATTACAAATTCAATCTCCTGCCCTGCATACTTGGAAAGGTCTTTTTCATAAGTATCTGACACAAGGCTTGCAGGAATAAATACTTTTGTTTCATCAACTATGACGCTTAAGCCGCCTGCAAGTACAGATGAAACAGTTGCTTTAAGCACTTCTTTGTTCTCAAATGCTTCTTTTATGCGTTCGTTGCTCTTTTCCATGGCAAGACGCTTATATGTGAGGACTACCTGGCCTTCACCATCATTTACCTTAAGGACTTTAGCATTCATTGTATCGCCTTCTTTAACTACTTCCCTAAGGTCGATACCAGACTGGTTACTGTATTCATTCCTGGTAATAATACCATCAGCTTTGTAACCAATGTTTAAAACGATTTCATCTTCCTTAACGCTGATAACTGTCCCTTCTACAATCTCCCCATTGTGGATTGTTACTAATGTTTCTTCCAATAACTGTTCAAATTCATTGTTCACTTCTGACATATGATTGAACCTCCTTAATTATATTATTTGGGGTTGATGCCCCAGCAGTAATACCCACGCTACGAAAAGATTGAAGTTTCTTCAAATCCAGGTCATCAAGTGTCTGTATAAAATATGTGTCCGGACATGCTCCTTTGCATATTTCAAACAATTTCTGAGTGTTCGAACTATGTTTTCCACCTATTACTAACATCGCGTCGGATTGCCTTGCAATAGTACCCGCTTCTGTCTGACGCTCTTCGGTAGCGTTGCAAATTGTATTCATAACAAGTATATCATACCTCTTTTTTACTAAAATATCAACTATATCTTGAAATTTCTTGTAATTAAATGTCGTCTGTGACACAACACACAGCTTTTTATCCTTATTGTGGCTGTATTTCCTGGCTTCTTCCACACTTCCTATAACATCTGCGCTGCCCCCGCACCAGCCGCATACACCCTGGACTTCGGGATGTTTCGCATCGCCTGTTACTATTATATGGAAACCCTCGTTATATTTTTCCTCTACTATATGGTGTATTTTGGAAACAAACGGGCATGTTGCATCAACTATATTAACATTTTTTCCTTTAAGTTTTTCAATTATTTCTTTAGAAACGCCATGTGAGCGTATAATTATTGTAGTGCTGCCATTGCCAGAAGGTTTTAAATCTTTTATATTTTCTATAACCTGTACCCCCATGTCCCTAAGGCCTGATACTACTTGTTCATTATGGATAAGCGGCCCCAGTGTATATACCATGCCGCCCTTTGCCGCTTCTTCATATGCCATGTTTACTGCCCTTTTTACACCAAAGCAGAAACCAGCACTTTTTGCAACTTTAACTTCTCTCATTAATGGTACTGCTCCTCTTTATTAATCGGATTATAAACATAAAAACTTTAGCATTATGTTTCTTTGGTTCTATATATATTAATTACTGCATTTACAGCCTCTTTTACTGATAAATCTGAAGTATCAAGAAACACAGCATCTTCCGCCTGTTTTAAAGGCGCAGTTTTCCTGTTCATATCCTGCTCATCTCTTTTAATTATATCCTGTTTTATCTTTTCTAAATCACAAGATATACCTTTTTCTTTCTGTTCTTTATACCGGCGCCTGGCTCTTTCATCTGCACTTGCCGTAAGGTAAATTTTAGTTTTTGCATCTGGCAGTACACATGTTCCTATGTCCCTGCCGTCCATTATTATGTTTTTAGTGGCAGCAATGCTTCTTTGTAAACCAAGAAGTTTTGCCCTTACTGACACATATTTTGAAATATCTGATGTTACAAGGCTTACCTTTTCTGTCCTTATAAAAGCATTCACATTTTCACCATTTAATATTACTTCCTGTTTTCCATCCTTATATTCTATGGAAATATTTATGTCTTCACATGCAGCTGATACTGCACTTTCATCTTCTGTATCTATGCCATTTCTTATAAAATAAAGTGCCATTGCCCTGTACATTGCACCAGTATCAACATATATAAACCCAAGTTTTCCTGCGGCAAGCCGGGCTATTGTACTTTTGCCGGCACCAGCCGGGCCATCTATTGCTATATTATCCATAATTACCCCTTTCATATGTGGTTTCTCTTAGCAACAGCTTGTTTTCCATTATATTTAATCTTTAGGACATGCAGCAGATTTTCCTGCCAGATACCCTGTTGACCATGCTATCTGGAGGTTATATCCTCCTGTTACTGCGTCTGTATCAATCACTTCCCCTGCAAAATAAATTCCTTTTACTTTTTTAGACTGCATTGTTGCAGGGTTAATTTCTTTAACTGTTACACCGCCCCTTGTTATAATGGCTTCATTAAATCCCCGGAGGCCTTCTGGCGTTATTACAAGCCCCTTTAATAAATCTATAAGTCCTGCCCTTTCCTGCTTTGTAACTGAGTGGACTTTTTTTTCTGGTTCTATGCCAGAAAGTGTGGTTATTACAGGTATAAGCTTTGCAGGCAGAAGCCTTCCAAGGCTGTTTTTAAACTGGCTGTTCTTACATTCTGAAAAATCTCTTAATATTCTCTCATTAAGCTGCTGTTTTGTCAATGCAGGTTTTAAATCTATTATAAATTTCATATTATCCAGGTTTTCTCCTGGCATATAACAGCTTGCATGAAGCACTAGCGGCCCGCTTATGCCAAAATGTGTAAAAAGCATTTCCCCCATTTCTTTATATAAAACTTTTTGCCCGTCTATAAGGGATAATTCTACATTCCGCAAAGAAAGCCCCTGTAATTCTTTTGGAAAACTTTCCTTTGTATTTACAGGCACAAGTGAAGGAAATGCCTGTTTTACACTATGTCCTGTATCTCTGGCAAACCTGTAGCCATCACCTGTTGAACCTGTTGATGGATATGAAATGCCGCCTGTTGCAATTATAACAGCGTCTGCTTTAACTGTTTCTGTGCCTTTTCTTCTGCCCCCATTTAAATATTTAATATCCACACTTTTAAAAATGCCATTTTCTATATTTATTTTCTGTACTTCTGTATTATAACAGACCTGTACATTCCTTTTTTCCAGTTCATTTTTAAAGGTTTTAATAACATCAGATGATTTGCCAGAAAACGGAAATACCCTTCCACCACGTTCCGTTTTAAGCTTTAGTCCGTTTTTTTTAAAAAAATCCATTACTTTATGGCTGTCCAGGGCAGAAAATGCACTATATAAAAACTTGGGGTTTGATACAACGTGAAGAAGCAGGTTCTGTATATCACTGTTATTCGTAATATTGCACCTGCCTTTTCCTGTTATATAAAGTTTTTTGCCAATTTTTTCATTTTTCTCAATAATAATAACTTCTGCACCAGAATCCGCTGCTGCATAAGCTGCCATTATGCCGGCTGCCCCGCCTCCAATTACAACAATTTTAACTTTTTTGTCCAATATCTTCCTCCGTAACTACATTAATTCCAGCAAATTATACACAAGTTTTACGGCTTCTTCTACTGTCTGCCTCCGTACACTGTTTCTGTCACCAGAAAAATTATACTTTCTTATAGCTGCCTTTGCATCTTCTCCAGATATGCCCCTGCAAAACACACATATATAAACTGTCCCTGCTGGTGTGCCATCTTCTGCTGGCCCTGGCCCTGCATAACCTGTTGTTGCCACTGTTATATCTGAACCTGTTATCCTTGCTGCCCCCTCCGCCATCTGCTTTGCTACAATGCTGCTTACTGCTGTATATTCTTTAAGGTCATCTTCAGAAACACCAAGCACCTTATGCTTTACTTCGTCTGAATATGTTATATACCCCTCTTCAAATACCTCTGAAGCCCCTGGCACATCAACAATGCATGAAGCTAACATTCCCCCTGTCAGTGACTCAGCCGTTGAGATATGAAGCTGGTATTTTTTAAGAAGTTTTACAATTTCTGTTAAAGTTTCCATAATCTCCTCTTTTCTATACAATATTAACCCAGTGCAACCAGGAAAATATATTACATATTACCGTCCTGCATTATTTTCCAGTTCTTTAACAGATAATCTGCAAGTGACACTACTGTTAATATTATAGCTGCATAAATAAAAACCAGTTCTGTAATATTTATAAATGTACCATCAAAATCCAGTATTAAAAGTACTGACATAACCATCTGGGTTATTGTTTTAACTTTGCCCCACCAGCTTGCTGCAAGTACAACGCCTGCATCTGATGCTACAAGCCGGAATCCGCTTATTATAAATTCCCTGCTTATTATAACTATAACGCCCCATACAGGCATAGGGTTTTCTGGTATTGAAACAAAACAGATAAGGGCAGCACTTACTAAAAGTTTATCTGCTAACGGATCCATAAATTTGCCAAAATTTGATACAAGATCATATTTACGTGCTATATAACCGTCTAATGTATCTGTAAGGCTTGCTGCTATAAATATAAGGGCTGCTATGTAATTTGAATACTTTACAAATCCTGACAACATAAAAAATACAAAAAAAGGTATCATAATTACACGAAGCATTGTAATTTTATTAGGTAAATTCATAGAAATCCCCCTTTTCAATTTACAACTTCACCCACCAGGTCATACCCCTCTGAACCTGTAATCTTTACTTTTATAAAATCCCCTGACATAAGCTGCCAGCCTGATGGTATAAAGACATATCCGTCTACATCTGGTGCGTCCATATATGTCCTGCATATATAAACTTCATCTTCTGGAAGGTAACCACAGACAATTACATCCATTTCCATGCCAATTAGTGACTGGCTTTTTTCAAATGCAATGCCCTGCTGTATTTCCATTATTTCATTGCGCCTGGCTTCTTTTACATCCTCTGGTACCTGCCCTGGCATTTTGGCCGCAGGTGTGCCTTCCTCCTGTGAGTAAGTAAATACACCTAGCCTGTCAAACTTTGCCTTTATAATAAAATCTTTTAACTCTTCAAAATCCTTTTCTGTTTCTCCTGGAAAACCTGTTATTATAGTTGTACGTAATACTATATCTTTTATGTTCTTTCTAAGTTTTTCTATTATTTCCTCTAACTGTGCCCTGTCTGTGCGCCTTCCCATAAGCTTAAGTATCCTGTCTGAGCCATGCTGCACAGGGATATCAAGATAATGGCAGACTTTTGGCAGGTTCTTTATAGCATCTATAAGACTGTCTGTTATTTCTTCCGGATAACAGTATAAAACCCTTATCCACTTAAGCCCCTCTATTTCTGAAAGCTTGTAAAGAAGTTCTGGAAGGCTTTCTTTGCCATAAATGTCTTTGCCATAAAGTGTAGTTTCCTGTGCTACTAGTATAATTTCACTTATACCCTTTGCAACAAGGTTTTTAGCCTGTTTTACAAGGTTCTCTGCCGGGATGCTTCTGTATTTCCCCCTTACGCTTGGAATAATACAGTAAGTACAGCATTTATCACAGCCCTCTGCAATCTTAAGATAAGCATGGCCTCCGCCAGTTACTGCCTCCCTGTCTTCATATGGCACTGGCAGGTAATCTGTACTTCTAAGGCTTTCTACAACATTACTGCTTTTTACTGCACAATCCTTACCATGTATATCTTCAAGTGCTTTTTTTATACTTTCTGCAAGGCTTTCATAAGCCGTTGTGCCAATAATTACATCAACTTCTGGCAGTTCTTCTTTAATCTCTTTGTGGTAACGTTGTGCAAGGCATCCTGTGGCAACAAGAAGCCTGCACTTTCCATTTTCTTTATAAGCTGCCATTTCAATAAGTGTATTTATGCTTTCTTCCTTTGCATCCCCAATAAAACAGCATGTATTTACAACAATAATATCTGCTTCTTCTGCATTGTAAACTATATTATGCCCAGCTTTTTTTAAAGATGTTACCATCATTTCGCCATCAACCAGGTTTTTATCACAGCCAAGTGAAATAAAACAAATATCCACGCTGATAACCAGCCTTTCTAAATTATATTGTTTTTTAGCATTATTGTTCCTGTAATTTTCTCTCTACAGAGTATACGCAGTTATTCATAAGCATTGCAATCGTCATAGGGCCTACACCGCCAGGCACAGGAGTTACTGCTCCTGCTTTTTCCATAACACTGTCAAAATCAACATCACCACAGAGTTTCCCGTTTTCATCCCTGTCCATTCCCACATCAATAATAACAGCGCCTTCTTTAATATAATCTGCGGTAATAAACTTTGCTTTTCCTATTGCCACAATAAGTATATCTGCCCTTCTTGTTACTTCCTTTAAATCTGTAGTATGGGAATGGCATGTAGTAACTGTGCCGTTTTCACGTAATAAAAGCATTGAAACAGGCTTGCCTACAATATTGCTTCTGCCTATTACAACACATTCCTTCCCATCTATCTGTATATTATAACGCTTTAAAAGTTCTATAATGCCTGCCGGGGTACATGATACAAAACCAGGCTGGCCTATACTCAACGCCCCTACGCTCTGTAAATGGAAACCATCTACATCTTTACCAGGGCTTATTGCCTGTATAACTTTGTCCTCACTTATATGTGAAGGAAGCGGAAGCTGTACAAGTATGCCATCTACATCTTCCCTTTCATTAAGGGAATTTACAAGCTTAAGAAGTTCTTCCTCTGTAGTTTCCTCTGGTATTTCATATGCAAGCGAACGTATGCCTGTATATTCACATGCTTTCTTTTTATTGCCAACATAAACCGTAGAGGCAGGGTCATTCCCAACCTGTATAACAGCAAGGGTTACATTAACACCCTTTTCCTTTAAAGCAAAAACTTTTTCCCTTACTTCATCCTTTATTTCCTTTGAAATCTTCTTTCCATCTATAATAACTGCCATAAACCCTCCTTATAAACTCTGTAAATAATATATTTGTGTGTTAGTAACTCCAATTTTAGAGTTTCTTACACACTTTTATACATTAAATATGCTTCCTCCTACAAATTCCCTTAACAGTGAAATTTTTGGTATATCATTGCTATTTATCCCTATAAAATAGTCAAGAAATTTTAAGAGCCTTTTTGCTTCTATATATTCTGGCACATCTTTTGGTATTCCAAATAAAAGCCCTTCTGCATATGGCTTTAAAACTGCCAGTTCATATATTAGTGATGAATTGAACATTATATCTGCTTCTTCCTGGAATGGGAATATATACCTGTCTTCCCCTCTTCTTACGGAAGGCCACATTGAAATTGTTTTTGCTGCTTCTGTCCCTCTTGTGCGTGCATCCCTGATCATTCTTCTTATAAGCCTTCCATCAGTAGTGGAAATCCTGTTATGTTCATCAATATTTAACTGTGCAAGCGCACTTATATATATTTTAAATTTGCTTTCTTTTGGCAATGAATATGAAAGCTTGTCATTTAAGCCATGTATGCCTTCTATTATAAATATATCATCTTTGCCAAGCTTCATAAAATTCCCTTTATATTCACGTTCCCCTTTTAGGAAGTTAAATTCCGGGAGTTCTGCTGTCCCGCCATTAAGCATTGTTACCATATCTTTATTAAAAAGCTCTATATCTATTGCTCCAAGGCACTCAAAATCATAATTGCCATTTTCATCTTTTGGTGTATCTTTCCTGTCTTTAAAATAATTATCAAGTGATATTAGCTGCGGCCTTATTCCAAATGTCTGCAACTGTACTGACAGCCTGTGTGAAAAAGATGTTTTCCCTGAGGAAGAAGGGCCGGCTATCATTATAAATTTTTTACCTTTATCCGATACTATATTTTCTGCTATTTTAGCAATCTTTTTTTCCTGGAATGCTTCCTGTACAAGTATTAAATCAGTTATCCTGCCTTGTGATATAACTTTATTTAATGCGCCTACAGTATCAGCACCAGCTATTTTACCCCAGTCACAAGACTCCTGCAGTGTATTAAAAAGCTTTGGGCTTGGTTTATATCCATTAAGTTTGTCTGGTGTCTTTCTGTTTGGCATGTTTATAACAAAACCTTTATCATAAAGCTGCAAACTGAAATACTTTAATATACCTGTTGAAGCTGGCATATAACCATAATAATAATCTTCAAACCCATCTAATGTGTATATATTTACTTTGGACACACGCCTGTATTCAAAAAGCTCTTTTTTATCATACATTCCATAATCTTCAAAAATGCTTATTGCATCTTCTGTATCAATGGAACGTTTTCCTATTGGCAAATCTCTTTCTACAAGAAGTTCCATTCTTTCCTGTACATTACAAAGCAGTTTATCTGTAAGCTCTATGCCCTCAGTTTCACAATAAATACTGTCCCCTATTGCATATTTTACAAAAATATTTTTAAGGCTTTCCCCTGCTATATCATAAAATGCCTTTAACATAAGGAGTGTTACACCCCTTATATAAGTTTTATGCCCGCTGTCATATGATGTATCTAAAAATACAACTTCGCAGTCCTGGCTTATCCGCTTATTAAGTTCCATAAGCTTTCCGCCGCACCTTGCAAGTATTATATCATAATCACATATATCTTTATTTGCTTTTGCCAGTTCCCCATATGTAATATTGTCATCATACTCTTTTGCCACGCCATTTATTTTAACTTTTACCATTATTTTACCCCTCTTAGATCATTAGCCTGTTTTATAAAGAATACTTTTTATCATATTATATTCTTTTAAAAGTGTGCCCATCCTTTTTTCCTGCACAGTGCTTTTTGGGTTTTCCTGTTTTGCAAAAGCATCTAATACAGATTTTATGCGTGTCTGTTCTTTAATAAGAAATTCCATTAAAACCTGGTTTTTGCTGTTTATAAGATATCTGCCATATATATATTCTGCCTCGTCTTTATAGTGTTCTTTTCCTTTAACAGCCCTTATAACTGTATAAAATTTCCCGTGCTCTTTTACCATGTCTTCATGTATAACCATAAACCCGTTTTCATGCAGGAAATGCCTTACAAGATATATTTCTGACTGTGGTGAAAGCACAAGTTCTTCTGCTGTTTTTAATGTAGCAATGCCTTTTATTAATATATCTGTTATAAGTGCACCCCCCATGCCACTAATTAATATTGTATTTGCTTCACCCTCTTTTAATTCTTTAACACCATCAGAAAGCCTGGTTAAAATACAATGGCTAAGCCCGGCCTTATCTATATTTGCTTTTGCCCTTTTTAATGGTTCTATATTTATATCCATTGCTATTGCGCCTTTTGCAAGCCCTCTTTTTACAAGGCATATAGATGTAAATGCATGGTCACATCCAATGTCTGCTACTATCCCGCCAGATTTTACATTGGAAATAATACATTCAAGCCTTTTTTTATTCTTTATATTATTCAAGATAATCTTTAAGCTTGCGGCTGCGGCTTGGATGCCTTAACTTGCGCAGGGCTTTGGCTTCTATCTGGCGGATACGTTCACGTGTTACTTTAAATTCCTTGCCGACTTCCTCAAGTGTCCTTGCCCTGCCGTCTTCAAGCCCGAAGCGGAGTTTTAATACTTTCTGCTCCCTTTCAGTAAGTGTGCCAAGCACTTCTTCTAACTGCTCCCTTAAAAGGGTAAATGCTGCTGCTTCCGCTGGCACTGGTACATTATCATCTTGTATAAAATCACCAAGATGGCTGTCTTCTTCTTCACCTATAGGTGTTTCAAGTGAAACCGGCTCTAATGAAATTTTTTGTATTTCACGCACCCTGTCAACAGGCATACTCATATATTTTGCTATTTCTTCCGGATATGGTTCACGGCCAAGCTCCTGTAAAAGCTGCCTCTGCACCCTTACAAACTTATTAATGGTTTCAACCATATGGACTGGTATACGTATAGTTCTTGCCTGGTCAGCTATAGCCCTTGTAATTGCCTGGCGTATCCACCATGTAGCATACGTACTGAATTTATAACCTTTTTTATAATCAAACTTTTCTACAGCTTTAATAAGCCCTAAGTTTCCTTCCTGTATTAAATCAAGAAATAACATGCCACGTCCTACATACCTTTTAGCAATGCTTACAACAAGCCGGAGGTTTGCTTCTGCAAGTTTTTTCTTAGCTTCCATATCACCTGTTTCCATTTTCCTTGCAAGTTCAACTTCCTCTTCTGCGGAAAGCAGCGGGACTTTCCCTATTTCTTTTAAGTACATGCGTACAGGATCTTCTATGCTTACACCATCAGGAACTGACAAATCAATATTTTCTATTTCTTCTTCATCAGGAACTTCCCCGCTTGCCTCAAGCTCAAGTATCATATCATCATCTGTATCTTTATCATCAGATATCCTAAGTACATCTACACCACTTGCCTCAAGAAACTCTATCACCTTTTCTGTTTTTTCCTCATCTAATTCCACATCTGCAAGGAAATTATTTATTTCTGCAAGTTCAAGTACATTCCTTTTGCTTTTTGCAAGTTCCTTAAGGGCTATAAGTTTCCTCTGGAATTTCTTTTTCTCTTCTTCAGCCGTTTCAGGGTTCTTCTTTATAGCTGCTTTTGAAGGCTTTGCCCCCCTGCTTTGTATTCTCTTTTTACTTCCAGCAGCAGCCTTTTCAGTTGTACTATTTGCCTGTGTTTTAATATCTTTTGCTGGTTCTCTTCCTGTTGCCATAGTGTTCCTTCCTTTCTTATCCTTACGCTATACTTTAACCATCTTTCAGATAAATATGCAATTTTGCTGGTGTTTGCAGCGCTTTCTTCTCTTGTATAAGGCTTTTTAATTCATTCATGTCTGTAAGTTCCCTTGTACGTTTATCTATGCTGTATTCTTTTATACGTACTACTAGTTCATTAAGTGCCTTTTCAAGCTCTTCTTCACTAAGCCCTGTAGCAAATCCTGTCTGGAACATATCTGCTACTGTGTTTTGTATATCTGCTTCATTAAAACAGTTTATAATTCTTGCTGGCATAAGTTTTTCTTCATCAAGCTGCCTGTAAAGCATCTGTGCAACCTGCCTGTAGGGTTCACCAAAATAGTCCTTTACCTGCACAATATCCTTTACCTGTTTATACAGGCCAGGCCTTTCTATTATTAATGACAGCAGCAGTTTGTATGAATAGCTAATTCCCTGGTTTTTTAGTTTATTCATGGCTTTAATGCCAGGATTTTTTTGTATCCCTGTTATACCGCCGTTTCCCTGGATACTTGTCCCATAACGGATTACAAGGCTTTTTAAATCATCCCGGCGCATTGAATACTTTGCAGCCACCGCTTCCAGGTAATTTTCACGTTGTACCTTGTCTTCAAACTCCAGAAGCATTTTAGCTGCTGCATGGTAAAACTTTGTATTCTGCTCTGGGTCTGATATATCATATTCTTTTCTTGCTATTTCTATTTCAAAAAAGAAACTGTTTTCTGCATTATCTATTCTTTCCCTGAACATGTCTGCCCCATTACCTTTTATAAATTCATCTGGGTCTTTATAAGGTTCCATATGGATAATACGTGCATTAATACCTGCCTGCCGGAGCATTGGTATTGCCCTTAATGCTGCTTTCTGCCCTGCCTGGTCACTATCATATGTAAGAAGCACCTCATCTGTATATCTCTTTATAATGCCTGCCTGCTGTATTGTAAATGCAGTGCCAAGAGAAGCAACTGCATTAGTAAACCCTGCCTGGTGCAATGCAATTACATCCATATACCCTTCACAGAGTATCATATTTTTATTCTTGCCAAGCTTTGCATAATTAAGTCCAAAAAGATTCCTGCTTTTGTCAAACAGTTTTGTTTCTGGCGAATTAAGGTATTTTGGCTTTGCATCACCCATAACCCTTCCCCCAAAGCCTATTACCCTGCTGCCTGCGTCCATTATTGGGAATATAACACGGTTAAAAAACTTATCATATGCACCACGTTCATCTATTTTAAAAAGCCCTGTTTCCTTAAGGATATTATCCTGGTATCCTTCATGCCTTAAAAACTGGTACAGGTTATTTTTGCCCTGCCCTGCATAGCCAAGCCCGAAATGCCTTATTGTTTCATCAGAAAGCCCCCTTGATTTAAGGTATTCATAACCAGCCTTTCCCTGTGCAGATTTAAGCATTGCATAATAATAGCTTCCTGCCTTCCTGTTTATTTCAAGAAGCTTAATCCTTATGCTCTCCTGCTCCTTATGCTGTTTGTCTGCTTCATTCTTTTCCAGTGTAATTCCTGCCCTTTCTGCAAGTGATTCTATAGCTTCTGGAAATGTGTAATTCTCATATTCCATAACAAATGTTATTACACTTCCACCTGCCCCGCAGCCAAAACACTTATACATCTGCCTTTCCTGGTTTACTGAAAATGAAGGTGTCTTTTCGTTATGGAACGGGCATAAGCCTGTATAACTGTTGCCAGAACGTTTAAGTTTTACATAACTGCTAATAACATTTACTATATCATTAGCAGCCCTTACTTCTTCAATCTGCTCTTCTGTATACCACGGCATAAACCACACCCCTTTCCCGTTAATAAGTACCTATAAACAGCATATATGCAAAACAAGCCAAAACCCCGTCTAATATAGATATTCGACGCCACTTCCCTATTTCCTTTATTTATTTATAGTAAATTTAAGATAATGGAAGCAATCAAATACAGCACGTCCATTTCATAAATTTCCAACTGTGTATAAACAGGAGATAACTATAAATTATCCCTTGTTTATATAAAATTAAAAATTTATAAAATGGACATTGCAAATACAAGCTTCAATTAGTCTTTTGAAAATATTATAAAAAACATGCTATACTTTAGCAAGAAC
>CAJUJY010000042.1 GCA_910586555.1 uncultured Lachnospiraceae bacterium
AACCCACCGCTTAAGAAGCGTGTATTTTAAAGGGCTTACTTAATGAGGTTAAAAAAGTTAATCTGTTTTACTGCTTTTATGCAATGAAAAGTATACAAGGGTTGCAAGTAATAATATAAAGAAAATAATTGCCCCTGTCTTGCCAAGCACTCCGCCAAGATCTATAAATCCTGCAACTGTACTATCTTTAAATGGTATAATTGCAAGTATGGCAAGTAGTATTCCTACAAGCCCTTCACCTGCAA
This sequence comes from uncultured Lachnospiraceae bacterium, assembly GCA_910586555.1. Taxonomy (GTDB): domain Bacteria; phylum Bacillota; class Clostridia; order Lachnospirales; family Lachnospiraceae; genus Butyribacter. Next base: position 246 of record CAJUJY010000042.1, read on the forward strand.
TAAGCCCTGAGCTATATAATATTCCGTTTTCAATAATTGATTTGCGTTCAGTATCTGAACTGCATTTCTTTTTATTTTCTAAGAACCAGCGTATAACGCCGCCTATAAATATAGGTGAAGAAAGGTATATTGGAAGGTAAAGCCCGATAGCGATTGGAAGTATAGGAAGGCCAAGGATTTCTATTGCTATTGCAACACCTACGCCGCAGAATACAAGCCCCCATGGAAGCGAACCGCCCATAACACCCTCTACAACAAGTTTCATAAGAGATGCCTGTGGTGCGGGAAGTTCTGTGGAACCATAACCCCATGCAGTATTAAGCAGGTACATTATTCCGCCTATTGCAAGCCCTGATATTACAGCACCAATTAATTCACCAATCTGCTGGCGCATAGGTGTAGCACCTACAATATAACCTGTCTTTAAATCCTGTGAAGTATCACCGGCCATTGCAGCAACAATACATATTACTGTTCCAATACATATAGCTGATGCCATTCCTTTATAACCAGTAGTGCCAGCAGCCTTAAGCAGTGCAGTTGAAATAAGCAGTGTTGCTATTGCCATGCCAGATACAGGATTGTTAGAAGAACCAACAAGGCCTACCATGCGGCTTGATACTGTAGCAAAGAAAAATCCAAATATTACAATTATAAGGGCACCAAGAAAGCTTATTGGTACAGACGGTATAATCCAGATTACAATAGCTATTATAAGGGAACCGCCAAGTACAAAAGGCATAGGAAGGTCTTTATTTGTACGCAGGCTTTCTGCTTCTTTATGGCCAAATCCCTGTATAGCCTTGCCAAATGTCTTTATTATTGTTGGAAGTGTCTTTAAAAGGCTTATAATACCACCTGCCGCAACAGCACCAGCACCGATATAACGTATATAGCTTCCCCATATTTTGTCAGGGGACATTTCACTGATTAATTTGTCAGAAGGTGCAATAACAGCATCTGCTCCAAAAAGTGCAATAAGCGGCATAAGTACGAACCATGCTATAATAGCACCAGAAAACATATAACCAGATATTTTAATGCCACATATATAGCCAACACCTGCAAGTGCAGGAAGTACATCTATTCCAAATCCTGCACCTTTATGCGGCTTTATTTCCCAGGTTGGTTCAGAAGGGAAAAGTTTAATGCCATCGGCTATAAATTTATATATTGCAGCAATTCCAAGACCTGAAAATACAATTTTTGATTTAGAACCCCCGCTTTCACCAGCAAGAAGGACTTCTGCACATGCTGTCCCTTCAGGGAATGGGAGCACCCCGTGTTCTTCTACAATAAGTGCGGTACGCAGTGGAACCATAAAAAGCACACCAAGCAGCCCTCCACAAATTGTAATGGCAGCTATCTCAAGGAAATGCGGGGCAGTTATAGCACTGTCTTCATCTGCCCACATAAAAAGTGCCGGCAGGGTAAATATTGCACCTGCGGCAAGTGATTCACCAGCAGAGCCTATGGTCTGCACCATATTGTTTTCAAGAATAGAGTTTTTTCTTAAAATCTTGCGTATAATCCCCATAGAAACAACCGCAGCAGGTATTGAAGCTGATACGGTCATGCCTACACGGAGTCCCAGGTAAGCGTTAGCACCGCCAAATACAACAGCAAGCAATGCACCAAGGATTACAGAAGTAACTGTAAATTCAGGCATTACCTTGTTTGATGGGACATATGGTTTAAAATTCTTATTATTATCCATTCTGGCCTCATTTCTGTGCTGCTATATAAATACCAGTAAATAATTAATTCTGTGGAAGCAGCACTTTGGCACAGAATTAAAATTATAATAATTATAGCAAATTTGTCATAATTTTACAATTAAAAATATTGCCTGTATATAAAAAATATTAAATTTCTTTAAATTAAAAAAAATGGTTGAATTTTTAATATATTTAGTATAATATGTTGTATAAAATACTATTAACCAGTTTTTATATACCATGTAAACAAAAAGGAGGATACTATATGGCAGAAAAACGTAACTATTATGGAAACAGTGTTTATAACAACAGTAATACAGGCAGCAGCACACCAGGCTGGAAACAGCCAGCACAGTTTTTCCACTGGCTGGTGTATTTTTTAAAAAATCCTGTTAATGCGGCCAGGCAGTTAATATCAGACAGTGATATAATAAAACCGCTTGTCCTTGTTGCAATTAATATAGCATCTGTATTTATTGCAAGCATAATATGTGTTGTAATTATGAATATAAGATACAGCCTTTATTTTTCCTGGGTACATATACCTTCCACTGGAATAATAATTTTTGCAGTACTGCTTGCACTGGTCTTTGATTTTGGTTTTCCAGGATTATTGTTTGTAAGTACAAGCATAATATTCAAGGAAAGAACAACGTTTTCAAAAATGCTTTCAATAACAGGAGGCAAAATAATAATTGATTCATTATTTATTCTTGCAGGTTCTGTACTTATGCTTTTTGGCAGTTTCTTTTTCTTTATATCTGTTGCCACAGGAAATATTATTTCCTTTACAATATTAATAACATTATATAATAAAGAAAGCAGGCTTATGGCAGATAAAAAAGTTTACAGCCTGTCAGTTCCGGTGGTGGTTATTTCCATAATAATTATAATTATGTTAAAGGCAGTTTTATCATTTTCCATAGGAAACATATTAAACTATACAGGCTGGTTTTAAGGACAGCCAGGCAGTTTTAAATCCAAAATACCTTATTATTGCTTTTTTAGCTTAATATATTTGTTTTATAGGGTGTTTTACAACAAAAAAAGGGCATTTCACGTAATATATATTTAGTTTGCATAATAAATCTCCGAATAATTAAATGAATAATATGAAGCAACAATATATTGCAGGCAGTTTAACCTTATCAAGTAAGCCCTTTAAAGGGCACACTTCTATGTTGTGGAAACATAAGTGGTGGGTAGGGACTTACTTGTTTCAGTGGGAGTACAAGCTCCCACTGAAAAGCTGCGGTAGCGGCTATGAGGTTGATTTGTAAGTGGGCAAGTAGCCAATGCCTGCTTGCAGGCAATGCGGATTGCGAATATCCGCTTGACTAATACATAATGAAAGGGGATAAATATTATGATGGCAGTTGGAAATATAACAGATATAAATAATATGCAGCCTGGTTATGCAGGCAGGAATATGCAGGCAGATTCTGTAAGTAAAAATATACAGAAACAAATAGCAGATGCACAAAAGCAGTTACAGGAACTCTCTTCAAATGAAGATATGTCTATAGAAGAAAAAATGAAAAAAAGACAGGAAATACAACAAAAAATTACAAATCTTAACCAGCAGTTAATGCAGTACCAGACCAGACAAAGAAAGCAGCAGCAAAATGGAAGTTCTATAGACAGCCTGGCAGCAAAACAAAAAAAACGGGGCAAAGCAAAAGCAGGCATCAATAAAAGCACTTTATCACAGGCAGGCATGGAGTCAATGCTTTCGGCAGGCTCTTCTATAGAACAGGCTAAAATACAGGGCAGTGTTGCCACAAAAATGGAGAACAGGGCAGAAATATTAAAAACAGAAATGAAATATGATGCTGGCGGAAATACAGAAGCAAAACAGGCAGAACTTGCAGAAATGGAGCAGAAAGCAGTAAACGCTTCTGCTATGCAGACAGATACACTATCTGATGCCAGGCAGAAAATGGAAGAATCCGAAGAAGCACAAGGACAGGAAAACAATACAGACAAAACAGGCAGTAAAGCAAAAACTGGAAAGGCACAAGAAGAAAATACAGATATTAAAAACAATACAGATGCACCAGCAGAAGAAATACATGGAAATACAGAAATAACCCCCAGGCCAGTTGCCTATAAACCAATAGATATATCTTTATGACAAAAGACAAAATACAAGTTTACATAAATTATAACCACTAGCTGTGCTGGTGGTTTTTTATTTTCTGCACTCACTGGCAGACTTAAAAATATTTATAAATATTTTACTATATTAACAGTGATATAAATTTTTGCTATAATATATTATATAAACTAATTTTGCAAAAAATAGTGTTTTCAAATAAAATACAAGTTTCATCTGTTATAGAGGGTGAAACACTATATGGAATTTGTCTGGTGAAGACACAGTATTTGAAGAAAGAATTAATTTTATTATTTTGATACAGGGGGGGGTAGAAAATGAAAAATATAAAAAAAAGAAAAGTATTAACATTTATAATTTTTGCGTTGTGCACCGTAATATCCATAGCTATATTCTTAATACTTAAAAACTGGTTTCATTCATATGGGGTACATTTTATTGGCAGTTATGGGCAAATCCATATATCACAGATGTGTGAAGGCATTGACCAGGATGGAAACAAAACCGTAGCCCGGAATGTAGTTGTTTATGGGGTAATTACCAGAAACCAGGAATTTAGCGGGACAATTACTATTGATGGCTTGCCGGAAATGGACGGGGTATTACCAGCAGGTGCAGCCGGAGTAAAAAAACAGCCTGGCGGATTATATGAGTTCTATAGTTGTATATTCCATGCCCTTCCAGCATGGTATAAAGACCCTGACCCATTAGCACGGTATAAAAAAGAATATAAAGAAGAACTGGATAAAAGCTGTTATGCAACTGTATGGTTAAAAGCAGAACAGATTGCAATGGAATTTCATGTTGGTGATACACACAGCAAAGAATACTATATATTTTATTCAGATAATGATATGTTTGATATTGTAAAAGAAAACATAAAAATATATAACGGGCTATAGAGGGGATTTTTATTCTTAATTTACCTGTACTTTATATATATATGGTGTTATACTATAAAAACATCCCATAACGAAAGAGAGGTTTTTATATGCCAGGATTTAAAATTCATTCACCATACCAGCCCACAGGTGACCAGCCACAGGCCATAGAAGCCCTTGTAAAAGGCTTTAAAGAAGGTAACCAGTTCCAGACGCTGCTTGGTGTTACAGGGTCAGGCAAAACATTTACTATGGCAAATGTAATCCAGGGTTTACAGAAACCAGCACTTGTAATAGCACATAACAAGACCTTGGCAGCACAGTTATATGGTGAGTTTAAGGAAATGTTTCCTGAAAATGCAGTAGAATATTTTGTAAGTTACTATGATTATTACCAGCCAGAAGCATATGTCCCATCTTCTGACACTTATATAGAAAAGGACTCTTCCATTAATGATGAAATAGATAAGTTAAGGCACTCTGCGACAGCCGCACTTACGGAAAGAAATGATGTAATTATAGTTGCCAGTGTTTCTTGTATATACGGGCTTGGAAGCCCTGTGGATTACCAAAATATGACAGTTTCTTTAAGGCCTGGCATGGTAAAGGACAGGGATGATGTTATGCGCAGGCTTGTTGATATACAATATACACGCAACGAAATGGATTTTAAACGTGGTACATTCAGGGCACACGGAGATGTACTTGAAATTTTTCCTGTTTCTGAATCTGATAAAGCATTAAGGGTAGAATTTTTCGGCGATGAAGTTGAAAGGATTACTGAAATAGATGTGCTTACAGGACAGGTAAAGTCCGAATTAGGACATATGGTAGTATTTCCAGCATCGCATTATGTAGTAGATCCAGAAGCTATGGAAAGGGCAATACATGGGATTGAAGCTGAACTTGAAGAAAGAATACATTTCTTTAAAGGTGCAGATAAACTTTTAGAAGCACAAAGAATTGCCGAAAGGACTAATTTTGATATAGAAATGATGAGGGAAACAGGTTTCTGTTCAGGAATAGAGAACTATTCAAGGCATTTAACAGGACTTAAAGAAGGGGAAACACCACATACACTTATGGACTATTTTCCAGATGATTTCCTTATTATAATTGATGAATCGCATATAACACTTCCACAGATAAGGGGAATGTTTGCAGGGGACAGGTCAAGGAAAACTACTCTTGTAAACTATGGTTTCCGCCTTCCTTCTGCACTTGACAACAGGCCTTTAAATTTTGAAGAGTTTGAGGCACATATTAACCAGATGTTATTTGTATCTGCAACACCTAATATTTATGAAAAAGAACATGAACTTGCAAGAGCAGAGCAGATTATCAGGCCTACAGGGCTTTTAGATCCTGAAATATTTGTAAGGCCTGTTAAGGGGCAGATTGATGATTTATTGTCTGAAACCAGGAAAACTGTTGCAGATGGCGATAAAGTAATGGTAAATACCCTTACAAAACGTATGGCAGAAGATCTTACAGATTACCTTAAAGAAGCTGGCGTAAGGGTAAGATATCTCCATTCAGATATAGATACACTTGAGCGCTCTGAAATTATCAGGGACATGCGTATGGATGTATTTGATGTACTTGTTGGTATTAATCTTTTAAGGGAAGGCTTAGATATCCCTGAAATTGCACTTGTTGCTATACTTGACGCAGATAAGGAAGGCTTTCTGCGTTCAGAAATATCACTTGTACAGATTATAGGGCGTGCTGCACGTAATTCAGACGGGCATGTAATAATGTATGCTGACAAAATTACAGACTCTATGCAGAATGCAATAAATGAAACACAAAGAAGGCGTAAGATACAACAGCAGTACAATGATGAACATGGAATAACACCACAGACAATTAAAAAAGCAGTACGTGATGTTATAAGCATATCTAAGAAAGTTGAAGGGCCTGTAAAAGAAATTAATAAAGATATTGAATCTATGGACATAAAGGAACTTGAAAAACTCGCTGCAAAACTTTCTAAAAAAATGAATACAGCGGCAGCAGAACTAAACTTTGAACTTGCAGCACAATTACGTGACCAGATTATTGAAATAAAGAAAAATATTATGGACAGATAATAAAATATTTAACCTTAGATAAGAAATATCCGCAGCCTGGATTGCTGGCAATTTTTGGTTCTAAGCAGTTTCCTGCTGCTGGCAGGCATTGGCGGCAGGAGGTTGCTTGAAATGCAGGTTGCGGATATCTGCCTGGCTAAGGTTAAACTGGAATATATTGTATATACAGAGTGATTTAACAGCAAAATAATTAAATACTATATTTTTTTAAACTTATATAATAATTCACTTTCAATGCTTGCTAAAGACCTTAAATCCCTGTCATACATAACATAATTGTCTAAATAACCCTGGTTTTCAATCTGGTTTTTATTTATCATATCACTATATGTATACCAGCCAAGCAGTTTCACTGTATTGCTATCTTTATAAAGCCTTGCTGAAATAAAAATATCCTTTGGATGGTTTTTTGCCTGTTCAACCATTTCCAGTGTCCGTATATGGAAACTTTCTGTTCTCGTTTTTACATCTACTTTTAATTGTTCTGTTTCATTAATAAGTAAAAAATCATACTCATCTCTTTCATTATAAGATGAATGGTCTTCCTTAAAACATATGTCATTATCCATAAACAGCATTTTTACAGCCTTTTCACCAAGCTTGCCTTCAAACATTTTTATTTTCTTGTTTAACAGACCACCAGGATGGAAATCATGGCGGTTTGATGTAAAATCTTTGGATAATTCAGCATATTCTAAAGCTTCCTGGTATAAATCCCCACTAATAACATAACTTTCCCTTATAATCATATTTATCACCTTTCCCTGTAAAGCAATGTTTTATATGCCCACAGAATATCTATTTAGCCAAGTGGATATTTGCAATCCGCATTGCAAGCAATCTCTAGTTTCAAGCAGACATCCACTATTTGCCCACTGCCAAAAACCCCAGCACCATTGCCGGTTTTAACCCTGGCCAATTTAACCCGCCGCTTAAGAAGCGTGAATTTTAAAGGGCTGGTTTAATAAGGTTAAAAATTAAATTTTACAATAAACTAGCTTTTTAGTGCACTGGAAAGAACTTTAAGAAGCGCATCATTATCTTCTGGCATCATAAAACAGAATCTTATAAATTTATCATCAAGGAACTGGAAAGTTGAACAGTCCCTTATCATAAAACCCTTTTTAATTGCTGCATCAAATAAGCTGCCAGATGTAATATTATCTTTTAATATACGCAGTAACACAAAGTTAGCCTCTGGTTTATAATACTTTATTCCTGGAATTGTTTCCAGTATTTTGCATATGCGGTTTCTTTCAGAAGAAACCAGTTCTCTTGTTTTTCTTATATATTCTGTATCATTAAACATTATTTCACCTGAAATTGCTGCAAGCGAGTTAATAGTCCACGGATTTTTGTGGTTATCCATTTCTTTAAGTATTTCCCTGTTTCCACAGACAGCATATCCAAGACGCAGCCCTGGTGCAGCGAAAAATTTAGAAACACCACGCAGTACTATTATATTATTATAACATTCCGTAAGTGGTATAGAAGTAATATTTTCATAATCTTCTGAAAACTCAACATATGTTTCATCAACCATTACAAAAACATTTTTTCTCTGGCAGATATCAAGCACCTTACGCATAGTTTCCCTGTCAATCTGCGAAGAAGCAGGGTTATTAGGGTTACATATTACAAACAGGCTGGTTTTAGCATCTAATGCCTTATCCAGTGCATCAAGGTTTAAATTAAAATTTTCATATTCCTGTAAACGTAAATAATGGGAATGTCCATTGCAAAGGGATATTTCATGTTCATATTCAGAATAAACAGGGCCTGCAATTAATGCATCTGAAGGTTTTAAAACCTGTATAACAAGTGAAATAAGTTCAGTTGAGCCATTGCCTGGCAATATGTTCCTGTAATCAGTATGTGTGTACTCTGCAATGCACTTGCGCAATGAAGTATATTCCCTGTCAGGATAAGTTGTAATTGCATCAATATGTGAAGAAAGTTCTTTTTTTAATTTATATGAAATCCCAAGAGGATTTACATTAGCAGAAAAACTTATAATATCTTCTTTTTTAATACCATAAACAGCTTCAATTTTTTCAAGGTCACTTCCGTGGAAATGTTCTTTATATCCAAACAAAATAAACCCGTCCTTTCATATAAAATTCTATTGTGTACTTTGTTTTATAAGTAAAATCCAATATATAGTATAAACATATTTTAATTAAATATCAACTGTGTAAATGTATTGTATTATGTACGTTTCATAAACTATAATATAAATAATGGATAATTTATAGTTATCCACAGTTTATTTTAAAGTAAGATATCAAATTATTATGCCCTGGCAAGTCCAAAGTAATCCTACAGGCAACCCGCTTCCGCTTGGACGGGTTCACGCAACGGCGCATAGAAACCTAAATGTTTCTGTGAAACAAATATTTCACAGAAACATTGAAAACCAGGTTTAAACGCCGGCAGCCCCGTACAGTTGCATTTTAGGATTACATTTGGCATTTGCCAGGTAGTATACGTTTTGGCAGTTTATAAAAATATTTCCTGTGGATTTCCCTGGTTTAATGAAATTGTACTGCACTTGTACATGGGACAGTGCAAAAGTACCCTTTACATTGGACATAAAAGTCTTCCGTATAGTCCAGGTTTAAGATTTATTGAAAAATACAGGTTACAGATAATAACCAGAAAGCGTTGTATATCCTGGTTCTCTATATTCCAGACAAATATAAAATTCTATCAAAAAGTTAAAATACAAGCAGGAAAACTTTTAGTTCCCAATGGAACGTAGTAACATGCAGGCAGTTTTATATATTTTCTGTAAAAGGCACTATAGTGCCGCCAGTGCCTGGGTCTGGTAGTTTTACAGACTCTATGCACTGCTGCGTGCGCTATTGTATTGTAGTGGGAACGTGCATGCTACAGAAAATATATAAAACCGCTGCATGTACATAACCTTTAGTATATACAAAACCCCAATGCAGGATAACTATAAATTATCTTCGCTTTACACATAATGGAAATTTTATGAAACAGCCGTGGAAATATCAAAAATATTCTTGACAAAAGTATTTAAATGTGTATACTATATTACAGTTAAATATTTTTGTAAACCGTTGAGGTGGAGATAAAAATGAAATATGTGCTTACAGAGAGCAGGCATTGCTGGAAACCTGCAGTAACAGTTCATTAAATGGACCACTGAGGGCATAGCCAAAGGATTTGTTTATATAAGTCTGAGTATTCTATGACGTAGGGCATACGTTAGTTGCCGGGTATATGTTAGTATTCCGCAAAGAGTATGGAAAACCATAAAACAGGGTGGCACCACGGTTATGAATAATCCGTCCCTGGCTATTATCGTGTAAAGATAATAGCCAGGGACTTTTTTTATTAAATCCAGGTGGCAAACAGATATATGCAAATGTTGTGCTTACGCCCAGATTCGCAGACTTTGGTAAGAATGGGGGTTTTTATGATTAGTTTAGAAGATGCAAAAAAATTATCACAGGGATATAAAATAGTCCCAGTCAGTAAGGAAATTTTATCGGATATAACAACACCTATGCAGGTTTTAAGGATATTAAAGGGGCAGAGCCGCCATTGTTTTATGCTTGAAAGTGCTGAAAACCAGGAGAAATGGGGCAGGTATACATTTTTAGGGTATGACCCAAAGCTTGAAATTACATGTACTGACGGAGTTGTAACAATAAAAGGCAGCTATAAAGAGATAAAAGAAACTAAAAATCCAGGTGAATGTATAAAAGAGATTTTACAGGAATATACAAGCCCTAAAATAAAAGGCCTTCCAACATTTACAGGCGGCCTTGCAGGCTATTTTTCATATGATTACATTAAATATAGTGAACCAGGGCTTAAACTTGATGCAGATGATGAAGAAGGGTTTAAAGATGTAGATTTAATGCTTTTTGACAAGGTTATTGCATTTGACAATTTCCGCCAGAAAATAATAGTAATTGCCAATGCACGCACAAATTGCCTTGATGAAGATTATAAAAGGTGCATGGAAGAAATTGATGGTATAATAAATCTTATACAAAACGGGACACCAGAGGAAGTAGTTCCTGGAAAGATTACTACAAAGTTTACCCCTCTTTTTACAGAAGAAGAATACTGCAATATGGTAAAAAAAGCTAAAAAGTATATTTATGAAGGGGATATTTTCCAGGTTGTGCTTTCAAACAGGCTTGAAGCCGGGTATAGGGGAAGCCTTCTTAATGCTTACAGGATTTTGCGTACAATTAACCCTTCACCTTATATGTTTTATTTTAGCAGTGATGATATTGAAGTGGCAGGTGCTTCACCTGAAACCCTTGTAAAACTTGAAGATGGTGTACTCTATACATTCCCGCTTGCAGGAACAAGGCCAAGGGGTAAAGACGAAGTTTTAGATAAGGAACTTGAAGAAGGACTTCTTAAAGATGAAAAAGAGAAGGCAGAACATAATATGCTTGTTGACCTTGGAAGGAATGATTTAGGCAAAATCAGCAAGTTTGGCACAGTTGAGGTGGAGCATTATATGGATATCCTTAAATATTCACATGTAATGCATATAGGTTCTACAGTTAAAGGGATTATAAAAGATGATAAATGCAGCCTTGATGCGGTTGATGCAGTGCTGCCAGCCGGTACATTGTCAGGAGCTCCTAAAATAAGGGCGGTAGAAATTATTAACAAGCTTGAAAATAATAAGCGTGGTATATATGGTGGTGCTATTGGATATATAGATTTTACTGGAAATCTTGATACATGTATAGCTATAAGGACTGTATTTAAAAAAAATGGAAAAATATTTGTAAGGTCAGGTGCAGGGATTGTAGCAGATAGTATTCCTGTAAATGAATACAACGAATGTATAAATAAAGCTAAAGCAGTAATGTCAGCAGTGGAGCAGGGACAAAAACTCCAATAAGAACAGACAGGATGGAGGAATATTATGGTAATCCTTATAGATAATTATGATAGTTTTTCTTATAACCTGTACCAGCTTACAGGTACAATTAACCCGGATATAAAGGTTATACGTAATGACAGTTTTACAGTAGAAGAGATAGAAAATCTTGCGCCTTCGCATATTATTATATCCCCAGGCCCAGGCAGGCCAGAAGATGCAGGGATATGTGAAGAAGCTGCCAGGTATTTTAAAGGAAAAGTGCCCATCCTTGGCGTCTGCCTTGGCCACCAGGCAATTTGTGAAGCATTTGGGGCAACAGTATCTTATGCAAAACAGCTTATGCATGGCAAAATGTCTGTTATAGATATTGATACAAATTGCAAGTTATTTAAAGGGCTTGGCAAAAAGCTTGAGGTTGCAAGATATCATTCACTGGCTGTATTAAAAGAAACAATGCCAGAGGAATTAGTTGTAACTGCTATGGCAAGTGATGGTGAAGTTATGGCAATAAAACACAGGGATTATGATATTTACGGGGTGCAGTTCCACCCTGAGTCAATAATGACACCAGAGGGTATAAAGATTTTAGCAAATTTCCTGGAATAGGGCTGTTTTGCAAGCAGCAGTCCGGTTTGTGCTAATTGATTTTAAGATATATTATATGTAAATTAATTTTAATTTGGATGGAGATGAGGTTTATTATGATTAAAGAGGCAATTAATATACTGGTACAGGGACAGGATTTAGAGCCTGGCATTATGGAACAGGTTATGGAAGAAATTATGACAGGTGAGGCATCTGATGCACAGAAGTCAGCATTTTTAACTGCATTAAATATAAAGGGTGAAACAATCAGCGAAATTACAGCAGCAGCAAGAATTATGTCATCTAAGTGCACACCTTTTAAGAATGATAAAGATTCGCTTGAAATTGTAGGTACAGGCGGTGACCAGTCTAATACTTTTAATATTTCTACACTTTCTGCGATAGTATGTGCAGCAGCGGGAATACGTGTTACAAAGCATGGCAACCGTGCAGCATCAAGTAAATGTGGCACTGCGGACTGCCTTGAGGCACTGGGTGTTAAGATTGATAATGGGCCTGGCAAAAGTGAGGAAATACTTGATAATACCAATATGTGTTTCCTTTTTGCACAGAAATACCACCCTGCAATGAAATATGTTGGCAAGGTGCGTAAGGAAATAGGCATAAGGACACTTTTTAATATACTTGGGCCTCTTTCAAATCCTGCAAAGGCGGATATGCAGCTTCTTGGTGTATATGATGAAAGCCTTGTAGAACCCCTTGCACATGTACTTAGAAACCTTGGGCTTAAAAGGATTATGGTTGTCTATGGAACAGACTGTATTGATGAAATTTCAATGAGTGCACCAACAAAGGTATGTGAATACAGGAACGGGGAATTTAAATCTTATGAGATAACACCAGAACAGTTTGGACTTAAAAGCTGTAAAAAGGAAGAACTGGCAGGAGGAGATCCAGAAGAAAATGCAGCAATAGCAAGGGAGATACTTAATGGCAAGAAAGGTGTTAAAACAGATGCAGTCCTGTTAAATGCAGGTGCAGCAATCTATCTTGTTTCTGATGGCATAACTATTAAAGATGGTATTGAAAGGGCAAGGAAAGTTATTGAAAGCGGAAAGGCACTGGCGAAACTTGAAGAGTTTGCCAGTGCAGCAAGTTAAAAAATAATATATAATAAACTATCTGGAAAGAGAGTGGCCATGCTATGAATATTTTAGAAGAAATAGCACAGAAAACTAAAGAAAGGATTGCCAGGCAAATGCAGGAAAAACCCCTTGCAGAACTTAAAAAAGAAGCAATGGCAATGGAAATAAATACAGGTTTTCCATTTGAAAAGGCGGTTAAAGAAGGTAAACTTTCTTTTATTTGTGAAGTAAAAAAAGCATCACCGTCTAAAGGTGTTATAGCAGGGGATTTCCCATATATAAAAATAGCAAAAGATTATGAGGCTGGAGGTGCAAGTGCTATTTCAGTGCTTACAGAACCATTTTATTTTATGGGATCTGATAATTATTTAAGTGGGATAAAGAAAGAAGTTTTACTGCCTGTTATAAGAAAAGATTTTACTATAAATGAATATATGGTTTACCAGGCTAAAGTTATAGGGGCTGATGCAATACTTCTTATATGTTCACTGCTTAGTGCTGGTGAACTGGAACACTTCCTTGGGATTGCAAGAAGCCTTGGGCTTTCTGCACTTGTTGAAGTACATAATGAAGAAGAAACCCGGCTGGCAGTACAGTCAGGGGCAAGGATTATAGGTGTAAATAACAGGGATTTAAAGACATTTAAAGTGGATATAAAAAACAGCCTTAAGCTCCGGCCACTTGTGCCAGAAGACAGGGCATTTATATCTGAAAGTGGAATTAAAAACGCAGAGGATATAAAAGAACTTGCATTAAATGGCACTGACGGGGTACTTATTGGTGAAACAATGATGCGGGCAGGCAAAGACAGGATTAGTACATTAAAAGAATTAATAGATGCAGCAGGCTAAATAATAAAAGGCAAATGGTTTTTTATGCCACAAAACATGGCAGCATGGTTAATAATGGGATAAATGTGGTTTTATTTGGTTTATTATTTGATATTGTGTTAAAAAGCCTGTGGGCACTGGGAAGGCATGGTGGTTTTTATACCAGGGATTAAAATAAAAATATGTGGCTTAAGACGTCTTAAGGATATAGAATATGCCAATATCCTTATGCCTGATTATGCAGGCTTTATACTGGCAGAAGGTTTTAAACGCAGTATAACAAAAGAACAGGCAGAAGAATTTGCGGCAAAGCTTGATGGCAGTATTAAAAGGACAGGAGTGTTTGTAAACCAGCCGCAGGATATAGTAGCAGATTATGTTAATAGTGGCATTATCCAGTATGTACAGCTTCATGGTGATGAAGATAATAATTATATTAAAACGCTTGCCAGATGTATTAAAAAGGAATATGGAATTATTAAAGCTTTACGTATAAAAAGTAAAGAAGATATTAAAAATGCACAAGTATATAACTGTGATTACCTGTTGTTTGATACATATACAGATGGCATGGCGGGTGGCAGTGGCAGGGCATTTGACTGGACACTGGTTAAAAATATAAATAAACCTTTTTTCCTTGCAGGCGGGCTTTCTGCCAGCAATGTAAAAGAGGCTTTAAAAATTACAATGCCTTATGCTGTTGATGCAAGCAGCAGCATGGAAACAGATGGTTATAAAGATTTTAAAAAAATGGAAGAATTTGTAAAAACTGTACGTAAATATGGAAATATATCCTGATACTGGCCTGTGCCTGCTGTCAAATAATATTTATTGCAGTGAAAATGCAGTTTGTAAAAATATTAAAATGTTTTACTGGCTGTATGTTTATTATGGCATGGCTGCCAATAGTTTTTATACAATGGTATAATGGAGGTAATAAAATGGCTAAAGGAAGATATGGGATACATGGCGGGCAGTATGTACCTGAAACACTTATGAATGAAATATCAAGGCTTGAGGAAGAATATGAATTTTATAAAAATGATGCTTTATTTAACGAAGAACTGGATACTCTTTTAAGGGAGTATGCAGGCAGGCCTTCGCTTTTGTATTTTGCAGAAAAGATGACAAAAGATTTAGGCGGGGCTAAAATTTATTTTAAACGTGAAGATTTAAACCATACAGGTTCACATAAAATTAATAATGTACTTGGCCAGGCACTTCTTGCAAAGAAAATGGGCAAAAAGCGTATTATTGCAGAAACAGGTGCAGGACAGCATGGCGTTGCAACAGCTACAGCAGCAGCACTTCTTGGACTTGAATGTGAAATATATATGGGAAGGGAAGATACAATAAGGCAGGCACTTAATGTGTACCGCATGGAACTGCTTGGTGCAAAGGTGCATCCTGTTGACAGTGGTACAAAAACCCTTAAAGATGCAGTAAATGAGTGTATGAGGGAATGGGTTTCAAGGGTTGATGATACATTATATGTATTAGGTTCTGTAATGGGGCCGCATCCTTTTCCTATGATAGTAAGGGATTTCCAGAGTGTAATAAGCAGGGAGGCAAGGGCACAGATACTTAAGAAAGAAGGAAGGCTTCCTGATGTTGTAATGGCATGTGTAGGAGGTGGCAGTAATGCTATGGGAATGTTCTATGAATTTATAAAAGATGAAAGTGTACGTTTAATTGGCTGTGAAGCAGCAGGGCACGGGGTAGATACAGACAGGACAGCAGCTACAATGGCAACAGGCACAGAAGGGATATTCCATGGAATGAAGTCATATTTCTGCCAGGACGGGTATGGTCAGATTGCACCAGTTTATTCTATTTCAGCAGGGCTTGACTACCCGGGCGTAGGGCCTGAACATGCTAACCTTAAGGATACAGGCAGGGCAGAATATGTGCCTGTAACTGATGATGAGGCTGTAAATGCATTTGAATATATTGCAAAGCAGGAAGGCATAATTGCTGCTATAGAAAGTTCACATGCAGTTGCACACCTTATGAAAATTGCACCAGATATGGGCAAAGACCAGATAATAATATGCTGCCTTTCAGGACGTGGTGATAAAGACGTGGCAGCTATTGCAAGATACAGGGGGGTTGATTTACATGAGCAGGATTAAAAACGCATTTAATGGCAAAAAGGCATTTATAGGTTTTATAACAGCAGGTGATCCAGATCTTGAAAAGACAGAAGAATTTGTACTTGAAATGGAAAGGGCAGGTGCATCACTTGTAGAACTTGGAATACCATTTTCAGATCCAATAGCAGAAGGGCCTGTTATACAAGATGCCAATATAAGGGCACTTATGGCAGGCTGTACAACTGATAAGATATTTGCAATGGTTAAGAACTTAAGGGAAAAAACACAGATACCACTTGTATTTCTTGCATATGCCAATACATTATATAAATATGGTTATGAAAAATTTTGTGCAAAATGTAATGAAACAGGTATAGACGGGCTTATAATACCAGACCTGCCATTTGAGGAAAAGGGTGAACTGTCAGATATAGCAAAAGAACAAGGAATTGATTTAATATCATTAATTGCGCCTACATCTGAACAGCGGATACAGATGATTTCAAAGGAAGCAACAGGTTTTATATATATAGTTTCTTCAATGGGTGTAACAGGTGTAAGAAGTGAAATTAAAACAGATATAGCTTCAATAGTTAATGTAATAAGAAGTGTTACAGATATCCCTGTAGCTGTAGGGTTTGGGATTAATACAAAAGAACAGGTAAAAGAATATACAACAATCGCAGATGGTGCAATAGTAGGCAGTGCCATTGTTAAAATTATTAGTGAACATGGCAAGGATGCAGGTAAATATATATATGATTATGTATCTGGAATGACAAGTGTGTTAGAAATAAAATAGCCAGGTTATAAGAAATTATGCTATATTGGTAAAAATTTATAAAAATCTGGCAGTTTTTTTATAAAAATCATTGAATATATTAATAAAAATAATATAAAAGTGGCAATAATTTTGTTAATATGATATACTAGTTATACTTTAGCATGATATGAATAATTTTTTTCATACAATATTTATACCAGATAAACTGGCATAGCGTTAAGTATGAATGGAGAAGACTATGGGAAATAGCAAAGTTAAATTTTCAACTATCTGTTATGTTGTAACAGGTATATCAGTTATATTAATTATTGCCATTCTCTCTAATTATTTCCGTGATATAAAATACTCTTCATGGGAGATGAAAAAAGAGATACAGATTACAAGTGCAAATATTGCATCAGAATATATATATGACTTCTTTGAAGGGCGTAAAGCATCACTTTCGTTAATGGGACAGTGTATAAAAGGATTAGAAGAAAGCAATGTTGCAGAACTTGAGGAACAGCTTCTTTCAGAAGCAGGTTTATTTGACAGTATTGCTATTGTAGACAGGGAAGGTTCTTATATATGTGAATATGGAAAGAGTGGTATTGAAAATATCCAGAAAGAAAGCGGTTTTATTAAGGCACTGGAAGGCCAGTGTACAGTAGCAGAAGAACTTGTAACTGGAAGTGGCGGTGAACAGGAACTTCTTATATATGCACCAGTAACCAGAAGCAATGGGGAAACCCGGCTTGTACTTGCTGCTTCACTTTTAGAAAGCACTTTAACCAGGTATATAGAAAAGAAAATTGCAGGCCCTGGCATATGTGCTGCTATTATGAACAACAGGGGGAGGGTTATGTATGGGAGCAGTAATGTTGCAGAAATTATTGGTAAAACTGGAGCAAGTTATTTTTCATTTATTAAATCATGTAAAATAATAACTAACAATGTTGGCGTAGAGTATATACAAAGCAGTATACGTGACCGTAAAGAGATATTCCTGGAATTTAATTATGAAAAGAAAGAGTATATTTCGGTATGTATGCCAGTAGATATTAATGGCTGTTATATTATTTATATTACCAGCACAGATAATTCCGTGGCAGATAGTAACAGGCTGCTTGCTTCTAGTTCAATACTGGTAAAAATATTAGTAGCAGATATAATTGTAATATTTGGCCTTCTTATATACCATATTACTGACCGTGTGAAGCTTATAAAGCTTTTGGGTAATTACGGGGTATTAGACAGGCAGGAAGGGGCAGTGCTTTTTGAATATATTTTCCAGCCTAAGAAAAGGATTGAACTATATGGTGACTTTAGCCATATTGTTGGCAATAAGTTTTCACCGCTTGTTGGTGAGGCAGTATATGATGTATATGAATATGTACATGAGGATGATGCTTTTATAAGGGGCAGGCTGCATGAATTTTTTGATAGTGATAAGGAAGTATTTTCATCAGAAGTAAGGGTTTTAGACAAAGAAGGCGGTTATGGCTGGTACCGCCTTACAGGTACAATGTTCCGGGACGGAAACGGTAACTGTGAACGTTTTGTTGGTAAAATTGTTAATGCTAATAAACAGATATCAATGGAGAAAAACCTTGTACAAAGGGCAGAAAATGATCTGCTTACAGGAGTTCTTAATAAAAAAACAATAGAAGCCAAGGTTGCAGAACAGCTAAAGGATAAACATGAAGGCAGGAATTACATATTTTTTATGGTAGACCTTGATAATTTTAAAAATGTTAATGACACTCTTGGACATATATTCGGGGATAAAGCTATTGCAGATACAGCAGAAGTCCTTACAGGTATTTTCCATAGCAATGCATTTATAGGAAGGCTTGGCGGTGATGAATTTGCAGTATGTGCAATATATGATGCTTTTGATGAAGAAAGCCTTATGAAATTTATTATAGAAAATGCGGAGAAAGTCTGTGAAGGAAACCGCAGGCAGTATTCAGATGGTGCCAATACTGTAAAGATTTCAAGCAGCGTGGGTATTTCTATAGGGCCAAAGGATGGAAGGGATTTTGAACTGTTGTATAAAAAAGCTGATGAAGCATTGTATAGTTCAAAGAATACAGGCAAAAATAAGTATACAATATTTGGGAGGAATTAAAGGCCGCAAAGCAGCAATAAGGCTGTTTTGCAAGCGGGCAAGCTGCCAGTGCCTGGATTACAGATATCATTTGGCTGGCTTATAAATTTATGGATTATCCACCTGTTATATGGCAGGTGGGTGTTTTAGAATCAGGGCATTTTGGCAATACTAAAAAAGTATAATCTATTTTGCATACCGGCCAGAATGTGGTAAAAATTAAATGGAAAGTTTGCAAAACTGCACCATATGGGATATAATGCCAGTTAAGATATTAAATATTATAATAGCTGGAAATGGAGGATAGTGATGGCTAAAAGTATTAAAAGTTTAGATGAAGTAAAAATACCAGATATGTATTTGCTTGAAAATGCGGAATTTGTCAAGGAAGCTGCAAGTTTTGTGCTTACATTAAGGCACAAGTTAAGTAATGCAAGGGTGCTGGTATTTAGCAACGAAGATGATAATAAAGTTTTTAACATAGGATTCAGGACACCGCCAGATAATGATACAGGAGTACCGCATATAATTGAACATACAGTATTATGCGGTTCAAAGCACTTTCCAGTAAAAGACCCTTTTGTTGAACTTGTAAAGGGTTCTTTAAATACATTCCTTAATGCCACAACATACCCGGATAAGACATTATACCCTGTGGCAAGCTGTAATGGCAAGGATTTTGAAAATCTTATGCATGTATATATGGATGCTGTGTTTTACCCAAATATTTATAAATATGAAGAGATATTTAAACAGGAAGGATGGCATTATGAACTAGCGGATAAGGATTCGCCATTAACGTATAATGGTGTGGTTTATAATGAAATGAAAGGTGCTTATTCTTCAGAAGAACGTGTACTGGACTGTTTTATAATGAGCAGGCTGTTCCCTGACACCACATACCATTATGAATCAGGCGGGGTACCTAAGTTTATACCAGATCTTTCATATAAAGATTACCTTGCTTTCCATAAAAAATATTACCATCCTTCAAACAGTTATATATACCTTTATGGTGATATGGATATTGAAGAACGCCTGTTATGGATGGATGAAAATTATTTAAAGGATTTTCCAGCGGTTAAGACAGATTCAGAAATAACTAAACAGGATAAGTTTGAAAAAATGAAGGAGCTTTCTGTAACTTATGCTGTAGGTACAGACACAGACTGTACTGAAAAAACATATTATGCATATGCTGCCGCAATGGATATTACAATGGAACAGGAGAAATGCCTTGCATTTGAACTTCTGTCATATGTGCTTGTTGAAATGCCAGGTGCGCCAGTTAAAAAAGCGCTGCTTAATGCAGGCATAGGCACTGATATTGATGTGGATTTCTGCGATATAATGATCCAAAGTTATTTTACAATAACTACTAAAAATGCCAAGGCAGGTGAAAGGGACAAGTTCTTTAAGATAATAAGGGAAACACTGGAGGGCATAGTTAAAAATGGCATTGATAAAAAGACTCTTGAAGCAGCCCTGAATGGAATGGAGTTTAAAGAAAGGGAAGCGGATTTTGGTTCATACCCTAAGGGGCTTATATACAGCCTTAAAGCTTTAAAAACCTGGCTTTATAATGATAATGAACCATATTCTGCACTGGAATATGAAAAGTATTACAGTTTCTTAAGGGAAAAGCTTTCTACAGATTATTTTGAAAAGCTGGTACAGGAATACATTCTTGACAATACACATGCGGTTCTTGTAGAAATGGTACCTGAAAAGGGGCTTGCAATAAAGAATGAAAAGGAACTTGAAAAGAAACTTGCAGAATTTAAGGACAGCCTGTCTGATGAAGAAATAGAAAGGCTGGTACAGGAAACCCAGGATTTAAAGGCATACCAGGAAGAGCCATCACCAAAGGAGGAACTGGAGAAAATACCTATGCTTTCAAGGGAAGACATAGGTAAAAAGGCAGCACCTTATTATAATACAGAAACTGTAATATGCGGTGTGCCAGCAGTACACCACAATGTTGAAACTAATGGCATAATATATTTAAATCTTTTCTTTGATATACACCATTTAAAAGAATATGTGCCACAAATAAGTTTTCTGTCAACACTTCTTGGGTATATGGATACAGAATTGCATACTTATAATGAATTTGATACAGAAGTCAATTTCTATACAGGAGGGGTTGTTTCTGATATTGATATTTATACACGCCTTGGCAGGAGTAATGAATATGAACTGAAGTTTGAAGTACGTACAAAGGTTTTAGAAGATAAAGTGGCTGATGCATTAAGGCTTATGGCAGAAATGATGTTTAAAACATTATTTACAGATGAAAAGCACCTGCGTGAAATAGTTGCAGAAAGCCGTTCAAGGCTTAAAGTGCGTCTTATGTCATCAGGACACCAGGCGGCGTCGGTACGTGTTAATTCATGTAATTCAGAAAGTGCATGGCTTATAGATTATTCGGCTGGTATTGGTTATTATGATTACCTTGTACGCCTTGACGAAAATTTTGATGAAGAAAAGGAAAAACTGGTTAATGGCTGCAAGGAACTTGTAAAGGCTGTATTTAAAAAGGAAAACCTGCTGGTTTCATGCACATGTACAGATAAAGGGTTAAATGCATTAAAAGAAGCAATGCCAGGATTTCTTCCAGAACTTGAAAAATTTGACAGCACAGCAGGGGATAAAGATTTAGCGGGAAGCCTTTTAAAATATACACCAGATATTAAAATGAGGAAAGAAGCATTTACTACTCCTGCGGAAATACAATATGTGGCACTTGGTGGTACATTTGATAATGTTGATGGTGCAGACCTTGGTACTTTAAATGTTGTACAGCATTTGTTAAATTATGGATATTTATGGAATGAAGTACGTGTAAAAGGTGGTGCATATGGTGTAAGATGCAACTTTACAAGGGAAAAACAGTGGTGCTTTGCTTCATACCGTGACCCTAATCTTTCATCAACAATTAATGTATATGAAAAGGCAGCAGATTATCTTGAAAATTATGAAGCTGGTGAGAGGGAAATTACAAAAACAATAATAGGCACAATAAGTAATATTGATACGCCTTTAACCCCTAACATGAAAGGAAACCGTTCAATGACAGCATATTTTAAGAGGGTGCCTTATGATGTGCTGCAAAAGGAGAGGGACAGCATATTGTCATGTGATGCCAGTGATATAAGAAAAGCAGCAGATGTAGTAAGGGCAGTAGCTGCAAAAGGTAATATATGCGTTATTGGAAATGAAAAGCATATAAAAGATGAGAAAGATATATTTGATGAAATAAAAGTTTTATCTTAAACCCTTTAAAACATTTATGCCTGGACCTGGATTATATTTGCAATCTTCCCTGCCTGTACGGGAAATAGATGTTTTATACAGGTATTTCTGGCATATGGTGCTTTAAATATACCAGATATATATTATCATGGTTATAAAAATTATTTAGAACGGAGGATTTAATGGGGAAGTTTAAATCAGGATTTGTAACCCTTATAGGAAGGCCTAATGTTGGCAAGTCGACACTTATGAATACACTTGCCGGCCAGAAAATAGCGATTACTTCCAATAAGCCACAGACAACAAGAAACCGTATACAGGCTGTGTATACATGCAAAGAAGGCCAGATAGTTTTCCTTGATACACCGGGTATACATAAAGCTAAAAATAAGCTTGGTGAATACATGGTTTCTGTTGCAGAAAGGACATTAAAGGAAGTCGATATAATACTGTGGCTTGTAGAACCATCAACATTTATAGGTGCTGGCGAGAGATATATTGCTGAATGTATTGGAAAATCCAATATACCTGTAATACTTGTTATTAATAAGATAGATACTGTAAATAAAGCAGAAATCCTTAAGTTTATAGATATTTATAAAGATATAGCAGATTTCGCAGAAATTATACCAGTTTCGGCACTAAATGGTGAAAATACGGATGACCTTGTAAATACTATTATGAGGTATCTGCCACAGGGCCCATGTTATTATGATGAAGATACGGTAACAGACCAGCCAGAACGCCAGATAGTAGCTGAAATGATACGGGAAAAAATGCTGCGTAACCTTAATGATGAGGTACCACATGGCATTGCTGTTGTTATAGACAGGATGAGAGAACGTAAAAAAGGGAATATTATTGATATTGATGCAACAATTATATGTGAACGCAGCACCCATAAAGGCATTGTAATAGGGAAACAGGGAAGTATGCTTAAAAAGATTGGCACAGAAGCACGCCGGGATATTGAGTCCCTGCTTGCCTGCCATACTAACCTTAAACTCTGGGTTAAGATAAAAAAGGACTGGCGTAACAGTGATTTCCTTATAAAGAATTTTGGATATGATAAAAGGGATATTGGTTTGTAGAAACTATGTTTACAAAAGATACCAGTATATTAGAATGTAATAAAGGCTATCATATTATCACAGTTTTAACCCCATAAAAAGCCTGTATATTGGAATAAAACAGGCTTTTTATGGCTTGTATGGGCAAGGCATTAATGCCTGTTTATATAAGGCTGTGGAAAGGTATGGTGGTAACATGGAAGAGAAAGATTGCTGGAATAAATTTGCTGTTTCAGGCAAGGTTGAGGATTACTTAGAATACCGCAGCAGTGTAGAAACTGCGGCACATAATAATACAGGCAGTACAAAGGAAAGGATGGCATATACACCAGAAAAGGAAAGACAGGATTTTATAAAATCTGCTTTTTAACCTTATCAAGCCAGGTATTTATAACTTTATTAAGTTAGTTATTTATAGCCTGTTTTATAACTTTACCAGGCCAGCCCTTTAAAGTGGACATTTATTAAGCAGCGGGGTTGTCCGTCAATGATTTGCTTAACCTGGCAGAGTCCAGGCTTTTGCTGAAGCTGTTTTGTAAGCAGGCAGGCCGCCTAATGGCTGTTTGTCTGCAATTTTTGGCTGTTTATAATGCAGATATCATTTGACAGGCTGCCTGGTACAAATGCCTGCTTGTACTTTTAAGGCCTGCTGCCAGGCAATTTTATTATGGAGGGCTTTATTGAAAGAGATTATTACACTTACAGGCATGATTCTGGTTTCTTCCCCGTTAAAAGAATATGATAAAAGAATTGAGATACTTACAAGGGAAAGGGGAAGGATACCAGCATTTGCGCAAGGCGCAAGAAAACAGGGCAGTACCATTTCTGCATGCACAGTCCCTTTTACATTTGGACAGTACCAGTTGTATGAAGGACGTAATTCATATTCTTTAAAGTCGGGTGTGATAGAGAATTATTTTGGAAACCTTGCAGATGATTATACTTTGCTTTGCTATGCTTCATATTTTACAGAGATTGCAAGGTATCTTACAAGGGAAGGTGCAAGGGCAGACGGGGAACTGCTTCTTTTATACATAACATTCAGGGCAATGCAGGCAGGGAAAGTACCTGTAAAACTTATAAGAAGGATATTTGAACTGCGTTTTATGGCAATACAGGGGGAAGCCCCAGGCATATTCTCATGTGTACGCTGTGGAAGTAGTGAGGCATTTGATGTATATATGCCGGAAGGAGGCCTGGTCTGTGATGGATGTGTAAAAAAAGACCAGCATTTTAAGGGGCATTACCCTTTAAGGTTAAGCCATGATGCAAGATATACACTGCAATATATTATTTCAAGCCAGTTTAACAGGCTTTATACTTTCCAGGTATCAGATGGTGTAATGGAGGAAATTAATAATTTTATGCAGAAATATCTTGCCAGGTATCTTCCCCACCATTTTAAATCAGAAGAATTTTTGTAATTGTGCTCTTGAAATCCGTGCATTCTGATGGTATATTAATTAATAATTGCTTTGTTGCTGTTTCTGGTGACATAATATATAAGTTGGAGGAATTATAATGGAAAAGACAATGGACAAAATAGTTGCCTTGTCAAAGGCAAGGGGATTTATATACCCAGGTTCAGAGATATATGGCGGGCTTGCTAATTCATGGGATTATGGAAATCTTGGTGTGGAGCTTAAAAATAATGTAAAACAGGCATGGTGGAAAAAGTTTGTACGTGAAAACAAATATAATACAGGTATTGACAGTGCTATCCTTATGAATCCGCAGACCTGGGTTGCATCAGGGCATCTTGGGAGTTTTTCTGATCCCCTTATGGATTGTAAGGAATGTCATGAACGTTTCCGTGCAGATAACCTTATTGAAGACTATATGGAGAAAAACGGGATAAAGCCGGAAGGAAGCATTGACGGCTGGTCTAATGAAAAGATGCAGGCATATATTGATGAAAACAATATTTGCTGTCCTTCATGTGGAAAACATAATTTTACTGATATAAGGCAGTTTAACCTTATGTTTAAAACTTTCCAGGGTGTAACAGAAGATGCTAAAAGTACAGTTTACCTGCGTCCTGAAACTGCACAGGGCATTTTTGTAAATTTTAAAAATGTACAGCGTACTTCACGTAAAAAAGTACCATTTGGCATAGCACAGATTGGAAAGTCATTCCGTAATGAGATTACCCCTGGCAATTTTATATTCCGTATAAGGGAATTTGAACAGATGGAACTTGAGTTTTTCTGCAAACCTGATACAGACCTTGAATGGTTTGCGTATTGGAAAGACTATTGTATAAACTGGCTTAAATCCCTTGGTATTAAAGATGAAGAAATGCGTGTGCGTGACCATGAAAAAGAGGAACTTTCTTTCTATAGCAAGGCAACTTCTGACATTGAATTTCTCTTCCCGTTTGGATGGGGTGAACTCTGGGGCATAGCAGACCGCACAGATTATGACCTTACACAGCACCAGAATGTGTCAGGCCAGGATATGAGTTATTTTGATGATGAATTAAATGAAAGATATATTCCTTATGTTATTGAGCCGTCACTTGGTGCTGACCGTGTAACACTTGCTTTTTTGTGCAACGCTTATGATGAGGAAGAACTGGAAGGTGGCGAGATGCGTACAATAATGCATTTCCATCCTGCGGTTGCACCAGTTAAGATTGCAGTGCTTCCGCTTTCAAAGAAACTTGCAGGACAGGCAGAAAAGATTTACGAAGACCTTAGCAGACTGTATAATTGTGAGTATGATGACAGGGGAAATATAGGCAAGCGCTACCGCCGCCAGGACGAAATCGGTACACCATTCTGTGTAACATATGATTTTGATTCTGAAGAAGATGGTGCAGTTACAGTACGTGACCGTGATTCAATGGAGCAGGAACGTATTAAAATTACAGACCTTGTATCTTACTTTGATGGTAAATTTGACTTTTGATAATTAATATTTATTTATAGAAAATAACATGGACAGATACAATTATGTACCTGTCCATATTTTAACCTCATCAAGTAAGTCCCCCCCCCACTTCTATGTTGTGGAAACATAAGTGGTGGGTAGGGACTTACTTGTTTCAGTGGGAGTACAAGCTCCCACTGAAAAGCTGCGGTAGCGGCTATGAGGTTGATTTGTAAGTGGGCAAGTAGCCAATGCCTGCTTGCAGGCAATGCGGATTGCGAATATCCGCTTGACTTTTATTAAGTTATCTTACTTATTTTTTATTCCTGGACTGCTAATTCTTCATAACCTTCAGGAACTGTTATATTAAGTGTATCACAAATTTCTTTATTATACTGCTTTGTAACATTTGGTGCAGTCTGGATATCCATTGTACCTGCATCTTTTCCATTCACAAGTATATCATATGCCATTTCACCTGTTATTTTTCCTATATCATAGTAACTGATAGAAAGGGTTGCAACACCTGCTGCACATAAACCGGCTTCACCAGCGAAAAGTGGTATGCCTGCCGGGACTACTACATTCTTAATTGTTTCAACACTGGAAGCAAATGTATTATCAGTCGGGATATAAAGGGCATCACATTCATCACAGGCTGTTGTAATAACAGACTGGATTTCATTGGAATCAGCCGCTGTATATTCTTTATATTCAATATTATCTTCTTCAAGTGCTTTTTTCATAAGACCTGCCTGGTATGATGAGTTTGGCTCTGATGAACAGTAAGCAATACCTACCATTTTTACATCAGGCAGTACTTCAGGTATCATATCTTCCTGCTGGGCAATAGGTGCAAGATCAGATGTACCTGATACATTAGTACCAGTGTGTCCTTCCCAGTTAGAAAGGTTTAATGCTGTAGCATAATCTGTTACAGATGTCCCAAGCACTGGAATGGTGTTTGTTGCAGTAACTGCTGCCTGGAGTGCACCTGTAGCATTAGCCATAATAAGGTCTACATTATTAGTTACAAAACCATTGCATATTGTAGAACAGTTTGTTGCCTCTCCTTGTGCATTTTGAAGGTCAAATTTAACATTGCCTTCACCAAGTTTTTCTATAAGTGCATCCTGGAACCCTTTTGTTGCAGAATCAAGTGCTTCATGTTCACGGAGCTGGCAGATTCCTACATGGTAGACCTTGTCCCCGCCGCCAGAAGAAGCAGAAGTCCCTTTGTTTGAAGAAGAACTGCTGTTATTACCATTATTGCCACATGCTGCCAGTGTTGTCATCATTGCAACGGCTGTTAATACAGATATGATTTTTTTACTAAGTTTCATTATTTAACCTCATTTCTGCGCTGCTATATATATTCCAGGTTGTGCCAGGCAGCGCGCAGGCACTATAATAGTTAAAAATTTATTTGTAACGGAACTATTATATAGCAGTAAAACAGATTTCGTCAACAATTAATATTGCAAATGCAGATTTAAGACAAAGCAGGTTATGGACATGAGTCTGGCTGGAAATTTGTATATATTTATGGTAAGATAATTATATTGTGGCATTGTTTAACCTTATTAAGCCAGAAAGGAAAAGTAAAAAGTGAAACTTTGATTTTGTTAAATCCAGGGTTTTAAATACTGTTGAGGAATGGATACAGGATTTAAGCTGTCCTGTTATAAAAGCTGACGGGACAAAGCCTGTTAAGGAAAATGTGGATTTTATTATAAACCAGATGCAAAATTAAATTCTTGTCTGGCAAATTTCCGGTTACAGAATGGATTTATGCATACATAAGTGTAATTTTTTTCTAAATTTTTCAAAAATATGAAAAAAAACTTTTTACATTTTCAATATATATGGTATACTATTCATAGCAGCTTTCCAGATTTAGGCAGCCGTCGGGTACAGCTATATTGGGGATGCATTAAAGGGTGTTATTATGTATCTGGAACGGACATGCTTATATCATATGTTTCTGGTGGCATATATCCTGTCTGTATGGGTACATTAACACCAGTACAGTATAATCTGGATAAGCCAGATGTGCGGTATAGTACCGCTAAAATCAATTATTTTCAGGAGGTAACTTTTAATGGCAAACAAATGGGTTTATTTGTTCAGTGAAGGAAATGCAAACATGCGTGAACTTCTTGGTGGTAAGGGTGCTAACCTTGCTGAGATGACCAGCCTTGGCCTTCCAGTACCACAGGGTTTCACTATTACAACTGAAGCTTGTACACAGTATTATGAAGATGGCCGTGAAATCAATGATGAGATCCAGGCACAGATTAATGAGTACATTGTAAAGATGGAGGATATTACAGGAAAGAAGTTTGGTGACCAGGAAAACCCTCTTCTTGTATCTGTACGTTCAGGAGCAAGGGCTTCTATGCCTGGTATGATGGATACTATTCTTAACCTTGGCCTTAATGAAACAGTTGTTAATGTTATTGCTGAAAAATCAGGCAATGCACGCTGGGCATGGGATTGTTACAGAAGGTTTATCCAGATGTATTCAGATGTAGTTATGGAAGTTGGCAAGAAGTACTTTGAAGAACTTATTGACAAGATGAAATCTGAAAAAGGTGTTACTTATGATGTAGATCTTACTGCTGACGACCTTAAGGAACTTGCTTCACAGTTTAAGGCTGAGTACAAGGCAAAGATTGGCACAGACTTCCCTGATGACCCAAAAGAACAGTTAATGGGTGCTGTTAAAGCCGTATTCCGTTCATGGGACAACCCTCGTGCAAATGTATACCGCCGTGATAATGATATCCCTTATTCATGGGGTACTGCTGTCAATGTACAGAGCATGGCATTTGGTAATATGGGTGATGACTGCGGCACAGGTGTTGCATTTACACGTGATCCTGCTACTGGTGAGAAGAAGCTTATGGGTGAGTTCCTTATTAATGCCCAGGGTGAAGACGTTGTTGCAGGTGTACGTACACCTATGCCTATTGCTAAGATGGCAGAGGAGTTCCCAGAAGCATTTGCTGAATTTGAAAAGGTATGCAGCACACTCGAAAACCATTACAGGGATATGCAGGATATGGAGTTTACTGTTGAGAACAAGAAACTTTATATGTTGCAGACACGTAATGGCAAGAGGACAGCACAGGCTGCTTTAAAGATTGCCTGTGACCTTGTTGACGAAGGAATGAGGACAGAAGAAGAAGCTGTAGCAATGATTGACCCACGTAACCTTGATACACTTCTCCATCCACAGTTTGATGCTGCTGCACTTAAGAAAGCTGAGCCAGTTGCAAAAGCACTTGGCGCATCACCAGGAGCTGCATGTGGCAAGGTTGTATTCTCAGCAGAAGATGCTAAAGAATGGGCTGCAAGAGGAGAGAAGGTTGTACTTGTACGTCTTGAAACATCTCCAGAAGATATCGAAGGAATGAAAGCTTCACAGGGTATCCTTACAGTACGTGGAGGAATGACATCACACGCTGCCGTAGTTGCACGTGGCATGGGTACATGCTGTGTATCTGGCTGTGGTGATATCGCTATGGATGAAGAGAACAAAAAATTCACACTTGCAGGCAAGACCTATACAGAAGGTTCAGAAATTTCTATTGATGGTTCTACAGGTAATATTTATGATGGTATTATCCCGACAGTTGATGCTACAATAGCTGGTGAATTTGGCCGCATTATGGCATGGGCTGACAAGTACAGGAAACTTAAAGTACGTACAAATGCTGATACACCAGCAGATGCTAAGAAAGCACGCGAACTTGGTGCAGAAGGCATTGGGCTTTGCCGTACAGAGCATATGTTCTTTGAAGGCAACAGAATTGATGCATTCCGTGAAATGATTTGTTCAGATACAGTTGAAGAAAGGGAAGAAGCACTTGCTAAGATACTTCCTTACCAGCAGGGTGACTTTGAGAAGTTATATGAGGCTCTTGAAGGAAATCCTGTAACAATCCGTTTCTTAGATCCTCCTCTCCATGAGTTTGTTCCGACAGAAGAGGCTGATATTAAGAAGCTTGCAGATGCAAAGGGCAAAACAGTTGAAGACATCAAGACAATTATTGAATCACTCCACGAATTTAACCCTATGATGGGACACCGTGGCTGCCGTCTTGCTGTAACTTACCCTGAAATTGCTAAGATGCAGACAACAGCAGTAATCCGTGCCGCTATCAATGTAAAGAAAGCACATCCAGACTGGACAGTAGAGCCTGAGATTATGATACCACTTATTGGTGATATCAAAGAGCTTAAAGTTGTTAAGAAGATAGTAGTAGAAACAGCAGATGCTGAAATTGCGGCAGCAGGCAGTGATATGAAGTATGAAGTAGGTACAATGATTGAAATACCTAGGGCTGCACTTACAGCAGATGATATTGCTTCAGAAGCTGAATTCTTCTGCTTTGGTACAAATGACCTTACACAGATGACATTTGGTTTCTCACGTGATGATGCAGGCAAGTTCCTTGATGCTTACTATGATGCAAAAATCTTTGAGAACGATCCATTTGCAAAACTTGACCAGACAGGTGTTGGACAGCTTATGGAAATGGCAATCGAAAAAGGCAAGAAGGTACGCCCTTCACTCCACTGTGGTATCTGTGGTGAGCACGGTGGTGATCCTTCATCAGTAGAATTCTGTCATAAGATTGGACTGGACTATGTATCATGCTCTCCATTCCGTGTGCCGATTGCAAGGCTTGCAGCAGCACAGGCAGCGATTAACAACTAGAGGAATTAGACAAAAATTTGTCGCTGCAGACAAAGTTTTTGCTGACGGCAGATTATAATTTATCCTGACTACAAATATAAGACCTTGGAAAAAAGAGCACAATCCTCTTCCTCTTCCAAGGTCTTTTTCCTGTTTCT
>CAJUJY010000043.1 GCA_910586555.1 uncultured Lachnospiraceae bacterium
GATATCATGTATTTTATCCATCTGGATTGTACCATAATTTTTATATGTATTTTTACTTTATAATTCCAGTGCGGCCATAAGTGCAAGTTCCATTGCACTGCTAAATGAATCACCGCCCCAGTTCCTGCAATCATGTTTTTCTATATTTGCAAGGGAATCTGCTGTAAACAATAACTGCCCAAATATAACATTCCTCATTATGGCACATGCTGCCAGTGATGCACATTCCATTTCCACCACAGAATACCCTTCACTTCTGCGGTAAAGCACCATTTCTTTTGTTTCCCTGTAAAAACCATCTGTTGTCCATGTTTTACACTTGCGGTATGGAAGCTTTTGTTTTATAAGCGTTCTTTCTATAGCATTAACTGCATGCAGGCTTAACTTTACTTCCCTTGATGGCGGAAGGTAATGGTAAGATGTGCCCTCCTGCCTTAAAGCGGCTGTTGGTATAAATAAATCCCCTTCCATTCCCTCCTCTAAAGCACCACAGCACCCGGCAGCAATGAACTTTACGCTTCCCCCTGCAATCATCTGTTCCATAACCTGTACAGCGCCTGCACCACCAAGCGGTACTTGTACAAATGAAATATCCTGGTTGTTAATCCTTGTTTCATAAACCAGAAATTCCTTTGTTACGCTTTCAAACTTTCCTGTAACTTTACAATTATCTGCAGCAGCATAGCTAATAACCTCAGGTTCCATAAATAGCAGTACTGCTTTTTCGGTAAAATGGAAGTCTGTATGGTGGCCTGGCATAATAACCGCTGTCTTTTCCGTATCATATTCTAAAACTGGTATCTTATTCTTTATAAGTGCCATATATATTCCTCTCTTTTCTATATATTTCTAATACGCTATTGCCATATACTATTCTATATCAATATTTTTATATTATTTGATTATAACATGCATGTATATAAGCCTCAACTAAATTATAAATACCGTTCAAATATTTTTTATAAACAGGAACTTCTAATGTTTTTTAAGATGCGCTGTTATACTTGCAATCCAATGCAATGCATATTAAAATTTAATCTAGTTGTAAAAACTATATCTAAACTTCCAACTAAAAAATTAAATTATATATTATCCATAATGCTTTTTGATATTGGATATATTTTTTTGTAAAAAGTACTTGCATTTTAAAATTTTCTATTGTATATTGTAAATATAATTAATTGTATTACTAGTATACTAGAAACTAAATAACTAAATTTATATTTATGAAAGGAAGAGAATATGAAGAAAAATAGTCAAGCGGATATTCGCAATCCGCTTTGCTACTTGCTCATAACCTCATTGCCGCTTTGCGGCAGTCTGGCAGGAGCTTGGACTCCTGCCAGACTAAGTAAGTCCTAAACCCACCGCTTAAGAAGCGGGGGACTTACTTAATGAGGTTAAAAAAATCTTTGCAATTACTGGCGTAGTATTAGCTTTAGGAAGTGCTTCAACAGCATATGCAGCTAACACTTTTACTTTTAGTTTTATAAGCAATGTTATAGGTACAACAGAATTTAATCTTAAGAAAGGCGATACAACATGTAACAGCAAGGCAGAAACATATAAGTATAATACAGATTCTTATGCTAGTTTTATTGGGAATTACTGTATTGATTTAGATGGAAATGGTGTTTTTGAACCAAATTATACTGGAACATACCATAAAGCTGATGGATATATATATACAACAGATTATGGGGACATAAAGAAAAATACATATACTGTAAATATTTATACAAATGATGACCTGGTAGCAAGATGTTTACAAATCAGGGGTAATGGAGAAATAGTCCAGTAAAAGTGTTTTATTTAAAATACCTGTTATACAGTTGACAACCCTTAACGTGGTTATACCAATTAAGCCTGCCTATGGGATATATGCATATATTATTCCAAATAATTTTTGCAGTATCCCGGTTTCTGGCAGGCAAAAGGGCATATAATTATAATAAAGCAATAACCAGGGAGGAATATAATAGTGGCAATACCTGATGACATTTTATTATCGTGTGATAATATTTCAAAAACATATGAAAGCAGCAGTATAAGGACAAGGGTACTAAAACAGGTAAGTATCAGCTTTAAAAGCGGCTCTGTTAATTTAATATATGGAAAGAGCGGCAGTGGGAAAACAACACTTCTAAATATTCTTGCAGGTCTTGATAAAGCATCACAGGGAAATGTTTATTATCTTGGTAAAAGGTATGGTTCTATGAATGATTCCCAATTAGCAAAACTAAGGGGGTCAAATTTCGGGTTTGTATTCCAGGCTTACCATTTAATCCCACGTATAAATATAGAAGAAAATATTTTATGTCCTTCCTATATTAATGGAAAGCAGCATGATAAAGAATATTACCAGTTTTTAATAAAAGTCCTTGGAATAGAGAATTTAATAAAGAAGATGCCATATGAACTTTCAGGCGGGGAACAGCAGCGTGTTGCAATAGCAAGGGCAATGTTATTAAAACCAAAAATTATATTTGCAGATGAACCTACTGGAAATCTTGATACCGGAAATACAGAAATAATTACAGGGTTATTTGAAAAACTTAATAAAGAATATAACACAACTTTTATTATTGTTACCCATGAAGAAAACCTGATAGAGCATTGTGGGCAGGTAATACGTTTAAAGGACGGTGAGGCTGCCATTGGATAAGAAAAGAACAAAATATATAAAACTAGTCCGTATGCTTATATCTAATGATAAAAAGATATTATTAATTTCAGTTTTATCATTAATAACCGGGTTTACATTTCTGTTTACAGTTACTTCACTTAGTGGGACTATTATAAGGACGAAACAGGATAATACAGTAAATACATATGGAAAGTTCCTTATGGTACTGCCAGATATTGATAAAAAATATGAAGAAAATATAAAACTGCAATACAGCCAGTTTGCATATGAACATTTTGGCATAACTGGAAATGCAGAATATGCAGATAAAAAAATAACAACAGGGACTATGGAAGAATATATGGGTGGAAATCTTGGTTTCCAGCTAATTAAAGGAAAATGGCCACATGATTCAGGACAGATTGCGGTTGAAGAATATCTTTTATATTTATTTGGAATAGAAAACGAAGAATTACCAGTATATGTTTCCCTGCAACAAGAAGGAAAACCTGTAAAATATGAAATTACAGGGGCTATTTCAAATTATTCTTATCTTTTATCAACATATTATGGCAGAACACATTTAGAAACAAAGGTATATCCCTCTATTATTTGTGGACAAGAAAATAACCAGGATATAAAACAATCTTTAGTTATTATGCAAAAAAAGCTGGATTTTAAAAGAGCAGAAAGTGATATAAATTCTCTTTTGTCTGAAATCCAGTTGGATATTATGTGTATTAATGAAAAATTATATGGATATGGGTACAAAGATAATAAAGATATGATATATGCCAGGGTAGTATATCTTTTGCTGCTGGATTTTTTGCTTTTGTTAGAACAAACAGTAATTATAAGAACATTTTTACTACGTAATAAAAAAACACTATTTTTATTTGAAGCACTGGGACTTACACCAAAAGAAAGAAGAAAATTAATATTCTATCTTGTACAGGCATTTATCTGGCCTTGTTTAATTACGGGATATTTACTGGCAGTATTAACCGGTTATATATATATTAATAAAACTTTTAAGGAATACAGCCAGTTTTATATACATGAATTACACTATAATGCCCTGGCAGAGGTAATAATTACAGGAATAGTTTTAGCCATTTTATACTTTTTCTATGACAGAATCCGCAAAGAAGCAATTATTATTGGGATTATAAAGGACACCCCAGATAAACAAAAAAAATACAGATTTAAAAAATTAAATTTTAGCATTATAATTATCCAGACAATCTGTATATTTTTTACATTAGCTTCATTTGATTTTATAAACAGCTTCCGTGATGAAGACCAGGATATAAATTTTTATTTGCATAGTGAGCGTACTACTGTTTCTTATCCATTAAAAGAGTATAATATTGCTGTATATGGAAATAACTTTTTTCCCTTTAATACTTTAGATATATTTAATGGATATAAAGATAAAACCAGTTTATCTATGGAGGCTGAAACAAAACAGAGCACTATTCTGTTAAATAAAGATAATATAGATTCATATTTCAGGCAGTATTTAAAGCAGGATAATAATAAATTAAGGCCAGAAGATGAAGCACTATGGGAACAGGTTTCAAATAAGGCAGGACAGTATATGGCAATACCAGTAAACCAGGTTAAAATAGTTGTGCTGCCACAAAAGGATTTCCGTATTTTTTTAGAGAAACATAATATTAATAACCCTGGTTTAGAAAAAAATAAAGAAAAAGCGTGTGTATTAATATTGCCAGATTATACACAAGTTCCATCTAACCCATCTATAAAGGAAAATGGAATAATACAGCTTGGAGGAATCCAGGGAAATGAAAAAACTGCAAAGTTTTGTACTGAAAATTTTAAAGTAGCATCACTTTTAAGCTGTGATAGTGAAGAAGACGGCCATATACAGATAATTATAAGTGAGGAAACTGCCAAAAAGAGTAAAACAGTTTTAGGGTATCATACAATAAATGTTGTAATGAAAAAAGACACCCCATTATCCATACAAAAAGATGTTGAACAAAAGATTTCACTTTTAATGGCATCAATACAGGGCGGACTGTCAGGATCTTCAGGGCTAAGAAACCACCGTAATAAACTGATGGGAAATTATACTGCTGTCCTGGGCAATACAATAGCTTTCTTTTGTATAATTGCTATCTTTATTTATATTATTTTCAGTATCTATATTGACTGGGAAAAGCATAGCTATGAATATGGAATATTACGCAGTTTTGGAATGGGCAGCCTGGCATTGCAGAACAAATTATTTGCCAGGTACAGTAATGGCATTATAATTGCCTGTATATTTAATATATTTTTAGGAAGGCTTGCTTTTACAAATGGATTATTAACAAAAAAACAAATATTAATTTCA
Organism: uncultured Lachnospiraceae bacterium; assembly: GCA_910586555.1. Lineage (GTDB taxonomy): Bacteria > Bacillota > Clostridia > Lachnospirales > Lachnospiraceae > Butyribacter. Next base: position 4,989 of record CAJUJY010000043.1, read on the forward strand.
GTTGGAATAACAGTTTTAGCAACCGGTATTTGCAGAATTTGGATGTTTTACTGGAAAAAGAAACAGTCCATAAGTTCAATGTTAAATAAAAACTAATTTGCTATATGCACCTCCAAAAGTAAACAATACACCATAACCATTAAGCACCATGCTTCTTGTACTAGTCTATAATATTTAATCCTTGCATTGACAAATATATACCGCAGTGTTATACTATATCTAACAGTATAGCAGTGCGGTATATTGCACTGCATAGTAAAGTATTACTGTATTTGTGCCTTCTTCTAAATTCACAGATTTTGGCAAGAATAAAAATTTGTATCTGTGGCAGGGAAGCTGCTGGCACTTGAAAGGCATGGTAATTTTTATGGATAAGCATATTAGAAAAGTATATGTCCCAATGACGGAAACTGGTTTTTACATTCTTCTCTGCCTGCGTGAAGAAGCACATGGCTACAGTATTGTACAGAAGGTCAAAGAACTTACAAACGGGGAAATCAATATAAGCCCAGGGACTATGTATGGCAGCCTGTCAAAAATGGAAAAAGACGGGCTTATAGACTTTATAAAAGAAGAAAATAACCGGAAAATTTATTGCATTACAGATTTAGGAAAACAGGTGCTGGAACTTGAAATAAAACGGATCTGCCGTTTATACCAGAATATAATGGAGGTGCGCTAAAATGAAAAATACAAAAACTGAACTTAAATTTTTTTCTATTACTGAATGGAAAAAGGAAGAGCTTTATCTTAGGGAACAACATAAAAAAGGCTGGAAACTTTGCAAAACAACATTTCCTGGGCTTTACCGCTTTGAAAAATGTGAGTCTTTAGATGTTATATACCAGCTTGATTATAACAAAGATGGGTTTTCACACAAACAGGAATATATAAAAATGTTTAATGACTGTGGATGGGAATATGTACAAGATTTTGTAGGTTATTTTTATTTCAGGAAACCTGTTTTAGAAATGGAGGGTGAAGAAGAAATTTTCTGTGATGACGAATCCAGGGCAGAAATGATGAAGCGTGTTTTTATGGGACGGATAACACCACTCTTTGGTATATTTTTCCTGATTATAATACCTAATATTTATATACAGGGCTCACTTAATTCCCTTGAAAACCATATACTTTTTATTGGTTTTATTGTATTATTAATATTATATATTTTTTTATTTATACATTTTGGGCTCTGGTTTTGGAAATACTGGAAAAATTCACGTAAATAGTATTTTTAAAATGTATATCCTTTAAAGTTACATCCATTCCATAATTTTTTAATAGTGTGTATACAAAAGATAATTTATAGTTATCTGTGGTTTGTTTTAAAGTGATTTGTATATGTGGGAATTTTTATGTCCTGGCAATTCCAGACGTAATCCTACAGGCAACCCGCTCCCGCTTGGACGGGTTCACGCAACGGCGCATAAAACTTGAAAAAACCAAGTTTAAACGCCGGCGGCCCCGTACAGTTGCCTTTAAGGATTACGTCTGGAATTTGCCAGGTAATATACACTTTGGCAGCTTATAAAAACCGGAATGTTTCTACGAAGTATTGAATACCAGGTTTAAGACAATGAAAAATAACTTTTACATGGTACATAAAAATCTTCAAAATGGTTTAAGCTTTATGGGAAAATACAGGTTACAGATAACAGCCAGTGTGTGGTGTGTCCTTTATTACCTGCCAGTTTTAAACATATAGCAGGTTTTTTATCCTGAAACAAATATTTCACCTGGAACATAAGAACTCTGTATTTTTCAGTAAATCTTAAATCTGGGCCATGTGGAAGACTTTTATGTTCCATGTAAAAGGTACTTTTGCACCATTATTAAGCACTTTTACATATGCAAATGCAGCACAACGTCATTAAACCAGGGAAATCCACAGGAAATATTTCTATAAGCTGCCAAAACGTATACTACCTGGCAAGTTCCAAATGTGCTCCCAATGGACAGATGTACGCAGCCGCCGGTGTTTAAGCCCTGTTTTAAATGCTTCAAAGAAGTTTTTTCTTTGAAGCATAAGGGCTTTATGCACCGCTGCGTGTAAGTCCAAGCGCAAGCGGGCTGTTCATGGGACACTTTGGAACTGCCAGGGCATAATATTTTAACCCCTTTTAAAACAAACCACAGATAACTATAAATTATCCCTTGTTTATATACAATCAAAAATTTATGAAACGGATGTGTAAATATATTGACAAGCCTTCCTTTTACAATTATATTTATATAAAAACAGAATTTTAGCAGGAGGAATATACATATGAAAAACCTTGTTTTTTTTGATATTGACGGGACTTTAATAACTAAAGATGAAAACGGGTATTTAATACCAGAAAGCACTTCCCTTGCTTTAAGGCTTCTCCGTGAAAACGGCAGTTTATGTTTTATTAATTCTGGCAGGACTATAGCGGGCATGGAGGATATAATACTGGATATAGGTGTTGATGGTTTTGTATGTGGCTGTGGTACATATATAAAGGTTAATGGCCAGGTGTTATTCTCAAAGACAATACCATACCCCCTTGGTAATGAAGTAATAAAAGACCTTGGCAGGTGCAGGATTGAATGGCTTCTCGAAGGACAAAATGCTTTATATTATAGTGACCAGCCATATAAAACAAGAATAAAACATTTTAAGGAAGACCATATAAAAACTTTTCCTGGTGTCTGCAAAGTACTTCCCCAAAAAGATGCATATAACCTTTCATTTGATAAATTCTGTATATGTACTGCGCCTGGCTGTGATTTTGAATATTTCCAGAATAAATATAATAAAGAATTTAATTTTATAGACCGTGGAAACTGTTTTTTTGAAATTGTACCAGCAGATTGTTCTAAAGCAACTGGAATGAAATTTCTAATGGAATATTTTAATATTCCTGTACAAAATACATATGCTGTTGGTGACAGCACAAATGACCTGCCTATGATAGAGTTTGCAGGGACTGGCATTGCAATGGGCGGAAGCCCGTCTGAAGTTACAAAACATGCAGATTATATAACAGATAATATACTTAAAAATGGTATTTATAATGCAATGGAGCATTTTAACCTTATCAGGCCAGCCCTTGCCAAATAATATCCGCAAATTTCTGGTTACAAACAATCTTTGGTTTTATGCAATTCCTGGCCGCAGATAAGCAGGCTTTTGCGGCTTGCCTGCCTGCAATGCTGGTTACTTGCAATCCAGATTATATATATTTTTTTCATGTATCTTGTCAGCCCTGGCTGTTAGCGGTTTTGCCAGATAATTTTTCAAGTACTGTTTTATATACCATTATAAGATATGCATCTATAAAACAGTATTTATTAGAAAGAAATTCAACAAGTTTATAAATAAAACATGCCCCCATAAGTGCCACACTTACACATGTGACTGTATAATCCAGGCCTAATGCCAGAATTATTATATTTGCAACTAAATAAAATATAAATACTGAAAAAAACTTACGTCCAATCTGTAATGCAAGATAAAGCGTTTCTGCAAGTAGTTCTTTGCGCTCCTTTATATATTCGCTGTTTTTCTCCTCTAACTGTTCATACATATCTTTAAAGATTTTTTTATCCTCAAGCTTAGTCCTGGAATAAGTATTTCTTAAGACTTCTTCTTCACACATCTGGACATATGACATATATTTACTTTTTCCAAACTGCTCTTTTAAACATTTCTTAAAAACATTCATTAATAATACCCCGCCTTGGCTGCAACATTCTATTTTATAATTTATGTAATTTTTCAAAATGCGTTCATAATAAATGCACACAAAAACCTGGCATCTTTTTTATAAATCTTATATAAGGCATATCACAAAGACATGGGATATGCCTTATATATTGATAACCTGCTTTACTTACCTATACCACATACAGGCAAATGCGGCTGTCAATTTTAATCATTGTACATTGTATTTAATATTTCTAATGCTTCATCATACTGGAAATTTTGTATAGCATCATACATTTCCTGTAATTTCACTGTATGCTTTTCATTACTTCCAGCAAGCATTTTTTCAAGCAAATCTGTAATTTCAATATATTCATAATTATCAATGCTCTCTTTTAATTTATTAAGGTTTTTAATAAACTCCGTCCCTTCTATTTTAACACCTGTTTTTTTAGCACGGTTTTTCTGGTTATAATAATCACATGCAATTTTAAGCTGGTGGTGAAATTCCTTTACAGTTTCCATATATTCGTTTATCTGTGAAATTATATACATACGCTTGTATTCTTTAGCAGACATTTCCATTTTCTGCGAATATCCGGCAAGTTTATTAGCTGCTATATTTAGGAAAATCCCTTTAAGGCTGTGGAAATGCATGGACATAGCCTCTAGTTTTTCAGTATCCCTTATCTCTTCCAGTTTATTATAATGCTCTAAAATATTTTTTACAGAAACATTAAGGACCTTCATATAATTATCAAGGCTTCCAGCCATAAGTGAAATCCCCTCATCATAATTAAGCCCCTCAACCAAAGAAAGAAAACCAGCAGAATCAACACACTCTTCACCTGTACTGCTGCCCTCTGTTCCTTCCCCTTTTATAAAACCGTACTGTTTAAGTTTCATTTCAAAATCTTCTATGCGGAGTGGTTTTTTTATTACACAGTCTGCCCCTGCATCTGTAAACAGCTTCGTTACAGCTTCATCAACCGTAGCTGAAACACCTATTATTTTAGGCTGGTTTTTGCCCTCTGATACCTGCATTACCTGTCTTGTTGTTTCAACTCCGTCCATTCCTGGCATAAGATAATCCATAAGTATTATATCATATGGCACAGCACATACCCTTTCTACTGCTTCCATACCTGATTCTGCTGTATCCGCTTCTATTCCATAACGCTCAAGTATTGTAGATAATACCATGACATTAACCATATTGTCATCTACAACAAGAACTTTAAGGTTTCTTATAATAATATTTTCTTCCATATTAATCCTCCATAACACTTACAACAGCACAGGAAATGCTTATTGTCTTAAAGGGTTTTAATGTAATTTAGAATGTTTTAAAACGGAATACCGTAATGCTTTTATACTGCTGCCCCGCTTTTAATACAGCATTTGGAAAGCCTTCTGTATTTATGGCATTTGGGAAGTTTTGTGTTTCAAAACATGCACCACAGAAATTGCCATAGTGTACGCCATCCTTACAGTTATCTATATCAACGTCATTAGCAGTATAGAGCTGCATTCCTGGAAGATCAGTATATACTTCCATTATGCGGCCTGTACTGTTATCACGGAACTGTGCTGCCTTTTTCATGCCTTCTTTACCGCCGCTTTTTAATACAAAATTATAGTCATAACCAGTTACCACATTACCCATAGCATCTGTTTTTCCAATGCCATCTTTTAATTTTTTAAATTCCCTGAAATCAAGTGCTGTGCCTGCAAGTTCTTTTAATTCACCTGTAGGTACAAGTATATCATTAACAGGTGTATAGTAATCTGCCTCTATCTTTACTTCCTGGTTTAGTACATCTTTACACTTATGCCCGCCCTTGCCAAGATTGAAATAAGAATGGTTAGTAAAATTAACTATTGTGTCTTTATCGCAAACTGCATTATAGCCTGTTATAAGTTCATCATCATTATCTAATATATAAGTAACTGAATAATCAAGATTACCTGGAAACCCCTGTTCACCATCAGGACTGTGCCTTGAAAATATAATTTTATCTTCTTCTTCAAATTCTTCATATTTTACATTATACATACAGCAATTATATCTTAGGAATCCACCATGCAGGCAGTTTGTACTATCGTTCTGGTCAAGTTTGTACTCCTTGCCATTTAAAACAAACTTTGCGTTAGAAATCCTGTTAGAATACCTTCCTATAGGTGCACCAAAACTTGGCGCATTTACTTCATATGGTGCAACTTCCCCATATCCAAGTGCTATATCCTCAAACACGCCATCCCTGTCAGGGATAATAATATTAGTAATAACAGCACCTAAATCAATAAATGATATGCTAATGCCATTTTTATTCTTTAATGTATACTTTGTAACCTCTGCCCCGTTTTTATCCACCCCAAATTTACTTTTTGTAATACTCATTGTATAACCTCCCCATAAATTTAATAAAATAAGCCTGGTCTTTAGTATATCAAATACGGAATTACTTTACAAGTACTGCCAAATGATATTCGTAATCAAGATTGCCTGGATGTGGATTGTGGATATCTGCCTGGAAATCCTGCTGCCGGCTTTATATGGCGGGTTAATATAGCCAAAGTTAGCAGTTTGTGGTATATTTATATTACAGGAACATAAAAGTAAAAAAACAGAAGGTCCAGAACAGATAAAACAGAAGTTTAAAATTTGTACCCCAGGTACTAGAGAGGTATGGTGGTTTTTATGCACGAGGTTTACAAACCGTCTGGAAAAGTTTCTTTTTTATTTATGCCAGTTTATGCCACAATGCTTTTTGTGGCTGCTTTAACTGCATTTATATGTATATTTTGTATACATTTTTCACCATATTCAGTATTTGATGCAATCATTCTTGTGTTTGTTACGGCAGCGGCTGGCAAATATGGCGCATTATGGTGTGTAAAGGCCGGAAAAATACGCAATCCTGCATTTTCTGTTATAACCGGGCTTTTCCTTACTGTTTTTTACTGGTATATGCTTGTTGTATTTTATTTGCCAGTAAAAAACGTTTTTATACTAAAGTCTTTTTATTTCTTAGATGAAAACCCACTGGAATTTTTAAGGGTTTTCAGGTTACGGGAATTGTTAAAAGCGCTTTCTATTCTTAAACATAATGGTGCAGGGATTACAGGAAGAAAAGGAAATATATTTTTTACAATGCCAGGTACTGCATGTATTGTTATACTTTCTATATTATGTATTATTACAGCTATTTATTTTATGCTGGAATTTTATGAAGCAGCCTGTTATCCTTTTTGTGAAACTTCTGGCAAATGGTTTAGGGAAACTGTACTTTCCTTCTATCCTCCAGATAACAAAGAACTGTTTTTGTCAAAGCTTCTTTTAGGGGATTTTACAGTGATTTATTATTTAGAACCTTTATATGAAGTTAATGTAAATTATTATAAGATTTACCTTTTTACTAACAGTCTTAAGGATAAATTTTATATATCTGTATCATATATGGAAAATAGTGGCGAACTTGATAAAAAAACTGGCCAAATGGTTTTTAGCGAAAATATCCTTGCCACTTATCTTTCTATAGATAATAATACAGGACGGGGGCTTTTAGCAAGGGAACATGCCATGCCGGAAGATGCTACTGCCCGTATTGTAACAGACAAGACAAAAAAAAGTGAGGTAAGATGGCTTGCCTTTAACTGGGTAATTGGCATACTGGCAATAATTTTATGTGTATTTGCAATATTTAAACTTGGCAGCAGTTTACCAGAATTTTTATTTAAGGGAGGATTTTTTTATATTGCACTTATCTTCCTTATCAATGCAGTACGTTTTATACATTCCCTGCAAAAGGAAACAGTTATTGAAAGCACGGAAGACAGATATATATATGATGGTACTAAGAAACATTTAAGCAGGAAAATAAAAACACCTGTAATGTTTAAACTTTTCTATTTATTTATGATGGTTTCTGCTATTGCATTATTTGTACTTTGCATTATTTTAATATAAAATACCAATATATAAAATATATACAAATAAAATATACATAAACAGGAATGGAGGATTAAAATGACAGATTATTCACAATTTGAAGCAGATGCTAAATCCGGTATACATGCAAATCCAAAGCGTGTACGTAAAATGGATGAAATGATAGGTGTTGTTTTAAAACAACGTAAAAATTCTAAAATAATATGCATCATATGCATTATACTTGCTATTGCACTTTTCCGTGTTAAATTAGCTTTTACTGTAATTTTTGGGGTACTTGCATTATTTTTCTTATGGCGTGGCACAGGAAAAGTGCCTGACAGCTATCTTAAAGAAATTTATGAAGAAGGGCTTTTAGTCCCTGGAATGGTTATAAATACAAACCCGCTTACAGTAATGGCTATTGCAAATATGGTTGCATATAACGGGGCAGAAACAATAAATGGCTGTTATAACCTTATAGTTAAGGATATAGATGGTGCTAAAAAAGAATTATATGAAAAAATTCCATGTTCATGCTTTGTACGCTATGAAGACGGTTCTTACCACTCTGCATTTTTTCCGCATCCTCTTTACTGGGGTACAGATAATAAAGATGAAATTAATGCTGCCTTATCAGAGGCCGAAAAAAATAATAAGGAAAACCCTAAAGATGAATGGGAAGTTATAAAAAGCATTGCAGAACAGTTCCCATCACTTAAAAATGGGGAAATTATCCTGCTTGATGATAATTATATCCCATTTGGAATAAAACATTCTGAAAACAGCGGTTATACCCCGTTAAATCTTGAAACACCACTAAATAAAGATTTTGGAGCGCCTCCTGTAATGCAATATAAGAAAACTGGCAAGAAAAATAAAAATACAGAAAATGACATTCCTTATATAACACAGGATATACCTGGAAAGGATATTTATAATAAAATGATTCTTCTGGCATACACACACAATGCATACCCATATATAAGCGGACACTGTGAATACGGGCCTGCTATTATGGCACAAAACACAGGGCTGTTTACATATATTGGTGATAAAACCAGTTTTTTAGAACATGTACATAAAAGCGGCATAACACTGCAAACTGGTGAATATCCTCTGGTTTACCAGAAATTCCTTATAACAACAAAAGGCTGTTACAAAGATGGAAAACTTATACCATTTAGCCAGTTAAAATTTTCTGTTAAATTTAGCAGCCTTAATGATATTAAATTATATATAAATAATGAAAAATTTGCTGAGTTTAGTACATGCTTTGACAGTTATAAAGATATAGAAAAACTGCCTGGCATGGAATTAAAGATGATTTTGCACAACGAAGCCCTGGACTTGCTTGGATTTTTGCAGGAACTTGGAAATTTATAAATTCTTATTATAATTATATTTACCCATTTTAAAAATAGTATATATAGAAAGTGAAGATTACAATGCAGCATAAGCAAATACTGGCACAGGGAGGAACCATCCACTACTGGATTAATAAAAAAAGAAATACTGCTGATAATATTGTTTTTACACATGGATTAACAGCAGACCATACAATGTTTGAAAAGCAGGCAGCATTTTTTCCAGGGAATATAAGGTTATTTCCTGGGATGTCCCTATGCATGGACTGTCAAGGCCTTATAAAAATTTTTCCTACCATGATACAGCAGAAATATTATATAATATTCTGCAAAGGGAAAATATTAAAAAAGTTATTTTAGTTGGAATGTCTATGGGTGGTTATCCAAGCCAGCATTTTGCTGCCATGTATCCTGACATGGTAAAGGGGCTTGTAGCATTAGATACAACTCCCCTGGGCTTGCAATACTATACAAAAACAGATTTATGGTGGTTAAAACAAGCATCATCTATGGCAAAATGGTTTCCATCAAGTGTCCTGCGTAAAAGCATGGCATGGCAGGTTTCTAAAACAAAGTATTCTTACCAGAAAATGATATCTATGTTAAAACCACTTTCCAAAGCAGAAATTATTAAACAGATGCAAATAGCATATGAATACTTTACATATGAAAATAAAGATGTCTATTTTTCATTTCCTGTATTAATACTTGCCGGGGATAAAGACCATACAGGCAAAGTAAAAGTATATTGCAGGAAATGGGCACAATATACAGGTTACCCGTTACATTTTATAAGAAATGCCAGGCATTTCGCAAATGGGGATAACCCAGAACAGGTAAACCTGGAAATTGAGCTTTTTATAAATGATATTAACAATAATTAAATACTTTACCTGGCAAGGCTCCAGACTGTCCCCTCTCTTGTATCTTTTATCTCTATCCCTTTTGCTGCAAGTTCTTCCCTTATTGCGTCTGCCCTTGCAAAGTCTTTATTTTTACGTGCCTGGTTTCTTTCTTCTATAAGCTTTTCTGCAAGTACTGCAAGTTCTTTGCTAATCTCCTTAGAAGAAGTATTTCCTTCAAGCAGCCCAAGTGAAAGCACTTTATCAAAATCTTCTATAAGATATCTTTTACTTGCATCATTTAAACCTGATTTCAGTACATCATAAAGTACTGTAAGAGCCTGGGAAGTATTAAGGTCACTTCCCATTGCACTATTAAACTGCTCTTTATACTCTTCTATCTCCTGTTCCATAAGTGTGCCGCCACTGCCAAGTGATTCAATTTTATTAAGCAGTTTTTCATATGCTGTCTTTACATTATCAAGCACATCAAAACTAAAAAGCAGCGGTTTGCGGTAGTGTGACTGCAAACAGAACATTCTGTATACAAGGGGGTTATATCCTTTTTCTTCAAGCAGCGGTATAGTAAGAAAACCGCCTTTTGACTTGCTCATTTTACCAGACTGGTTATTAAGGTGCTGCACATGGAACCAGTAATTGCACCATTTATGTCCGAGATAAGCCTCGCTCTGGGCTATTTCATTAGTATGGTGCGGGAAAATATTATCAACACCGCCACAATGTATATCCAGGTATTCACCAAGATGTTTAATACTTATGCAGGAACATTCAATATGCCATCCAGGGTAGCCTGCTCCCCACGGGCTTTCCCACTTTAATTCCTGCTCATCAAATTTAGATTTTGTAAACCATAATACAAAATCTGTCTTATTCTTTTTATTAATATCTTCCTCTACATCATCACGTACACCAACCTGGAGTTCTTCCTCATTCTGGCTGGAAAGCACATAATAATTTTTAAGCTTCGATGTATCAAAATAAACATTGCCGCCTGCCTCATATGCATAGCCTTTATCAAGAAGAGCCTCAATCATATGTATAAATCCAGGTATACAGTTTGTGGCGGGTTCAACAATACCAGGGATTTTAATATTCAGCCTTGCACAGTCATCAAAAAACGCTTTCTTGTAAAACTCTGCTATTTCCATAACTGTTTTATGTTCACGCTTTGCACCCTTAAGCATCTTATCTTCACCAGTGTCAGCATCACTTGTAAGGTGGCCGACATCTGTAATATTCATTACTCTTGTAACATCATAACCCAGGTATATTAAATATTTTTCCAGAACATCTTCCATAATATAGCTGCGCAGGTTGCCTATATGCGCAAAATGGTAGACAGTAGGCCCGCATGTGTACATACGGACTTTCCTATCCTCATTTGGTTTAAATTCCTCTATTCTTTTAGTTAAAGTATTATATAAATCCAATACAGCCATTTAAAGCCTCCCTGTTAATCTGTATATTATTTTTCTTTTCCAATTATATTACATACCAGCTTGTTTATCAATAGATTGTTTGCAGCCTGTTTTCTGGTTCTGCTTCTTATTCCTTGCCGCAAGTATTCCTCCGATTCTGCCGCTTTCCCTTGATGTAAGGGATTTCCAGCCAGTGTTTACAACCTTGTCAAAAAGTCCTGTTTCTGCTGCAATTTCCCATTTTGCCTGTTCTTCCTTTTCAAGCTTTTTAATGTCTTCTATAGTTTTAACCTCTATCTTTTTCATTATAAAACCCTCTTTTCTATATATTATATACTAGTCCATGGTATATATTATTACCTGTCCTATGCACCTTTATTCATACCCTGTAAAACTGTAGTTTATAATTTATGACGTCACACAGCATATGTTTAATATTATAATTAACTATGGCATTATGTCAATTATTTCCTGCATATACATTTTCATATCTTTCCTTCCAGAATTATGTTTCCGTTTTGTCTTTGTATAAATAAATTTATATATATAATACTTGAAACATACACTAATTATATGTATAATGTTTATATATAATGTTTTAGTTCTAAAACTGATAACCATGCGGCATAACAGCAAGGTTTGGTAAAATTACATAATATATTTGGAGGTATTGATATGAGCGATATACAAAAGCCAAGTTTTTCCTTACTTAACCAGAAAGAGGTTGATGCTTTAGTTGATTTCCTCAACGACAAAAGAAATTCCATTAACAGTGATGTAATGAACCAGAAAAGCATTGATAAGCTTATAACCCTTATTACAGGTGACAGTGACCACATTATCCTGGATCTTTTCGACCCATTTGCCAGTGTTGACCCAGGCCTCCTGGCCGCCCTTGGCTTCCGTATGGACGAAAATGATGTATGTGAACTTACTTGTGCATCAGATGAAACCACAGGTTTTATCACACTTAAAGCACGTAATACTGTTACTGGAAAAATCATAAAGATTACACCAAAGCTTATTAATGAAAATGACACTGAAGAATGGGGGTATTCTATTTCACCTGTATTCTTTAACCGTATCGCTAAAATATTTAACTTAAAGTATACAACAGAAACACATGACCAGATTTGTAATATATTTTCAAAACATACATATGGTTCAGAAAGCCATAAGATAGCAGAAATATATCTTCCAACTAATACTGCACTTCTTGAATGTATGTTATAATATAATTACAAGTTTGTCTATTAAGAACAAGCTAAAATATAAACAGGCAGCAAATATATATATGTATTTGCTGCCTGTCCATTTAAAAGAACTATACCAGGTTAAAATCCATTATATATAATTTATAATTCCTGTTATTTTGTCTTCATTCTTTTTAATAAATTTATATATATTTATAGCGCCATCTGCACATGGCATGTTATTTATGCTTTCAAAATATGAGGCAAAAAGCAGTTCTATACATTCCATTACATATGGAACAGCTTTCTTTTCTGCTTCCTGCAAACCAAGTGTATTGTTATACCCGGTAAAAGTATGTTTTAAAAATACAAACCATTGTTCTTGTGTTAATTTTAATTCTTCTTCTGCAAGCAGACCAAGTACAAAATAACAAATATCAAAAACCCTTATATTTCTCTGGCTTAAATCAAAATCTATATATCCTGAAAACTGGCCATCTTTAAATAAAAAATTGCCAAAGTGGACATCCCTGTGTATTAACTGTACTGGCAGGCTGTTATACAGGTCTGAAAGATTTAATACTGCCTGTCCATATTCCTCTTTGCTTATATATTTCCAGTTATTATCTTCAAAGTTCTTTCTTACCCAGTTATTCATTTCATCTAGTAAGCTGTTATTCCAGAGCCCGTTTATATCATTTTCACATTCCTTAAAAACTTTATGAAGACATGCAATTATTCCGCCCACTTTAAGAGCCGTACCTTTAATATCTGTAATATTTTTTAAATTGCCGCCCGAAAGCTTTTCTGATAAAAAATAAAATAAATCCCCATTTTTAACATACAAACCATTATTATTTACAACAGGCACAATTCTTCCAACAGGGATATGCATTTTATCTAAAATACCCAATATCTTTAAATTTCTTTCCAACATTTGTAAATCGTGATATTCTTTTAGTATGTAACTATCCCCTGCCTGCCATGCTGTATTATATATTTTTTCTATTTTAATATTCTGTAAATTCCAGTTTAAAAGAATTTCACAAACTTCGTTATTATCCATTAATTACCCCCTATATAATTTACATTTTATAACAGCCAGGTATTCTTTTATAAAACAAGTTCCATTTCAATACATTCCCATTCACCGGCAGGCATTTTATAAACTTCAGTTTTTCCTATAGGACGAAACCCGGCGGCTTCATAACAATGCCTTGCACTATTATTATTTGTAAATACCCCTAATGTAACCTTAGAAGCATCCAAAACGTTTTTTGCATAACCTGCTGCCATCTGTACCATTTTTTTGCCGTTGCCATGTCCTCTTAAAACAGGGTCAATAATAACAAATCCAAAGCGCACAATACTGTCATTGTCTTTATCTGGGTATCTGATATACAAATGTCCCATAATATTGCCATTATCATCAAATGCACTAAGTGGAATAAACCTTTTGCTATTAATTAAAGGTGCATAATTTTCATTTAAATCATTACCTGATAGCGGGAATTTCCCTATTCTGTTAGCAGACCACTGGTATAAACTCTTTTCATCCTTAATCCAGCTACATATAATTTGTGAATCTTCCTCTCTGTATTTCTTTAATTCCATATTAATTTCCCCTCCCAGTTTTGTATTTTTAGATATTACATTAGCTCCTGGTACATCTTTTTAAAAGTGCATGATAATTCAACATTGCAAACTATTTAAGCATATATTTATTAATCTGTTTCATTCTGTCACTCTGTTTTACACCAAATGGACACCTGTTATCACAGTGTCCGCACTGTATGCAGGCAGATGCATTTTTTTCAAGTGTTTTGTAGTGTTCTTTTGCAAGTGTATCTCCTGCCACTGCCAGATCATAATATTTATTGACAAGACCTATATCAATTCCCGCAGGACATGGTTTGCAATGGTTACAATAAACACACTTTCCATTTGCCTCTGGTGGTGCAAAGCTTCCTATTTCCCCATAATCTAATGCTTCCTCTGGCTGTTTATAATAAGATAAAAGTTTTTCTACTTCTTTACGGTTTTTTGCCCCTGGCAATACACATAAAACACCTGGTTTATCTAAAGCATATTTAATACACTGGTATTCTGTTAATGCCTTGCCAAATGGGGACTGTGCTGTTGAAAGCAGCTGGCCTCCTGAAAACGGCTTCATAACTGTAATACCAATACCCTCTTTTTCACATTTTTTATAAAGGGCTGCCCTTTCATCTGCCCCGCCATTGGCAAAATCCCCATGTCCATAATCATAAGCTGGATTAACTGAAAACATTAAAATATCAATGTCTGTATTATCCATAATATATCCTGCCACATCTGGCGTATGGGACGACAATCCAATATGGTGTACAACTCCTTCTTCTTTAAGTTTTAGTATATAATCATATATTCCATTAGCCTGGTATTTCTCCCAGTCAGTTAATTCATCCAGGCAATGTATAAATCCATAATCAATAAAATCCGTTTTCAAATTCTTTAATTGCCAGTCCACAGAACGCTTTACCGTATCAAGGTTAAGTGACCAGCCATAACTTCCATTTGTATAATCTGCACCAAAATGAATCTGGTAAAAAATATTTTTCCTTACATCATGGAATGTTTCCCCATATATAGGAAAACTTGCCCCATCTCCTGAAGCTAAGTCATAAAAATTAATTCCTCCCTCATATGCACACCATAAAGCATCTGCTGCTTTTTTCATGCCAGCTTCAAATATATAAGCTGAGCCAATACCAATTTCACTAATTTTATCACCCGTTTTTTTATTAATCCGGTATTTCATTTTTAGTACACCCCTTTTTATTTTTTAACATTATTAAGACACCCCTTTAAAATCTAATCTTTTAAGTGGTGTGTTTATGGCCTGGTTAATCTGTCAGGAGTCCAGGCTTCTGGCAGACTGCCGCAAACGGCAATCAGGTTATAAGCAAGCAGCCAGTGCCTGCAACCAGGCATTGCAGACATCTGCCTGACATAACTTTAAAAAATTTTTTTAACTTCCCAAATGGAAAAAATTCACGGCAGTATTTTTATAAGCCCCATATATACAAGATCCTTAATTGTAGTTTTTTCATGTTCTATACCCACCCTGTCCATTGCTTCTATTTGTTTATCTGTTGCATAAGTATATGGATATATTCCATGCAGGTATGGTAAAAATATCCTGATAAAATCTTTAATCTCATAATCCTTAATTCCAGGATAACATTTGCTTATAAGCTTCCAAAGTGCTTTCTTTAAATTACCATATGCAGCCTTAAAATTCACAAGCCTTTCCATACGGCTGTTCTCTTCCAGATCATAGAGGTTTACAGACAGCAGTTTTAGAAGCAGTTTTCTTTTTTGTAAAGAGCCGGCAATTTCTAAAGCCAGTTCTTCCCTGCTAATTCCTGTAATTTCCTCTGTAAGTTTCTCAATATCCCATGTCCACATATTATATTCCCTTTCAAATAATCCAAGGAATATTTCTTCCTTACTTTCATAATAATTATATATGGAAGTACGGGTAAATGATGTTTCTTTACTGATATCCTGTAATGTAATTTCCTTAAAAATCTTTTTTTGATACAGCTTACCACAGGCATTCATAATCTCATTTTTCCTGGCAGATGTAAGCTCTGGTGAACCTTTTGGCATACCTCTCCTTTCTAAAAACGCTTTATATCATTTTGACAATATGTCATATATATAAACTATATTATATACGCATACTGACACTTTGTAAATATATTTTAACCTTATTAAGCCAGCCCTTTAAAATACACGTTTCTTAAGCAGTGGGGTTGTTTTACCAGGGTTTTAAATATTTCTTTCCTAACGGCTTTAAAACTAAACGTTCTGTAGTAATTTCAAAATAGTCCATATCTTATAATTTCCTTATTACCAATATCACTTACAATACAATTTTATATTATACAGTTTTCTACTAATATTTACAAGCGGACCATCCAGGCTAACCATAGCTGCTTTATAAAATAAAAAATCATAAATCCAATCTCATATATATAGATGTATTCATAGGACTATTGTTATAACAATCTATTGTATAAAATCCAATTTTTTCATACATATGAACTGCATTTTCTAAAAAAGGGAGAGTATCTAACAACATATAAGAATAACCAATTTCTTTTGCATCAGTTATAATTTTCTGTACCAGTAATGTACCAATATTTTTATCTCTAAATTGTGGTCTTACATAAAGGCGTTTCATTTCACAATTCTTTTTATCTATATTTTTTAGTCCAATACAGCCTGCGGCTTCTCCATTACAATAAGCCAAATACAATCTTCCAGAAGGCAGGCCATATTTTTCCTCTAAATGGTTTATTTCTTCATCATAATGCTGGATATCAAGATAATCTTGAAATGAAGCATCATTAGCTATTAACATATTTGTATATTCCGAAAACAGAGTATTTATCTCTTGTGTGTGCATATAGGCTAAAACAATTTCTATATTCATTTCAATTCCTCCTAAAACCAGACTTTTTAATTTATAACCAAGGAAAAACTATTTATTCTTGCCAGCATTAAGTGCAGCATTAAGTGACAAACTGGAAGTTGTCTGCTTCTTATACTGTAATCCAATATCTTTTTATCTTGCCTCCATCAACATCTATGGTTTTTTCATAAACCCCGCCATTGACAAGTATTACTTTTTCACTGGCTGCATTCCCAATATCACAAGTAATAAGAAGTTTTTCTATTCCCATTGATTTTGCATTTTGTATATTCAAACGAAGCATTTCCTTTGCATAACCTTTGCCGCGTTCAGAAGGACGCACTGAATACCCACAATGCCCTCCCCAGGTTCCAAGAACAGGATGATTTATGTGATGGCGCAAATCTATCACACCTACAACTTTACTATCTCTCTTGCGTACAGCTAAGTATGTATGTGAAGGAACAGTTGTTCCCACATCACCACATGTTTTTTCACTCTTTCTAAGTTCACATATTTTTATCCATTCTTCAGAAGACTTACTTACATCAAGCGACATGCAGCCTGCAAATTTGTCTTCATTTTCTGCGTCATATTCTAAAATTTCCTGACGGAATTTCCATATTTCATCCGCATACATCTTTTGAGGCTCTATTAATAAAATTTGCTCCATTCTAATACCTCCATAAATTCCAGCTTTTCATTTGATTATACCACTTCCATTTCTTATTTACTACTAAAAAATAAGTGACAGCAACCGCCACGTCCACATTTCTTATATGGCTTTTCAATTTTCTGTTCTTGCAAGAAAGGAAGTAGTGGAAATGATACAATTCAAATTGCAATATTACAAAGAAAGGGTAGAACATGTAAAGTAAATAAAAGCCTGGTAGTTGCAAAACTTCAAAAAGGGCTTCCCAGTTTCCCGGGAAGCCCCATAAAAGATAATTTTTTATCAATTATTCAATAATTGTAGCAACCTTACCTGAACCTACTGTCCTGCCGCCTTCACGGATAGCAAAGTTAAGACCCTGCTCCATAGCTACTGGATGGATAAGTTCAATAGTCATTTCTACGTTATCACCAGGCATGCACATTTCTGTACCTGAAGGTAATTCACATATACCTGTTACGTCTGTTGTCCTGAAGTAGAACTGTGGACGGTAGTTGTTAAAGAATGGTGTATGGCGTCCACCTTCATCCTTTGTTAATACATATACCTGTGCTGTAAATTTCTTATGGCATGTTACGCTTCCTGGCTTAGCAAGAACCTGTCCACGTACAATCTGGTCACGGTTGATACCACGGAGAAGTGCACCAATGTTATCACCAGCCTGTGCCTCATCAAGCATCTTACGGAACATTTCAATACCTGTTACTACTGTCTTATTAGACTCTTCCTTAACACCAAGGATTTCAAGTTCATCATTAAGATGGAGTGTACCTCTTTCTACACGGCCTGTAGCAACTGTACCACGGCCTGTAATTGTAAATACGTCCTCTACTGGCATAAGGAATGGCTTATCTGTGTCACGCTCTGGATTTGGAATATATTCATCAACTGTTGACATAAGTTCCATAATCTTGTCGCCCCACTCACTACTTGGATCTTCAAGTGCCTTAAGTGCTGAACCCTTAATAATTGGGCAGTCTGTAAAGCCATATTCTTCAAGTGCTTCTGAAACTTCCATTTCTACTAATTCGATAAGTTCATCATCATCAACCATATCGCACTTGTTAAGGAATACAACAATATAAGGAACATTAACCTGGCGTGAAAGCAGGATATGCTCTTTTGTCTGTGCCATAACGCCGTCTGTTGCAGCAACAACAAGGATAGCACCGTCCATCTGTGCAGCACCTGTAATCATGTTCTTTACATAATCAGCATGGCCTGGGCAGTCAACGTGTGCATAGTGCCTTGCTTCTGTTTCATACTCAACGTGTGCTGTAGAAATTGTAATACCTCTTTCACGCTCTTCTGGAGCTTTATCGATATTTTCAAAATCTACTGCCTTGTTTCCTGCAACCCTTTCTGAAAGAGTCTTTGTAATAGCTGCTGTTAAAGTTGTTTTACCGTGGTCTACGTGTCCGATAGTACCAATGTTACAATGGGGTTTAGTTCTTTCAAACTTTTCTTTAGCCATTTTATATAATCCTCCTTTAAATAAATAGGCAACATATTGCCGCACTTTCTAGTGGAAGAGGCAGCTAGTACTGTTCCTCATTTTTATGTGGTAATAAAACTTAACCCCCTCCACACTTGTCCTGGGCACTATTATATTGCAAAATTAACCAATTTTCAAGTCCTTTCTGGCAATTAACCAGTTAAGAAGTTTAAGAATTTTTTGCTGCAAGCACTTTTTCCTGTACAGACTTTGGAACTGGCTCATACTTCTCAAAGAACATTGAATAGTTACCACGTCCCTGTGTCCTTGAACGCAGGTCTGTTGAATAACCAAACATTTCAGCAAGTGGCACATAGCCCCTTACAATCTTGCCGCCGCCAATGTCGTCCATGCCTTCAATACGTCCACGGCGTGCATTTATATCACCAATTACATCACCCATATATTCTTCAGGCATTGTTACTTCTACCTTCATAATAGGTTCAAGTAATACTGGTTTAGCTTTCTTCATAGCATCTTTAAATGCCATTGAACCGGCAATGTGGAATGCCATTTCACTTGAATCGACTTCATGGTATGAACCATCCCATACTGTAGCATGTACACCAAGTACAGGGAAACCGCCAAGCACACCTGCCTGTGCTGCTTCTTCAATACCCTCACCAACAGCAGGTATATATTCCTTAGGGATAGCACCACCGACTACAGTTGATTCAAACTTAAATGTTTCCTCGCCGTTAGGATCCATAGGCTCAAATTTAACTTTACAATGCCCATACTGTCCACGTCCGCCAGACTGTTTAGCATACTTGCTTTCAACATCAACAGCTTCTGTAAATGTTTCTTTATAAGAAACCTGCGGTGCACCAACATTTGCTTCTACTTTAAACTCACGGAGCAGGCGGTCTACAATAATTTCAAGATGGAGTTCTCCCATGCCGGCAATAATTGTCTGGCCTGTTTCCTGGTCTGTATGGTGCTTAAATGTAGGATCTTCTTCTGCAAGTTTTGCAAGCGCTTCACCCATCTTTGTCTGGCCATCTTTTGTTTTTGGTTCAATCGCAAGCTCAATAACAGGCTCTGGAAATTCCATAGATTCAAGTATAACAGGGTGCTGTTCGTCACAGATTGTATCACCTGTTGTTGTAAGCTTAAAGCCTACGGCAGCAGCTATATCACCTGAATAAACTTTATCTAATTCTTCCCTCTTATTGGCATGCATCTGTAATATACGTCCTACACGCTCTTTTTTGCCCTTTGTGGCATTAAGCACATAAGAACCTGACTTAAGTGTACCTGAATAAACCCTGAAAAATGCAAGCTTTCCAACGAACTGGTCAGCCATAATCTTAAATGCAAGTGCAGAAAAAGGTTCATCATCAGAAGAATGGCGCACTACTTCATTGCCTTCATCATCTACACCTGTAATATCAGGTATATCTGTTGGTGCAGGCATATATTCAAGAATAGCATCAAGAAGCTTCTGTACACCTTTATTCCTGTAAGCAGAACCACAGCATACTGGTACTGCCCTGCACTCACATGTAGCCTTACGGAGTGCTTTCTTCATATCAGCTACTGGAGGCTCTTCACCTTCAAGATATATCATCATAAGGTCATCATCAAGGTCACAGATTTTCTCTACAAGTTCTGTATGGTATTCTTCTGCCTGTTCCTTCATATCATCTGGAATTGCTATTACTGAGATATCATCACCTTTCTCATCATTATAGATATAAGCTTCCATCTCAAATAAATCAATAATTCCTTTAAATTCGTCTTCCTTGCCAATAGGCAACTGGACGATAATTGCATTTTTACCTAATCTTTCACGGATCTGGTCAACAGCACCGAAAAAGTTTGCACCCAGGATATCCATTTTATTAATAAATGCCATTCTAGGTACATTATAAGTGTCGGCCTGGCGCCAGACATTTTCAGACTGTGGCTCAACACCACCTTTGGCACAGAACACACCAACAGCGCCATCAAGTACACGGAGTGAACGTTCAACTTCAACTGTGAAGTCAACGTGCCCCGGTGTATCAATAATATTGATACGGTGCTCTAATGCGCCGTCCATTGGCTTTGTATGGTCTTCAAGTGTCCAGTGGCAAGTAGTAGCCGCAGATGTGATTGTAATACCTCTTTCCTGCTCCTGGTCCATCCAGTCCATTACAGCAGTTCCTTCATGGGTATCACCAATCTTATAATTAACACCGGTATAATAGAGAATACGCTCTGTCAATGTTGTTTTACCAGCATCAATATGCGCCATAATACCGATATTCCTTGTCCTCTCTAGTGGATATTCTCTTCCAGCCAAGGCTCTTTACCTGCTACTAAAAACATATACAAAAGTGTATATATTTCATCTAAATAGCTTTTCCTTTCCTAGATTTTATTACTTTTATTTTTTGCCCTTGGTTTTTGGGTCCTGGCCTGCTGTAAAGCCAGCACAGGCTATACCTTGGATTTTAGGTATCTTTAGGTATATATGCCCACATTTGTATCTGCTAATGGTAATTTATTACCAGCGGTAGTGTGCGAAAGCTTTATTTGCTTCTGCCATCTTATGCATATCTTCTTTCTTCTTTACAGCAGAACCTGTATTATTAGATGCGTCTAAAATTTCATTAGCAAGCCTTTCCTTCATGGTCTTCTCGCCTCTTTTACGTGAATAAAGGGTAAGCCAGCGGAGTGCTAATGCCTGTCTTCTGTCAGGCCTTACTTCAATAGGAACCTGGTAGGTTGCACCACCGATACGCCTTGCCTTAACTTCAAGCTGTGGCATAATATTGTTCATGGCCTCCTCAAATACTTCAACTGCATCTTTGCCAGATTTTTCTGCTATTTCTTCAAAAGCGCCATAAACAATTTTTTGTGCAATACCCTTCTTGCCATCAAGCATAATATTGTTGATAAGCTTTGTTACAACTTTATTCTTGTATACAGGGTCTGCTAATACATCTCTTTTCTGTATATGTCCTTTACGTGGCACGTTACTTCCCTCCTTAACATTATTTAACAATGTTTACAGCACAACTGTATTATGCTCACATTGCTGCTATTAATTCACAGGTACTCACGGTATTCTGTGTCCGCACCAGGTTAATTCTACTTATTATAAATGTGAAATTAATCCGGCACTTCCCCAAATTAGTGAATATTACTTTTTAGGTTTCTTTGCCCCGTATTTAGAACGGGCCTGCTTCCTGTTTACAACACCGGCTGTATCAAGCTTGCCACGTACAATATGGTATCTTGTACCAGGCAAATCCTTAACCCTGCCGCCACGTATAAGAACAACACTATGCTCTTGCAAGTTATGTCCCTCACCTGGAATATAACTTGTTACTTCCATACCATTTGAAAGACGTACCCTGGCTGTCTTCCTAAGTGCTGAATTAGGCTTTTTAGGTGTAGCAGTACGTACAGCAGTACAAACACCCCTTTTCTGTGGGGAACTCTGCTCTACAACTTTTTTATTAAGTGAGTTGTATGTGTACTGGAGTGCAGGGGAATTAGACTTCTTAGCTGAAACCTTTCTTCCTTTTCTGACTAACTGGTTAAATGTTGGCATTAATTTCACCTCCTGTTTTTATATTTAAATTGCTGTCCTGGAAGTAATAACAATACTACCCAGAATATGCTAAAAATGCATACCTGCTTATTTTAATATGCAAATATGCATTTGTCAACACTTTTAAAGATGTTTTTTATAATTGTGCCCATAAATCACCTGCCCCATAATAATTATCAGGACGGTTTGCCCATTTTGTTCCAATTATTTCTTTGCCATTGTAATCATAGCCATAAAATGTATAACCAGTAAACATTTCCACATGGTAAATACCTTTAAACCTGCCATTATCTGAACCGGTTTCAAACATAACTGCCCCTGGTTTCATCTTTAATTTCTGAAGGTTTTTAGTATTATTTCCTTTTATTATTTTACCATGCTGTGCACACCATTTTCCTAAATCTGCTGATGTTGGTGCATAATTTTTTGACATAATATATCTTTTTTCCTTAAGGTATGCTTTCCATACAAGTGCGCTACAGTCATAATACCCATCCTGCATACGTTTCTGCTGGTCATATTTCCAGTGCTTTCCAATCCAGGCAGCACGCTTTAACACTTTTAGCCTTCCTGCTGTCACTACAGATACAACACAGCCAGTCCTGCCAGAACCAGTTTTTGCTGTAATAATTGCATTTCCTGGTTTTTTCCCTTTCATTTTGCCATTCTTAGTAATCTTTACTACAGAAGGATTACTTGATGTCCATACTGTTTTAAGGGAAGTCCCTTTAAGCTTTAGCTGTTTTTTCTTTCCTTTAACCAGGTATAATGAATTATTGCCAGATATTGTTACCCTTTTAACATTTATTTTAAATGAAAATGTCCTGTCCCCAAGTACTATCTCTATAACACCAGATCCAGGTGAATAGACAGATATAGTAATTTCTTCCCCTGAAATGCTACATTCTGCTTCTATTGCAGAACGTATTTCATAATCAAACCCTGTATTGCCCCCGGAAGGTGCAAGCCCCTTTGCACCATTTACCTTTACAATAAAAGAAAGCGGGCTTTTTGTATTGTCATACCAATATGCAGTATGTGAAGTTTCAGATAAAGCTGCCATAGACAAATCTGCTTTTACAACAATCTCAAAACTTCCATTGTAAACCACTGTATTTTCTGAATTATATGCTGTTATGTATAATATAACATCCTTGCCAAGCTTTGCACTATACTGCCCGTCTTTTGTAACTTCAAGTGCTGTGGCATCAGAAGAAGAATATTCTGTATATGCTATCTTATTCTGTTCCCCGCTATTACCAGGTGCAGGGCTGGTTTCTGGAACATTATCCCCAGAATTTCCCATATCATCATCTGTACCAAAATCCCAGTTTCCAGAATCATAATCATCAAAGAAACCATAAAACCAGCCTGTGTCCTCCCATGTTCCACTGTCCCAGTCCATATCATCCCATATATCACTGCCTGTATCGCTGCCATTATAAGAATCTGCAAGCTCCTGGCTTAATATAAACCTGCCTGTATCACCACAAACCAGTGTAACCTCTTCTGTATCACTTGTAAATGTAATATCCCTCTCTTGTGCCTGTACATTTCCTGGCACTATTAAAGATAGCAGCACATACAGTCCTGTAATAATTATCCAGTAAGATATATGCTTCTTATGCTGTAACTTGTATTCCATAATTTTTTCTGTTACTGAAAACTTATAAAAAGTTAATAATATTATTTTATAACTTATAAAACTTTTATTTGTTAATTTGCAGATTGTTTTAAAACACTTTTAACTCACTTTTTATAATGTTACCTGTTTTACAGTAACTTTCCCCTTTCTTATTTTTTCCATATTTTCTTGATATGGAACGCTATAACCTGCGTTTTCTTTTTTGCAGTTTCTTTATTTTTTATGTTTTGTTTACGTCCCCGCTATAAATACATCTTCTTAAATATATAAAAATACATCACCTGCATATTAATAATCAGGAACTTTGTTTTTTTAATTTTATCTCCTGGATTTTATTATCCATAACAAAATAATACCTGTTAATCCCTTTTGCCGGGATAAAATGCATAATCCTGCCATCTGCTTTGCATGATAATTTCCTCACCCCGTTTATACGGAATATTTCACATTCTGATGCTGAATTAAACAGGATCTCGTTATTATCATACATCCTGACTGTAGTATAGCTATTATTAATCCCAAGGTCTAATACCTTTTTTCCTGAAAGGTCATATACTTTCATCTGGTATGGTTTTGCCCTGCTGCTGTTTTCAAAAACCATTCCTACATATTTGTCATTACAAAAAGCACTTTTTATCTTTTCTTTGTATGTATTTGAATATGACTCTTTAGGCTGTTTTGCATTCTTCCATATGCTAAAACCATTATCAGTGAATATACATATATTGCCGCTGCCAAGAAACCTTACATCAGAAATAACTATTTCATTATAATTTTTAGCACCTACAAGGCAGTTTGTATTCTTCCCTACATCAGTAAAATCATAAAAAGCAACCCTGCTCTGTATCTTGCCATTAGTTACACAAACATAAGCAGCTACAAGGTTTGTGCCTTCTGGGGATATATCAATACATACAGGGTAACCCTCATCAACATTGGTAGGTATTTCCACAAGCAGTTTATTTGATATATCATAAGGATTATAGATATTTATAACATTGGAAGTTGCCTGTTCAAGCAGTACAGCAACAACCCCATTAGCGGCGACACTTGCCTGTACTATAGGATAATCTGTTGTAACTTCCTTGCCTTGTCCTTCTTCATTATATACAAAAAGGGTCTTGCCTCCTATATCCGCTGCCACAACATATTTTTCACAGACATTTGCAGACGGGGAAGCCATGTTGTAACTTCCATTCCATATTGTGCTTCCTGATGCATCATGTGCAGAAATACCATCACGGGTGTACCTTAAAACTTTATTATCATAAGATGCATATTTAACAAAACTGCTGCCTGTTAAGGCAGCCTCCCTTGTAACTTCATAAGAAGTATACTTCCTGTTCATAAATGAACTGGCAAGCAGGACAAATATTACTGCTGCAACTATTATACATGCAATACATATTATTATAAACAATGTTACTTTACGGCGGCGCTTATTAATAGCAACTACATCTTGCGAACGCCCAACAAAACTATACATATACCATTCCCCAGTTTCTTTTATTTACAACTGTAAATTTACCACTTTAAATATTAAGTATAACTTATAGGATAATACAAAGCAAGCAAAAATTATATGCCAGCATGTACGTTTCATAAATTTTAATTTTATATAAACAAATAAGCAAGGGATAATTTATAGTTATCCACGGTTTATTTTAAATAAGAGGCCAGAATGTTATGT
>CAJUJY010000044.1 GCA_910586555.1 uncultured Lachnospiraceae bacterium
TAGAAACTTGTTAACCAAGTAGTCTTATTGACTACATCATTATTATACTAGGAGGTGTAAAAGGTGGACAGGCTTGTAACAGGCATATTAGCCCATGTAGATGCAGGCAAGACAACATTGTCCGAAGGCATATTGTTTCTTGCAGGCAGTATAAGGAAACTTGGACGTGTAGACCATAAAGATGCTTTTCTTGACAATTACGGGCTTGAACGTGAACGCGGCATAACAATATTTTCCAAACAGGCTGTTATTAACTGGAAAGACACTGTTATTACACTTCTTGACACCCCCGGGCATGTGGACTTTTCAGCAGAGATGGAAAGGACGCTTAATGTGCTTGATTATGCAGTGCTTGTAATAAGTGGTACAGACGGGGTGCAGCCCCATACACTGACATTATGGAAGCTTCTTAAACGCTACAATATCCCTGTATTTATATTTGTCAATAAGATGGATATTGCAGACAGGCAAAAGGCAGATATTATGGAAGAACTTGAAAAAAAACTTGATGATGGCTGTATAAATTTTTCAGATGGCAGTAATGAAGCATTTTATGAAAACATTGCAATGGCAGATGAAAAAGTGCTTGATTACTATATGGAAAATGGTATAGTAACTGATAGTGATATTAAAAAGCTGGTATCAGCAAGGAAGGTTTTTCCATGTTTCTTTGGATCTGCCCTTAAAATGCAGGGTATTAAGGAATTTATGGATGGTTTTTACACATATACAAGTCCTGTGGAATATGGCAGTGAATTTAAGGCAAAAGTATTTAAGATTTCAAGGGATAGCCAGGATAAAAGGCTTACTTATATAAAAATTACAGGCGGAAACATAAAAGTCAAAGAAATGGCAGGGGATGAAAAAATTGAACAGATAAGGGTGTATTCAGGTGAAAAATATAAAACAGAGGATATGGCTGTAGCAGGAATGGTATGTGCAATTACAGGCCCAAAGAATACTTATCCCGGACAGTGCCTTGGTGCAGAAGAAGACACAGGGCTTCCAGTATTAGAGCCTGTAATGGCATACAGCGTAACAGCACAGGACAATACAGACAGCCACACCCTGCTTTCAAGCTTAAAGATACTTGAAGAGGAAGAACCACAGCTTAATATAGCCTGGAATGAAAAGCTTAAAGAACCCCATATACAGCTAATGGGAATGGTACAGCTTGAAATACTTAAGAGGCTTATGCTTGAACGCTTCAATATAAAAATTTCATTTGGAAAGGGCAGTATAGTATATAAAGAAACAATTACAAATACTGTTGAAGGTGTGGGACACTTTGAACCATTAAGGCATTATGCAGAAGTCCATCTGCTTATGGAACCTGGGGAAAGGGGCAGCGGGATTGTAATTTCATCTGCATGTAAAGAAGACTGCCTTGAACGCAACTGGCAAAGGCTGGTACTTTCCCATATTGATGAAAGGGAACATCCTGGCGTGCTTACAGGTTCTGCAATTACAGATATTAAAATTACACTTATTGCTGGCAGGGCACACCTTAAACACACAGAAGGCGGTGATTTCAGGCAGGCAACATACCGTGCCATAAGACAGGGGCTTATGCAGGCTCACAATGTGCTTCTGGAACCATATTATAACTTCAGGCTTGAAGTACCATCTGGCTGTACAGGAAGGGCAATAAATGATATACAGAAGATGGAAGGTACATTTGAAGGGCCTGTAACAGAAGGGGAAATGCAGGTATTAACAGGTACTGCACCTGTAGCACTTATGTCTGGTTATATGGCAGAAGTAAATGCATACACAAAAGGGCAGGGAAGGCTGTCTTGTAACCCCGGGGGATATATGCCATGCCATAACGGGCAGGAGGTAATAGAAGAAACTGGCTATAATCCTGATGAAGACATAGAAAACCCTTCAGGTTCAATATTTTGTGCACATGGTTCAGGTTTTTACGTACCGTGGAATGAGGTTAAAAACTATATGCACCTTGAAGCAGCATATAAAGAAGTATATATAGAAGAAGGCAGGGCGGAGGGGACGGAGGAGGAGTATAATTATATTAACCAGGACAAAGCAGTAAAAACATCTGCTATAACTTATAACGGGACACTAGAGGAAGACAAAGAACTTGAGGCTATTTTTGAAAGGACATTTGGAGCTGTTACAAAAAAGTTTAAAAGTGATACAACAGGCAACTTTGGATATGAGGCCAGAAAGAGAAGGAAAGATAAAGAAAATAATGAAGAATACCTTGAAAATATGGCAAGATATAAAAAGAATAAATATAAAGATATAAAACAGTATCTTCTTGTTGACGGGTATAATATTATTTTTTCATGGGAAGAATTAAATGAGCTTTCAAAAGTGAGCCTTGATGCTGCAAGGAACAGGCTTATGGATATACTTTGTAATTACCAGGGGTACAAGCAGTGCAGGCTTATACTTGTATTTGATGCATATAAAGTAAAAGGCAACCCTGGCCAGGTTATAAAATACCATAATATAAATGTTGTATATACAAAGGAAGCTGAAACGGCGGATATGTATATTGAAAAGGTTACACATGAAATAGGCAGAAAGCATAATGTTACAGTTGCCACATCAGATGCACTTGAACAAATGATAGTTGCAGGGGAAGGGGCAAAAAGAATGTCTGCAAGGGAGTTTTTAGAAGAAGTTAGAAGGGTTTTAGACCGTATTAAGGAGATTATAGAAGATGATTTTTAAAAAGTTCTGTTACCGCATTTACCAGGTTGTACTGCTTAACTTTATGCATATAATAAAGTATAATAATAAAGCTGTATCTAAAGAAGGCGCTGTATACTATATACCAGAAATTTTAAAGAAACAGGGGGTTACAGGAAAAGTACTTGTTATTACTGGCCCGCATATTGCAAAGACAGATATATTCAGGAAAATAATAAAAGTATTTAAAGAAAAAGGAACAGACTGTGTAATATTTAGCGGGACAAGCCAGGAAACAGGTATTGACAGCATTGAATCCGCAAGATGGCTGTATCTTTATAAAAACTGCAAAGCAATAATCGCCATAGGAGGTGGTTCAGTAATGGACTGTGCCAAGGCAGCGGCAGCGGGGATTACAAACCCAGGCAAGAGGATAAACAGGTTTGCAGGATACCAGAAGGTAAGGAAAAAGATACCTGTAATTGTAGCAGTGCCAACAACAGCAGGTACAGGCGCTGAAGTAACAGCCTGTGCAGTAATCAGGGATAACAGCACAGGTGTTAAAAGGATTATTGCTGATACTGGCATAATACCAAGGTTTGCTGTGCTTGACCCTCTTATGACAAAGAAACTGCCTTCACATATGGCGGCATATTCAGGCATGGATGCGCTTACACATGCAACAGAGGCTTACCTTAATAAATACACTTCCAAAGATGCCCGGAAAGATGCAGAAATGGCAATTAAGCTTATTGCAGGAAATATAATAAAAGTATACTATGGTAATGGAGGGAGCGCCTCAAGGCAGAAGATGCTTGAAGCGTCATACCTTGCAGGGCGTGCATTTGTAAGGACATCAGTAGGGTATGTACATGCCATAGGACACGCAATAGGTGGGAAATATAATGTTGCGCATGGCATGGCAGTAGCAGTAGTACTGCCGTATGTGCTTATATGGTATGGAAAATGTATTTACAAAAAGCTTGCAAGGCTTTCGGATATCTGCGGCATTACAGAAAAAGACCTGCCAGAAAGCCAGAAAGCAAAAGCATATATTAATTATATAAAAATGCTTGGACATAAATTTGGCATTAATGAAAGCTTTAATAAAGCACTTAAAAATGAGCATATTAGTAAAAAAGATATTAAAAATATGGCAAAATATGCTATAATAGAATCAAATCCGCATTATCCAGTTCCAAAGATAATGTCTTTAAAGGAATGTGAATACATTATATACAGTATTTGCAATATTTCTTGTGGGTAAGATAACGCAAAGGGGAAAAGTTATTTATGGGCCAGCCATTAAGTACAATATATGCATTATATTTCCAGATAAGGATAATTAATGCATTGCTTTTAGGTATAATATGGTTTTTATACCTGAAAAATAAAAGACTGCCTTTTGAAAAGGGGAATTTTTTTACTGCAATACTTATATCAAGCACAGCAAATATAATATGTGACTTTGCAATTACATACAGCCTGTATACGGCTTATACCTTTTCTGGCTTTTTAAGGGAACTTTTCTACAGGCTGTTTATGATAACAATATGTTTATCAATGTATTTTGTGCATATGCATATTCTGGCATTATGCAATATATATGATAAAACCCATAGAAGGAACAATATTATTATATCGCTGCCACTCTTAGCAGCAATAGCAGGCGGCATAACAGCGCCTATAGAAATAAGCTCTGGCGGGGACGGCATATATTCCTACGGGGCAGTAGTAAACCTTGAATATGTTACAATGGGGATATATTTCTTTATGTCAGTAATATGTCTTGTGTTAAAACATAAAAAACTTAAAAAAAGAAAGATTACAAATATAGCTATGGGGCTTTTAGTATGGTCATGTTTTGGCATTATACAGATGTTAAACCCTGGGCTGCTTCTTTCAAGCACAGGAATTATTATACTGGAACTTATGAACTTTTTAAATTTCGAGGACTCAAAAGTCTATATAAATTATGAAAATGGCTGTTTTAACAGCATGGCATACAGAAAAATGCTTAAATCATATTTTAATGGGAATAAAAAGTTTTATGTTGCACACGCCAGTTTCCATGAATTTCATATTATACATGGCAAATATGGGCATGATATCTGCCAGAAGATACTCCGTGACATTGGAAATATTATAGAAAGCACATTAGGGCTTAAAGTTTATTCAGTAGAAGAGGAAGTTATCGGGATTATAATTGATAAGAATAATTATGATGAAGAAAAAATAAGGGAGCTTGCCAGTAAAATTGAATATGGTTTTACATTTAATGCAAGTGTTATACATGTAACAGGTACAATAGATATGGTATACTGTCCTGATGAAGCGGAAAGTGTGGCAGAACTTGAGGATATATTTAGTTTTATGAGAATGTACCGGAGCAGCCAGCAGAATTTCTACAGGTATGATAAAAACATGTATAAAGAAAAGGAACGTTATTCTGATATACTGCGCATACTTGATAATGCAATTAATAATGATGGCTTCTATATGGTTTACCAGCCAATATATTCTGTTAAAAAAGGTGACTTCCATTCCGCTGAAGCACTTATAAGGCTTAAAGACAATAAAACCATAGGCTTTATATCACCAGAAGAATTTATTCCTATAGCAGAAAAAGAAGGCCTTATAATGAAAATCGGTGAAATTGCACTTTCAAAAGTATGCGAATTTTCACAGAGGGCAAACCTTATAGGGCGTGGCATTGAATATATTGAAATAAACCTTTCTGCTGTACAATGCATTGACCAGGGGCTTACAAGGCAGATTAAAGATACAGTTTATAAATACGGGCTTCCATATAATTTTTTAAACCTTGAAATAACTGAAACAGCAGCTACATCATCTGGAAATATGCTTAACAGGAATGTAGAGGCATTAAGGGACATGGGAGCATCATTTTCAATGGACGACTTTGGCACAGGATATTCAAATCTTGCACAGATGGCAGACACCCAGTATGAGCTTATAAAGATTGACAAAAGCCTTATATGGTGCTGCTACCCTGAACAGCGCAAGAAAATACTTATGAAGACAGAAACAGAAGAAAAAAGGGACGTTTCCATAACAAAGTCAGTTGCAGTACTTACCAAAATAATTGAACTTATAAATGACCTTAAACTTAAGATAGTTGCAGAAGGTGTTGAAACAAAAGAAATGGTAGATGCACTTTCAGAAAAAGGAGTGGATTACTTACAGGGATACTACTTTTCAAAACCACTACAGGAAGAAGAGTTCTTAGACTTCTTAGAATCAGCAGAATAGGCAAAACCCGTAGCAGGGGCTTTACAGATATTTATAAAGCTCCTGCGGGGCATCTATTACATAACCAGGGTTAAGCCCTTCAAGAAATGGTTTATCCCGGAACCCCCATGCGGCACTTATGCACCTTATCCCTGCATTTTTTGCTGTTTCAATATCAACATCAGAATCACCAACATACAAAGTGTTTTTCCTTGTACAGCCACCCATTGCCTCCATTGCCATAAATACAGAATCAGGCGATGGCTTCTTTTGTACCTTTTCACTTTCACCTATGGCAACAGAAATATACTCCGCAAAATAAATATTATTTAACTCTGTAACAGCCGCCTGGTTTTTATTAGAATTAATAGCAAGCTTATAGCCATTATTATAAAGCCCTGCTAAAAGTTCCATAATCCCATTGTATGGCTGTGTCTTAACACGGCAGTTGGCAGTATAAAACTGCTTAAATTCATTAAATATACTGTCAAAACATGGAGTGCCTGTACCATCTGGCAGGGAACGTTCAATTAATTTTTTAATGCCATTGCCCACAAAAGAGCGTACCTCACTAATAGAATGTGTGGGATAACCAAACTTCTCCATAGTATAATTTACAGCATCAGTAATATCCTCAAGAGTATTTAAAAGAGTACCGTCTAAATCAAAAACCACAGCCTTGTATCTGTCCATAACTACCTCATTCCTGCGCTTAATCCCTGCGCAAATTAACCTTATATTATTTATATAGCCTGGTATATTATAAACCAATAGGCATAATATTTCAATAAAAAAAGAGAATAAAATAAATATGATAGAAATAGATTTCGATAACCCAGTTTCTACAGGTACTAAAATCCTGTAGTTTTCCATTTATCTTCTACAGCCGTTTTACGATAACTCAATTTCTACAGGTACTAAAATCCTTTAGGTTAATCAGACGCATAAGTATGGGTTTTACGATAACTCAATTTCTACAGGTACTAAAATTACTGAAAAAGCTAAAAAATCTATACAGGGGTTTTACGATAACTCAATTTCTACAGGTACTAAAATAGTAAATATCATATCTATTATGTGCGCCATGTTTTACGATAACTCAATTTCTACAGGTACTAAAATTGCCAGATGCCAAGCAGTAGTTTAAATGAAGTTTTACGATAACTCAATTTCTACAGGTACTAAAATTGCCAGATGCCAAGCAGTAGTTTAAATGAAGTTTTACGATAACTCAATTTCTACAGGTACTAAAATAGATTGCCAGTATTGGGAAACAGAAACGAAGTTTTACGATAACTCAATTTCTACAGGTACTAAAATGTGTGCTGTAAGCGTTATATGTTATGTCTGGTTTTACGATAACTCAATTTCTACAGGTACTAAAATCGGACAGCCGAGAAGCCGCACGTCTGGTCGTTTTACGATAACTCAATTTCTACAGGTACTAAAATTGCTGTTAGCATCAGTATTTGTTACTGTAAGTTTTACGATAACTCAATTTCTACAGGTACTAAAATAAATCAAATTCCAGGTTGTGTATATATACAGTTTTACGATAACTCAATTTCTACAGGTACTAAAATCAATATCAACGATATACAATCCCTGTCATTGTTTTACGATAACTCAATTTCTACAGGTACTAAAATGCCAAATACAAATATCTGGATAGTACATTTTCTGCAAAACTACAGATATTATAACATATTTTTATCTATCAGAAAAGCTTTTTCTATGGAATTAGTTAAGTTTTTAAATATTACTGGAAGGCCAAGGCTGTTCTGGAACAGTTTTAGCATAATATTTCCCTGGAAGTAATAGTTGTAGTTCTCCCGTCCTATATTATGTATAACTTGTACAATACTTTCGCAAATATTTTTTTCTTCCAGCGTGGTTTCTAAAGGGTAATTTTTCCTGATAAATGATACTATATGTTCCATATCTGGCAGTGAGAAGATAAAGTCATTAATTATATTTATTCCTTCTGCTAAATCTTTGTTTAATACTGCATATCCTTCTGTACTTGTTGAAACAATAAACCATACATCAAAATCCTTGGAAAATTGCTGCATTTTATCTAAAATCTGTTTATAATCTTTATAATTTATAAGATGGTCTGTATTTTCTATTATAATTAGCATTTTGCCAGGGGATTTTTTTTGTATTTCCCATAACATGTTAATATAAACAGAAAGAAGTTCCATATTTGATAAATTTTCAAGGGCGTTTTCATCTATACCTGATATATCAGAAGAATGTATTATTTCCAGGATATTTTTTGTATAATGCCCTATTTCAATATATCCTATTTTCTTTTGTATTTCCTTATTTATGTCAAGGTATAATTTATCAAGGTTTTCTGTAATCTGGTTTATAACCTGCTGGCATGGAAATTCTGTATATATATTAGATAAATACTGCATAGCAAGGCTGGATTTTGAAATCCTGGCAGACTGTATTAACTGTTCACGTGAAGAAATATGTAAAACCGAAAAATATTTCCTGCCTGTTTTTTCACCATTAATTTTAATATTATCAATCATATGGTTTTCATATTGTTCATATTTACTGGAGGAGAAATATTTACATAGGGACTGGATAATAAACTGTTTTTTATCAAAGGCAACACCACATAGCTGTGTAACTTGTTCAAGATTTATTATATATTCTGTATTTTTATTTGTAATTACGGTTTTCAAATAATAATCATCCTTTCTGTACCAATATATTTTTCTGTTTCACTTTTACTGCCTGTAAAAATTTTCATATCATTATATTGTTTTTCTGTTATAACAAGTATGCGTACATTGCCTTTTTCTGGCATAAATTTCTGTACACGGTTTTCAAGCCGGTTACAATAATCACGGTTAGGGCATGTGCGTATATAAACAGAATACTGCATCATTATAAATCCCTCTTTTATAAGGTTTTTGCGGAATGTACGGTAAATCCTTTGTTCTCCGCTTGTTTCAACTGGTAAATCAAACATACATATCATTCTCATAATTTTATATTTCATCTGGCTCTCCTAAATATTGTTCTATATCGGGAAATATTATTTCCATCTGTTTCTTTGAAATACATGAAGCGATTCCTGAAACATATTCTTCCATAGCATTACATAGAAACATTTTCTTTTTATTATATATTATTTTATGGTTTAATAAATTAACTAGTTTGTGCCGGTGTTCAATTTTAAAGTATTTTTCATCTTTAAGAAGCAAGTAAGCATAGTAATCAACAAATGGCCTGAATGGTTCAATTAAATCATCCACAAGGTTAAAACGGTTAAATTCATTTCTATGGTGTATTCCAAGCTGGCTGTTTAATCCATAGCTGACACATGACTTTGCAAGATAAGAGCGGAATATTGCATACCCATAGTTAAGACCTGAATTTAGAAGAAGCTCATCATTCCCTCTGGAGAAACTGCATCCCATTAATGTGTTAAAGTACACTTTAGCTGCATGTGCTTCACGGTTTGTAGTATCACCTTCTGTTACTTCTTCGCAGAAGGTTTTTAATTGTGTAATTGCAGATGGATTTTTATTAAAAAGCTTTAGTACCTTATACTGGTTAATAATTTTGGCTTGTACAATTAGCTGCCATAGCTTATTATAATATATGGTACCTGCATTTATCTGGTATTGTATTGTTTTAGAAATATGGCTGTGGTTATCATATGAGCAGTAGAAGCCTATTGGAAGATGTTCATGGTTACAAAATATAACTCCTGTATTATGTTCTGCCAGCAGGCAGAGCATACGGCTTGTTAAAGTTGTTTTAAGATTATCAATAATTATTACCGATATATCATCAATAGGAATCCAAAGCTTTTTGTCTTCTTTTTCTATAATAAGGTTTCCAAGTTTTATGCTTATTATAGTTTCACTTTCTATAATTATTATTCTAAATCCCATTATATCTCCTTATAAAAATGCAAAGAAAAAAGGACATCCGTCGATGTCCTTGATTTCGGCATAAAGCCTTGTTTTAGCAGATCTGTAAAAATTGAGTTATCGTAAATCTACTATAGTTAATATAGCACATCTGTTATATTGTGTCAACTATTTTTTTAAATTTTTCTGATGTTGAATAATACTGGTTGCCAAGTATATCAAGCCGTACTTTTTTAATAGAAGTAGTTTTTGCAAGACCAATAACATTTCGTTTTTCAAAGTTTGGTGCATCTACAGGTTTGGTTTCAATGTAATTTCTAGCTTTAGGCATTGTTCTTGACAGGAAACGTTCTGTATAATGTTCCCCGTTTTTTTCATATTGTATTATTTCGTTTTTATAAAATGACAGCATAAATTTGTATCCCAATGCTTCTAAATTATTTCTTGTCTGGCCAGGTTTAAGCATTTTTTCAGAAACTAGTATTCTGTTATAAGTTTCTTCATCAATTATGTAACCGTCTTTACAAAATTTTAAATCACAATATTTTATTCCTATTAAATAATATTTCTGGTCTTTTGTATTATAATAAACATCCATACGGTATGGGTTACTGTTTTCAAGGATAACTTTTTTGCTTCCTTTTTCAAACCCGTATTTATGTGAGATATCTATACAGCTTCTAACTTCCCCATCCAGGTATTTTAGTTTGGTTATCCGTGGGCCATTATGTTTTTTAGAATATTTTCTTAAATAATCACCTGTTTCATTTTCATATTCTGTGAATGGGTTTTTAGCTTCCTTGTATTCTTCCATAATCTGAAGCATGTCTTCCCATGTTTTTTTATCATGCTGGTACATTAAAAAGCAGTTTTCCTTACCCTGGCTAATCATTTTTTTCAGTGTTACAACCCCTGAAGGGTCATATATATCTAATTTATTTACCTTTTTAATTGTACCATTATCATTCCGTGTACCACGGATTGTCTGGTTGCATAACCCCCTGTTTGGTTTTGAGTCACGTTTATGCCAGAATTTTACCTGTTTTTCTGCTTTTTTAATATTAGCACGTATTTGTATCATTTTATTCTGGTATATAAGTTCATTATAGGTTTTTTCATTAAATTCTTCTTTCCATCTTTTTATATCCAGTATTTCCCCTGTTTCAAAGTCTATTATTTCTGACTGTAGTTTATGGTATTTATCAAATCCCATCTGGGAATAACACATAATCATGGCATCAACTGCATGGTGTGCATATGTTTCTTTTCTGTCTTTTTCAAGGTATAGTTTATTGCGGAACTGGTGTGTAAAACTGCCACGCACTACTTTTATTTTAGTTGGTGCTTCTTTGGCCTTGAAATATCCCTGTAATGTATTTAACACTACCCTGGAAGCATAGCGCGTATCATTGATATTTCTGTTTATAAATCCTTTTAATACTTCAATTTTAGTTATGTCCTCTGTAAATAATAAGTTTTCCATTTTGCGTTTAGTTATTAAATTATTTTTCCTAAGCTGGCATACATAACTAAAATATTCTTTATATCCCCAGTTTCCATTTAAATCTTTTAGATAGATATATGGGGTAGTATTGCCCTTTTTCTGGTTTTCTGTACTATAGACAAGGACTTTGTTGGAACGGCTGTCATCAAATGAAATTGATTTTGGTATTATATGGTCAACTTCAAAGATGGAAGGGTTGTATAATAAATCGTGTATATCTATTTTTTTGCCTGAATACAGGCATTTTCCACCTTGTTCATTCCACAGTTTTAATTTTAATACTAATTTTTTATGCTGGAAAAAGTCTTGTTCTGTTATTTTAATTCCATATTCAGAGTCTATTTTTTTAATTATACTATCTAACTCTTTCTGGTTCTTTTTCTGCCCGTCTGCAATTCTTTTTTTCATGTCCTCTTCATTTTTATCACGTGGCATTTCGACAATTATCTGTTCCGGATACCCGTATTTTTTTAACAGTGCATTTACAACCTGTACTGTTACGCGTATTGAACGCGATACTACAGGATTATAAATATTTTCAAGTATTGCACTGGCAGGAATATTGTTACAGTTTTTAAATATATCTTTACTGGTTTTAAATACCCCCATATCTGATAACAGTTCCATCTGGTTTTTAGGCTGTTCATATAATCCAGGTATTAATTTAAGCATAATTTCTAATGAAAACGACTGCCATTTACTAAAGAAAGAACCCTTCTGTTTGCGCAAGCAGACAAGGCAGTCTGCCATTTCTTCAGGGAGGGACAGCCCTTCAAGTTTAAACCCGTTTAATATAGCTTCCTTTTCAGTGTTTAGTGTAAGAACCCTTCCAATTTTGTCGAGATTTTCTCTTGAAAGTGCAGTAATATCAAAGCCGTTTTTTTCAAATTCTTTTCTCATTAAATTATACTGTGCAAATTTATGGAAATCTTCTTTTTCATTTTTATCAAGCCTTGCACCTGTTAATGTTTCTATATCTTCACCTGTTGCTTTTTTAAGGATTTTTCTTATATTAAATGAGTTTGAGGTTTTAGTTTCATTAATAACAGCTTCCTTTTCTTCTTTGGAAAGTTTTCTTCCATTAACAGATATATTGTTAAGGTCATTTAACAGGTTAAATTCCTGTGCAGTATATGTTGCACCTGCTGCACGTTCTAAGTTTTTATATACACTGCATTTTCCAATAAGTTTTTCAAATATATTCTTTTCTGTTATATATTCACCTGTTTCTTTATTTATCTTTGTAGTATATTTACCATAGTCTGTACGTGATTTTGCATTGCCAGGGCCGGTATAATATTTACGCTTTCTTAAAAAGATTTCTATGTATTTTTCACAAAAACTGTCTGTAAGAAATTTATGGAATTTCTTCTGCTGTTCTAATATGGCAAGGATTTCTTTTTTATATGCACTTGTGGTAAATACATTAGAAAGAATAACTTTTTCATCGTCTTGTCCAATAGAAATATTGCCGTGGTACCTGCCGTGTTTTTCCAGGCGTTTTACCTGTATTTCACATGGAAAGCTGCCACTGTCCAGTTCTTTCTGGTTCTCACTAATTCCCTTTGCATAGTCACTTTGCAAAGATGTGGAACTGTCTATTGCATCATCAAGGTATGAAATACCACGGTGCAGCAGCTCATTTCTTAACACATAGAATATTTCTTCTTCTGACAGCCTGTTATTTAATCCTTTTACACGTAATCCAAGAACATTATTTATATTTGTAGCTGGAATTTCAAGACCCATGCTATGCCATAACTTTTTAAAGTCACTTATACGGTTTCTGCGTCTTCTATGCAGACGTTTTATCTGCCGGAATGAACGGCGCTCTACATTCTGGTTTGCATCTGCCGATGTAAATAAATTTGCGCCTGCCTCCTCTACTTCATAGTTATCATTAACAACAGCCCATCCTACAGAAGCTAC
Organism: uncultured Lachnospiraceae bacterium; assembly: GCA_910586555.1. Lineage (GTDB taxonomy): Bacteria > Bacillota > Clostridia > Lachnospirales > Lachnospiraceae > Butyribacter. The sequence goes on from CAJUJY010000044.1 coordinate 13,243, forward strand.
ACCAATATCTAATCCAAATCTTACACCCATTTTTACCTGCCTTTCTTTATTTTGGAATGTTTTTTCCATTGTATTTTATTTATTAAGCCAAATTATATCTGCAATCTGCTTTGCTACTTGATTAACGGGGTTAAAACACTAATGCCTGCAACCAGGTATTGCAGATGTAATTTAACCAGGTTACATTTAAATTATGCCAGTAAATTCTAATAAAAAATATTATAACATGTTTATATATTTAATACTAGTGTTTTTGGTCATGAAAAAAATAATTATAGGAAATTTATTGTTACAACAGATATGCAGATAATTATAATTTATATAATTATGATTTATAATAGAAAAAAGAACCTGCGTGTTTTTGCAGGTTCTATCCTGGATTGTTAAGATAATCTTTTATACACATAAAACAGCGGTCCAGCATGTCTGTATCTATTTTGCCCTGGCTGTCAAATGCCGTTGCTTCTACTGTAAATGTGCCATTATATTTTATTTTTCTGATAAAGGAGAAAAATTTTTCAAAGTTAATATTCCCTTTGCTAACAGGAAGTGTGCAAAGCTTTTCCCATTCCATATATCCGCCTGCATAGTCATTGACATGGTAATGTTTTATATGCCCGTCTTTCCACAGCCAGCTATATCATTCCAAAGGTGCAGTACAAGTTTTTTGCATGAATCTTTTCTGCAATTTTGCAGTTAATGGTAAAAAGGCGCAATGCTTCATCTGTTTCATTTCTGCTGGCTATTTCACCAATGTGTTTTTCACAGTGCATAACAGGTGTAAATAATCCTATGTTTTGCAAATAACATGCTATTTCATCTGCTTTGCTATACCATGTATCATACATCATAAATTCATAGCCATCACAGGACAGCTTTTCTGATAGAGATTCAAGTAATTTGTAATTCCTGTTATTAGGCCTTCCAATTAATGCACCTGTTGAACACAATACCTGTCCCATTAAAAGTTACCTCCAGAAATAATTTTCCATATAGTTTTTTATATTCCTGTATAATAATTTTTATCCTGGATATGTATATATGTCAGGCATTTTTAAAATCAAAGCTGCTTCCAATAACGCCTGCTGCATCTGCACTTTTAAAATTCCTTCCATAGGGGTTTTCCTCATTATACTTAATCTGTGTTGTTGTTTCGCCGCCAGAAACATAGCTTCTCCCACATTCAGGGCATATAGAAGTTTTAATACGCACACTTGCCTGCATAACTTTTCCATTGTTATTAGCAGCTTTCTTGTATGCATTACTTACATGCTCCTGTTCATGCGACCTCACAGCAGAAGCAGCCGCCTGTGGTGAAATATGTGCTGGTGATTTAAAAGAAACCATTTCATCAGAACCATCTTTGTATTTTCTATTGGCGCATGTTTCACATTCTATCCGGCCAGAACGTGCCATCTGTCTGATAGAAGCTTTGTCATAGCCTGCATCTTCAGCCTGTGCAACAGTACGTGGAACAGATTTTGGGATATTTGTATTAATATTTATTCCATTTATCATAGTAACAACCTCATTTCTATTATTATATATAAAGTACCATGTCCACATAGCCAGGAGGTATTTATGGCGGTGGTTTAAAGTATTTTTATTATAGCAAAATAAAAACGGGGTGTAAAGTAAATAAAAAACTGGCGGAAAAATAATTTTCTATAAAAATATATTTAAATATCCTGGTATTCTTATAAACTTATCACGTCCATTTCATAAATTTTTAATTGTATATAAACAACAGATAATGGAAAATTTATAAAATGGACATGTAAATTTATAAAATAATATAGAATTTACAGATATAGTATGGTATTATTAATTAATATAACTAAAAATTTTTAACAAAAGGAGGCATATTAATGAAGGTTTTAATGATTAATGGAAGTCCAAAGGCTAATGGAAATACTTATGTAGCATTACATGAAATGGAGAAAGTTTTTATACAGGAAAATATTGAAACAGAAATTTTACATATTGGCAATAAGGATATCAGAGGGTGCATAGGCTGTGGCTCATGTAAGGCAAATGGCAGATGTGTTTTTGAAGATATTGTTAATGAAACTGCTGCCAAATTTGAGGAATGTGATGGTTTTGTGGCTGGAAGCCCTGTTTATTATGCATCTGCCAATGCTACCCTTGTTGCGTTTCTTACACGCCTTTTTTACAGTACAGGATTTGATAAAACAATGAAAGTTGGTGCAAGTGTGGTTGCTGCAAGAAGAGGAGGCCTTTCTTCAACGTTTGATGAGTTAAATAAGTTTTTTACTATTGCCGGGATGCCAGTTGCATCAAGCCAGTACTGGAACAGTATACATGGACGTATGCCAGGGGAAGCAGCAAAGGATACAGAAGGCCTGCAAACTATGAGGACACTTGCAAGGAATATGGTATTTCTTATGAAAAGCATTGCACTTGGTAAAGAAAAATACGGAATCCCTCAAAAGGAACCATTCCAGCCAATGAATTTTATAAGGGATAAGGATTAAAGCAAGGTTTTAATAAATAAAGAAATAAAAAAGTGTGTAGAATAATACATATATAAAGATTGCCATAATAAGTATGGTGCAGTATAAGTAATATAATTAGCCAGGACATAACTTTATGTATGTCCTGGTTTTTATATTTTATATATAGTGTTTTTTCTTTTGTGACTGGGCATGTGTTTCAATGTCTTTAGCAATTTGTAACAGCTTAAGCATCTGTTGCTGTGTGTATTCAGAAGAAGAGAAGTATAGGTTGTTTATTAACATATTGTTTTTAACAGGTTCAGAAGAATGTTTTGAAATATACCCTTTTAGTAAGTAGTCTAAACTAACAGATAAAATATCGCTTATCTGTATCAGATGTTTAACAGAAAGCCCTGTTATCCCACGTTCAGCCTCACTATAATGTTTTTGGGAAATTCCAAGCATCTCCGCAATTTTTTCCTGGGTAAGACTGTTTTCTTTCCTTAATTGTTTTAAACGTAGTCCAATTTCCTGTTTATAGTTTTCCATAAAAATACCCATGCCTTTCCAGTGCCCGCAGACTCCTTGCTGCAGGCACAAATCCCAAACTTTTGCCTTGCAAGAGTAAACCTTTGCTTTGCAAGAGTAAACTTTTGCTTTGCAAGAGTAAACTTTTGCTTTGCAAAAGTTGTGAAAAAACTTTTGTATATGGTTTTTTCACACTAACCTCTATACCATATAAAGCAGCTAAAATAACAAAACAGATAAATCCGCTTATAAAAAATGCCATTGATAGTTTATAGTTATCAATTTTAGCAGTCTATTTTACTTGCCTATATTGCATACAGGTAAATACAGTTATCAATTATAATCCACCCTTATAATTATAATCCAGATAATTATAAAAAATATTCATATAAAGTGGAGGGGCAGGTTAAACCTAATAGGTATATATTATATGGACAGGTTGCTATTGTATAAACAAACAAAAGGGTATATTATAAAAATATATACTTAAAAAGTATAAAACACCCGTTCTTTCTTGACATTACAGATTTAAGCAGGACAGGCTTATGTTAATATAAAGATAGACGATGGTACAGAAATAGCAGAGTATGTTCAGGTTTTAGGATAAGATACAATACCAGACAATCCTAAATTACATTTATATGGCCCACCAAGAAATCCGGCGGGTTTTTATATTTTCTGTATTTCCTTTAAAACAGCCAGGTGGATATATACAGTAGATATTGTTTTATAAGAGGCAAGCTCTGGTAAACCAAACCTGCTACTTAAGAAGCATGAATTTTAAAGGGCTGGTTTAATGGGGTTAAAATTTTATAGCCATAGACCATAAAAAGAATGTAATATCCATTAAATATACATTATATAGACACACTACTGTATCACAAGATAAAAAGTATATTTTTATAAAATATACTTAATAGGTATAAAGTACAAGAATAATATGGCCGATATAGGTTAAAGATAAATGGATTTATATATATTTTCAAGGAGGAATGGCTATGGTAATACAACACAACCTGCCAGCGTCTTTTACAAACAGGCAGATGGGAGTTAATAATAAATTAATTGCAAAAAATACTGAAAAATTATCATCAGGTTACAGGATTAACCGTTCAGCGGATGATGCAGCATGTCTGTCAATTTCAGAAAAGATGAGAGGACAGATACGGGGACTGCATGCTGCTTCACGTAATGCCCAGGATGGGATTTCTCTTTTAAATGTTACAGATGGAGGGCTGCATGAAATACAGTCAATCTTACAACGTATCCGTGAACTTTCGGTACAGGCAGCTAATGATACATATATATCGGCTGACAGGTGCACAATCCAGAAAGAAATCCTGCAATTAAATGATGAGGTAGATCATATTGGTAAATCTACAGAGTTTAATACAATTAAAGTGTTGCAAGGTTATAATGCAGAACTTATAACACGTAAAGAAACAACAGTTGTCTATAGTGAACACCAAGGTCTTGTAAATGTAATGGGAAAACAAGGACAGACAGTACAATGTGGAAAGCATTACCCTCTCGGTGATGGCACATATACATTAAATGATAACACTATTGTAAGTAGTGATCCTTTACAAGACAGCAGTGGACTGGCAGAATATTCTTACCGGCTTAATTTTGGTGTAGTTGCTAGTAAATCTGAATGGGACAAACTTGATGGTTCAGGATTTACTTTCCAATGTACACTTGGGTGTGGCCAGGAATTTACCTTTAAGTTTGATAAAACAAAATCAGGGATTAAAGATGAAACTACAAAAGCAAGCATAATGAGCGGAGGAACTGAAAACAACAAAGTGTTTAATGTAGGAACATCAAAATATTCAAAAGGTTCTGATTTTATAAAAGATTTGCTTGATTTTATTAGCAAAGAAGTTCATGGCAGTGCTGGTAACCATGTAGGCCATGATAACAAAATTGGCACTACGGATGGTTCAGACCTTATTGTATATGGAAGTGCAAAGGGAGATGAAAACAGGGGTTACCTTATAGTTGGGAAACCAGAGATAACAGAGAAGGAAGTTCCTGTTGGTGTTAATATTTTGAATGGTAAAGTTCTGAATATACAAGCAGGGGCAAATTCCGGCCAGCTTATTGGTATTTTCCTGCCACATGTTGACCGTGAAGAGCTTGATATGGACAGAGTAATAGTTAATTCCAGTAAAAATGCTACAAAGTCCATTAGCTATGTTGATGAAATGATTGAAAGAATAAATGAAGAGCGTTCCAGAATAGGCGCATATACAAACAGGCTGGAACATACATATGCTAACGCGGACAATATGGCAGAAAATCTGCAAAATTCCGAATCCCGTATAAGGGATGCAAATATGGCAGATGAAATGGTGCAGTTTTCATCTATGAATGTTATACAGCAGGCGGCACAGTCAGTACTTGCCCAGGCAAACAGTTCGCCAGAAGGTATTCTTGCGCTTATTTCTTAATATATATTATACAGCCAGGGAGAAAGATTTATAACTATGAAAAAGAAGAAAGGCGTTTAGCCAGGAACAGCAGTTCTAAACTGGTTTCTGATCTTGAATGTTTCCGCAGGCATTAGCCTGGCAGGTATTTATAAAAAAGCAGGTATTATAAAGGCAGTGCTTATGCATTGTCTTTTTTTGGCATTATCTGATAATGCCAAATCTCTTTTTCTATTTGTTGCAAAACCAGCTATAATCTTAGTATAATAAATTACACAGAAAGGGATTAACTGGCCAGTTATACCTCTTAATATAATTATAATTGCTTTTTTAACAAAGGCCTGGTTAAAAGGGCAGGAATTTAAAATAAGTGAGGTATGTGTATGAAAGAAAAAGTACAAGTATTTGGAAGATTTCTTAGCGGAATGGTAATGCCGAATATTGGTGCATTTATTGCATGGGGGCTTATAGCGGCACTGTTTATTAAAACAGGCTGGATACCAAATGAAAAGTTTGCTGCAATGGTAGATCCTATGTCACATATGCTCTTGCCGCTTCTTATTGCTTATACAGGCGGTGAAGTAGTTGCAGGCAAACGTGGCGGCATAATTGGGGCAATCGCAACTATGGGTGTTATTATGGGTTCACCAGATACCCCGATGTTTATTGGTGCTATGATAGTTGGCCCGTTATCAGGATGGGTTATTAAGCAGTTTGACAAGAGAATAGAAGGCCATGTCAAAGCAGGTTTTGAAATGTTAGTGAATAACTTCTCAATAGGAATTATTGGCGGCATACTGGCATTAATTGCCATGACTGGCATTACACCACTTGTTAATGTATTAAGTAATGCTATGAGCGCAGGTGTTAATTTCTTCGTGGAACATGGACTGCTGCCACTTGTAAGCCTTTTTATTGAACCTGCTAAAGTATTGTTCCTTAACAATGCAATTAACCAGGGAATATTATCGCCAATGGGCATACAGCAGGTAACAGAAGCAGGAAAGTCAGTTTTCTTCCTGTTAGAAGCAAACCCAGGCCCAGGGCTTGGTGTACTTCTGGCATATTGCATAGCAGGAAAAGGAAGTGCAAAAAGTTCAGCGCCAGGCGCAGTTATAATCCATTTCTTTGGCGGGATACATGAAATATATTTCCCATACATACTTATGAACCCGTTATTGCTGCTTGCAACAATAGCTGGCGGGGCATGTGGTGTGTTTATATTTACAATATTTGATGTGGGCCTTGTATCAGCAGCATCACCAGGAAGCATTATTGCAATACTTGCAATGGCAGAACGCCATAGTTATTTAGGCCTTGTAATTGGTGTGCTTTTAGCAGCAGTAGTTTCATTTGTTATATCACTGCCTATCCTTAAATTTATGGGAAAAGATGCTTCATTAGAAGAAGCACAGGCTAAAAAAGATGCAATGAAAAGCCAGTCAAAAGGCATGGCAGTACAAAACAGCAATAGCAGCAATACTTTGCCATCTGGAAAGATAAGCAAAATTGCATTTGCATGTGATGCGGGAATGGGTTCAAGTGCAATGGGTGCAACAGTGCTTAAAAAGAAAATAGCAGAAGCTGGCATGTCTGGCATAGAAGTAATACATACACCAGTATCATCAATTCCAGCAGATGTACAAATAGTAGTAACACACAGGGATTTAGGTGAACGTGCCGCACATAGTAACCCTTCTGCAAGGCTGGTACTTATAACAAACTTCCTTGCAGCACCAGAATATGCACAATTAATTGAAGACTTAAAGAAAACCAATTTATAAAGATAATTTTAAAACCAGGCAGGAACTTATATGGTAATTATAAGTTCCTGTTTTTTTGCTTGTTAATCCTGGTTTATAAATCCTGGTATCTTTTTATAAAACGCATATGGCAACAATATTTATATAGCCTTGTAAAAATAATCCTGGTATTGTATAATATTTCTTACTAAAAAACCAAAGACGGGATATTATTAGGACAGTGGAGAAGTAAATTATTATGGGGGATTTATATTTATGAAAATAATGCCAGGTAACAGCAAACTTTTATATAGCGGCAGAATTGACTGGAGCAGCCAGAAAGAGCCAGTTTTTGTCTATCCGTGTACTTCTGTCAAGATAAAGTTTACTGGTAATACTTTAAAAATATGTGTGAAAAATAAAAGTGCATACTGGAATAATTATCTTGGGTGTATTGTTGACGGGGAACATTCTTCTATACTGCTTCCTGCAAATGGTACTGCTTCTTTTGATATTGTGGTAAAGCCATCAAAAAACAATGAACATACTGCAATGTTTTTTAAAAGGCAGGATTCATGCCATGAAATGACACTTTTATGGTTTGAAATTGCTTATGGCGGGGAAATACTTCCCCTGCCTCCAAATCCTTTAAGAAAAATAGAAGTTTATGGTGATTCTGTATCAGCAGGGGAGGTTTCGGAAGCAGTCCAATATATAGGAAAGGAAGATCCGGTGCATAATGGTGAATATTCAAATAGCTGGTATTCATATGCATGGATAATGGCAAGGAGGCTCAATGCACAGATACATGATATTGCCCAGGGAGGCATTGCACTTCTTGATAATACTGGCTGGTTTAACGGGCCCTGCTATACGGGGATGGAAACTATATGGGATAAAATCCGCTACAACACAGCACTTGGCGGGGTGTCAGAATGGGATTTTTCAAAGTATACACCCCATGTAGTAATTGTTGCATTTGGACAAAATGACAGTAACCCGGAAGATTATATGAAGGAGGATTACAACGGGGAAAAAGCAGACAGATGGAGAAGGCATTACAGGGATTTTCTTCTGGAATTAAGGGAAAAATATAATGAAGCATACATTATATGCTGTACAACGCTTTTAAAACATGATGTTTCATGGGATAATTCCATAGATGAAGTTGTAAATGGAATAAATGACAGCAGGATATCACATTATATTTTTAAACGCAACGGATGTGGCACACCAGGGCATTTAAGAATACAGGAAGCGGAGGAAATGGCAGCAGAACTTTGCCATTATATAGAAAGCCTTGGGATTGCCTGGTAACAGGCCAGATGTAAATTATAATAACTGTAAGGAGAGCCAGCTCCTTTAGGCATGGGCTTTTTGCACAATACCAGATGTTTAGCAGGCTCTTGATAATGCATATGTGATATGCTATACTATATAAATGGTTTTGACACGGGCCTTATACTGCCGTTAATGAATACAAATGTGTCCCGGTAGTGAAAGCCTTAATGAAGCAAGCCAGTCTTATATATTTCCAGGTATATCTGGAAGTTTGTTTAGTTAAGAACCAGGCGCGCTTTGGCCGTTATGGTGCCAGTTGTTAAAATTAATTACTGGCATAATGGGACCGGCAAAAGCCTGTCCCTTAATATTTATATTAAATGGGGGATTAAAATGGCAGATGATACAAGAGGTGTGCCGTGCCATGTAGCCATTATATTAGATGGCAATGGAAGATGGGCTAAGAAAAAGCTGCTTCCACGCAATGCAGGACATGCAGCGGGAAGCAAAAATGTAGAAAAAATATGCGCTGCTGCATGGGACATGGGAATAAAATATATAACTATGTATGCATTTTCCACTGAAAACTGGGCAAGGCCAAAAGATGAAGTAGATGCACTTATGAAACTGCTTGGAAGTTATCTTAAAGACTGTATTAATACAAGTAAAAAGAACAATATGCAAGTGCGTGTAATAGGTGATATTTCACGCCTTGATGCACGCCTCCAGGCAAGGATTAAGGAGCTTGAAGAAGTTTCTGCAAGCAATACAGGGCTTCATTTCCAGGTTGCTTTAAACTATGGAAGCCGTGATGAAATTAAACGCGGAATAAGAAAAATTGTACAAGAAGTACAAGATGGCAGGCTTTGTATAGAGGATATAGATGAAGATATAATTTCATCACACCTTGATACATATGGTATTCCTGATCCTGACCTTATGATAAGGACAAGCGGTGAACAAAGGCTGTCAAATTACCTTTTATGGCAGCTTGCATATTCAGAATTTTATTTTACAGATGTCCTGTGGCCTGATTTTGATAAAAAAGAACTGGAAAAAGCAGTAGAATTTTACAGGTCAAGAAACAGGCGTTTTGGAGGTATATAGAAATAGTGGTATACAGGATTAAATTATAGTTATAATATAATAATAAGCTAAGATACAGAGAGGATTTATAGAATGTTTGGGACAAGGCTTGCAAGCGGGATTGTTCTTATGGCGGTTACAATAGCCCTTATGGTTTATGGCGGTTATCCATTATTCCTGGTTATAACAGTGGTTTCTTTAACAGGGCTTTATGAACTTTACAGGGCAGCCGGTATAGAAAAAACAGTTCCTGCTTTTGCTGGTTATATTTCAAGTGTTGTTACAGATATCCTGATTTTAAATGATAAATATGAACTTCTGGTAATGTGGCTGGTATTTACACTTATGGTATTTATGGCATGTTATGTAGTATCATATCCTAAGTTTAATTCAGGACAAGTAACTATGCTGTTTTTTGGGATTGTGTATGTGACAGTTATGCTGTCATTTGTATTTAAAGTACGTTTTGTACAGGACGGGCATCTGCTTGTATGGTTTATATATATAGGTGCATGGGGTTCAGACACTTTTGCATATTGTACAGGCAAACTTATAGGAAAGCATAAAATGCCTTCAGAATTAAGCCCTAATAAAACAATAGAGGGCTGTCTTGGAGGTGTTTTTGGTGCAGCACTGACAGGTTTTATATTTGCAGCAGTATTTTATAATAACAGGAATATATGGTGGCAGCTTCCATTAATTGGTGCAGTTTCTTCTGTTATATCACAGACTGGTGACCTTGCAGCTTCAGCAATTAAAAGAAACCAGGGAATAAAAGATTATGGAAACCTGATACCAGGGCACGGGGGCATACTGGACAGGTTTGACAGCATTATTTTTACTGCCCCGGTAGTATATTACCTGGTAAAGTTTATTATATTAAAATAGTAAACCAGAAAAAACGGGCTTATCCGTTTTGGTATTTGTGCCGCTAAAAGCACAGCATGAGGGATTAAACCCTTCTAAATGGGGGTATTATACATGAAAGAAATAGTTATACTTGGTTCTACGGGTTCTATTGGCACACAGACACTCGAAGTAATAAAAAATAACAGCGGCCTTAATGTAAAGGCACTTGCAGCAGGGAGCAATATAAGGCTGCTTTTAAAGCAGATAGAAGAATTTATGCCAGAAACAGTCTGTGTATATAACAGTGGCAAAGCGCTTGAGCTGGAGAAGCAGCTTAAGGCAAAAGATGGTGTTTACAGGCATATAAATGTTTTATCAGGAATGGAAGGTTTAACAGAGTGTGCCAGGCTAGATGGTGCAGATACTGTTGTTGCAGCAGTTACAGGCATGATTGGGATAAAACCTGTGACAGAAGCAATAAAATCAGGCAAAGACATAGCCTTTGCAAATAAAGAAACCCTTGTTACAGCAGGGCATATTATTATGCCTATGGTTAATAAGTATAAAGTAAAGCTTCTGCCAGTTGACAGTGAACATTCTGCAATATTCCAGTGCATTAACGGGCAGCATAAAAACAGGCCTGCTAAAATTATACTTACAGCATCAGGAGGGCCTTTCCGTGGAATGAAGAAAGAAGAACTTGCAAATGTAACACCTGCGGATGCCCTTAAACATCCTAACTGGTCAATGGGTAAAAAGATTACTGTTGATTCAGCAACAATGGTTAATAAGGGGCTTGAAGTAATTGAAGCAATGTGGCTTTTTGGAATGGGGCTTAAAGATATAGAAGTAGTAATACAGCCACAGAGCATAATACATTCAATGGTAGAATTTAAAGATGGTGCAGTAATTGCGCAGCTTGGGACACCTGATATGAAACTTCCTATACAATATGCGCTCTGCTATCCTGAAAGAAGATACCTTAAGGGGGAACGCCTGGATTTTTATAAAATACCACAGATTACATTTGAGAAGCCAGATATGGATACATTTGAAGGACTGGGGCTTGCTTATAAAGCAGGGGAAGCAGGCGGAAGTATGCTTACAGTGTTTAATGCTGCCAATGAAAGGGCCGTAAACATGTTTCTTAATGGCAGGGCAGGTTTTACTGGAATAACAAGGATTATTAAAGAATGTATGGAAGTACATAAAAATATTGATAATCCGTCATTAAGTGATATACTGGAGATAGAACAGGATGTATACAGGTATATTGAAAGCAGGTTTTAACTTTATAAACCAGTTTGCCAAATTATATTTGCAATCTGGATGCCTGCTTGCAGGTATTAGCTGCCTGCTGGCAAAACAGCCATCCGCTTAAAAAGCATGTTCTTTAAGGGTCTGGCTTGATGAGGTTAAATTGTGCCTGCGCGCTGCCTGGCACAAAAAATATTGTCTACAAGCCTTAAAGCCTGTTATGGTGTTAAAAGCAGCGCAGAAATGAGGATATAATGAATATTATTGTAGCATTACTTATATTTACAGTGATTATAGTAATACATGAACTTGGGCATTTTTTCCTTGCCAAGAAAAATGGTGTTGGTGTACCAGAATTTTCTATAGGTATGGGGCCAAGGTTAATAACATACGCAAAAACTAAAGAAGGCCATGTAGTTAAATTCCTTTGTACACAAAAGGAATTTGAGGACAGGGCAGACTGGCAGGACGTAACAAAATATTCGTGGAAACTTTTCCCGGTTGGCGGATCATGTGCAATGGTTGGTGAAGATGAAGAGAATAATGCCGAAAATTCATTTAACAGCAAAGGTGTATGGGCAAGGTTTTCAGTTGTATTTGCAGGACCGTTTTTTAATTTTATACTTGCATTTGTGTTTTCAATAATAATACTTTCATATTCAGGAATTGACTACCCGGTCATAAGGCAGGTATATGACAACCAGCCAGCAAGCCAGAGCGGGCTTCAGGAAGGTGATGTTGTTAAAAGCATAAATGGCAAAAAGATTACAATAGGACGCGAAATATCTACGTATACACAGTTACATCCGCTTACAGGTGATAAAGTTGAAATTGTGGCAGAACGGGACGGTGAAACTAAAACATTTAGTATTGACCCTTATTATAAAACATATCTTTTTGGTTTTTCATATCCGTCCAATGAAAAGGAAGCACCTAAGATAAGCCAGGTTACAGAAGGTGGTGCATTTGAGGGTGCAGGAATTAAAGCGGGGGATATTATTAAATCCGCAGGCGGCATAAACATTTCTAATGCTGGTGAACTTAGCAGCACTATGAATTCTGTAAACCAGGGGGGAAAAGATGTTAAATTTGTAATAGAACGTGATGGTGCTACACAGGAATTTACTGTTACGCCTAAAGAATACGAAACATATACCCTTGGGTTTAATGCAGCATTTGATGAAAAAGGCGGAAGTGCTTTTGATGTGGTTAAATACAGTTTTGTTGAAGTAAAATACTGGATAACCACAACTGTTGCAAGCCTCGGGCAGCTTATTACAGGACGCCTTTCAATGAATGACGTTTCAGGGCCTGTAGGTATTGTAAATGTTGTAGGGAGCGCAATCGACCAGAGTAAAAGCCTTGGCATTATGGCAGTAATTATACAGATGCTTTATATGTCAGTACTTTTAAGTGCAAACCTTGGTGTTATGAACCTTCTGCCGCTTCCTGCACTTGATGGCGGCAGGCTTATATTCATACTTATAGAAGCTGTACGCGGAAAGCCTGTTGACAGGGAAAAAGAAGGCTTTGTACATTTTGCTGGTTTTGTAATTTTAATGCTTTTTATGGTATTTGTAATGTATAATGATATAATTAAGATTATTAAGTAACAGGCAGGAACGGAGGTCTTATATGTACAGGGATAATACAAGGACAGTTAATATTGGCGGTGTAAATATTGGCGGCGGAAATCCTGTAGCAATACAGTCTATGTCTAATACAAAGACATCAGATGCCAGTGCTACAATAAACCAGATAACAGGCCTTGAAAAAGCTGGATGCGATATTATAAGATGTGCTGTGCCAGACCTGGAAGCTGCAAAAGCACTTAAAGAAATTAAGAAATCTATCCACATACCGCTTGTGGCAGATATACACTTTGACTATAAACTTGCTATTGCTGCAATAGAAAACGGTGCAGATAAAATAAGGATTAACCCTGGCAATATAGGGGATAAAGAAAAGATCCAGGCTGTTGTAAATGCAGCAAAAGAAAGAAATATCCCTATACGTGTTGGCGTAAACAGCGGTTCACTTGAAAAGGAAATAATAAAGGAATATGGCAGGGTTACCGCAGAAGGGCTTGTTAAAAGTGCACTTATGCAGGTAAAAGTAATTGAAAATATGGGATATAACAACCTTGTAATAAGCATAAAATCTTCAGATGTGCTTATGTGTATAAAAGCACATGAACTTATTGCAGGACAGACAGATTACCCGCTTCATGTAGGAATTACGGAATCAGGAACAATATTAAGCGGGAATATTAAGTCTGCCATAGGGCTTGGGAATATTCTTTACCAGGGCATAGGAGATACTATACGTGTTTCACTTACAGGAAACCCTGTTGAAGAAGTTAATTCAGCAAAACTAATTTTAAGGACGCTTGGTCTTAGGAAAGGGGGTGTTACAGTTGTATCATGCCCTACATGCGGACGTACCCAGATAAATCTTATAGAACTTGCCGCCAGGACTGAAGAAATGGTTAAAAATATTAAAACAGACAGGGAACTTAAAATAGCTGTAATGGGCTGCGCTGTAAACGGGCCAGGTGAAGCAAGAGAAGCTGATATAGGCATTGCAGGCGGTAAAGGTGAAGGGCTTTTAATTAAAAAAGGTGAAATAATTAAAAAAGTCCCTGAAGATAAACTTCTTGATGCACTTAAGGAAGAGATTTGCAAGGAACTGGAAATTAAAAACATAGATTAAACCAAAGGTTAAATCTTTGGTAAATTCCATGAATGGATTAGTAGAATTAATAAAAAATTATAGAGGAGCGGTTAAAAAAGATGCCAGAACAATATCCAATTATAAAAATAGCAGAAATAATTTCAAATAATGACGCTGATGTAATGAAAGACATTAATATCTGTGTTAATAACACAGATACATACTTTAAAGACCATGCTGGTGATTATGATGAACGTGGAATTACAGCCAAAGATATTGAAAAAGGTGAAGTAGCAAAAGATGAAATAATATGGCTTGGAATGATTGATATCCTTGAAAAATATGGTTATGTATGTGAGGTTGACACAAGTGATTTCCTGGAAGATTTTATAGATACTGTACAGGATTTTAATGGTACAAAAACAAATAACCTTCCAGTAAATGCAGACTGGTTTGATGAAGATGCAGAAATTTTTGAATGGTGTGAAGTCTTAGACGGGAACTGGGCCCTGGAAGGTTACTGTATAGCTGATATTGGTTTTGGTGGTGATGACCTGGTTTTATTTCCATGCCTGTTAGAACAGCTTGAAGAACTGGACGGGTACGCCAGGCAGGCAGGATACTCTATAGGATATGCCAAAAATGCGTAAATCCCAGAAGAAATTTTGTTAAAAGGATAAACCAGTAAATGAAACCAAAATATACTATGACACAGGAAGAAAATATTTTTCTTGCTAAAAGAAATATTGTAGATTATATATGGAAAAGCGCTAATCTTGAAGGCATAGGGGTAACATATCCAGATACCCAGGCAATATATAATGGTATGTCAGTATCTGGATATACTATAGATGAAATAAATGCCATAAATGATTTAAAACATGCATGGCAGTATCTGTTTTTACATCTTAATGACCTGCTGGATCTGGCGTTTATAGAAAAAATCCATATGTTACTGGGAAAGTTTACAATTATAAATGCTGGAAGTTTAAGAAAAGAAGAAGTAAGGATTGGAGGGACAGAATGGGTTCCTGGCCTGCCAGATAAAAAAAAAGCTGGAATTGAAATCCTTAAAATTACAAAATCCGGTGCCTTGCCACTTGACAGGGCACTGGATTTAATGTTGTACCTTATGAGGGAACAGTTATTTTATGATGGCAACAAACGGGTAGCAATGCTTGCTTGTAATAAAATAATGATTGAAAATGGACAGGGTGTTATATCTGTAAAGCAAAAGGATATAAAAGAATTTTACAAGCTATTAGTGGAATTTTATGAAACAGGCAGTAAACCTGGATTAAAACAGTTTTTATATAATAACTGTATAGACGGGATGAAATTTAACACATAAATATTGTGTATTTTATATGAAAGGAAACCAGATAACAATAAAGCTGTCTGGTTTCTTTTATTATGCCTGGATAATAATTTTATAGTTAATTAATACCCTTTTTCCTTTAATTGTACAATATATTTATTATGTATGAAATATATACACACACATATACCTGAAATTGCAATTATAAAAAATAGAAATGCTGCACCAGAACCTTTTCCATATCCAAATATTTTTACAAGGATAGAATTTTTATCCTGTACTTCCATAAGCGGTTCAAAAACAGAATCAACTAAAAAACCTCCAAAAAGATATCCAAGCGGTATTGTAAAAAACTGTAATGAATTACGTACAGAATACACGCGTCCCTGCATATGTACTGGAATATGTATGCGTAAAATTGCATCAAGGTTAGTGTTCATAAGCTTTGCTCCTTGCCAGACTAATTTTATTATTAACCAGCACATGCAAAGCCACAGGACAGTCTATAAGCTCCATACATTCCTGTCCTAAAAGACTTTGCATGGAGCAGTTGCAATACATAAAACCATAATAATGCCTCCTGTAAATATTTATAAATATATTAAGTATAATAAACAAAATATTATTTTGTGTCAAGAAGCAAAGAACTAGCGGTCACGCCCATTTCATAAATTTTAATTTTATATAAATAAACAAGGGATAATTTATAGTTATCCTGCATTGGGGTTGTGTATATACTAAATTGTGTACATGCAGCAGTTTTATATATTTTCTGTAGCAGGCACGTTTCCACTACG
>CAJUJY010000045.1 GCA_910586555.1 uncultured Lachnospiraceae bacterium
CCATGCCTTCATTATATCTTATCTTTAACTTTTTGAAAATTGATTTCCGTGTATAATTATTTTAATCCCTTGAATTTCCAGGAAAAATCTTGTAGAATAATCTAATGCGTGTCTGAAAATAATTTTTTGTGGAAATTAATTCCATAGGAATAAGTTTTTTACACGCCTTTATTGGCTTTTTACAAAACAAAATTTTTTACAGAAAGGAAGTTTTTCACATGGAGGATAAAACAACAGAAATTTTTAAAAATGCACCTGTCCCGAAAGCTGTTTTAAGCAATGCTATTCCATCTATTATAAGTATGATTATGGTGCTTGCTTACAACCTTGCAGATACGTTTTTTATAGGACAGACTAAAAATCCTTATATGGTTGCTGCTGTATCGGTTGCTACCCCTGCATTTCTTATTTTTATGGCTATAGGGATGCTTTTTGGAATTGGCGGTACTTCATTAATTTCAAGAATGTTAGGGCAGGGAAAACAGGAAAAGGCTAAAAATATTTCTTCATTCTGCTTCTGGACAGGTCTTGTAATTGGAGTTATTTCAATGGTTTTAATATGGGTTTTAAATAAACCTATATGCAGGCTTGTAGGTGCAAGTGATGAAACCCTTGGCTACACTTCACAATATCTTGCAATACTGGCTGTTTCAGTGCCTTTTTTAATTATTTCAAATATGTACAGCAATATTATAAGGTCTGAGGGATATGCCAAAAAAGCAATGGTTGGAATGATTATTGGAAATGTTGCAAATATTGTACTTGACCCTGTTATGATACTTTTGTTTAAGTGGAATATTGCAGGGGCTGCTATAGCTACTACTATTGGGAATATTCTTGCAACTTTGTATTATATGGCACACCTTTTATCTAAAAATTCACTGCTTTCAATACGTTTAAAAGATTATAAGGCAGGAGGGCGTATTGCAACAGGCGTACTTTCAATAGGTATTCCTGCTTCACTGAACAGCCTGCTTATGAGCACATCAAATATTATTATAAATAACCTTATGAGTACTTATGGTGACATGGCAGTTGCAGGCCTTGGTGTTGCCATGAAAGTAAATATGATTGTAGTTATGCTTTTAATAGGGCTTGGAACAGGCATACAGCCTCTTCTTGGCTACTGTTTTGGCGCTAAAAACAAGAAAAGGTATCTTGCTGTTTTAAAATTTTCAGTCTGCCTTGCACTTGCAATGAGTATAATTATGACAGTAATATGTTACCTTGGTGCCGGCCCGCTTGTAACAGCTTTCCTTGAAGATAAATCTGCTTTTGGTTTTGGCTTCCAGTTTTCAAGGATATATATAATATCAGGCCCGGTACTTGGCATACTGTTCGTGATGATAAATGCTATACAGTCCACAGGCGCTGCACTCCCTTCATTAATTCTTTCAATATCAAGACAGGGGCTGCTTTTTATACCTATACTTTTTATTTTAAATGCATTAACAGACTCCGCGAAAATGCTTGTAATTGCACAGCCTGTAACAGATTACCTTGCAACAGCATTTTCAGTAGTGCTCTTTATAATAACATATAAAAAATATTTTAAAGATTTTTAACCCTGTTAAGCCAGACCTTTAAAATTTATGCTTCTTAAGCGGCGGGTTTGATTTACCAGGGCTTAATTAATGAGGTTGTTTTGCAAGCAGGCAAGTTGTGAATGCCTGCTTGCCTGCTGCCAAATGCAGCTTAAAATACGGATTGCCAATATCCGCTTGGCTTAAGGGGTTTAACTGCTAAAAAGGCTGGTACCTTACGGATTTCTATCCTTTAAAGTGCCAGCCTTGAATATTTCCACTTTTTATTATTTAGTTCCTAAAGCCTTACAAAACCTTTTTACATCTTCAGGGTTTCTTAATACTGTTACTTTATTATGGTATTTTTTGCACACTTTTTTATAATTATCCTGGTGTTTTTTGCTTCTTCCTTCATATAAAACCCACTTTATAAATTCCAGGTCAATTTTTTCTTCACAGCCGTTTGTCATTGATTTCCTGGTTTTGCCACGGTTTTTAAAATATCTCTTTATAACACGGTAAAGGCATATACTTCTGCCAAATGCCATGTAAATTATGTCTGTTGCTTCATTAAGCCTGCGGTTATAACATCTTTTTCTGTAATTGCCATCAATTACCCAGTTCTGGTTCTTATCAAGAAAATCTGTAATTATTGCTTCTTCTCCGCTTTTATCTCTTTCTTTCCAGCCAGGAAGCCAGTGTACACAGTCAAGATGCAGCACTTTGCATTTATATTTCCTGCCAAGTTTAATGGCAAGCGTGGATTTGCCGCTGCCGCTGTAGCCAATTATCATAATACGTTTCTCTTCCATTTAATCCTCCTATGCAGTTTTTAATTTTTTGTAGCAAGAAGCCCTGTCAAACGGATATTAACATTCTATATTTTAATTAATGCAAACAGACACCACAACCTGCCCGCCAACAAACGTCTTATTGCCGCTTTTAAAGCCCTGGCAAACCAAACTTTAAAAAATGTGTATTTTAAAAGGCTGGCTTAATAAGGTTAGATATTATATCCTTATGCCTATATTTTATTAATAAGGTAATTCTGTCTTCCTTCCCTTAAAAATACAGGGATTATGCCAATTGGGGCAGAAATTTCATACCATGCACCGCCTTTATATTCTTTGCCATCTGATGCATTAACCCATAAAGCACCTTCTGGCAGGTATACTTTTCTTTCCATTTTATGTTTATGGCAAACTGGTGCAACAAGTATATCTGCGCCAAACATATATGAATCTGTAATATCATAACATGTTTTATCTTCTGGAAATTCATAAAATAATGCACGTATTACAGGTGTTCCTTTAAGATGGGCTTCTTCCATAAGGCTTCTTATATAACTACGCATAAGTTCCCTTATGTTAATATATTTTAACATAATTTTATAGTTTTCTTCACCATAGCTCCATATTTCATTATCTGCACCTGTCCATTCACGTACTTCGCCTTTTTTATTAATTATATCTTTACCTGGAAGGCGGCAGCCATGTATTCTCATAACAGGACAGAATGTGCCAAACTGGAACCACCTTATTAATAATTCCTGGAAATCTTTATCATCTTTAACACCATTATGGAAACCGCCTATATCTGTTGTCCACCACGGAATCCCACTGATTCCCATATGTATTCCTGCACATATCTGTTTACGGAAATCCTCATAAGTTGACATAATATCACCAGACCAGACAAGCGCACCATAACGCTGGCTGCCAGCCCATGCACAGCGTACAAGGTTTACAATGTCCTTCTGCCCTGATTTTTTCTGTCCCTCATAGAAAAGCCTTGAATATTCCCTTGGGTAAATATTTCCAGTCTGTTCCACAGAACCTGCATAATAACGGTAATTGCTAAAATCATAGCCTGTAAATTCGGGTTCAGCTTCATCAAGCCAGAAAGTTTTTATACCATAATCTGCATAATTTTTTTTGCATTTTTCCCATACATATTCCCTTGTCCTTGGATTGGTTACATCCATAAACACATTGTTGCCGTGGAATAACATCTGTATGTCAATACCAGAGTCCGCTTTAACAAGCAGTCCTTTTTGTTTCATTTCTTCAAAGTTTTCACTGCGCCAGTCTACTTGCGGCCATATTGAAACCATTGTTTCTATACCCAGGTCATGCAGTTTCTGCACCATTGCCTCCGGGTCACTAAAATATTCTTCATCAAAACGCCAGTCACCGCATCTTGGCCAGTGGTAATAATCAATTACAATTACATCTATTGGTATATTTCTTTTTTTATATTCTTTAGCAATATTTAAAACTTCTTCCTGGTTATAATACCTTAGTTTGCACTGCCAGAAACCAAGCCCGTATTCTGGCATTATTGGCACTTTGCCTGTAACAGAGGCATAGGTTTCTTCAATCTGTGCTGGTGTATCACCAGCAGTAATCCAGTAATCAAGCTGTTTTGTGGAATTTGCAATCCATTCTGTAGTATTAAGCCCGAAATGCACTTCACCAACAGCCGCATTATTCCAAAGAAAACCATATCCAAGGCTTGAAATATAAAAAGGTATGCTTGCCTGGGAATTGCGGTGCGCAAGTTCAAGGTTACAGCCCTTTAAGTCCATGATTTCCTGCTGGTACTGCCCCATTCCATATATTTTCTCATTCCTGTCAGACAAAAATGAAACCTTAAGCTTAAAACTTTCACCCTTTAATGGCATAAAATGGCGTGCCTTAAGCGTTAAAGCCCCTCCATTTGGAATTTCAGATAAAAGGCAGTCCCCATTCTGGTTAAAAAATTTTATCTGTAATGCATTGCCCCACTCCTGCACTGTTAATTCTGCTGTAATATTTCCATTACATATTGTGGCAGAAGTGCCATTTGTTTTAATGTCTGGTTTTAACTTTGGCACATCAAGAAGTGCAGGGCTGTATTCTGTAATATCGCTTAAGATAGCAGAACGCACACGCAGGCTGTTTTTGCCCCATGGCATTATCATAACTGTTTCCCCGTTTTCACGGAAAAGAAGGCTTCCATCTTTTTCCTCAAAAAAATCCATATAAATAACTATTCCTTTCTGCTGCCAAAAATTTCCTGGTAAAAACACTGATTTGTTTTATAAAATAAGTTATTGCAATTAAGCCATATAATTTATAATTATCTGCAATCCAGAAAATAAAAAATTGCAGACAATAAAATATTACAAATAATAAAAAATACAGACTTTAGGAATCATATTACATTTACTGCCATTATATTATTTTATGGTATATTAAATCCATTACACCCATTATCTCCAGGATTTTTTTATGCGGCATCTGTACACACTCTGTTTGTCCTGCAAGTATTGCCGCTGCTGCTGCCTCCAGTTCATATTCATAACCGCTAAATTGTAAAGGTGCAACAGTTTCTTTAATACATTTATGTTTTTTATTATATATTTTTATATTTTCAAAGTTATTTATATTATTAACTATTGCATAACCTTCTGTACCATAAACTATCCCCTGCCTGTCTGACGGGCCTGTTACAGAATTAAGTATTGTTGCAATAATGCCCTGCCTGCCATAGTATAGCATAATTCCACTAACCTGGTCAGCACCTTGTACTTTATGCGCAATAACTTTACATTCTGTATAATCCATTCCTGCAACTGCATCTATAAAAGTTAATGGGTAAACGCCTACATCCATTAATGCACCACCGCCAAGTTCTTTTGTATGGATACGTTCCTTTTCCCATACAGGATACCCAAGGTTTGCATAAACTGCTGTTATTTTTCCAAGTTCCTTTAAATTTTTTAAAGCCTGGATTTCTTTATACAATGGCATATACCTTGTCCAGATTGCTTCCCCTGCAAATAAACCCCTCTCTTCTGCAAGACAAAGAACTTCTTTTGCTTCATTTAAATTCATTGTAAATGGCTTTTCACAAAAAACTGCTTTTCCCATTCCAAGGCACATCTTCATCTGTGCAGCATGCTCTGATGGCGGCGTTGCAATATAAACCATATCAATATCCGGATCATTTAATAAATCCATATAACTTCCATAAGCTTTAGGAAGTTTATATTTTCTTGCAAAATCTTCTGCACGTTCTTTACTCCGTGAAGCAATGGCAGCAGGGACAATACCTTTTACTTGTTCCATTGTTTTTATTATTTTGCCCGACATACGCCCTGCACCAATAATGCCAGTCATTACCCTGTCCATAAAATAACCATGCCTTTCTTAATACCTGCAATGCCACTATACAAAAAATTTTTATGCCATACCCTGCATAATTCTTTTTTTACATTTAATTATGCAAAATATTATGTTTTTTGCTTTCCTTGTTTTATACTGGATTTATGTTTTTTACTGTCTTTTCATACGTTCAATGCGTTCATTAGCCTGTGCATAGATTTCTTCTGCATCTGTGCCTATATTAAATTTACCATCTTCGTAAAGGATTTTGCCTGCAACCATTGTCATTTTGACATTCTGCTTGCTTCCGCTGTAAACAATATTTTTAGCTATATTATTAAGTGGCTGCATATTTGGCTGGTGGAGGTCAAGCATTATTAAATCTGCACATTTGCCTTCTTCAATTGTATCACAGTCTGTAAGCCCCATTGCAAGCGCACCACCAGATGTTGCCATATAAAGAATATCACTGGCATCAGCCGCAGAAGCATCAGGGATTGAAACTTTCTGTAATGCTGTAGTAAGGAACATTTCACGGAACATATCAAGGCAGTTGTTACTTGCTGCACCGTCTGTACCTATTGCAAGCCCTATTCCCATATCAAGCATTTTCTGTACAGGTGCAATGCCACTTGCAAGTTTCAGGTTAGAAGCAGGGTTTGTTACTATCCATATATTTTTTTCTTTGCAGATATTTAAGTCCTTATCTGTCATATGGACACAGTGGAAACCACCTCCGCCATAATTAAACATGCCTATACTGTCAAGAAACTCTGTTGGTGTCATGCCATACCTTTCAATGCAGCCCTGTACCTCTTCCATTGTTTCGGAATTATGCGTGTAAACTGGTGCTTTATATTTCTCTGCAAGTGCTGCCATCTGCTCTAATATTTCCCTTTTAGTGGTATATTCTGCATGAAAACCAAGTTTATATGATATAAGGCTGCCATAATTATTAAAATGTTTATATTCTGCTTCTATTTCTTCAACTGTACCACCAAAATCATTAATACTGCCGCATAAAACTGTCCGGAAGCCTGCTTCTTCAGAGGCTTTTGCATTAGCTTCATTCTTCATATACATATCAAAGTTTGCTGTAATGCCGCTTGTAAGATATTCAAGTATTGCAAGCCTTGAATACCATAGTATATCTTCTTCTGTAAGCTTTGCTTCCATTGGAAAAACCCTGTTATAAAGCCATTCCTTTAATGGGAGGTCATCTGCATATGAACGTAGGAAAGTCATTGCGGAATGTGTATGCGCATCTTTAAAACCTGGCATTATTATATTGCCACAGGCGTCAATTTCCCTGTCCCATACAGGTGTATCTTTAATCTGTCCTGCTTCTTCTTTTGTGCCTGCAAATGAAATGCGCCCATCTTTTATATGGACTTCACCTTCTAAAATACCTGTACCTTTTACCATTGTAATAATTTTTGCATTATAAATTCTGGTTTTCATTTATACACTCCTGTTCTTCCTTTGCAGGCTGCCATGCCCTGCCGAAATTTACATCTTTAAAAAGTTCTGTAAGGCCTGTTATCTGTTTTAAACGCAGTATTTCATCCCTGTCCATTCCAAGATGCCTTGATATCCATGCATCAGACCTTCCAAGTTCACACAGTTCTTTAATAATATTGCTCATAAGGTCTACATTATGCGTGCCGCGTGCCCTGTTATGCCTTATGGTACTTGCCATTCGGCAGTCGATAGGCTTGTCTATAACAGATACAGGAAGCATGCCTTTTTCACGTTTGTAAATATCAGGATAATCAAGCATAATCCTGTATCTGTGGAAGCCGTCCACAATTATATATAAGTCCTCTTTATCCTCAAAATAGCACACAACAGGCATTGTATAGCCATCTTCTTTAATACTGTCATATAACAGTTCAAGTTCAGGGGGTGCGACAGAGTTTGGATTATATGTATTAGGTACAATTTTTTCAACAGGCACAGAAATTACGTTATAAACTGGACTTTTATAAACCATATTACCCCTCCATTCTTACTAAAACCTGTAAACCCAGGTACAAATACAAAAAACTTCCATATATGGTTTCCTGTATTATATTTCCTGGAATTTTAACACCCAACCCCGGCATATTTATTTTTAAGTATATCTATATATTTCTTCTGCTCCCTTGAAACTCCAAAACCCATAAACCGGCATGTATGGTCATTTTTTAAAATGCAGTAGCACATTCTCTTCCAGCTTGGCAAATCTTTTGATGACTTTATGTCATCTGTATGGTCTGGTATCCTTCCAAGGAATATAACCCGGGAGTTTTTCATAATTGTATAATTAGAAACCCCGTTGCGCTTTATTTTATAACCATGTTCCATAAGTTCCTTTATTGTTTCTTCTTCAAGCCCTCCGCCTGTTTTATGCCAGAATTCTATTGAAGTGCGGAACTTTCTTACATAATTATTTCTAAGACGCACAGGAAGGGTATCTAATAAGAACTTTGTATATGATTCCCATGTATGCCCTTCTGGAAGTGAAAGGTTCCTGTAGCCAAGTGCTTTTGTCCTGCCATAAATTGCGCCAAAATTAGCGCCTTTAACACGTCCTATAAGTTTTGCCCATATTTCAGGGTCAATAACCCTGTATAAGTTAAGGCTGTCTTTAGCATAATCGTTAAAAGGTGATGCAACACGCATCTGGTCAGGTTTAAGCCCTGCCATATAGTATAGGTCATAAAGCTTGTTATAATCATACCCAAAAAGGTAGTTGGCATGCCATACATCACCAGTAAGCCAGTCATATATAGGTGATGCTGTCCACACATCTTTAAACTGCCTGCTTATAAAACACTTACCCTTATAACCATATTTTTTATTTAAAATACCGCTGTAGCGCTGCATTGACTCTTCAGCCCTTATACCAAGCAGGCATACGGTTTTTTTGCTGCCATGTGAAATCTTGTACCACCTGCTGAACTGCTTTGCAAGATCCCCCTGCTGCATTTTGTAACGGTAAGTTGTAAACGGGTTATTTTCAAGGTTAATAACATATGGGTGTTCTGGCATAGGACGCACCCATGCATCTTTTTTAGTGTCGTCCCACGGAAACCAGTACATTTCATAACTGCTTAATGCTGTTCTTGTTGCCATTGGAAGGCATACCCAGTATAACTCGGCCTTTCCTTCAAGCCTTTTAAATGTACATTCCACATATTCTGTTGTAACTGTATACTGCGCCTCAAAATCCTGATGGAATACACCAATTTTTTTATCTGGATAATATTTTTCCTGGAAATCAAGTACCAGGTTTAATAAAACCCCACTGTCTTTTCCGCCAGAAAAAGACACAAATATATTATCAAATTCCTGGAAAATAAAATCCAGGCGTTTCTGTAATGCATCATAAACATTTTGTTCTGTATATTGTTTAACCATAATAATTCCTTTATGCCATATTCATTTTATGCATGTTTTATATTTGTAAATTCTGATATTTCCCTGTTTAGTGTAACTAAATCATCTGTACAAAGCCCATGTACTGAATTATGTCCTGTAATACGTGCAAACATTTTTAACTCTTCTAATGTTACATTAAGATAATTTGCAACCCTTTGTGCCGCCTGTTCTGTTTTAAGCCTTTCCCTTAATTCTGGATCTTGTGTTGCAATCCCCACAGGACAGTTACCCATGCCACAAATCCTGTACTGCTGGCAGGCAGCAGCTATTAATGCAGCACTTGCCACAGCAACGGCATCTGCACCCATAGCAAGTGCCTTTGCAATATCAGCAGATACACGCAGTCCCCCTGTAATTACTAGTGAAATATCCGAATTTACAGAATTAAGGTATTTTTTTGCACGGTAAAGTGCATAAACTGTTGGCAGGGTTGTTGCTTCCCTTAAGAAAAACGGGCTTGAACCAGTTGCCCCGCCTCTTCCGTCAACTGTAATAAAATCTGGATCTGCATACACACAATATTCCAGATCCCTTTCAATATGTCCTGCTGCAATTTTAATTCCTACAGGCCTGCCACCGGAACGTTTACGTAACATATCTGTCATTTTCTTTAAATCTTCTTTGGATTTAAGTTCTTTAAACTTGCTTGGACTCTGTATATCCTTACCTGGTTTCCTTCCACGCAGCCGTGCAATTTCCTCTGTTACCTTTTCACCTGGCAGATGTCCTCCCATGCCAGGTTTTGTCCCCTGCCCAATCTTTATTTCAATGGCATCTGCTGCACGCAGGTTTTCATCTGTTACACTGTATTTATTAGGAATGTATTCAAACATGTACTTATATGAAGCCTCCATCTCTTCTGGCAATATACCGCCTTCACCACTGCACATTGCAGTGCCTGCCATTGCAGAACCCTTTGCAAGTGCTATTTTAGCTTCTTTTGATAATGCCCCAAATGACATATGTGAAATATATACAGGGCTTTTTAATACCATAGGTTTTTTAGCATTTTTCCCAATAACTGTCATTGTTGTAACATGTTCATCTTCATCAAGCGGTGCAGGGTTTAACTGTGCACCAAGAAGCAGTATATCATCCCACCCTGGCATTGGCATATTTGTACCCATTGCACCGCTTATATGCTTTCCTGTTACTGCCATCTGGTGTATTTCTTCCATATAGCGGCAGGACTTGTCAACACGGTATAAACTGCTGTCATAATCCAAATTATGGTATTCTTTTCCTGTATCTTTATATACACTGGAATTTTTAGAATCTATACTGTCTGTATTCTCTGGTTGTTCTTCTTTAAATACCTCTTTTGGTTTCCCACAGACTGGGCATTTTTCTGGTGGCTCACTTCCTTCATACACATAACCACAGACTGTACATACAAATTTCTTCATAATTCTCCCCCTTCCGGCTTAAAATGCGTCATAATTGCATCATAAATGTATCATAAATGGTAAATTTTGTATTATTATGTATTATATATCAAAAAAACTGAATTGAAAACAGTAATTCCATAACAAGATTATATTAAATATTTATAAACCACTTGACAGAATTAAAAAATAAGTATATTATCATAGTTGTTAGTAGGGAAAACCTGCTACCCTTTTTTCAATTCATACCTAGGCATCCTGTACCCACAGGATGCCATTTTGTTATTAAATTCCAGGAACGCTAAAAAGTGCCTTCTGTTATAATACAGAAAGCACTTTATAATTTTTTGTATTACTATTGCTTTAAGCAGGAAAGTACAGCTATATTCTTAAAAAAATTTAGAAAACCATCTTCTACAGCCATTTTTTCCAGTTCTTCTTCTTTAAGGTCATAATAATACTGGCCTGTTTTAATGTCTATTGACAAGCTGTCAAGTGGAAAGCCTTTCTTAAGGATTTTATGTGGTTTTTCTGTTATAATGAACTGGCTGCTTTCCATTGATGGCTCCATTGCTTCATATATATGGCTATTATCCCAGATAAGGCATATAGCATTTTTATACTTTGCTTTAAGATTCCCATACTTGTGTGCAAGTCCCGAATAATATCTAATCATGCCACTATCTGTTAAATATTTGCCATTTATTGTACGTACATGCACACCTGGCTGTAAATGGGCAGGCAGGTTATCAAAATACAGACCTGAATCACAAGAAAATACAGGTATTTTAAAAGCATTATAATAAGCATGTGCTTTTTTTCTTGCATTTTCAAGCGGGGTATTCCCATCTTCCAAAACATCTGGTATTACAGTGTTTAAACTGTCAAGGCCAGTTACTTCTATTCCAATCTGTTTTAGTTTTTTCTCCATAACAGATATTTTTGACGGGTTCTTTGTGCCATATAATAATTTCATATTATTGTCCCCTCTTGATAACATGCTTTACTTGCCTATACCACATATAAGCAAATGCGGCTGTTAGCTTTACTTTTTTCTATATCTTAACTGTTAAATGTATTTAAATACACATCTTCTAAATTCGCTGTGCACCTGCAATAATTATATCCTTCTGGTGCAGTACCTGCAATAATTTTAATATGGACACCATCTTCCCTGTTGTTAATATTACTGACAATATATTTTTCCTGGATTTCACTGAGTTTCCCATAATCTGCTGAAATGTCATAGACCTTTTCTGATACATCTTGTATTAGCTGCCCTGGTGTACCATTTTTAATTATTTTTCCATTTCCTATCAGGCAGATTTCATTTGCAACTGCCTCCACATCTGATACAATATGGGTTGCCAGTATAACAATGCGTCCCTCTGATATCATACTAATATAATTCCTGATACGGATTCTTTCCTGTGGGTCTACACCTGCTGTCGGCTCATCAAGTACCAGTATTTCTGGATCGTTTAATAATGCCTGTGCAAGCATAAGGCGCTGTTTCATGCCCCCGGAAAGACTGCCTGTCCTTGTCCTTTTTTTATCTTGAAGGTTAAACGCTTCCATTAATTCTAAAGAACGTTTCTTTGCCTTACTTTTTTCCAGCCCTTTAAGCCTGGAAATATACATAAGAAAAGCATATACACTGAAATCATTATAAAAACCCTGTGTCTGTGGCATATAACCAATAACAGTCCTGTAATTTCTGCCCAGTGTTTTAATATCTTTCCCGTCTAAAAGTATTTCCCCTTCCTGTCTTGCAATATTGTCTGTAATTAAATTAATCAGTGTGCTTTTGCCAGCGCCATTAGGCCCTAAAAGGCCATACAGGCCAGGGGTAAATGTAATTGATATCCCTGAAAGGGCATGTACTTTTCCATAATCTTTTTTAATATTGCGGATTACTAGTTCCATATAAAATCACCTGCCTGTTTTCTTTATAATTACTTTTACAATCCCAAAGGCAGACAAAACTAAAAGCAACATAACCGCCATCTTCAGGAATAAATATAATACCATAAACTGTAGGATATTACAACTAAAGGGAACTGCTGTAAGCCTTTGGATGCTCTGTACTGGGGCAAAAAGCCCTGAAATCCCATAGAATTTATATACAGAAGCAATTTCTAGTACGTTTTTAATTACAAACATAATAGCAGTGGTGCATATTAACAACACAGCTTTTCTTCTGTCCAGTTCATGCCTGCCATATTTACAAAGACTAAGCAAGGTATCTGTCTTAGATACCTTTTCTTCCCAAAAAAGCCCAAAAGCAAGCAGAAGCATCACTACAATAAAAACAAAATCCTGCAAATCCAGCCTGTTTTTAAACAGCCTGTTATAACAATATAAATTAATATACCAGCCATCAATGTTTTTATCTTCCTTAAGGGACGCTAAATACTCCCTCTGTGTCATAATTTCATTATAAAATATCTGTTCTGTCTGGTAAGCGCTGCACTTATACTGTATTTCTTCATATGTATTAATATCTATTTCCCCTGCCTCATAACTTTTTACTGCCTGTGCATATTCTTCTGCCAGCGCATCCAAAAAACTGCCTAGCTGTTCTAATTCCTTATCAGAAGCTTTGTCTGGAACGCCTTCATACCGTTCAATGAAAGAACAGTACATTTCCTGGATTTCAGATTTTATTGCAACCGTAAAATCTGCCTGCTTTATAAAAATAAAGGCAAGCACAAGCAATAATAAAATCCCCTTCTGGCTGATTAATAATTTATATGCTTCAAACCCCATACTGTTTAAATGCTCCTGCAATAAAACCAGCAAAGAGGAAAACGGTATTTTAAAATGGCGGGAAACAGATGGATAAGTAATAACTGCCTTTAAAATGCTGCAAAATGACAATACCATACAAATTACAATAATAACCACAGCCGCTACTATTTCTTTTGCAACAGGATATGAAAAAATATTTAAGTTGGCATATTCTGTAAAAAAAGAATTATCCTTTATCTGGTACCACAGGTTACAATATTTCAATATACAAAACGGTGAATTTACCTTTACCACAGAATAAAGCAAAACTTCTGTTAATGATATGCCTGCAAGAATTGCTGTCCCAATTATTATATTATCAATAAAATAATAAACACTCCATGCAATAAGTGCAATAATAAACAGGAAAATGCAGCGGCACAATAAAAAAATAAGTAAAAACTCCCAGATATCCAGTCTGTATGTAACATTTATAAATGCCGGGACTGACTGGACAGGATACTTCAAAGCAGAAAAATAACCTGTTCCATAAATTATCCCGCTTATAAGAAATAAACTTCCATATAAAGCCACAGCCAGTACAATACACCATAACATAAGTGCAATAAGCTTTCTAAATATCCTTCTTCCCCTTCCGTTACATGCGGCATAAGCCATATACCTAAGCCCTGCCTCATCTTTATCTGTAAGTGCAAAAACAACCACAAGAACACAGATTACTCCAAAGAAATGTACAAAATTATAATTAAAGAGGGCCGTAAACCCTCTATAATCAAAAGAAACAGGCACAGTTTCCAAAAGCTTTTTATAATCGTGTGTTGTCTTTTCAATATTACGTTTAGAAAACCCGTCTTCAACCTTAAAAATGCTAATCTGGTTCATTGAAACAGACTGTTGTAAAACATCTTCTATATTCTGGTTATATCTGTTAATATAATCCTTTTCCAGTACTGTCTTATTTTCCACAAAATAATAGATACAAGACACCATATAAATACAAAGTACTGCCAGAAGCAGATTCCTGGCAAAACGTTTCCTGATAACAGTTTTCCACTCCATAATGTATTATTCTCCTAATACTGTCCACTTTGCCATGCCTTCTGATAAATCTTTTACAGAAAGAATACCTGTTCCGCTTCCTGATGCAAAAAAATAATCCTTATCTCCCATATAGCATGCACCAAAACCAGTATCCGTAACCTCATTTAAAAGCTTACCTTTGGAATCATACTGTGATAATTTACAGGTATTACCATTGAAGAAATATATAAAGTCCCCATGCACTGCCACATTACCACGCACACCAGTATTAACTGCTTCTGTATCTTTCTGGTCTTCCAGTGAATAACAGTTAATTCCAGTTGCTGTAGTATAATACAGTTTATTATCAGAAATTGCATAATCAGAAATTGCATCCTTTTTCACCATCTGGACCTTGGCAGTATTAATATTTAAGGCAAAAATACCAGCATCTATATCAATATATCCATCATCAATAAAATTCCCTGACTGGAAAAACAAGTAATCCCCATAGGCTTTCATACGGTACAGGGACGGACGGCTGCCAGCATTTTCAAAAACAACCTCTGTGTCATCTTCACCAAGCTTTATACGGCGTAATTTTGGCTTGCTTTCCTTCCCGGTAATAAAATAAATATATCCTCTGTAGATAAATAATTTTGGCGTTCTAAATTCTTTTACATTTTCACCTTCTGCTTTTGTTGAAGAAAGGTCTGCTTTATATAATGTCATATATTTCTCACAGGTGCTGCCATCTGGAGATACCTTATATAAATATACGTATCCTTTTTTATCATATCCTGCTATATACACATAGCCATTATAATACTGGATATAACCTCTTATATAACCAATTTCCCCTTCACCATTGGAATTAAAAAATGCATTGCAGCTCTCACCATTATGTGCACAGTTTGGTTTATTACAAAGCGGGATATAGCTTTTGGAAGCTATATCAAAATACATAAGCCTTCCACGCCCTTCCTCCCATGTATAATACCCGTTTTCTGCTTTTGTAACACTTGTCCACAAATATTCTTGCTGGGAATCTGTTGGAACATTATATTCTAACTTATATTCCGACAAGTCAAGCTTTTCCTCTTTCATTCCAGAAACCAGATGGCTGTCATTAACTATACTTGATTTGGCAGTATCTGTATTATTTTCTGTGCCAGAACCAGTGTTATATGTTCTGTCTGGTTCTGTAGTTTTTCCTGTATTCTGGGAACTGGTACTGCTTTTTTTAGAACAGCCTGCTAATAAAAAAATACAAAATAAAAGGGATATATAAGTTTTTTTTCTAAGTTTTTCTTTCTTAATGATTTTTTTCATATAACACCTGCCTTCTGGAATTAATCCAGGAATAATAAAGTTATGTTCTTCTTAAGGCCTGACATTAGATAATGTAGCTTTTAAATCCCCGCCTGCATAACCCCAGAAAGTAGCGCTTGTATAATTATATCCTGCATCAACAGGCCTGCTAATTGCTATTGTGTTATAAGCATCACCTCTGATATTATTAACTACATCTGTTTGTATATCACCTGTAGTTGGATGTTTTTCATAATATCTCATCCTGATTTCCAATACTGTGCCACCATTGCCGTAAGTAAAATTCCCTCTTGCTAATGTTGTTGTTACAGTTGCCGTAAGCCCTTCTGCTGCCAGACAAGGCGCAGATGTCCCAAATAATATTGCTGCGGCTGATAAAACTCCAATTACTTTCTTTCTAATCGTCATAATGATAACCCTCCTTATTAATATATTAATATGTTACTGCAATAAATTATACTACTTTTCAACATTATTTGCAAGTAATTATTTGTTTGGAATTTTTCATTGTTTCTAAAACCTAAGTATTATAAAATTCAGTCTTAACCGGATTAATATGGTAAGCCAGTGACATAGCGTAACTTCTTTAATAAAGTAACCAGCAGTTACAGAAATTGTTTTATATTCTTATTGCTTTAGCCGCAATACAGAAATAGCAAAGATATAAATATAGCTTGGAAATTTTGTTATTATAATTTTAGTAATATTAAAAAGTGCTTTCTGTTATAAACAGAAAGCACTTTTTAAATAGTGGGTTTAGTCTGCCAGTATTAAAAAAAAACATCTTTTACAGTTATATGGTTTTATTACTTAAAGAATCATTAATCCCTTCCAAGTAAAAGCAGCAATTCCTGCGCACTTAATTTAGACGCCTGTTTTTTTGCCTGTTCTTTATCTTCTTTATTATCAGGAAATAACAGGCTTTCATCTAATAAACCGTCATCATCTTCTTCCATATATGATTGTATTACATCTAAAATTGACTGGTTTATTCCAACATTTTTTGTATCAGCTATGCCAGGTTTATCTTCTTCATCTTCGTTATCCTGTCTTAACAAACTGTCTTCTTCATCTTCTTTCTGGTCTATTGGCGGAAGCTTTTTAACTATTTTTATTTCCTTACCACAAAAGTACATTGTAGTAACAAGCCATCTGGAACCATCTGGATATACTACTACTTCTGAGGTCTGGCCAGTTTTACGTTTAGGGCTTACATGTTCTTCTTCCTCTTCACTAATATCTGATATGGAAATCCTTGATACATCATTAAATTCCATGCCTTCCCCGTCTGGCTTTCCTGTTATGCTATCTGGTGCAAACTTTATATTGGTTGTAATTTCCCCTGGCATAGAGGTAAACATAAGCTTTCCATCAACATAATACCTTGTTTCACCATTACCAGATTTTTCTTCTATAATTGTACATTCATCATTTCCATCTGCTATATTAAGCAAATCCTTGTTCTCTCCTGGTGTATTAAAAAACATAGTTAAACTTTCAATTCCTGCTTTTCTTGCATTATATTCTGGATTTGGAATACTGTTTTTTCCTGAATTATAAAAATCTGCAAACCCGTCATCAGCTTCACTGTCTGAAGTTATCTTGCCTGTATTCCTGTTATACATAAAAGCATAATAGTTACTTATTCCTTCTACTCTCATAACTCTTTCTGTCCTTTCATTATAAAATGCCAGCAGCCCGTCTGTCATTCAGGGCTTTTACACTCTCCTTTTAAGGTCCAAGTGCCTGTACTATATCTTTTCAAAGCTTTTAAGGTATAAATTATATGAATTTTCAAAACCGCTGTATTTTTCCTTTGACATATATATTAATTCCCCGCTGCTTATTTTTATGCTGTCATAAGTATATTCTTTTACATGCGCCATATTAACAATATATCCCCTGTGGCATTGGTAAAAACCATTTCCAAGACGGCGTTTTAATTCATTCATTGTAGAATAAATCTCTATAATGCCATCTGCCGTATGGATTTCTTTTTTACGCCTGCGGCTTTCCACATACATTATATTGTCCTTGTTTACTGTAATATTTTTCGCTTTTGTTTTTAGAAGCAGTGTTTTTTCACTGTTATTATCATTGTCTGTACTAGTTATTATTGTGTTTTTTTTATCCCTGTCTTTTTTACCAGCCTCCTTTTTTGCAGTAGCAAATGCATTGTCAGATTTAACTTCATCATTACTGTATGCTTCCTTATACAAATTACTACCTCCCTCATCTTTATATATATCGGCTGGATTTCTTAAAATCTTCCCTAAATGTAACGAAAAGAAACTTAATAAAATTAATATAGAAAGCCCCCTGTTTAAAACAGAGGGCTTCCCATAAGATAAATATTGATATGCCTGTTATTTTACTGTAATAGTCTTTTTAACTGTTTTGGTTTTACCATCCGCAAGCTTAATTTTTACAGTTATTACAGCCTTGCCTTTACTTTTTGCTTTAACCTTGCCATTTTTTGATACTGTTGCAATTTTACTTGAGGATGATTTGTATGTAACTACTGCTGCCTGCTTTCCATAAGGAACATCTGACTTAAATTTTGGTTTTGCTACAAGCCCTGAAGAAAGTTTTACATTGGCTTTTATGCTGCTGCCCTTTTTAACTGATGTTTTATTAAATGATACTTTTGAGCCGCCAATAAGGGTTGTAACATTATTACCACTTAATTTCTTATTTGTAACTACATAATCTTGGCCAGCATACCCTTCAAAAGCAGCCATGCCAGAACTAAGCACTTTTCTTTTGCTGTTCGCAATTTCTTCAAGCTTTCCTGTACTGCTGTTATAACAATATACATATACGCTGCTTCCAGGAACTGCATTTTCCTGTAATACTGGTACAGTAACTTTTATGCCAGTATTATTGTCTGCTTTACCGCCTGCTATTGATACAACATAGGCGTCTTCTGTATTTGTTTTATTAGCAGATAAAATTTTCTCTACTTTAGTCCTGCTGCCAGAAGCCATATCCTGTATGCTGTCTGCATTTACAGCTACATTTATATCTTTCTGCATCTTCTTAAGTTCACTCTGTGGTATTGTAACAGTGTAAGACTTTGAAGGATTGCTGTTTACAATTTTTACAACAAGCTTCCTGCCGTCTTCTATAGCGCTTGAAATACCTTCCTTTGTAACTGTAACTTTATTAACAGATACACCTTCAATATCTGGTACACTTATTTTTACTAGCATTTTAGGTCTTTTATTGCCTTTAACAGCACTAACTGCCGGCTGTTCAACACAAATTTCTACATTTTTAATACCAGCATCTTTTAAGCCAGACATAAATGTTTCTGGTATTGTCTTTTTAACAGAATTATCATTATTAACACTAGAAATACCTATATAAAGAACTGCATCTGTATCAATTACATTATCTTCTGCATTATAAGTTGTTGTTATAACCATAGTTGCATTAACATCTGTACTTTCAAGTTTTTCTGTTACTACTTTTATATCACCTGTATCTTCTGTTACTGTTTCCTTAATACTTTCTGTACCATCTGGTTTTTTAACTTTTTCTAAAACTATTGTCTTATTATCCTCAGTCTTTGTAGTAGTTTCTGTAATAACACCTGTATTTTCATTTGTGCCGCCTGGTGCCATGCTTCCTGATGGTGCTGTTGTACTGCCTGGCTGTGCACTTGAAGCTGGCATATCTGTAGAAACTGGTGCCATGCTTCCTGATGGCTGTGTGCTTGCCTGCGGTGCACCTGATGGCTGTAAACTTGCCTGTGGTGCCTGTGTCACCTGTGAACCTGGCGTATTTATATTACTTGGAGGATACATTATTACTGGTGGTTTTGATGTTGCCACCGGTTTTGGTGTTCCCTCTGGATCTGGTGTAACTTCTGGATCTGGTGTAACTTCTGGGTCTGGTGTAACCTCTGGGCCTGGTGTAATCTCTGGGCCTGGTGTAACCTCTGGTTCTGGTGTAACCTCTGGGCCTGGTGTAACTTCTGGGCCTGGTGTAACCTCTGGGTCTGGTGTAACCTCTGGGCCTGGTGTAACCTCTGGGCCTGGTGTAACTTCTGGGCCTGGTGTAACTTCTGGGCCTGGTGTTACCTCTGGTTCTGGTGTTACTTCTGGTTCTTTTTCCCATTTAGCATATAATACTAAATTCCCTGTTGAACCTACAGGAATTGAAGAAATCTGCTCTTCAAACCCGCTGTCTTTATACCATCCTTTGAAAATATACCCTTCTTTATATGGTGTTTTAAAAGTAACTGCCAGTGCATCATTATAGCTTGCCGGGTTATCTGCATGGTTTGTTCCGCCATCTAAATTATAAGTTATAGAATAATCAGCCAGTCCAGAAGAACGGTATAAATATACATCATCTATACTGCCCCACATTTTAACAGGGCCTTTAACAGAAATTGTAACTGTAAGGGTATCACCTGCTTCTGCTTCTACTTCACTTGTTACTGGTTTTTGCCATATTGCCCATCCTTGTAATTTTGTATCTTTGTTTTCAGAACTGCCATTTTTAGTAGTATTTTCAAGTTTAATTGAGATTTCCTCGTTATTTCCTGACTCTCCTCCCTGGATATACATATAAGCAGAGTATTTTCCATCTTTTTCTGCCTGGATACTTTGTGAAATTGAAAAACCAGTTTCTGATTTTAAATCAAAATGTAATGTCTGTTTTCCACTTTTTGGAGTATCAGTTATTTTACTGTCTACGCCATTTTCTTTTCCTGTAATAGTCCATGCATCATTTGTCCAGTTTGCATTGCTTTCCTCAAAACCTCCATTCTGCAAAAGGTTTTCAGGGTTTACTATTACTGTGCAGGCAGCATTAAGGGTTATGGTTTTATTATCCTCTCCTGTATAACTTACTGTACCATTTATTTTATATGTGCCAGCAGCACTAACCATATCAATGTCTTCCTGGTTCCATTGTACTGCTAATTCGTCTTTATCACCATTATTATAAAGCACCTCTACTGTTTCTGGAAGAGAAGGTGTTTCACCATATGCAACTTCTATATCACCAGGATTAACTACCGAATCCAGGCGTTTAGGTGCAACTGCCCCTGTATCCACATATTTAAAGACATTTAATGAGGCAAGAGGTTTTCCTGTAAAGTCAAATAATGCCTGGTTATCTACTGCTGAACCGCCAAACCATTTTCCAGCATCATCAGGGTCATATTCCCCGGCAGGGCTTGAAGCCCATCCAGAACCATATTCTTCCCATGCTGCTTTATTTCCAGCCAGGACTTTTGCTGCATCTGCTGCGTCTTTATCATAAACCTTTACAGGAAGCCATGCTGGTTCCCAGTACATTACACCAATGCCTGCTTCGCCTATATTATGGACTGCCTGCATTACGCTTTGTATTTCATTAGCCTGGCCTTGTACTGTAAATGGATATGCCATTCCTTTATCATTATTACCTTCACGTACTGTATTATCATGGCCGTCACCATCTTCAAGTGTAGTTGCCCATGATGTTTCTGCTACCATAACCTTTTTACCATAAGTATCTGCTACATTCTTTAAAACAGAAGTAAGGTTTTCTGTTGTGCCATGCCAGAACGGATAATAAGAAGAAGCAAAAATATCATAATCAACATTATTATCATTAAGGTTTTTAGCAATACCAGCATAGTGTCCTGCCGTTTCAGGATTTGTAAAATGGAGGGCTACAAGTATTTCCTTATCCTTTGTCTGTGCGGTTTCACGTACTGCTTTACTGCCTGCATTAAAGATTTTAGCCATATTAACCCATGACTCGTTACCACTTTCGCCACATATGCCTTGTGTGGTTTCATTTCCCACTTGTACCATTCCAACATCTACACCTGCATCAATAAGTTCTGACAGGCTGGTTTTAGTAAATTCTTCTACTGCTGTTTCTTTCTGCTCTATTGTATAATTTTCCCACTCTTTAGGTGCTTTCTGTTTGCCTGGGTCTGCCCAGAAATCAGAATAATGGAAGTCAATTAATACTTTCATGCCTGCATTAGTTGCCCATTTACCTATAGTTTTAGCTTTTTCAACGTCATTATTGCCGCCGCCATAGCCTTTCCCATCACTGTTATACGGGTTATTCCATACACGTATACGGATATAGTTTACACCTGCTTCTTTAAGCTGTGTAAAAAATGCTTCATCATTTATTTCATTGCCATCCCAGTCACGGAATACAACACCACTGTCCTTAAGGCTTACATAAGAAGAAACATCAACGCCTTTAATAAAATCTTTACTTAAGCCAGCTATTTTTTCTACATTGATATCTGCACCCTGGACAATGGAAGCATCTACCAGCCCGTTCTTTGCTTCGTTTAATGTATCATAAGAATTTTTTAATGTTTCAAGAGTAGCATTTTCATCTGTAAGAACCTCATTAGCAGAAGTTAAAGCGGTTTCAAGGGCTGCCCATGTATCTGTTGTATAATCTTCTTTATTTAGAGCTGAAACTTCTGTTACCAGTTTCTGGAGGTCTTCTTTTAATTGTATTAATTTTTCTTCATCAGTAATATCAACTAATTTAAATACATTTAATGATGGCAGCGGATTACCAGAAAAATCAAATAAAGCCTGGTTATCTACCGCTGAACCGCCAAACCATTTTCCAGCATCATCAGGATCATATTCCTTTGCAAAACTTGAAGCCCATCCAGAGCCATGTTCTTCCCATGCTGCTTTATTTGCTGCAAGCGTATCTGCTGCATCTGCTGCATCTTTATTATAAACATTTACAGGAATCCATGCTGGCTCCCAGTACATTACACCAATACCTGCTTCACCAACATTATTTACTGCCTGCATTACACTACGTACTTCATCTGCCTGCCCCTGTACTGTAAATGGATATGACATTCCGCTGTCATTGCTGCCTTTACGCACTGTATTATCATGTCCATCACCATCTTCAAGTGTAGTTGCCCATGATGTTTCTGCTACCATAACCTTCTTACCATAAGTATCTGCTACATCTTTTAAAACAGCAGTAAGGTTTTCTGTTGTGCCATGCCAGAACGGATAATAAGAAGAGGCAAAAACATCATAATCAACCTTATTATTATCTAACATTTTAGCAATGCTGGAATAATTCCCTGCTCTTTCAGGATTTGTAAAATGAAGGGCTACAAGTATTTCCTTGTTTTTTGCCTGTGCTGTTTCACGTACTGCCTTGCTGCCTGCGCTAAAAATTTTAGCCATGTTTGCCCAGTCACTTTCACCACATATGCTCTTATTAGTTTCATTGCCTACCTGTACCATTCCAACATCTACACCTGCATTAATAAGTTCTGACAGGCTGGTTTTAGTAAATTCTGTTACTGCTTCTGCCTTTTGATCAACTGTATAATCTTTCCATGCTTTTGGTGCCTGCTGTTTACCTGGGTCTGCCCAGAAATCAGAATAATGGAAATCAATTAATACTTTCATTCCTGCATCAGTTGCCCATTTTCCAATTTTCTTAGCTTTGTCAAGGTCATTGTTGCCGCCGCCATAGCCTTTCCCGTCACTGTTATATGGGTTATTCCATACACGTATACGGATATAATTTACACCTGCTTCTTTAAGCTGGCCAAAAAATCCTGCATCATCTATTTCATTGCCATCCCAGTCATGGAACACAACACCACTGTCTTTCAGGCTGGCATATGAAGAAACATCAACCCCCTTAATAAAGCCATTATTTAAACCTTCTATTTGTTCTACATGAAACTCATCATTACCGCCACTGTCTGTTGCTACAAAAGAAACATCATCAATATCTCCCCATCCGCCTGCTTTTGTTACATCAATAGAGAAACCAACTTTCACATCTGTTTT
Organism: uncultured Lachnospiraceae bacterium; assembly: GCA_910586555.1. Lineage (GTDB taxonomy): Bacteria > Bacillota > Clostridia > Lachnospirales > Lachnospiraceae > Butyribacter. The sequence goes on from CAJUJY010000045.1 coordinate 23,397, forward strand.
ATCCTCTGTTGTTGTAACTGTGTAAACGGACTCTTTAAATTCACTTGCATCTGTCTGGACATCACTACCTTTTACCCCGTCAAAATAAGGATATACACTTTCACCTTTACCACCCATTGACCAGAATGATAATTTATATGTACCTTGTGGAAGTGAACTTATAGTCTGTGTACATAAACACGTACCTGTATTTGTCCCCTCCCAAAAATGAAAAGAAGTTTTTCCATTTTTAAAATTTACACCATTACCTTGTTTTGCACCAGCTTCATTTATGCCATTTTTGACGATATCCCATCCGGTATCCCACTCTTCAAAACCACCATTTGTAATATAGTCTGTTTCTGCTGCCTTAACCTCTGCTGGCATTGTAAACCCGCCACTGTCCCATCCTGGCTGTGTAACAGCCAGGACAGCACTAAGAAATACTGCGGTGGCCCGCTTTTTAAATTTTCTCATACTAATACCTCCATTTTTTTAATAATAAACTGCTTTTGCCTGTAATTATAGAACAGCTATTTTGCGCAACACCTTTTAAAATTAGTTGCGCAATCGGTTGTTCTGATATTAGTAGTATATCATGGTTATTTTTATAGTACTATTGCACAAAGTCACAAAGTTTCTTTTAAAGTTTTGTGAATTTTATACAAAAACCCATTGCTTTTATTGTACAATATTTTCATTCCACTAAAAAAGACAGCCTGCTTTTACTTATCCAGCCAGGCTGCCATGTATTGTTACATTTGTTTATACCAGTCTTATATGGTATAAAGCAATTTCCAGTTATATATTATATAAGTCCTGTAAATATATAGTTTCAACCCGTTTACCGCAATTTAAGAAACAGGACATAATATACAATTTGCTGCTGGCAGACATGTGGTGCTGCTTACATTTTTACTTCCAATGCTGCCAGCCTTGTTTATTTTTACTTATTATTTTTATTTAACTACTATAATTTTCTTAACTGTCCTGGACTTGCCACCTGCAAGTTTAATCTGTACAGTTATCACAGCCTTTCCACTATCTTTTGCTTTTACAATGCCATCTTTTGATACTGTTGCAATTTTACTGTCAGATGATTTATATATAACTACTGCTGCCTGGTTTGCATAAGGCACTTTTGCATCAAGCCCTGTTCTTTTTGCAAGGCCTGCCGCAAGGTTTGTGCTTATCTTTATGTTTCCGCCTTTTTTAACAGATGTTTTGTTAAATAACACTTTTGAAGCACCAAGCAGTGTTTTAATATTTTTACCACTTAACTCCTTATTTGTAATTATATAATCCTTACCACTATAAGCTTCAAAGGCTGACATGCCATAACTTAGTACTTTGCTTTTACTATTTGCTATTTCATCAAGCTTTCCTGTACCAATGTTATAACAATATACATATACACTATCCCCTGCCTTTAGCTGTGGAAGCAGCACAGGCGCTGTTATTTTAAGCCCTATTCCATCTTTTGTTTTATTATCTGCAAGTGATACAGCATATGCATTTTCTGTTTTTATATTGTTAGATAACAAAATATCTTGTACTTTGGATTTAACCCCGGATGCAAGCCCTGTAACCTGTCCTGTTTTTACAGCTACATTAATATCACCTGACATTTTTTTAAGTTCACTTTGTGGTATTGTAACAGTATAAGACTTTGAAGGGTCTTCATTTACAAGTTTTACAACCAGTTTCCTTCCATCTTTTATTGCACTGGATATACTTTCTTTTGTTACTTTAACCTTATTAATGGATACATTGTTATAATCTGGAACTATTACTTTTACCAGGATTTTAGGCCTGCCATTATTTTTAACACCAGTTACTGCCTGTGGTTCAACACACAGATCCACATTTTTAATATTTGATTCTTTTAAACCTTCTATAAAGCTTTCTGGTATTGTTTTTCTTACAGAATTGTCATTGTTAATGCTTGAAACACCTATATAAAGTACTGCCCCTGCGTCCATTACAGTATCATCTGTACCATAAGTAGTTGTTATAACCAGTGAAGCATTAATATCTGTGCTTTCTAGTTTTTCTGTTACTACAGTCATGCTTTCCAGTTCTTCTGTTACAGTTTCCTTAACATCTTCCGTGCCATCTGGTTTTTTAACTCTTTCAATGGTTATTGTTTTATCTTCTTCAGATGTAGTAGTAATTTCTGTAATTGTCCCTGTGTCTTCATCTGTTATAATGCCAGAAGGATCTTGTGTCTGTGCTGGTGTACTTGTATTTCCTGCTGTTGCTGCTGGTGTAATGCCTGGCGCAGGTGCCTGGCTTGCTGCTGGTGCTCCTGATGGCATGGTGCTTGTTTGTGGCGCAATGCTTTCTGATGGTGTGCCTGATGGCGCAGTGCTTGCCTGTGGCACCTGTGTACCCTGTCCTCCTCCTGGTGTATTAATATTATATGGAGGGTTTATTATAGCAGGAATAGTACTTCCCATATATAAGAATACATCATCAATAGTGCCCCACATTCCAGCAGGCCCTTTTACAGATATTGTAATTGACAGTGTATCACCTGCTTTTGCCTCTACTTCTTCTGTCTTTGGCTGCTGCCAGGTTTTCCACCCCTGTAATGACGCAAAAGCCTTCCTAGAAACTTTAGTATTGTCATTAGCCAGTGTAACTGATATTTCTTCAATGCCCTTTCCGTCACCTCCCTGGATATAAGCATAGGCCAGGTATTTGCCAGCTTTTGTTATTTTAACATTTTGCGAAACTGTAAAATCCTGTTCTTCACTGCTCCAGAAATGGAGCGCCCTTTTACCGCTTCTTATATCACTTTCATCTAATTTATCAGCGCCATTTCCCTTAACTGTCCATGAATCACCAAGTTTTTCATAATCATCTTCAAACCCGCCATTTTTTAACAGGTTTTCAGGTAAAACTTCTACTGTGCAGGATATACTAATTACAGATGTTTTATTATCATCACTTGTATAACTTATGGTACCATTAACTTTATATGTACCTGTTTTATTTGCAGAAACAATACTGTCAATGCCAGATTTGTCCCACTGTACTGTAAGCCAGTCACTGTCACCATTATTAAATGTTACTTCTGCCTTCTGGGGAAGTTTTATTTCCTGCCCTATAATGCTTTCAATATATGGGTTTGCCACTGCGTCAAGACGCTTAGGTGCAGCCGCACCTGTATTAACATATTTAAATACATTTAATGAGGCAAGTGGTTTTCCTGTAAAGTCAAAAAGTGCCTGGTTGTCTACTGCTGAACCCCCATACCACTTGCCAGCGTCTTCAGGGTCATATTCACTAGCAGCACTTGCTGCCCATCCAGAACCATACTGTTCCCATGCTGCTTTATTTGCTATAAGTGTATCTGCTGCATCCTGGCTGTCTTTATTATAAATATTTACAGGAAGCCATGCTGGTTCCCAGTACATTACCCCAATACCTGCATCTCCTACATTATGTATTGCCTGCATTACACTACGTATTTCATCTGCCTGGCCTTGTACTGTAAAGTTATAGTCCATGCCCTCAACAGAAAGATTGTCATTAGAGCCTTCACGTACTGTATTATTATGCCCGTCACCATCTTTTAATGTTGATGCCCATGATGTTTCCGCTACCATTACTTTTTTCCCATAGGTATCTGCTATATTTTTTAATACAGAAGTTAAGTTTGCAGTTGTACCGTGCCAGTACGGGTAATATGATGAAGCAAAAATATCATAGTCAACATTATTATCATTAAGTTTTTTAGCTATACCAGCATAGTGTCCTGCCATTTCAGGATTTGTAAAATGGAGGGCTACAAGTATTTCCTTATCCTTTGTCTGTGCGGTTTCACGTACTGCTTTACTGCCTGCATTAAAGATTTTAGCCATATTAACCCATGACTCGTTACCACTTTCGCCACATATGCCTTGTGTGGTTTCATTTCCCACTTGTACCATTCCAACATCTACACCTGCATCAATAAGTTCTGACAGGCTGGTTTTAGTAAATTCTTCTACTGCTGTTTCTTTCTGCTCTATTGTATAATTTTCCCACTCTTTAGGTGCTTTCTGTTTGCCTGGGTCTGCCCAGAAATCAGAATAATGGAAGTCAATTAATACTTTCATTCCTGCATTAGTTGCCCATTTGCCTATAGTTTTAGCTTTTTCAATATCATTATTGCCTCCGCCATAGCCTTTCCCATCACTGTTATATGGGTTATTCCATACACGTATACGGATATAATTAACACCTGCTTCCTTAAACTGTGCAAAAAACTCTTCATTACTGGTTTCTTTGCCGTTCCAGTCACGGAATTTAACACCACTTTCTATAAGGCTTATATAAGAGGAAACATCAACACCTTTAATAAAATCTTTACTTAAACCATTAATTTTTTCAACATAAATATCTGCATTTTGTACAATAGAAGCATCTGACAAATTATTCTTTGCACTTTCAATCTGGTTGTATGCAGATATTATTTCTTGCAAACCTGCGTTTTCATCTTCAAGGACTTTACTGGCAGAAGTTAATGCTTCCTGTAAAACTGCCCATGTATCTTTTGTATAATCATTTTCATCTAATGCTTTTACCTGTGTTACCAGGGATTTAAGTTCTTCCTTTCTGGCAGCAAGCTGTTCACTGCCAGAAACAGATTTAGCAAGGGACAAATTGTCAACAGCCACCCATGCACCTGCCTCACTGTTAATTAAAAAACCTGTTTTATAATTTGTTCTGGCCTCCTCCAGTGAAAAGGAAAAAGAAAAATGCTGGAAACTGTCTGTTACATTAAATTCTTCTTTGGAAACATTAGTACTGTCACCATTATACAGTTTAATTGTTGTAGTTTTATTATTAGTTTCTTTTATATCACCACTAACTGTATAATCACCTGCCTCCAGTGAAGCAATTTCCTGGTACATATTTACAGTACCAGCACCATTTCCATAAAAAATTCCAAGACCGCTGGATGTGTTATTAGCAGCATCTGGGTTATAATCAATTACAGTTGCTGCATTCCATGTTTCTTCTCCAAACTTCCAGACAGGATTATCCCCCCAAAGCTTTTCACCTTCATTATCACCAAGGTCACCATCTGTAAATAAATTGTCCTCTATGCCTGCTGCCCTGGCATTTGCTGGTGTTAAAAACCCCCAGTTACATCCAGGCTGTGTAACCGCCATAGCTGTGCAAAGCAGTACAGCAGCCGCACGTTTTCCAAATTTCTCCATAATAATGCCTCCATTTCCTTTTATTGTCTTACAGCTACACACTTTGCCACTAAAATGCGCAACCGATTGTTCTGATGCTATTAGTATAACATGGATATTTTTACAGGGCTATTGCATAAAGTTACAAAATTTCCTTTTATGTTTTGTAGATTTTGCATAAAAAAGTTGTACTTTTATTGTGAAATTATTATATCCGTTTTATAGCTCAGGTTTTTCTGTTATTTCCTGTAATATCTCCATAACTTTTCCATAAGATATTCCTTCCCTGGCGGCATAGTTAAGTACAGATAAAAGCTGTTCTTTAATATAGTTTGCAGGTTCATCTTTTGTTATAGCAATAATAATTTTTACCTTGTTCCATTTTCCAGAAAATCCAGGCATTTTTTCCAGTAACTGTCCTAGTGGCATACAGGAAGTTAAAACTTCCCTGGCACCGGCCTGGTATAAAATTTCTTCCATTGCCTTTTTTTCAACTTCTGTAATCCATTCTGGAATACATACTGCAACTGGCTGGCGTATAAGCAGCTTTTTTCCCCATACTTTATTTAACAGGCATTTAAACAGACCTGCGGCTGCTACATAGTCTGCGGCAGCACCCATATGCAATGGTGATATTATTTTTATATTACCTTCATTTCCTGTAATATAACTGGCTTCTTCACCATATGCCACTATTTTTCCACTTACTGTATTAACAGCTAACAAAGATTTTTCTTTTAATACTATTCCTTTACCTTGTATATAAATAATAATATCTGCTGGTTCAAATAAATCCATAAATAATACCCCCATAGAAACTATATCTTCTATGGGGGATATTATATCCTGTTTAGCATATTATGGCAATATACTTTTTAACCTCATTAAGTAAGCCCTTTAAAATTCACGCTTCTTAAGCAGTGGGTTTGGTTTACCAGGGCTTACTTAGTCTGGCAGGGGTTCAAGCTCCTGCCA
>CAJUJY010000046.1 GCA_910586555.1 uncultured Lachnospiraceae bacterium
GCAATTCATTCAAAAAATTCATTTCAGGTCTTGACTTTTAATAGTTAGTCTTATATATTATTACAGGCATAAGCATACCAGAAAAATCTTTCCTAAATCTTTCTCAAAAGTTACATTTCTGACAGATTTAAAATTTTATGCCTGGTAACGGGATAAATATATCTCTACAGTAGTGCCTTTTCCATATATAGATTTTATTCTTGCATAACCTCCCTGTTTTGAAAGAATTTCCCTTACAAGGTAAAGCCCTATTCCAAACCCTGGTTCTTTATTTACAGTTTCTGAACGGTAGAACTGCTGGAAAACCAGGCCTTGTTCTTCTTCACGTATTCCGGTTCCCTGGTCTTTTACACTGACACATAAAAATGAATCATATTCCGTTGTCTTTACTTTTATTATGGAATTTGCAGGTGAATATTTAATTGCATTTTCTAAAATATTAGCAAGTGCTTCAATAGTCCATTTTTTATCTGCATAACATAAACCAGGGGATATTTCACTATTTATACATATTTTTTTCTTAAGTGCCAGGGGTTCTGCCTCCTGGCAGGAAATATTAATAATATCTTCAAGTTCTGTCATTGCAGGGTGGAGTATTACCATTTCCTGTAATGTATAAGAAGACTTAACCAGTTCTTTTATAAAAAAGTCAAGTTTTCCAGCCTGTTTTTGTATTTTATCTGCCAAAACCCTAGTTTCACTATTTAAATCTTTTTCTGATAAAAGACCTGTATAAAGCAGTATATTAGTTAAAGGAGTCTTTACCTGGTGTGAAATGCCAGAAACCAGGGATTTTATGGCATCACGTTCCTTTGCAGCTTTTTCTTCCCGGTTTTTAAAAATATAAGCCAGCCTGTTAAACCTCTCATTTAATGCAGAATTTAAAGATTCATTATAATCTGTTTCAAGCAGTGTACCACCTAAAACCCTGTCAAGCCTGCATATCAGGTTTTCATACTCTGCCCTGGTTTTTTTATTATAAAAATGCCTTAAAAAAATGTATGATAAAAAACAGCCAGACAAAAATGCTGGCATACATAAAAATATTACTGGTATTAATTCCATTGTTCCACCCCTGGTTATTTAAATTTTTTTCCATATATAACCCTTTCCATATATGGTTTTAATATAGAAAGGTTTTGAAGGAATATCTTCAAGTTTATCCCTAAGACGGCGTATGCCTACAGAAAGTGCATTATCTTCAACAAATTCTGTACCATCAGGCCATACATGTCCTAACAAAAATTCCCTTGTAAGAATCTGTCCTGCATTAAAAACCAGGAAATATAAAATTCTTTGTTCTGTTTTACTAAGTTCTATAGATTTGCCATTTTTATAAAAATTCATTGTATCAAAACAAAAGTGGTAAATGCTATCTTTATATTCTGTTTCCTGTGATGGAATATTGCGTCTAAGAAGTGCACGTATCCTTGCACGCAGTACCATAAGGCTGAAGGGTTTTGTAATATAATCATCTGCCCCATATTCAAACCCCCTTACAATATCAAGTTCCATATCCTTAGCTGTAAGCATTGCTATAGGAATATGCCTTGCCTGGCGGATTTCTTTACAAAATTCCAGGCCGCTTCCATCTGGAAGGTTTATATCCAGTATAACCAGACTAAATTCATTTTCATTAAGGGCCTTTTTTGCTTCAGAAATAGTACTACAACATTTAAAACAAAGCCCTGGTTCTTCCAGCGACAGGCATATGCCACTGGCAAGGTCTTCATCATCTTCCAGTATAAGCACTAGCTGTTTTGTACCTTTAACCATTTTAAAACCATGCCTTTCTTATATTTCCCAGTACATAATATATTAAAAACACCTGGTATTCTTGCAGCAGCACAATACAATATTTTATAGCTGCCATCTGCCACTGGCATAAACTACAAACTACATATAAAGACAAATACCAGATATTTAGTATACCAGTCATTGCTTTGATAATTATAACATTATAAACAAAAAAGTAAAGACAGGTATTTTAAAAACTATAGCTAATCCACGGCTAATTATATATTTGACTTTATTTGCCAGTTTATGTTAAAATTTTTTTATATTTTTAAGTAAGAATCTCCCAGGGCTAAAGCCTGGGAGGTAGTCCGCAGAAAGGAATTTTTCTATGACTGTTTATAAAAAATTTGAGGACAGCCTTGTATCTGCAACAGAGGCTGCTTTACAAAAACTTTTAAAGGAACATAATGATATATATATTTTTTCATTAAACATTTCAAGGGAAACACCTTCAGTTGTTGCAGTTGCTAATACATACAATAATTTAAAAGAGCTTGCAGAACCTGGTGATGAGGATTATTTTTATTATAAATATTGTGAGGAAGAATGGGATTTATGGGAATATGACAGTTATAAGGATATTATAATAGAAGAATTGTGTTCCTGTACTGGAACAAATAATGGTATTATTACAGAACCTGGAACATATACTAGTTTTTTTGACAGCCATTGTGATGAAATAATAGAAAGCTGTAAAAATGCACTTATCCGTCTTAAAGGCTTTAAAGAGAAAAACTGCCCTGGCCTGCTTTTTATGGTTTATATAAGGGAATACCTTAGTGCAGATGAATGTATAAGCATATTTAAACAAATAAATGGCAAACATGCAGCAGAAGAATATTTAGAACACATAGATGACTTTGTGTAATAATGGTTTATAAATATATATGCCATCTGTTTCCTGTACTGGTACAGATGGCATTTTATCTGGACTTGTAATTACAGTCCCGCCTTATAAAAGTATTTTCCTGGTTTTTAAAAACGGAATTCAACATTAGAAAACATCTTTCCTTTTGTATATGTACTAACCTGCTGTTTCCTGGCTGCAAAATCTTTTGATGGTAAATCTGCCTGTTTCTTTGCTGTTTCATTAGTGCCCTGTTTCTGGTCTTTTTTACCTGCGTCCTTTACAGCCTGTTTCATTTCACTTATGGCACTGCTTATAATATTCATTTTGGCACCGGAAATCTTAGCTACTTTATTCTCCAGAACTTCTATCTCGCTTTTTTTAGCTTCTACATAACCACCGTTAGCTTCTGCCTGTTTAATTTCGCCCTGGAGTACCTGCACCCTGCTTTCCAGTTCATCAGATATACTCTCTGTAAGTTCCGCCCTGTCTATTGCAGCATCTGCCGAAACCATTGCTTTCATATGCCTTGCTGGTATCCTGTGTGAAGATACATTATGTACGGTTTCTGGCCTTTCCTGCTTTTCTTGTTGTTCCTGTCCTGGCAGCAGGTTTTCACCTTTGCTGTCTTCTTCCGCTGCTTTCTGCTGTTTCTCTCTTCTAAGTTCCGCCTTGCGTTCCCTAAGCATATTATTAAGTTCCATAATCTGTTTCTGTATTTCCTGGCGTTTCTTTGCCTTCTCTTCAGAACTCATTTTATCATCTGATGACAGCTTCTGGAGCTCTGTCTGTGCACTTGAAATCTGTATCTGGAAACTTTTTGTTTCAGGATCTGTTGTTATTTCTTCCTTCTGGTTTATTGTTCCCTTATACTGCTGCACTTCTGCCGCTGCTGCCATACCAGTTCCTCCAACTTTCATAATATATGTCCTCCTTTCCATAATAAGCCTGGTGCCAGCACAGGCCATTAACTTTATATTTTATAACCCAGGACTAATAATATTAATCTTATTATATACCAAAATATCCAAATTGCAAATACCTTAAAGCACTTTTTCATTACATAAATTAGTCTTTACAATGCTAAGATTAAGTGGTATAATCTTAGCATTGATAAGATTAAGTGGTATAATCTTACCAGTGATAAGATCGAAGGAGGATTATTATGAAAGAAAAACCATATCATCATGGTGATTTACAACGTGCTTTAATTGAAACAGGAATAGAATTTATTAAGCAGAATGGGGAAGATTCACTATCTCTGCGCAAAATAGCTGAAATGTGTGGTGTCAGCAATGCTGCACCTTATGCCCATTTTAAAACTAAAGATGAATTTATAATTGCAATGCAGCAGTATGTTATGGATTTATTTGCTGCGGAATTAGAAAAAACTGTTACAGAATATAAGGACAGTCCTTCTTTACTCCGTATGCTTGGAAAAACATATGTAATGTTCTTTTATCGGAATCCATTTTACTATGATTTTTTATTTTCACGCAAAAACATTAGCATAAAATTATCCCTTAGCAATGCTGGTACAAATGAAAATCCACCATTAGCTGTTTTGAAAAGAACGGCTATACCAGTTTTTCAAAAAGCAAACCTTCCAGAAAAAGTTATACAGGATAAAATTATTGCTATGTGGGCTTTAGTGCATGGGTTAGCTGCAATTATTATAATGCCGGATATTGAATATGACGGTAATTGGGAAACAAGGATAGAAGAAATTATTAATTCTATTTCTATACCTTACCAGATAAAGGAGCAAGAAAAATGAATATTTTAATACACGATTTAAGCAGTGAGCAGTTCCAATCTCTATTTCCTGGCACATATAATGATTTATATATTATTTCAGATAATGGAACGATACGGCATTGTACAGGCTGTTTTGGCTGCTGGATAAAAACTCCTGGCAAATGCGTATTAAAAGATGGATATGCCAATATGGGGGAATTGCTGTGAACTACCCATTGTCTAAAGCCAATGGGCTTCCTGCTTCTTTGACCTCGTATCCTACTATCTCCACAGGCGTTAATTCGGGCAGTCCCTGCCCTATAACGGTTTATACCGTACATTTGTACCTTGTATATTTTACATGCTGGAGGAAAGCTTGGTTTTCGCATGATATTTCCCAACACAACCATCTATATACAGTTATCAATGTCCGTGTACTAAATATATTATAACAGAAAGTTTGCTTTATAGCAACTATTAGTTTTGTGGTCTTAACCCACCGTCTAAAGCCAGTGGGATTGCGACCACATTATTTCAAATTCATTAGAAGAATTATGCGGAAAGGTAGATTTATATGAAGATTTGCATTATAAACGGAAGTCCAAAAACAAGTAAAAGCATATCCCAATTACTTATTAGATATTTAATGCCATTTATCAAGGGAAACGAAATAGTAATATACAATTTGTGCAAAATAGATTTTTCTAAAATGCCATTTTCACAGATACAAAGCAGTGAGGTAATTATATTTGCATTTCCTCTATATATTGACAGTATAAATTCACTATTACTGCGCTTTCTTGCTGAATTTGAAAGCAGAAGGCCTGGTAATAACAATATTGTTGTTTATTGTATAATTAATAATGGGTTTTATGAGAGTTTTCAAAACCATATAGCTGCTGGTATTATGAAAAACTGGTGTAAAGCTGCTGGTCTTGCCTATGGCCAGACGCTCGGTATTGGTGCAGGAGAAATGCTTCCATTTTTTAAAGATATACCTTTGGGCCATGGGCCTAATAAGAACATTGGAATTGCACTTAGGGAACTGGGCCAGAATATATTATCCTTAAAGCAAGCAGAAGATTTATTTATTTCACCAAATTTGCCACGGTTTCTTTGGAAAACTGCCTCTTCTTATAGTTTTTGGTATCCAAAGGCAAAAAAGAACGGATTAAAAATAAAAAATTTAAAAACAAAAGCAAATTACAAAGAATAAACAAAATAAATAGAAAAGCAGCCTGTGTATAGCATCTGTCCATTGCTTTTTATATTTTTATTAGTTATAATATTATAAAGTAATTTAACATTTATTAAAATATAAGGAGGTTTTTGTTGTAATGGCTAACAGGTTTATTTTAAATGAAACATCTTACCATGGTAATGGTGCAATTAAAGAAATTGCTACAGAAGTTAAAGCAAGGGGTTTTAAAAAGGCTTTTATATGTTCTGACCCTGTTCTTGTAGAAACAGGGGTTACACAAAAAGTTATTGATGTGCTTTTAGAAAATGGCATGGAATATGAACTTTATTCAAATATCAAACCAAACCCAACTATTGAAAATGTACAGACAGGTGTTAAAGCTTTTAAGAATGCTGGCACAGATTACCTTATTGCAATAGGCGGCGGCTCTTCTATGGATACTGCAAAAGCTATAGGAATAGTTATTAATAACCCTGGATTTGCAGATATAAGAAGTCTTGAAGGCGTAGCAGATACTAAAAATAAATCAGTACCAATCCTTGCAGTCCCTACAACAGCAGGCACTGCTGCGGAAGTTACCATTAACTATGTAATTACTGATGCAGAAAAAAACCGCAAAATGGTATGTGTTGACCCGCATGATATACCTGTTGTTGCTTTTATTGATCCTGGAATGATGGAATCTATGCCAAAAGGCCTTACTGCTGCTACTGGAATGGACGCACTTACACATGCTATAGAAGGTTATATAACAGCAGGCGCATGGGAACTTTCAGATATGTTCCACCTTAAAGCCATAGAAATTATATCACGCTCTTTAAGGGGTGCTGTAGATAATACACCAGAAGGACGTGAGGGAATGGCACTAGGACAGTATGTTGCAGGCATGGGATTCTCTAATGTTGGACTTGGTATAGTACATTCAATGGCACACCCTCTTGGTGCTTTATATGATACACCACATGGAATTGCCAATGCAATTATACTCCCTACAGTTATGGAATATAATGCAGATGCAACAGGGGATAAATACCGTGACATTGCGAAAGCAATGGGTGTAAAAGGCACAGAAAACATGACACAGGAAGAATACCGCCAAGCTGCCATAGATGCTGTAAAACAGCTTTCTTCTGATGTAGGCATACCAGAAAATTTAAAAGATATTGTAAAGAAAGAAGACATTCCATTCCTTGCACAATCTGCCTATGATGATGCATGCAGGCCAGGTAATCCAAAAGAAACAAGCGTGGAAGATATTACAAAACTTTATGAGTCACTTATATAATTAAAACAAAAAATTTAATCCTGCCAGGTAAACAATTTAAAAATATGCAGGACAGGCAATCTGTTAATAATTTATAAAGCCAGGCTGTAACACTATTGTTATAACCTGGCTGTATTTATATTATTCTTTGGCAAAAGCCTTGTCTTTAACAATTAACAAATAATATCCCTGGCTGTATCACTTTACTTTATAAGCCTGTGCAAATATTTTTTCTCTACTGTTATTAACATTGACAAATCTGGTTCCAATGCACTGTCAGGATCAGGATTAACTATAAGTTCACCTTCCCTGCGTACTGCTATAACATTTATATGTTCACTGCTCCGCAAATCCAGTTCACGTAGTGTCCGTCCTGCCCACTCAGGTTTTATATTTATTTCTATCATTTTAATTGTTTCGGAAAGCTCTACAAAGTCAAGTATATTTCCTGTAACAAGATGCCTTGCAATCCTTATTCCTGTTTCAAGTTCCGGACGTACTACTTTATCTGCACCAACTTTTTTCAGGATTTTGGAATGTGTTTCGTCCTGTGATTTTGCAATTACATATGGAACACCTGATTCCTTGGCAAATATAGTTGCTAAAATACTTGCATCAAGACTTCTTGTAATTGCAACAACAACTGCATCCATATTTGAAATGCCAAGGGCTTCCATTGCTTCAGTATCACGTATATCAACTGCTACAGCACATGTTACTATATCTGCAAGTGCATGTACCCTCTCTTTATCATTGTCAACTGCAAGTACATCAGCACCAGCATTAGCAAGCTCTGTTGCAACACTGCGCCCGAACTTGCCAAGCCCAAAAACGGCAAATGATTTATCCATATTTTATCCTCCATTTATATATAAGTCTGTAATAATCCGTAAACAATATACCATTAATACAATATTTAACCAACTGTAATATCTTCGTGCGGATATGAAAAATATTTACTGCCCTGCTGCTGCCTGTTAAAAAATATAACCATTGAAATAGGGCCTATCCTTCCAAGGTACATACAGAAAGTTATTATTAATTTGCCAAATGTGCCCATTGAAGCTGTAAAATCCCTTGACAGCCCGACAGTTGCAACTGCGCTTGTAGTTTCAAATGTTGCATCAAGCAGTGAACCGCCTTCTACAAGATGAAGCGCAAATGTTGCTATAAGAAGTGCCGTAAGACTTACTACTGTTACAGCAAGCGCTTTCTGGACTGTTTTATGTGGAATAGTTTTATTAAATACAACAAGATGTGTACTTCCTTTTATTGTTGCACGTGTACTTAAAAAAAGTACTGCAAATGTTGTTGTTTTAATTCCGCCGGAAGTGCCTATTGAAGAACCACCTATAAACATAAGGAACAGGCAGACAATAACGGTTGAGCTGTTAAGCCCTGCTTGTGAAAATGTTGCAAACCCTGCTGTCCTTAATACTACTGACTGGAAAAAGCTTGCCATTATTTTCTGGAAAAACCCCATATTACCAATAGTAGCAGGGTTATTGTATTCTAGTGCAAATACAACCAAAGCACCCACTGTTATAAGGAAAAATGTTGTTATAATTGTTATTTTAGAATGGAGGTGTAACTTTTTAACTGCCATTTTTAATGTGTATTCATGCTGCACCAGCTTCTTAATGTTGTTTATAACATCCCACCATACAATAAACCCTATGCCGCCTGTTATTATTAATAACATTGTTACAATATTTATCCATGCATTTGACACATATGGCACAAGGCTGTTACTGCCAAGTATATCAATTCCTGCATTGCAAAAAGCGGATATGGAATGGAATACAGAATACCATATTCCTTTTATAATGCCAAAACGGGGTATAAATACAAAAGTATAACAGACAGCTCCAATGCCTTCAACTACAAATGTGCCTTTAAATATCCTTTTAAGGAACTTGACAAGACCTTTAAGTGTATCAAGGTTTAATGCATCTTCAAGCAGCATACGGTCCCTTAAAGTTATCCTTCTTCCAATAACCATCATTACACCTGTTGTAAATGACACAATCCCAAGTCCTCCAAGCTGTATAAGTACAAGGATAACTATTTGCCCAAACAGGCTCCAGTGTGTTGCAGTTGTAACAACAACAAGCCCTGTTACACATACAGATGTTGCTGATGTAAAAAGACTGTCAGTGAATGGCGTAAAACTGCCGCTTGCAGAAGATACTGGCAGTGAAAGGATAACTGCACCTATAAGTATTGCACTTATAAAGCCAAGGGCAATCACCTGTGTAGTAGATAACTGCCGGTTAATTTTACTTAATGTACCCATAAATCCCTAACCCCCGTCCTGGCTGTCCTTAATCTTGTAATTCAAGTTTACTGGCAATATTATTTATAATATAAAAACCCTTTGAATTAAGGCTGTCCTCACGGTTATAAAGCATAGGTGTATTATCCATCTGCATAAATATAGCTCCTGCTTCTTCTGCTATACACTGCATTGCTGCCGTATCCCACTCCATTGTAGGATTAAACCTGTAATAAACTTCTGCGCCGCCTTTTGCCACAATACAGCCTTTAAGTGAACTTCCCATTTTTACAAAGTTAGTTATTTTATATTTTTCTATAAGCCTGTCCATTTCCGCACAGCCATGTGAACTGCTCATTACAAGGCGTATTTTAGATATATCAGTACAATCTGATACTTCAATGCGCTCTGCCCTGCCGCTGCCATTATCAAGAAATGCACCCTTTCCCTCTGAGGCATAGTACAATTCACCAGTTACAGGCACATATATAACACCCATTACAGATTTATGCTTATATGACAAAGCAATATTAACAGTAAACTGCCCGTTCCTCTTTATAAACTCTTTTGTGCCGTCAAGTGGGTCAACTATAAAACAAAAGTCATTTTCCAGGCGTCTTTTGTTATCTTTTTCCTCTTCAGATAAAATACTGTATTCTGGAAATTCTTTTCTTAACATGTCAACAATTACCCTGTTGGAAGCTTTGTCAGCCGCTGTAAGCGGCATATCACCATCTTTATAAGTTACCTGCATGTCCTTAGTGCCATTATAAACCTCCATAATAGCATGTCCTGCTTTTATAGCTGCTTTTATAGATACTTCAAGTTCTTTCTGCAAATCCATAATTTTCCTCTTTCTGTTTTCCCTTTATACAAATAAGTCAAGCGGATATCCGCAATCTGCACTGCCTGGTATAATGGTATATAATATTTTAAAATTACATATAATTTTCCAGTTTCTCCATTATATAATCTGTTGTATCTTCAAGGCTCTTTCCTGTTGTATCTATTTCTATCTGTGGGTTTTCTGGTGCTTCATAAGGGCTTGAAATACCTGAAAAGTTAGGTATATCTCCTTTTCTTGCCTTTTTATAAAGCCCCTTGACATCACGTTTTTCACATTCTTCAATTGGTGTGCTTATATACACTTCTATAAAACTTCCGCTTCCAATTATATCCCTGGCATTACGCCTGTCTAAACGGAATGGTGATATAAATGATGTAAGTACAATTATGCCTGCATCATTCATAAGCTTTGAAACTTCTGCAATACGCCTTATATTTTCTATACGGTCCTGTTCTTTAAAGCCCAGGTTTTTATTAAGGCCCATACGGATATTGTCACCATCAAGTACCATTGTATGCTTGCCTGCTGCAAAAAGTTTCTTTTCAAGTTCATTTACTATTGTTGACTTGCCTGCACCAGAAAGCCCTGTAAGCCATATTGTTACAGGCTTTTGTGACTTTTGTTCTGCACGCAGCTCTCTTGTTATATCCATATTGTGCCATGTAAGGTTATCATCACGGCGGAGCGGGTGTTCAACCACACCACATGCAGATGTCATATTTGTTATGCGGTCAATAAGTATAAAACCGCCAAGTTCTTTATGGTTCTTAAATTCATCAAATACGATTTTATCTGAACATGAAATATCACAGACTGCTATTTCATTTTTATAAAGTTTATCAGTCTGTACATGGTTTCCTTCGTTGACATCAATTTTATATTTAATATTCATAATCACAGCAGGAACCATTTTAGTACCTATTTTAAGAAAATAGTTCTTGCCTGCCACAAGCCTGGCATCATCCATCCAGAGAAGTTTTGCTGTAAACATCTTGCCCGTAAAAAGCCCTGCGTCCTTACACAGCATACATCCACGTGATATATCCACTTCCTTGTCAAACTGTATTGTAACTGCCTGCCCCTTAAATGCACTTTCTGTCTTTTTATTTGTAATAAATGCATCCTGGTTATATATAGCCTTTACCTTTGCAGCCTCACCGCTTGGCAGTGATACTACCTCATCACCCTCTGATATGCTTCCTGCTTCAATCTGTCCCTGGAAGCCACGGAATGTATGGTCTGGACGGCATACCCTCTGTACAGGCATTACAAAACCTGTGTCTTCCGCTTCTGCTGACACATCTATATTTTCAAGGTAATTAAGCAGAGTACCTTTTTTAAACCATGGCATTTTTTGTGATACATTAGTAATATTATCACCTACCGTAGCTGATACTGGTATTATAAACATTGAATCAAATTCATATTCCGCAGTCATTTTTTTAATGTTTCTTGAAATATCTTTAAATGTATTCTGGTCATAATCTATTAAATCCATTTTATTAACTGCATATACAACATGCTTTATTCCCATAAGTGAACATATGCGTGTATGGCGTCTTGTCTGTACAAGCACGCCCTTTGAAGCATCTACAAGTATAACTGCAAGATCTGCAAATGAAGCACCTACTGCCATATTCCTTGTATATTCTTCATGCCCTGGTGTATCTGCAACTATAAAACTTCTGTTGTCTGTGGTAAAATAACGGTATGCAACATCAATAGTAATCCCCTGCTCCCTTTCTGCCATAAGCCCGTCAAGAAGAAGCGAATAATCAACTGCACCGCCTGTACTCCCGACTTTGCTGTCAAGTTCAAGAGCCTTTTCCTGGTCTGCAAAAAGAAGTTTTGCATCATAAAGCATATGGCCTATAAGTGTTGACTTGCCATCATCTACACTGCCACATGTAATAAATTTCAGTAAACTCTGCATATTAGAAATACCCCTCTCTCTTTCTTCTCTCCATGCTTCCTGCTGCTTCATTGTCAATTACCCTGCTTGTCCTTTCAGATGAAACAGCGCTTAATGTTTCTTCTATAATTGCATCAAGTGTATCTGCCTCTGATTCAATACCACCTGTAAGCGGATAGCAGCCAAGTGTACGGAAACGTACTTTTTTCATTACTGGTTTTTCCCCAGGTTCAAACCTCATCCTGTCATCATCTGCCATAATTATATTACCATCACGGTATACTACAGGACGTTCTTTTGCAAAGTAAAGTGATGGTATTTCAATATTTTCCCTTCTTATATACTGCCATATATCTTTTTCTGTCCAGTTAGAAAGCGGGAAGACCCTCACTTCTTCGCCTTTAAATATCTTTGTATTAAAAAGCTTCCACATCTCAGGCCTCTGGTTTTTGGGATCCCATGCATGTGCTGAATTTCTAAATGAGAAAATCCTCTCTTTTGCCCTGGACTTTTCTTCATCACGCCTTCCGCCGCCAAATGCCGCTGTAAACTGGTATTTGTCCAGTGCCTGCTTAAGTGCCTGTGTCTTCATAATATCTGTATATGCAGAACCGTGGTCAAATGGGTTTATTCCCTGGCTTCTGCCCTCTTCATTAGTATACACAAGCATTTCAAGCCCGTATTTCTTTGCCATATGGTCACGGAACTGTATCATTTCCTTAAACTTCCATGTAGTATCTACATGCAGGAATGGAAAAGGCGGCTTCTCTGGGTAAAATGCCTTTAAGGCAATGTGAAGCATAACAGAACTGTCCTTTCCAATAGAATAAAGCATAACAGGCTTTTCACACTCTGCCACAACCTCACGCATAATGTAAATTGCCTCTGCCTCCAGTTCATCTAAATGTGATAATTGGTTCATATTAATCCTCCATGCCGCTTTTTGCGGCCTCTCTAAATGTGAAATGGTAATGATTGTTGGACTGCGTTTTTTGCTGTCCTATAATCATTTTTCACATTATCTCCATTTATATTTTTTTATCTTTTTTAGAAACAATCTTTATTTCATTTTTCAGTTTGTATGCCCATCCTTCACTTTCAACATATACAAAGTATTCATCTGCTTCCATGCCATCAAGCATTATTGCAAAAAACATTTTCCTGTTTGCAGGCTCTATACCTGAATAATCCTGTACATATTTATTATTTTCCCCAATAAAGTATATTCTGTCTGCCATGCCTGGCATCATTGCAAAAATAAACAGGCTGCCGCATATCCTTATCCTTCCAAAATATTCCCTGTCAATCTTTACATCTGCTAATGGCGGCATCTGCCCTTCAAATTCTTCTGGCGGCAGTAATCTTCCAGAAACAGCATCTTTATTTATTTCTAATGCCTGGCAGTAATCTTCTATATCTGGCTTAAATTCCCATGCACTTAAAAATGCTTTTGTAAATTCTGTTTGTTTTATTATGCTGCCATTTTCTGTAACTACTTCTGCTATACATGACTTATACTTTATCTTTTTATTCTTTAAAATTCCTTCTGCTATAAACATATGTTTATAATCCAAAGAATAAAATGCACTTCCATACCTTTGTGATTTCTCAAGTTTTACGCTGCCCTCCAGTTTATAAGACCTTTCTTCTTCATTGACATGGATAACCTTTACGGCAGAATCCTCTGATGGTTTCTGGCCTGTTTTAATCCTGCTGCCATTACATGTATCAAACAGTATAATATTATATTCACCATTAAATTCCCCGGGCACAGTTATATATTCCGGGCACATGCATATTGCACCATTTATCCCTGTCCCATTTAAAAGGTATTCTTCTACAAATGTACCTTTCCATACTAATGGTGGTGAAATTACCCATTCTAGTTTTCTTTTATTCCAGTCAAGTTTTAATATGCAGTGCAGCTTCTTAACTACAACATACATCATGCCATTATGGTATTCAAGCCTTGTTATATCTGCCCAGTTCTTTATTGTACGGTATTTGTCACTTAACACTGTAGAAAGGTCACACTTTTTAATAATCTGGCCATTATCCATACCCAGTTCTATTATGCAGTCTGAAATATGGTTTTTATCTGATGCTGTAACCAGGAAAAGGGAATTGCCCTCCTGCGCTATTGCCCGCCCTATGCTGTATTCCAGAAGGAATGTCCTGTAAACCCTGCCCATATAATCCATTTCATGATACCTGCATGGCTGTATGGCACCAAATTCATTTATGCGGTTTGCTGTCCTGTCAGCAATAAGAAAACGTCCGTTCTGCAACGGTATCATGCCAAGTTTCCCTGTTTTGCACTGGAGCGAATAACGTATTTTGCCCTCACCATCTACTGCTATAGCATTGAAATTAATTCCATTTAATAGAATAAATGGAAAATGTGACATTTGTTTGTCCGTGTTAAGTACAATGTTTTTCAGCTTGTCTGCCACAGCGGGTATATATATATTTATTACCCTGTGTTTTATAACATTATTATTTTCATCTATAAGCTTAAGGCCAACTTTATTATTCCTGCCCTGGTACAGCCCCATAATGGCAACCCTGTGCCTTGTTTCCAAAACGGAACTGCCTTCAAAGTTATATGCAGGATCATCACCAAACACACAATAGTGTACCCGGCATAGTTTAGATGAATTAAACAATATAAGTGCTGTCTGCTTTGCCACCCCGTAAGGATTAGGAATCACAAGCAGGTATTTAAAAGTATACAAATGCCTGTCCAGAATACGTTCAAATGCATAATCCCTGACCTGTGAATGGAAACTTTTCTGCATTACTTTACGCATAGGCGATATGATTTTTTTATTCTTTCTGGCTAAAACTTCACCTTCATACATTCTGTCAAGTTTATTTAAATCACTTTCACTATAAGTAACCTTAGATCCATTTTTAACCTCAATAAAATAATTATCCAAAAATCCCATTTAAATACCTCATTTCCATTTAACTTAATCCACTACAGACAGCCCATAAAAAGCCATTTGGAATAAAACTTCTGCCATAAGCCCTTAAAATTTCTTCTGCCTTTATATTTTCATGGAAAGCTGTATTCTCTTTTTTTCTATATCTATGTTTAATACTTTTACATTTACAATATCACCAACACTTACTATATCAAGGGGGTGTTTTACAAATTTATTGTTAGAAAGCTGTGATATATGTACAAGCCCGTCCTGGTGCACCCCTATATCCACAAATGCACCAAAATCAATTACATTACGTACTGTACCTTTTAATATCATTCCTTCTTTTAAATCTTTTATTTCAAGTACATCTGTACGTAATATTGGAAGTGGCATTTCATCACGTGGATCCCTTGCTGGTTTTTCTAATTCCTTAAGTATATCACAAAGTGTTATTTCCCCTATGCCAAGTTCTGCTGCCATTTTCTTTTTATCTTTAATCTTTAAAGCCAGGCTGCCTTTTATACCGGTTTCATTATTAACTGGCTGTGTATCTTCCACAGGGATTTTATTATCTTTAAATGCCTTGGCAAATGCTGCCCCAAATGCTGTACTGGTATTTTTTATTATAAATTCTTTTTTCTTTTCCTGTTTTTTATCTTTTAAACTTGCTGTTTTTTCTTTCTTTGAAGATATTGCAGCTTCTGCTTGTATCTTTTTTAAATCCTCTGGTGTTATTCCAAGCTTTTTAAGTAATTTTTCTGCTGCTTCATATGATTCAGGGTGCACGCTTGTTGCATCAAGCATATTACTGCCGCCTTGTATACGCATAAACCCTGCACACTGTTCAAATGCTTTAGGGCCAAGCTTTGCAACTTTAAGCAGTTGTTTTCTGTCAGTAAATTTCCCGTTTCCCTCCCTGTATGTTACTATATTTTTAGCAACAGTTTTGGAAATACCTGATATATACCCAAGCAGCGGGGCTGATGCGGTATTTAAATCAACGCCAACCCTGTTTACACAGTCCTCCACTACGCCTGTAAGAGCTTCTGCAAGTTTTTTCTGGTTCATGTCATGCTGGTACTGCCCTACCCCTATTGACCCTGGATCAATTTTAACAAGTTCTGCAAGCGGGTCTTGCAGCCTTCTTGCTATTGATGTGGCACTTCTCTGTCCTGTATCAAATTCCGGGAACTCTTCTGTTGCAAGCTTGCTGGCAGAATATACTGAAGCACCTGCTTCATTTACTATTACATACTGTACAGGTTTTTTTATCTCTTTTAGCATATCTGCAATTATCTGTTCCGATTCACGTGATGCAGTGCCATTGCCAACAGATATAAGTGATATATCATATTTATCAATAAGTGCTTTAACAATTTGTTTAGTTTCCTCTACTTTATTCTGTGGTGCTGTAGGATAAACAACTGTAGTATCAAGCACTTTCCCTGTACTGTCAACTACTGCAAGTTTACAGCCTGTACGGAAAGCCGGGTCCCATCCAAGTACATTCCTGCCAGCAACTGGCGGCTGCATAAGAAGCTGTGCAAGGTTTTTACCAAATACTTTAATTGCGCCATCCTCTGCCTTTTCAGTTAATTCATTACGTATATCACGTTCTATTGCAGGTGCAATTAACCTTTTATAACTATCTTCTATTGTTTCTTTTAAAATAGCAGTTATTCCATTATTAGAAGAAGTTATTATTTTTTTGCCCAGATATAAAAGTATCCGCTCTTCTGGCGCTTCAAGCTTTACTGTAAGGAATTTCTCCTTCTCACCACGGTTTAATGCAAGCACCCTGTGGCCTGCAATTTTACATGCCTGTTCACTAAAATTATAGTACATTTCATAAACCGACTTTTCCCCACTGTCCTTGGCAGATGATATAATTCTTCCCTCTTCAAATGTAATTTTCCTTATATATGCCCTGTACTCTGCGTTATCAGAAATAATTTCTGCTATTATATCCTTTGCGCCTGCTATTGCCTCTTCAGTGCTGTTTACTTCCTTTTCCACTGAAACATAAGCACTTGCAATTTCTTCTATGCTTTCTTCTATGTCCTGTGCCCTGATTATATCTGCAAGCCCCAAAAGCCCCTTTTCCATAGCTGCTGTTGCCCTTGTTCTTCTCTTAGGCCTGTATGGGCGGTAAAGGTCTTCTACAGCCACCTGTGTCTTTGCTTCTAAAATCTGTTTTTTAAGTTCTTCTGTAAGCCTTCCTTGTTCTTCTATGCTTGCAAGCACCTGTTCTTTTTTCTCTTCAAGGTTTCTAAGATATATAAGGCGCTCATTTATATTACGTATCTGCTCGTCATTTAATGAACCATGCGCTTCTTTCCTGTACCTTGCTATAAAGGGAATAGTATTACCACCATCTATAAGATCTATTACTGCCAGTACCTGCCCTGTCCTTACAGAAAGCTCTTCTGCAATTTGTCCTGCAATATCCATGCCAGTCCTCCATATAAAGCAATAAATATATTTACTATGTATTTTTACATTATAAAACAGGTTCCTGGCACTAAGCCGGAATATCCCATAAAGCTGGCAATATGCCTATATATGGGAAGTCTGGCTTATGCACCAGAAACCATACAAATACTTACCTGCCTGTAGTTTTTATACTTACATATCAAGTGAGAATGCATCGTGTACAGCCTGTGCTGCAATTTTTGTATATTTTCTGTCAACAAGTACTGTTACACGTATTTCTGATGTAGAAATCTGGCGTATATTTACACCAGCATCATAAAGTGCTTCAAACATTTTTGCAGCAACACCAGCATTTGTCATCATGCCTGCACCGACTATTGAAACTTTGGAAACATCTTTTACTGCCTCTGTCTTTGAACATTTAAGGCTGGTATTTGCATGGCGTTTTATTGTTTCCATTGCTGTATCTGCCATATCTTCTGTTACTGTAAAGCAGATATCCTGTGTCCCGTCATGTTCAACTGACTGGAGGATCATATCCACGTTTACATTATGGTTAGCAAGATGCTGGAATAACTTAAATGCAACCCCTGGTTTGTTTTCAAGGCCTTCAACTGCTATCTGGACTACATTTTCATCTGTAGCAACTCCGCTTACTAACATCTTCTCCATATTACTTTCCTCCTTAACTACTGTTCCTTCACTTGTATTCAGGCTTGAACGCACAACAAGCTGCACACCATATTTCTTTGCCATTTCAACCGAACGGTTATGCAAAACCCCTGCCCCTAAACTTGCAAGCTCAAGCATTTCATCATAAGTTATTTCTTTAAGCTTGCGTGCTTTTGGCACTACCCTTGGGTCTGCTGTAAATACACCGTCTACATCTGTATAGATTTCACATGCATCTGCATGGAGTGCTGCTGCAAGTGCTACTGCTGTAGTATCAGAGCCGCCTCTGCCAAGTGTTGTGTAATCATCATATTTATTAACTCCCTGGAAACCTGTAATTACAACTATACGGCGGTTATCCAGTTCATTCTTAATTCTTTCTGTATCAATTCTTTTAATCCTTGCATTTCCATAGTCTGCTGTTGTATGCATTGCAACCTGGAATGCATTCATTGAAACTGCTGGTACCCCAAGGGAATCCATAGCCATAGCCATAAGTGCAACTGATGTCTGTTCACCTGTTGTAAGAAGCATGTCAAGTTCACGCCTTGATGCTTTTGGGTTAATATCTTTTGCCATGTCAATAAGTACATCTGTCTGTTTTCCCATTGCTGACAAAACTACTACTACTTTATTGCCATTTTTATAGTCTTCAATACAACGTTTTGCTACATTAAAAATCCTTTCCTTATTAGCAACTGATGTACCGCCAAATTTCTTAACTACTAACATACTGCCTCCATTCCTGCTAAAAATGTGAAAAATCCTGGATTTCCACACTGCTTTTACAACCTGTGTCAAGCGGATATTCGCAATCCGCTTCGCTACTTGCCCACTTACAAACCAACTTCGTTGCCGCTTTGCGGCAGTCTGTCAGGAGCTTGAACTCCTGCCAGACTAAGTAAGCCCTGGTAAACCAAACCTGCCGCTTAAGAAACGTGAATTTTAATGGGCTTACTTAATGAGGTTAAATGGGCTGCTGTAAAAGCCTGCCCATAAGGGTATATCCTTTTTCTACTACATTGCCGCTTTTAGCTGCTTCTTTTTCATTGTACAGCCATGTTGCATTTTTATTAACTGTGCTGTCATACAGCATATATGGCACAGGGCCAGATGTATGTGTACGGCATGATACTGGTGTAGGATGGTCTGGCATTATTAACATTCTGTAATCTTCCCCAGATGCCCCCATCTTCTTAATAATATAATCCACTACCCTGCCGTCAAGATATTCTATAGCCTTTATCTTACGTTTAAGGCTGCCCTGGTGTCCCATTTCATCAGGGGCTTCCATATGGATATATACAAAGTCATAATTATCTTCAAGCAGGACTTTTACTGCTGCACTTGCTTTACCCTCCCAGTTTGTTTCAAGTGTGCCATTAGCGCCAGGTACATCTATATTTAGCATGCCTGTTCCTTTTGCAATCCCTTTTAAAAGGTCAACTGCTGAAATCATTGCACCCTTTTTGCCATACCTGCCTTCAAATGAATCAAGTGACGGCTTTGTGCCTGCTCCCCAGAACCATATTGAATTTGCCTTATTAAGCCCTTTTTTTGCACGTTCTATATTTAATGGGTGGTTATTTAATATATCATAGCTTTTCTCCATCATTTCACGGAGCTTTAAATCCTGTGGAAGATACCCGCCAATTACACGGCCAAGCACATCATGCGGAGGTGTAAGTTCTGCTACTTCCCCTCTGTCCCATATTGTTAAATGGCGGTAACTTGTTCCAACATAAAACTGGTAGATATCACTGTTTAACTCTTTTTGTACTGCTTCCATAAGCACAGCAGCGTCTTCTGTCGGTATTTCGCTGGAACTGTGGTCAATTATTGTCTTTTCACTATATGGAAGGTTATCATCAGATAATGTAACAATATTACAGCGTATTGCAATATCTGTATCTTTCATTGGAACGCCTATGCTAAGTGCTTCAAGCGGTGAACGCCCTGTATAATGCTTTCTGGGATTATACCCAAGCACTGCAAGGTTTGCTGTGTCACTTCCTGGTTTCATTCCGTCAGGTATAGTATATGCAAGCCCAATCTCTGATTTTGGTGCTATACTGTCCATAGCAGGCGTTTTTGCATATTCAAGCGGTGTCATGCCTCCTAATTCACTAACAGGCTCATCTGCCATTCCATCTCCTAATACTACAATGTACTTCATTTATTATATCCGTCCTTTCTAAATGTCCATACCCTTCCATAAACTGTAAAACATAAACTAGCAGTTTTAAAGTTCCTGGCATAAATCCAAAGAACCATTCCAAAATTCTAATATTGCCTTCTCTGCAATTAAAAATTGTTGCAATTATAAATTAATGAAAACGGATTTTATTTATAATATTGCCAAGTGATTTTTCTGCACTTGCATATGTGCCTTCTGTTATCTCTTCTGTTATAAATGCATATTCATCACTATACCCTGCTTCTACAGGGATAACATTTCCAAACGCTTCTTTTACTTTTGTTTCATTTTCTGCCTTTGTGCCAGAAACCCTGACAAAGAATTTTGAAATATTTTCTTTAAATGGCACAATTTCCAGTTTCTGGTTATCCCATATTGTTTTTATATTTATGCCAGGGTGTTTTGCAGCTTCTATAATATCAGAAACTACAGCGCTTGCTGTAGCAAGTTTTCCTGCACCCTGCCCATAGAACATTACATCACCTGCCATATTCCCCTTTACAAGTATTGCATTAAATACACCATCAACACTGTAAAGCGGGTGTGTGGCATTAACAAGCCCTGGTGCAACCATTGCACTAACTTTCCCGCCAGTATTTTTACATGAAGCAATTATTTTTATTTTAGATTTAAGCTTTTTAGCATAATTTATATCCCTGTCTGTAATTTTTGTAATGCCTTCTGTATATATATCCTTAAAATCTGTCTGGTGCCCGTATGCAAGTGATGCCAGTATTGCAATTTTGCGGCAGGCATCATAACCTTCTATATCTGCTGACGGGTCTTTTTCTGCATAACCTTTTGCCTGTGCATCTTTAAGTACTGTTTCAAAATCTGCACCCTTTTCTGTCATTTCAGTAAGTATATAATTTGTAGTACCATTTAAAATGCCTGAAATTTGTTCAATTATATCTGGTGCAAGTGAAGATTTAAGAGGGCGTATAATAGGGATTCCTCCCCCTACACTTGCCTCAAATAAGAAATTACACTTCTTTTCTTCTGCTATATTAATAAGTTCCGGGCCAAATGCTGCAACAAGCGCTTTATTTGATGTACATACGCTTCTTCCTTTTTCAAGGCTTGCTTTTACAAATTCATAAGCAGGATGTAGCCCTCCCATAGTTTCAACTACTATATTTATACTGCTATCCCCGTCAATTTCCTTAAAATCATGGACAATAAGCTCTTCTGCATGGTCACCCTTAAAATCCCTTAAATCAAGTATTGATTTAACTTTAATTTCTTCACCAGTTCTCTCTTTTATGATCTGGCAGTTTTCCTTTAAAACCTGGAAAACACCGGAGCCAATAGTGCCATATCCTAATATGCTTACATTAATCATTTTTCCTCCATTCCGGCTTTATGCAGCCTGTGTAATCCATGCCAGATAGGCATTTATAAATGCATCTATATCGCCGTCTAAAACTCCTGAAACATTACTAACCTCATGGCTTGTACGGTGGTCTTTAACCATAGTGTATGGCTGGAGGACATATGAACGTATCTGGCTTCCCCATCCATTGTCCATTACTTCCCCCCTTATGCCGCTTGCCTTTTCAAGCTGTTCTTTCTGTTTTAATATATAAAGTTTAGCTTTCAGCATTTGCATAGCCTTATCTTTATTCATATGCTGTGAACGTTCATTTTGACACTGTACTACTATTCCTGTCGGAAAATGCGTAATACGTATTGCAGAAGATGTCTTATTAATATGCTGCCCGCCTGCCCCGCTTGACCTGTAGGTATCAAT
This sequence comes from uncultured Lachnospiraceae bacterium, assembly GCA_910586555.1. Classification (GTDB taxonomy): domain Bacteria; phylum Bacillota; class Clostridia; order Lachnospirales; family Lachnospiraceae; genus Butyribacter. The sequence continues at coordinate 21,863 of CAJUJY010000046.1, forward strand.
CCGGATATCATCATCTGCTATTTCAACATCTAAGTCTTCTTCTATATCAGGCATCACATCACATGAAACAAAAGAAGTCTGCCTTTTTCCTGCTGCATTAAACGGCGAAATCCTTACAAGCCTGTGCACGCCATGTTCTGATTTAAGATAACCATATGCATTTATACCATTTATCTGTAAAGTAACAGATTTATAACCTGCCTCATCACCATCAAGGAAATCAAGCACCTCAACTGAAAATCCTTTTTTCTCTGCCCATCTCTGGTACATCCTGCAAAGCATTCCTGCCCAGTCACAGCTTTCTGTGCCGCCTGCCCCTGCATGTAACGTAAGGATTGCATTGTCTTTGTCATATTCACCACATAATAATGTTTCAATCCTTAATGCTTCAAATTCCTCTTCAAATTCCTTTAATGAAGCTTCAATATCAGGAAGCGCACCTGCATCATTTTCTTCTTCAGATATTTCTATTAGCATAAGCATATCATCCCTGCTGCTTAAAAGTTTCTCATATCTTTCAATAACAGACTTTATCTTACGGCTTTCCTGTACCACCAAAGCAGAAGAAGCCGGGTCATCCCAGAAACCCGGTTCTTCCATGGTTTTATCAAGTTCTTCTGCCCTTTCCCTTTTATTATCTAAGCCGAGTGAACCAGCCATGTTTTCCAGAGGTTTTTCATACTTTGCCAGTACTGTCTTTATATTATCAAACTCTATCAATCCACTCACCTCAATCCTGCCAGACAGATATATAATAAATTATATTTATATCTTCTTTCCACAGCACATTTTATATTTCTTGCCGCTTCCACAGGGACAAGGATCATTTGGCTGTATTTTCTTGCCTGTCCTTCTTTTTGGTGCAGACTGTACGGTTTCATCTTTATTAGTGCCTGTAACTTTTGCTACCTGTTCACGTTCAACCTTCTGTTCTACCTGGATATGTGTAAGTGCCTTTACAGTTTCCTCTGTAATTGAATCAATCATTGCATCAAACATATCAAAACCAGCAAACTTATATTCTACAACCGGATCCCTCTGTCCATATGCCTGTAAACCTATGCCCTGCCTTAACTGGTCCATATCATCTATATGGTCCATCCATTTCCTGTCAATAACCTTAAGAAGTATAACCCTTTCAACCTCACGTATATTATCCTGGTCAGGAAATTCTGCTTCTTTTGCCTCATATACTTTTACAGCCTCTTCTTTAAGCTGCTGTATAAGTTCTGCCTTTGTAATATGCTTTACTTGTTCCTCAGAAAGTTTTATCTTCTTTAATGGTATAATAGGAAGCAATATATTATTTAATTCATGTATATCCCATTCTTCCGCAGAGGTATCATCACTTATTACTGAATTAACGCATTTCTCCACAACATCAGTAATCATCTTATATATAGTGTCACGCATATTATCACCGTCAAGCACCTGGCGGCGTTCCTTGTATATAACTTCCCTCTGTTCATTGTTTACCCTGTCAAATTCCAGCAGGTTTTTTCTTATGCCAAAGTTATTTCCTTCAATCTTTTTCTGTGCACTCTCGATTGCACTAGAAAGCATCTTATGCTCTACCTGTTCACCGTCAGGCATTGCAGAAAAAAGCCCCATCAGTTTCTCAGAACCAAACAGGCGCATAAGGTTATCCTCAAGTGAAATATAAAACCTTGACTCACCAGGGTCACCCTGCCTTCCTGCACGTCCGCGCAACTGGTTGTCAATACGCCTTGACTCATGGCGTTCTGTGCCTACAATCTTTAAACCGCCAAGTTCCTTAACACCTTCACCAAGCTTAATATCTGTACCACGGCCTGCCATATTTGTAGCAATGGTAACAGCACCCTTTAACCCTGCATCAGCTATTATTTCAGCTTCAAGTTCATGGAACTTTGCATTTAAGACTTTATGTGGTATGCCTTTCTTTTTAAGCTTGTCACTAAGGTATTCAGAAGTATCTATATTAATTGTGCCAACAAGCACAGGCTGTCCCTTTTTATGGGCCTCTTCAATGTCTGCTACAACAGCATTAAATTTTTCCTCCTGTGTTTTATACACTGCATCATCATAATCTGTACGTATTACTGGAAGGTTAGTAGGCACTTCTACTACGTCCATGCCATAAATATCACGGAATTCTTTTTCCTCTGTTATAGCTGTACCTGTCATTCCTGATTTTTTATCATATTTATTAAAAAAGTTCTGGAATGTAATAGTTGCAAGGGTCTTGCTTTCCCTTTTAACTTTTACATGTTCCTTAGCCTCTATAGCCTGGTGCAGCCCGTCAGAAAATCTTCTTCCTGGCATTATACGCCCTGTAAATTCATCTACAATAAGGACTTCATCATTATTTACAACATAATCTTTATCCCTGTGCATCAGTGAATGTGCCCTTAATGCAAGGTTAATATTATGTTGTAATTCAAGGTTATCAGGGTCAGCAAGGTTCTTTACCTGGAAAAACCTTTCTGCCTTTCTTACGCCTTCTGCGGTAAGGTTTACATTCTTGTCTTTTTCATCAACAACATAGTCCCCTGTTTCTTCTTCTTCTTCATTCATAAGGATATCTATTTTGGAAAGTTCCTTTGCAGTACCCTTTTCAAGCTGTTTTACAAATATATCACAAGCTTCGTAAAGCTTTGTTGATTTACCGCTCTGTCCTGAAATAATAAGAGGTGTACGTGCTTCATCTATAAGCACAGAGTCAACCTCATCTATAATTGCATAATGAAGCGAACGTTGTACAAGCTCTTCTTTATATACAACCATATTATCACGCAGGTAGTCGAAACCTAATTCATTATTAGTAGCATATGTGATATCACAATTATATGCCTTCCTTCTTTCATCACTATTTAAATCATTAAGAATTACACCAACTGTAAGGCCAAGGAACTCATGTACCTGTCCCATCCACTCAGCATCACGCTTTGCAAGGTAATCATTAACTGTTACAATGTGGACGCCTTTGCCTTCAAGTGCATTAAGATATGCAGGAAGTGTAGATACAAGAGTCTTTCCTTCACCAGTACGCATTTCAGTAATACGTCCCTGGTGCAATATTACACCACCGATAAGCTGCACCCTGTAATGGCGCATGCCAAGTACACGTGTAGCCGCCTCCCTGACTGTTGCATATGCTTCAGGCAGTATATCATCAAGCGTTTCACCATTAGCCAGCCTTTCCTTAAACGCAGGCGTCTTTGCTTTAAGCTCTTCATCACTAAGCTTTTCATATTCTGGAGCAAGAGCCTCTATTTTATCAACAATGGGTATAATACGTTTTACCTCATGCTGGCTGTGTGTTCCAAATATCTTACTAATTAAACTCATGAAATTCACTCCTATATATTCTTAATTATAAGTAATAACAAAATAACCATTCTAAAGTATATCATTAAATCATTCTGTAATCAACTCATATTTTTTATTATTGCACATTTTGCCATAAAAATTAAGGCTTTAAAGGAATTTTTACATTTATCTGTTAATTATTATATAGCTTAATGTTGCTGCTGTTTGTCAAACGGATATTCGCAATCCGCATTGCCTGCAAGCAGGCATTGGCTACTTGCTCATAACCTCATTAAGTAAGTCCTAAACCCACCGCTTAAGAAGCGTGTATTGTAAAGGGCTTACTTAATGAGGTTAAAATATTTACTGGTATGCGTCTTTAAAAAGCACAAACTGGAGGCTGTCACCAGAAGAACCATCTTTTCTCTTAAATATGCCTCCTGTTTCATGCATGCCTTTTCTAAAACTCTTTTTGAACCTGTATCTTCACTGTCACAGCCTGCGGTAATTTTTTTAACCGCTTTTTTTATATGGCTAATCCCATAAACCACAACAAACCATTATAACAGTGTCACCTTTTACTGCCACATATTCATAATCAGCATAATAAGAACCACCCGTTTCAATTACTTCTGCACCCTGGATTTTACTAATAATATTCTCCTGTTCCTTAAGCGGGATTTTATTTAAACCTGCAAAAAACCTTATTTCTTTAGCAAGGTATTCCCAGTCCCTTTTAATAAACCGAAGTTCTGATGGAATAGCATATTCTTCATATAATTTTCCTCCACTGTCCAGGCATTTTTTTCTTCCAGACTGCGGTATGTCAAAGAAATCCTTATCCCATTCCTCATAAAATGCTATGCCAGATAAAACTGCACGGACATATGCATTTGCAAAATTCTTTTGTACATATCCTTCCGGAAATCCAAATATACCAATATTAATACCCATAGGGTAAACTTTAAACCAGTCGTTATATTCTGCTTCTATCTTAATCCATGCAAGCCCCATGGCAACATGGCAGAACTTTTCATAATTAGTTATTAAATCTTTTAAAACAGCCAGGTAATCCATATAAACATTCTCTTTCTTATAACATTATTTTCCTATTATAGAACCTGGTATATAAAAAATCAATATTAGCTGTAAAATATCCACGGCTATTTCATAAATTTTTAATTATATATAAATTATCTTTTGTTTACACACAATTAAAACTTATAAAACGGACGTATAAAATACCAGTCTGATGCTTTAAACTTCCATCTGGTATTTAACTCATATCAAATGTTGAATAACCAGACATATATATACATTGCATAAACCTGTGAAAATCCCTTTCGTTCCTCCATTTTTTAAATAATCCTTTTTTATCAAACAGGATTTCTATAACCATATCCCCCATAAAAAATTTAAAATAAGGTTTTTTTGCTGTTATATCCCTTATTCCAATACCATTTGTATTACAAGTGTTATTTATTTTTTTCCATTTTTCATTACATTCCTGGAACTTCACTACAAAACTATCATACATAATAATACCATTTTTATCCACTGTAATAATATCCTTATATTTATATTGCATTTCTCTGTACATGCCTCTTTCTTTGTCTATAGCCACAAAACAATAAAAAATTTTGTGGTACTCCTGCATTACACATCTGGTTTTTTATCAATATCTTTAATACCAAAAAGCGATAATAGAAATGATATAATAATAATAGATATATCTGTTGCGGAAACATTATCCATAAAGTAATCAACAATGCTTAGTCCAAGCGATGTAGAGATTGTATCTAAAATAATATATAAAAAAACAGCACTTTGTTTTGGTAATTTTTTTAAAGAAAGCAGCACTTTAGGTAATGTTTCTGCTATTAAATTAAGCGGGCAGGAAAGAATTGCCGCAATTAGAAAAAATAAAATAATACTTCCTACAGATTTATACTGAAAACCAAATATCTTCATAACCACACCACCTAATAAAGCGGTAATTACTATTATAATAATAAATAATATTCCAAATAAAAAAAAGATAACTATTCTTTCATTATATTTATGCCAGAATTCTTTCATTTTTTATCTCCTAATAAATAACACAAACCAGCCAGGGTATTTTATAAAAATAAAAGGTTACAGGAAATTTATAATCCTTGTAACCTTTCTGTAAATTATATTTTATTCTAACCGCCTGTGGCAGATAAGCAGGCATTGTCTTTCTGCCCGCTGGCAAAACTCTCTGCCAGAAAAGTATGTTTTTTTAAGGACGGATTAATAACATTAAAATTCTGGTTCTATAAGCCCAAATGTATTCCCTTTCCTTTTATAAACAACATTCACCTCATCAGTATTTGCATTACGGAAAACATAGAAATTATGTCCAAGCAGTTCCATCTGTATACATGCTTCTTCTGGATCCATAGGTTTCATTGCAAATCTTTTAGAGCGGATAATCTTGATTTCATCATCTTCTTCTATCTCTTCTTCCACAAAAGCCTTGCTAAGCCCTATTGCTGACTGCTGCTGGTCAATAATTTTATTCTTATATTTTCTTAACTGGCGTTCAATAATTTCTTCAACTAAATCTATAGAAACATACATATCATCACTAACCTGTTCCGCTCTTATTATGTTTCCTTTCATTGGTATGGTAATCTCTATCTTCTGCCTCTCTTTCTCTACACTAAGGGTAACATGCACTTCCGTTTCTGGAGTGAAATACCTCTCAAGCTTCCCTATCTTGTCACTAACCGCAGACCTAAGCCCCTCCGTTACATCAATGTTTTTCCCGCTAATAATGTATTGCATAATACCACTCCTTTACTATTTATTGTATCTATTATAACGCATGTATATAATATAATCAAGCAAAAATGCACAAATTTGACATTATTTAAACAGGCAGATAGTCTAAAATTAACTAAATTTCCATATAAATTTTTTCTATTAGGGAATTATATAATATACAATTTTATATAATACTTAGCCAAATGATATCTGCATCCTTATATTTCTGGAAAAATAAAAAGCTGCAAACCTCTTTTCATAAGGCTTACAGCTTATTAATAATAGTGCCGCAGACCGGAATCGAACCGGTACGGGTATCACTACCCACGGGATTTTAAGTCCCGGGCGTCTGCCAGTTCCGCCACTGCGGCATGCCAATATTCTATTACAATGGGACCTACAGGGCTCGAACCTGTGACCCTCTGCTTGTAAGGCAGATGCTCTCCCAGCTGAGCTAAGATCCCATTTATTAACGGTTTTAACTATATCATATTAATATATAACTGTCAACTATAAAAATATACTATATATAATACATATCCAACGACCCAGACGGGACTCGAACCCGTGACCTCCGCCGTGACAGGGCGGCGCTCTAACCAACTGA
>CAJUJY010000047.1 GCA_910586555.1 uncultured Lachnospiraceae bacterium
TATACGTTTTGGCAGTTTATAAAAATATTTCCTGTGGATTTCCCTGGTTTAATGGAATTGTACTGCACTTGCACATGTAACAGTACTTAATAATGGTGCAAAAGTACCTTTTATATAGGATATAAAAGTCTTCCACATGGTACAAGTTTAGGATTTATTGAAAAATACAGGTTACAGATAATAACCAGGGAGCATTGTATATCCCGGTTCGCTATCTTCCAGACAAATATAAAATTTTCTCAAAAAGTTAAAATACAAGCAGGGAAACTTTTAATTCCCATGGAACGTAGTAACATGCAGACAGCCTCTGGTATATACAAAAAAGCAAGAAGGAATGTTTTTTCCTTGACAAACATTAGTTCATATGATATTCTTATAGCAGAACTTATATACAAATATTTAATGTACTGGCGGGAAATTATGTTTAATATAAATAATTATTCTAAGTCTGTGGATTTCCTTTTAGAAAATGCCGGCCCTGTTATTAAATACCGGCTGCGCAAGGAAATATTGCAGGATCTGGCAGCTAGTGAGGAAGAGGAGCTTCTTTCCCAGGTTTATGAAATGCCACTGTTTAAGCTTCTTAAAACTTATATCAGGCCAGACGGTTATATAGGAAACGGCATGCACAGCCATGACCACTGGTGTGAAAAAACAATCCATGAAACACCGCTCCAGGATGGTGAAAGTGCTGCAAGGCTGCTTTCATATTATAAAATTCCAAAAAGCCACCCAGTTGTTAAAAATTTGGTTGCTGCAATGCGTAATGAAAAAATTTTATATAAGGAATTTTCACATATACCTCCTGAAGCTGTACGTTTCCAGAACCGGTTTGAAGGCATTAATAATGGTAACTGCCTTATGGCACTTATATATACAATGCAGGCAATGCTTGGCTATGGTGATGATTACCAGGATTTAAAAGATTTCCAGCAAATATCACTTAAAGGTTTTAAACATATACTGGAAATATCTTCACTTAGTGAAATAACAAAATTTAACAAGGAGTCAAAGCTTAAATATAATTACCCTTATATTGAAGCTTCTGAGTACTTTCCAAATGTTTATACGCTTTCAATGCTTGCATATACAAATAACTGGCGGAGCAAAGAAAACTTAAAAATAATTTCAGATGCATTTAACCATATAAATGCTATTATGGAACCAGGCACTAATATACATGTGCGCATTAAAGGCAGGCATATTGCCCCATGTGGTGCATTTGTGCGCCCGGTAAGGCCATTTAATACTGGTGTAATTGATATTATAAATTACCGCCGGCTTTTAACAGAAATTGCAATGGCAGGTGCAGACATGGAAACGGGCATTATACGTGAAACGGCAGATAATATAAACGGAGCGCTTTCTAAAGACGGCAGGCTTTATATGGATTTTAAACAGCCACACAACAGGCATTATTCACCAAAATACTTAAAATATCCACAACCATATACAGATGTAATGCTTGAAGCATCATACAGCGGTAAAAATAATGAAAATGCCCTGTCCTGTGACCTTACATTCTGGGCATTGGAATTTTTATTCCTGGCAGAAAAGGAAAATTAACAGAAAGATATAATTATTACCAGGCAAATTTATTTTATTATATGGAAGGAGTACATAACATGTATAATTTAAGCGTATGTGGTACAGATTGCAGTACATGCCACTTTTATGGCGGAATGTGTACAGGCTGTAATAATTGTGAAGGAAAGGTTTTTTACCTGCCAGAAGGGACAACCTGTGCAATTTATAACTGTACTGTAAATAACAAAAAATTAACAGACTGTGGTAAATGCAATGAAATACCATGTGCTATCTGGCAGCAGACAAGAGATCCAAAGTTTTCTGATAAAGAATTTGAGGAAAATATAAAAGGACGTGTACAAGCTTTAAAAAGCAGGCTTTTTAAAATAAAGGACTGTTATATAAATCCTGCCATAACCGGGCAGCAGGTACAAAATATTTATAAATTTATATTATATTGATAGCCACATTTTCCTATATGTGGTATAGGCAAATGTGGCTATTAGTTTTAATCATAATCTGCCCATAAAAGATACCTGCCACAATGAAGGCACTTAAACAGGTATCCCTGCATACTGCCGCCATTGGACAGGTTATTACGTATATTTTCCTTAGCAGTTTCATTCCATAAACTGTCATCAAGTACTTCTTCCAGTATGCCCATTTCTTTTAATTCCTGTGAACCGGCATATCCAATAAAAGCACAGTAATCATTACAATGCGCCCTCCAGTATTCCTGCTGCCAGCCGTAGTAACCAGGTGTTTTATGTATTAATTCATCAAGGCCTTCCATGTTGTCTGTTTCATCTACAGAACTTTCATCCTGGAATTCCCCGTCAAATTTTTCTGCTGCCTTTCCGCTTGCAATACAGCCAGGGCATAAACATTCTGGTTCTTCCAGTGAATAAAACGGCCCTTTATATTTTATAAATACTGGCTTGTTACAACAACTGCAAATTTCTGCTTCACTAAGTTCATAAAAAGCACCTGTCATAAATGGGTTTGGATGGTATTTAAATACAGGGATTTTTTTAAGCCTTTCATCTGCTTCTGGTTTATTTAACTGCTTTTTTTCAAATGAATTGCCATATTTTTGTGCAAGGTCTTTAAGGACAGCAAGGCTTTTTCTGGTTTTCTTGTTATCTGGCATATCAAGTGATACCATTAAATTATAGGCTTTCTGGTATTGCCTCAAAAATATGTAAACATCAGCAAGTACCTGCTTTGCTTCGTTATCTTTGGATTTTTCAAGCTCTTCTCTGAAATCAAAAAACGGATCTATAAAATAATTTTTTTCATAGCCTTTTTTAAGTTTAATATATTTTTCTTTGTATAATCCCATTCCAGTAATTTCTCCATTAACTATATATTATTATGGCAGCAGTATTCTTTATTCCTGCTGCCAGTAATGTTTTACATATTTTCAAGGCTTTCTATAACTTTATTAAACCCCATTGCATGTGATGCCTTGACAAGTACTGAACTTCCATCTTTTACAATGCTTTTAAGTATTTTTAAAAGTTCTTCTGTATTTTTATAATAAAGCACATTATGTTCTTTATTCATTGCAAGTGCCCCGTCTGCATACTGCTTTGCAAGTGTTCCTGCACATATTATGCAGTCAATGCCTTTCTGTACAGCATATGCACCTATGTCAAAATGCATTATTTTTTCATTGGCACCAAGTTCAAACATATCACCTATTATTGCAGTTTTGTATGTTTCAACGTCTGAAAGCACATCAATGGCAGCTTTCATAGATGCAGGGTTTGCATTATAACAGCCATCCATTATTGTAAACCTTGCAGTTTTTTTAATATTGCCATGCCCGCCGGCTGGTTTAAAGCGGCTTATGCCCCTCCGGATTTCTTCTGGTTCCATTCCAAGATCTGTTGCAACCGCAATAGCAGCAAGTGCATTTATTACCATGTGTTTTCCTGGTACTGGTACATTAACGGTTATTCTTTTATCCCTGGTTACTGCATCAAAGCTTGTGCCCTCAAGCCCTTTTGGGATAATATTTTCCGCATATACATCACAATTACTTCCAGTGCCGAAAAATACTGGTTTCTTTCCGTTTACTTCTGTTATCTGTGACAGTTTGTCATCATCACCATTAAGATATACAGTGCCGTCTTCTGCCATTGATGTAAAAATCTCTGTTTTAGCCTTAAGTACGCCGTCCCTGTCCCCAAGGTTTTCAAGGTGGCACTGTCCTATATTTGTTATAATGCATATATCAGGCTTTACTATGCTGCTTAGCCTTTCCATTTCACCAAATTCACTTATACCCATCTCCACTACTGCTATTTCATGTTCCCTGCGCAGCCGGAATAATGTAAGTGGTACACCTACTTCATTATTAAAGTTTCCTTGTGTTTTTAATGTATTAAAATGTTCTGAAAGTACAGAAGCAACTATTTCTTTTGTTGATGTTTTGCCAACACTTCCTGTTATCCCTATAATCTTAGTGCCGCAGGCTGTACGGTAAAATGCCGCAATATCTTTTAATGCCTGGTAGCATGAACTTACCTGTATAAATGCACATCCTTCTGGCACACTGCCATTTTCCAGGCACTCCTGTGGTGTTCTTTCTGAAATGCAGCACAGGGCACCATTATTATATGTCTGCATTATATACCTGCTGCCATCTGTGCGTTCCCCTTTTATAGCTATAAAAAGGCCGCCTGGCATAATTTCCCTGCTGTCTGTTGTTATAGAAGATATTTCTGTATCTTTTACACTGCCATCTCCATAATATATGCCATTACAAAGCCCTGAAACATTTGCTGGTGTTATTTGTTCCATATCCTGTAATCCCCTGTTATATTTTATATTTTGCAAGTGAAGCTTTAACTATTTTTTCACATAATTCCTGGTAGCCTACATTAACTGCTGCCGCCTCCTGCGGAAGCAGGCTTGCTGGTGTCATGCCTGGAAGTGTATTTGCTTCAAGGCAGTATATGCTGCCATTTGCATCAAGCAGGAAATCTATTCTTGCATATGCTTTAAGCCCAAGCAGGCTGTATACATCTTTAGCATACTCCTGTATCTGTACACGGAGTTTATCACTTATATTTGCTGGGCACACATCATCTGCCATTCCTGGCTGGTACTTGGTCTTATAGTCATAGAACCCCTGCTTTGGTATAATCTCAATAACAGGGTAAGCCACGCCATCTACTACCCCTGCTGAAAGTTCCCTTCCTTTTATGTATTCCTCAACAAGTATTTCATCCTCATATTTTGCAGCAGTATTTAATGCCACAAGGTATTCCTCCCTGTTTCCTGCTATGCCAACACCGACACTTGAGCCGCCGCAGCATGGTTTTACAACACATGGGAACATACTGTCATTAAGCAGTTTTTGTCCATTAAGCCCTTCCTTAATCTCATTTTTTGTAACCAGGAAGCCATATGGTACTGGTATGCCGCTTTCTTTTAAAATTTTTTTAGATATAAACTTGTTCATTGCAAGTGCACTTCCAAATGAACCTGAACCAGTATATTTTATGCCTAATATATCAAATGCTGCCTGCATTTTGCCATTTTCGCCGTCAGCGCCATGCAGTGCCATAAATACTATATCAGCCATACGGCAGATATTTATTACATTAGGGCCTGTAAAACTGCTGTTATCCCCTTTGCGCAGTTTCTTAATCTCTTCTATATCAGGATCTGTAACATTTATCCCATGTACTTCACTGTCTAACAAAGACTCCTTTTCAAATATATCTTCTGGAATATCCCCCTCTTTGCCATATCCAAAGAATACATCAATAAGGACTGCTTTATGCCCGTTTTTCCTTAAAGCTTCACAGACACCTTTGCCTGTCACAAGTGAAACTTCCCTTTCTGTACTAATGCCGCCAGCTAAAACAACTATATTCACAATAACCTCCATTCTGCACCAAAATGCCATTGGTTTCACCTGATATATTAACACAGGGGGCAGAAAAGTCAAGCAGCAAGTCCAATGTACCATATCTATTTTATTTTAAAGCATGGCATGGTGGTTAATATGATAAAATATTCTGTACTGATATCTTAAGTTCATCTGTATATTTATCTGTCATATTTCTTTTATCAAACTTTTTTGCAACTTCTTCTGCTTTTTTATAATAATACTTTGCAAGCCTGTCTATGCTGTATATATTGTTTTCACTATATAATGGAAATGTATTGCCAAGCTGTAGTTTTATGGTTTCTTCACTTTTAACCTTTTTAAGCCCCATAAAAAAACAGGCAGAATCTTTAAATGAATAATACATATATTCAGGCCTTTGTTCACTTTCAATATCTTTCCAGTGCTTTTTATAAATCCTTAACCCCCTGCCTGTATTATTATAAACATAGGCACACATAAAAGAGGCCCAGAGTTTATAATCTATAACGTCCATTCTGGAATTTTCCAGTAATTTTGCGTTCTCTGCTGCTTTTTCATAATCACCGTGCATAAGGTAATATTTAAGGTAACGTTTATACATGCGTGGTTTAGTATTAGATTTCCAGCCGCCACATGACAATGTGCCATCATTAATTTTTTCTGCAATCCTGTCTGCTTTATCTTTTTCATTGGCTGAAAGGTAATATGACAATTCTGTATTAGCTGTACAGCCTTCACAGTCATATCCGCCGGAAGGGGTTGTTTTTAACATGGATAATGCTTTTTTTGCTTCTTCCATATGGCCTGCTTCCCTGTAAAATTCCACCATCATTCTGTAAGGTTCCCTTGGCTTACGCCCATATGCTATCCAGCGTTCTTTAAAATCATTAAGGAAGTTTACACAATCATTAAATGGTACCTGGTAAAATTCAGTGCATATATCAGACATATCCTCATAAGTCCACAGTACATTTTCCATCATGCCAGGAAATTCATCACTGAAACTGCCATTTGTATATGTATATTTGTCTATAACAGCCAGAAGTTCCGGGAATACTGTAACTATGTCAAAACCACTCCCGTACCATTCTGATTCATCACACAGTTCAACCATAAAAAACACCTTATTTTCTATATCATTGTTAAGGTCTGCCTGTTCTATGGCAGAACGGATTGCATCTGCCCTTGCTTTACCGTGGTCTTTTTTCATGTATTCAATCCTAAGCCTTCCAGGGTCATATATATTATTTTCCATTAACAGTCCTCCCCTCTGTATACATTGGCAAATGATTTCCTAAGTTTATCTGTATAAATGCCTGTCCTGTTTCTTTTGTCAAATTTTGCTGCAATTTGTTCTGCTTCTTTATAATAATATTCTATAAGGCTTGTAGTGCTGTAAATGCCACTTCCATTATATAAAGGAAACTGTTTTTTAAACATAAGTTTTACAGTATCCCTGTTACTGGTCTTTCTAAGCCCTTTAAAAAAGCATGCTGCACACATATATGCATTAAACTTTTCATTAGGATTATGCTCTTCTTCCCATTCTTTATAGTGTTTTTTATAAATCTTAAGACCCTTTCCAGGGTTTTTATAAAGGCAGGCACACATTATAAAATGCCAGGGACTGAATTCTTTGTACATGCTTCTGTAATATTCCAGTACCGATGCCACTTCTGCTGCTTTTTTATAACTGCCATTTACAATATAATATTCAAGGTAAGTTGTTTTCATACGCAACAGTGAAAATGACGGGTTTCCTTCACACTTTACAATACCTTCTTCAATTTTACTGGCAAGTTTGTCTGCCTTTTCTTTTTCACCATTAAATAAATAATAATCTATTTCAGAATTAGCATCACAGCCTGGACAGTTATCAGGGCCTTTAGGGCAGCTTTTAAATTTCTTAAAATACTTTGTGGTATTGGCACTGTCCCCTGTCCTGAGGTAAAACCCTGATATCATGCGGTATGGTTCCCTGTTACTATAACCATAAGCAGTATAACGCCTTTTATAGTCATTATAGAATTTAATACATTCTTTAAGGGGTATCTGGTAAAAAACGTCACATGCATCTAACATTGTTTCATAATCCCATAATACCTCATCTTGTATTCCTGATTCCTGGAATGGCGTAAGCGTTAAGTCCGGATAACTGTCTACAAGTGCTAAAAGCTCAGGGAAAACTGTAAATAAATCAAGCTCATCTGCAAACTCTCCTGCCTCGCCGCAAAAATCTTCCCTGAAAAAAACCATATATGGTATATCATTATTAAGGTCTGCCTGTTCTATGGCAGAACGGATTGCATCTGCCCTTGCCTTGCCATGTGGAAGTTCCCTGTAACTTTTTACTAGTTTTTCAGGATTATATATATTATCCTGCATTTTTTTACTCCTTTTCCTGGAATTTTTAATTCCCTGCATTTTTAAATGTTATCCCAAGTCCATTGGTAAATTTGTCTGTGCCATTCCTCTGGTCAAATTTTGCCGCAATGTCTTCTGCCCCTTTGTAATAATATTCTATAAGGGCAGAAATTTTATAAATATTGTCTGTATTATATAAAGGAAAGGAAGCAGGGAAATGGATTTTTACTGTATCTTTTGCTTTTTGCAGTCCCTTAAAGAAACATGCTGCACATTTATATTCAAAAAATTTGGTAAAGGGGTTGCGTTCTTCTTCCCATTCCTGGCAGTGTTTTTTATAAATGCGCATTGCCCTTCCAGGTTTGCTGTATACATATGCACACATTATAGATGCCCAGGGTTTAAATTCTTTTGTATTGCACTGGCTGTGTTCCAGTACTGCTGCACATTCTGCTGCCTTTTCATAACAGCCATGTGCAATATAATAGTCCAGGTAATTACTTTTTAGGCGCAGCAGTGAAAATGAGTTATCAAAAGCGCCCCTGCACTTTATTGTCCCATTCTCAATTTTTGCTGCAATTTTATCTGCTTTTTCTTTTTCACCTGTAGCAAACAGGTAATGGTATATTTCTGAATTGGCAATACAGCCTGGACATTCACAGGGTTCAAGCGGCAAGCCTTTAAAGTTTTTAAAAGCTTTTATAGCATCAGCAGTATGGCCTGTAGCCCTGTAAAATGATGCCATATAGCGGTACGGCCTGTTTGCATTATGGCCTGCCGCCATCCAGCGCCTTTTATAATCATTAGAAAACTTTATGCACTCTTCTAATGGAATCTGGTAAAACTCACTGCTTGATAAAAACATGTTCCCATAATACATAAGCACATTGTCCATAATATCATCATACTGGAAAGGTACAGGTTCTGCATCCGGGTACTTGTCAGATAATGCCAGAAGTTCTGGCAATACTGTAAAAATATCAATATTATCTGCATACCAGTTAGATTCTTCACAGAACTCTTCCCTGAAGAAAATCATATACGGTATATCATTATTAAGGTCTGCCTGTTCTGCTGCATAGCGTATTGCATCTGCCCTTGCCTTGCCATGTGCAAGTTCCCTGTAATTTTGTACCAGGCCAAAAGGGTCATATATATTATTTTCCATTAATAAAGCCACTCCTTAAATACTACAAAACATTTGCAAATGTCATTTCAAGTTCTTTTATAAATTTGTGTGTGCCATTCCTTTGGTCAAATTTTGCTGCAATTTTCTCTGCCCCTTTGTAGTAATATTCTATAATTTTACAAACCTTATAAACATTATCTGCATTATATAAAGGGAAAGAACCAGAAAAACGGATTTTTACTGTATCTGTACCTTTTAACTTTCCAAGCCCTTTAAAGAAACATGCCACACATTTATATGCAAAAAACTTTTCAATGGGATTGCGCTCTTCTTCCCATTCCTGCCAGTGCTTTTTGTAAATGCGCATTGCCCTTCCAGGTTTGCTGTATACATATGCACACATTATAAATGCCCAGGGGTTGAAGTCTTTTTCCTGGCTGCTGCTATGTTCTAATATATATGCACACTTTGCAGCATTTTCATAGTCCCCGTGGCAAATATAATATTTAAGGTAAATCCTTTTCATGCGTAGCAGCGAAAAAGAACTATTAAAAGAGTCTTTACACCGTAGAATCCCATTTTCAATTTTTAAAGCAAGGCTGTCTGCTTTTTCCTTTTCACCACTATGCAGGTAATATTCTATCTCTGCATTAGCAGAACAGCCTTTACATTCCCTGTCCCCCACAGGACAGCTTTTATATGCTTTAAAGCACTTTGCAGCATTAATGCCATCCCCTGCATCTATACAAAATAAAAACATATAATAATAGCGTATTGCATCTGCCCTTGCCTTGCCATGTGCAAGCTTACTGTAACTGTTTGACCCATAAATATCCTTCAGTTTTCTTTAATTGCGTAAATTCCTTCCGCAAATCCCCACCAGGAATAAACTTACCGCCGTTTTTATAGTTTTCATGTTCCCTGCTTAATGCCCAGTTATAAGCAAACCTGGCAGTACCAGCGTACTGGAATAATTTAGTTTTTTGCCTGTTATTTGGGAGCAGCATTACCCTGGTTGTTTTTATCATTCTTCTGCATCTTCACCACCTTAAGTCTTTTTACAAACATTATAAAACCCATCATATATTTATAATTTTTTATAAATTATTTTTATCTGTTACCAACCTTCTTTCTATGCCATGTCAGTCCATGCCTTTATCCATAAGTGCCAGTATGTTCCTGTTTAAAATCCCAAGTTCATTATGGTGCAGTGGGAACCCGCCTATCTGGAGTGCCTGTATATAAAGTATTTCTACAAGCAGTTTTATGTCTGCTTCATTTTCCTGTCCGGCAAGCCTTTTAACCAGAGGGTTTTCATAGTTAAAGTAAAGTATTGCTGCCGTATCGTCCCCTATATCTTCTGCAAATGCATCAAGCATATTGTAAAACATGGAATCAGCAGTTGCGCGTGCTGCTGCAATCTGTCTTTTAAATAATGTTTTTTCGTCTATAAGGTAAAATACAGGCTGGTTTGCAGGTGGAAAATTTTTTATCTCTGCACGGCAGTCATATTGTTTTAAAACACGGTCTGCCACATTTATAAAATCAAATGTTTCATCCTGTCCGTCAGGGGATAAGTCTTTCATAAGGCCTTCTATATTCCAGTCTTCTACTGCCATTACTTCAATATCATACATTTCACCTAGCTGCTTTAAAATCTCATATGAATATACATATGAAACATTTATAAGCATTTTGTCCTGTGCAAAGAAAAGCTGTGAAAGCTGCTTATATTTGGACTCCGTAGGTGCGTAAATTAATGGCTCATTATTTGTCCTTAATGCATATCCTGTGCATGTGCCCCTTGTTGTTTCAAATTCACACTGGTCTGCAATTATTGGGAAAAGCTTAGGTGATACAAGTGCAAGTGACATAAGTGAAAGCCTGTGTATTGAGAAAAACCTGTCAAAGACTTCGGGCTTTGTTTCTGCCATATCCTTAATATATACAATAAGGCTGTCCTCTATGGAATCCCTTGCCTTTAAAAGCACATCATCAATATAGAAACCTTCCCTTGATGCTGTAGGGCGCAGATCCATTGCATTAACAATGCACTTTGTAAATACAGCCCAGTCTGGTATAAGGTTTTCACCTTTTTCAGTAAGCAGCATATTTTTAAGGTATATACGGTGCCCGTTCTTTGCTGAAGGCTGTACAGCATAATTTACAATATATGCCACGCCTGATACATTGCCTTCTTCCGAATGGAACGGCACACAGTCAAAAAACTGCTGGCGCATATTTTCATTAATATCTTCCCCAGGTTCTGCAAACATCATGTTTCCAAAGAGCATAAGCTCATTTTTATTAGTTTCCCTGCTTTCAGATGTATTGCTTTCCCATGGAAGATAAACTGGGTTTATCTGTTCTTCTTTTCCTTCCTGCCTTATTATTACAGGAAAAGGCAGCAGCATGCCATAATAAATAACAAGGTTTTTTATTGTTTCCCTTGTAAAATAATCTTCCTGCCCTGGTTTTGCAAAAAGTACAACCTGTGTTCCAGGGCTTGTATTAAAGAAAGCAGCCTTATCACAGCTTTTGCCGTGGCAGATTATATTATATGTGCCATCAGGTTTGCCCCTCCACTCAAGCACATCTGCATCTTCTGCCTTACAGGATTTTGTATACATCCTTATTTCATCAGATACCATAAAACATGATAAAAGACCTATACCAAACCTTCCAATATAATCAGTCTGTATCCTGCCATCAGTTAAGTTCCTTTTGGACGATTCACCAATAATTGCAAGGAACTGGTGGATTTCAGCTTCCGTAAGCCCAAGCCCGTTATCTGTAAATACAAGTTTTTTGCCTTCCTCTATATCAAGTGTAATACAGCCGCTATTTGCTGTATTATCTGTAATCCCTTCTTCTTTTTCAAAATTCTTCTTTGCACTTATTGCATCAACACCATTCTGTAGCAGTTCCCTTATATAAACATTAGGACTGCTGTAAAGATGGTCAGATAAAATTTCAATCATTCCTCCTAAATTAACTTTAAAGCGAAAATCTTCCATTTATATATACCTCATTTCCTTAAATCTAAGTTTTATGTAATATTTACTTTTTTGCAGTTTCCAGGGAAGTTTCCAATGTTTCCATATAACTGCATGCATTGTTCCTTTGGTCAAATTTCTTTGCAATATCTGCTGCCCTGTTATAATAATAGTTAAACAAATCTTCTGTTTTATATATGTTTTCTTCATTATAAATTGGGAAAGATGTATCAAATTTAATCCTTATTGTTTCCCTTCCATCTCTCTTTATCCTGTACCAGAAACAGCAGGTATTACATGAAGAATCGAACATATTGTCAGGGCTGTGTTCTTCTTCTAGTTTTTTCCAGTATTTTTTATAAAGCCTTAATGCACGTCCTGGCTTTGTATGTGTATAACAGTTCATAATAGTGCCCCATACCTGGTATTCGGTTTCATCATTAATTTTATGTTCAAGCAGTCCTGCTATTTCTGCTGCCTTTTCAAATTCATAGTGGTCCATATAATATCCAAGGAATGAAATCTTCATTCTAAGCCATGCATCCAGGTAATTAAAGCACCTTAGTTTAAAACTTTCAATATCGCGTGACAGTTCCAAAGCTTTGTCAAAATCACCAGCATTAAGGTAAAATTCTATTTCTGTATTTCTCTCACATGCATGGCAGTCACTGTTTAAATCCCTTGGGATTTTCTCAAAATTATAAAAGGCCTCTTCCTGCTTTTTGCTGTCAAAACTGTAAAAACAGTAAAGTGCCCTGTAATATGGCTTTAGATTATAGCCATATGAAGCAGAACGTTTTTTGAAATCTTCAAAGAAATTTAAACAGTCCTGCATTGGAATCTGGTAGAAGCTGCTGCACTCACTTATTACCCATTTATAAATCCAGAGTATATGGTCAAGTGCATTATTATAATTAGTGTCAAATTGTGTTGAAGGGGTATCAGGGTACTTGTCTATAATAGATAACATCTCTGGAAAAATTACCATCATATGCATCATATTACCATAAAAACATGTTTCATGGCATAACTGTTCCCTGAAATATATCATAAAAGGCACATCATTATTCTGGTCTGCCATTTTAACAGCCTCCCTTATGCCTTCTTCCTTTGCTTTGCCGTGGGGCAGTGCGTCATAATACTTTTTTAACTCTTCCGGGTTATAATCCATCTAAATCCTCCTTAATTATATATCTGCTATTTTTAATGCTTTTTCAAGTGTTTTTATACATTTATCTGTATTACTCCTTTTATCAAATTTTAATGCAATATCTTCTGCCCTCAAACAATAATAATTGTATAAACTGTCTGTACTATAAGTTTTATCTTTTGTGTATAATGGAAAAGAAATATCTGCATTAAATTTTATACTTTCTTTGCCCTGCTTTTTTATTACCCAGAAAAAGCAGCAGGTATTTTTTAATATATCAAATTCATCAAGAGGTGTCCCGCCTTTCTCCAGCTCCTTCCAGTATTTTTTATAAATCCTTAATGCTCTTCCTGGGTTTGTATGTGCATAACAGTTAATAATAGTACCCCATTGCAAAAATTCTGTCCTGTTATCAATATATGGTTCCAGCAGGTGTGCTGTTTTACTTGCTTCTTCAAAATTTCCATTATCTATGTAATAGTTTAAAAATGACATTTTAACCCGTATCCATGAATCATAGTAACCATTTAGACACCTTAATCGAAAGTTTTCAATATCCTCTGACAGTTGTAATGCTTTATTAAAATTACCATTGTTAAGGTAAAACTCTATTTCTGTATTTCTTTCACAAGCCTGGCAGTCACTGTTTGAATCTCTTTTAGCAGCCATAAACTTATTAAATGCTTTATCTTCTTCTTCCTTGTTAAAACTATAAAAATAATAAACTGCCCTGTAATATGGTTTTAAGCTGTAACCATAATTTATATAACGTTTTTTAAAGTCTGCAAAGAATTTTTTGCAGTCTTCTAATGGTATCTGGTAGAAAGAACTGCATTTTATAATTACCCATTTATATATCCATAAAATATGGTCAAGTGCATTGTCATAAACCCTGTCAAACTGTGTTGTGGGAGTGTCTGGGTATTTGTCTATTATAGACAAAAGTTCTGGGAAAACTGTCATCATATACATGGCATTACCATAAAAGTTGGCTTCACTGCACAGTTCTTCACGGAAAAACACCATAAATGGTACATCACTATTTTTATCTGCTTCGTATATTGCCTCCCTTATGGCACTTTCTTTTGCCGTGCCATGTGGCAGTATATCATAATGTTTTTTTAATATCTCTGGATTATAAACCAATTAAACCACCAGCCTTTTTATTATATGAAGCCTGGTATACTATCCAGCTTTTCATCCATTTCTTTTATGTAACTGTCTGCATTGTTCCTTTTATCAAACTTTAATGCAATATCCTTTGCCCTTTTATAATAATAGTTATACAAATCCCTTGCTTTATAAATTTTTTCTTCATTATATAGCGGGAAAGAATTATCAAACTCAAGTTTTACAGTATCTTTTTTCCTGTCTGTTATAAATTTCTTCCAGAAGCAGCATACATTTAATGCTTTGCTAAATTCATCAGAA
Organism: uncultured Lachnospiraceae bacterium; assembly: GCA_910586555.1. Taxonomy (GTDB): domain Bacteria; phylum Bacillota; class Clostridia; order Lachnospirales; family Lachnospiraceae; genus Butyribacter. The sequence continues at coordinate 14,484 of CAJUJY010000047.1, forward strand.
GGACATGTGCCAGACTGCCAGTCTTTCCAGTGCTTTTTATATACCCTTAATGCCCTTCCTGGCCTTGTATATGAATAACACCTTAAAATTTCGTCCCATACCTGGTATTCTGTCTTCTGGTTCATATTGTGTTCCAGTATATATGCAATCTGGTCTGCTTCTTCAAAATTTCCTTTATCCATGTAATAACACATAAATTTGTCCTTCATTCTAAGCCATGCTGACCTGTCATTGCCACATTTTAACTTAAATGTTTCGATATCTTCTGACAGCACTTTTGCTTTTTCAAATTCATCTTTATCAAGATAAAACCCTATTTCTGTGTTTCTGTCACATGCTTTGCAGTCACCGTTCCCGTCCCGTGGAAGCTTTTCATATTTATGGAATGCTTTGTCTGACTTTTCATCATCAAAACTGTAAAACCTGTATAAAAGTTTGTAATATGGTTTTAAATTAAAGCCATATGAGATGGAACGCTTTTTAAAATCTTCAAAGAACTTTATGCAGTCTTCCATTGGAACCTGGTAAAAGCCTGAACATCTTCCAACCACCCATTTGTAAACCCACAATACATGTTCCATGGCATTTTTATAAGCAGTGTCAAACTGCGTTGACGGCGTATCTGGGTGTCTGTCTATAAGGTTTAAAATTTCCGGGAACACAACCATCATCTCTGTTTCATCACTATAAAAACATGATTCTTCACATAGGTCTTCACGGAAATATAACATAAATGTTATATCATTATGCATATCTGCTTTTTCTATGGCACTTTTAATTGCTGCCATACGTACCTTGCCATGTGGAAGCTTATTATAAAACCTTTTAACTTCCACAGGATCATAATTTTTCTCCATATTTAATCCTCCGCCCTAGTGCGTGTTTTTTAATATGTTATGATGCTTTAAAATTATATACTGGCTTCATAATATCAATTATATCTACAGAGTCCTTTATAATACTAATTATATCATTTAGGGATTTGTAGGCCATTGGTGCTTCATCAAGTGTTTCCTCATTTACAGATGTTGTATAAATCCCTTCCATTGTTTTTTTATACTCTTCCATGCTTAATTTTTCTTTTGCCTTGGTACGTGACATAATCCTGCCTGCACCATGTGGCGCAGAATAATTCCAGGAAGGGTTTCCTTTTCCTTCTGCAAGTACACTTCCGTCCCTCATATTAATTGGGATAAGGACTTTTTCGCCTTTATATGCAGATATTGCACCTTTTCTTAAAATCATGTTTTTGGTATCAATATAATTATGGATTGTATGGAATGATTCCCCTGCCTGTATACCTGCATGGCTTAGTAGTATTTCTGCAATTTTTTCACGGTTCCTCCTGGCAAATTCCTGGCAGATTTCCACATCATGCAGGTAGTCTTCAAAATAAGTGCCATACAGGTAACATAAGTCATCTGGTATAAGACATTCCTTTTTATCCCACGCAAGTTTTTTAAGTGCTGCCTGTATTTCTTTCCTGCGTCCCTCTGCCTTATAGCTTGTTATAATCTCCTCTTTTTTCTTAAAATACTCTTCTTTGCCAGAGTGGAGTTCAACAGCAAGTTTCTGGTAAAGCTCTGCCACCTGCTTGCCAAGGTTGCGGCTGCCTGTATGGATAATAAGGTATTTTGTACCGTCTGCTGCCTGGTCTATCTCAATAAAATGGTTGCCCCCGCCAAGCGTCCCAAGGCTTCTCTCAAGGTATTTTGTATTTTTAAGGCTTCTGTAGCAGCAAAGTTCCATAAGGTTAAAATGTTCCTGCCTGCCTTCCCATACATTCATTCCAGAAGGGATATAATGCGCTGCTTCATCTGCCTTTTTAAAGTCAATGTCTGTCTTGCCAATATTAACTGTATACATGCCACAGCCAATATCCACACCAACAATATTTGGCACTGCCTTTCCTGTTACTGTCATTGTAGTGCCTATTGTACAGCCTTTCCCCGCATGTACATCGGGCATAATCCGTATGCTGCTTCCTTCTGTAAATTCATAATCACACATACGGCGTATCTGTTCCCTGGCTTCTTCTTCTATGGTATTTGCATAACATATTGCAGTATTAATTTTTCCTTTAATCTCAAACATAACAATCCTCCAGTATCAGCCAGTAAAACATGTGGCACAGTCTATAGCCTTTTTCCAGCCACTATACATTTTTTCCCGTTCTTCTTTATCTATGGAAGGGTAAAATGTTTTATTTGTATTTATACTGGCGGCTATTTCTTCTATGTTTTTCCAGTATCCTGTAGCAAGCCCTGCAAACGCTGCTGCACCAGCAGCAGTACTTTCACTGCATGACTGGCGCAGTACAGGAATACCCATTATATCTGCCTGTACCTGCATTAAAAAGTTATTGGCACTTGCGCCGCCATCTGCCTTTAATGATTTTATGTTAATGCCAGAATCTGCCTCCATTGCTTTTAATACATCAACTGCCTGGTATGCAACCGATTCAAGCACTGCCCTTACTATATGGTATTTATTAACACCACGCGTAAGCCCTGTAATTACACCTCTTGCATGCTGGTTCCAGTAAGGCGCGCCAAGTCCTGTAAATGCAGGGACAACATAACACCCATTTGTACCACCGGCTTTTTGGGCCATTGCTTCTGATCCAGCAGCAGAACTTATTAATCCCAGTCCGTCACGCAGCCATTGCACGGCAGAACCTGCATTGAATATTGAACCTTCAAGTGCATAGTTTACATTGCCATCTATGCCCCATGCTATAGTTGTTACAAGCCCGTTCTTTGAAAATACCGGCCTGCTTCCTGTATTCATCAGAAGAAAACAGCCTGTCCCATATGTATTTTTAACATCACCCTTATTAAAACATGCCTGTCCGGAAAGTGCCGCCTGCTGGTCACCTGCGGCGCCTGCAACTGGTATTTCCCCGCCAAAGAATGAACTGTCCGCCATTCCATAAACTTCACTTGAGGCACATACTTCTGGAAGCATATTAACAGGTATATCCAGTTCACTTAAAATATCTTTATCCCACATAAGGCTGTTAATATTATACATCATTGTGCGTGAAGCATTGGAATAGTCAGTTACATGCACCCTGCCTTTTGTAAGGTTCCATATAAGCCAGGTATCCACTGTGCCAAAAAGCAGTTCCCCTTTTTCTGCACGCTTTCTTGCACCCTCTACATTGTCTAAAATCCATTTAAGTTTTGTAGCAGAAAAATAGGCATCAATAACAAGCCCTGTTTTACTACGGAATGTATCTGAAAGCCCCTTTTCTTTCAGGTAATCACAATACCCGGAAGTACGGCGGCACTGCCAGACAATAGCGTTATAAACTGGTACGCCTGTTTTTTTATCCCATACAATAGTAGTTTCCCTCTGGTTTGCTATACCTATTGCAGCAATGTCAGAAGCACATGCCCCGGCTTTAGACATTGCCTCAGCAGCAACCCCAAGCTGTGCCGCCCAGATTTCCCTGGCATCATGTTCTACAAAGCCAGGTTCTGGGAAGATTTGTGTAATTTCTTTTTGTGCAAGGGAAACTATTTGCAGTTTATGGTTAAATAAAATACAGCGGCAGCTTGTAGTACCTGAATCCAGTGCCATAATATATTTTTTCATAAATAGTTTATCCTCCCCATAAGGATTAAAAATAGTTTATTTTTTATTTTATCATAAATACAAATAAAAATCTATGTATTTGCCTGTAAAATAAAATACCTGGATTATTATATTTCTTTTAATAGTGCATTAAGAAGCATAATATGGTATTCTTCATCTTTAATTATTCTTTCAAGTACTGCATTGGCATAGCAGTCATTTATCATATGTATATGCATCCTGTACTGTTTTATGGCAGCCCTCTCTGCTTCTATATCTGCAATTACCATTTCCCGCGGCTGTCCTGGAATGGACAAATATGCCGGCGTCCATTGCCTTTCCCCGCCTTTCTGGTACTTTGCTGTAAAGTTTATATTGCCACCAAAAAGAAAAATTAATTCACCTAATTTCTGTAAATGCATCATTTCTGCCACGGCAATACTTAAAATTGTTTTTGCTATGGCACACCTGCTGTATGAAAGCTGGTTTTCATTATTAATATATTGTGTAATTGCGGATAATTCAGATACAGCACCACAGTAATCAATGCTTAAAAGATTAGCATATGCCAGGTTCTTTTCCTTTACCTGGACTGGCGGGTAAGGAAGGTCTGCCATTGCAGGCCTTATTCCTGAAAAATTGCAGTTATTAGTAAGCAGACATTCTTTTTCCATTATAAGTAATCCTCCTGGAATATCTATATAGGATAGTATATTACTGTAATGGCAGACTGTTACTAAAAAATAAACCTGGTTTTTCCCTTTTTATAAATTTACATAAAAAATAAAGGCCGCCAGCCGTGCTAGTGCACAAGGCGCCTTTATTTTTTATATATTTATATATAATATTTCTATAATATCTTATTCTGGCTTATTTGCACAGTTTTTCCTATGTGCCTTTAATTTTTTTAAAGCCCAGTCATAATGGCTTGATGTATTACTTACAAAATATGAACCAAGGGTACTTCCCCCTGTCCATTTATAGACACCTTTAGAAAACAGTTCTTCATTTGAAAAAGTTTTAGCTAGTTCTATAACACTTGCATGTGATTTGCAAAACATGCTTTTTGCATCTTCTAATGGTGTATCCTGGTGTTTTTTAAAAAATTCTACATTCATGTCACCATAAGTCCTCCAGTTATAAGGTTCTGGAAGAAATGGTTTATTACCGCCATTTTTATTGGACTGTACCCAGTTTAGCAAAAGCCTGTGCCATTCGTAGAGGTGTATTAAAATATCCCTAAGGTTTTTATCCCTTTTCCAGTGGGCTTCTTTCTTCTTTACATCACCAGAAAAATCAAAAGGTGTTTTAAGCTCCTTTTCTGGCATCCCGGAAATAAAAGTAATTAGTTTTTCATAGTTTGCATTTGCTGCGGTTAATAAATCTGTTTTTGTAGCTGGCCTGCCCATATACATCTTCCTTTCTGCATATAAATAAAATTTAATTATAGTTTCTATTTATAATTTTACCAGGGTAATTATGACACCTTATGTCAGGTTTTATTTTTCTCATATATTAATTTTGCCTGCTTTGCTACAGCTTCTTTAAGGCGGATTGGTGAAATTATATCTGCTAATGCCCCAAATGACAGTAAAAACCCTGTAAGCCATTTATCTTCTGGCATTTTGGCAGAAACAATTAAACTGCCATCTTCCTGCCTCTGTATTTGTGTTTTATCAAATTCATCATAAACATGGTATGCCACTTCTTCCGGAAAACGTAAAATAACCTGGATTTCTCCTTCTTTATCTGTAGAATCTGGTGGTTCTTTAAAGCTGTGGCACGAAAAGCTTTTATCCAGAATACTTAATTCCAGAATACGGTTTAATTTAAACAGCCGGAAATCCTGCCTTTTTGTACAAAATGCTTTTAAATACCATGCTTTTGCCTTGTAATAAAGTTTTAACGGCCACACTGTCCTTTCCCCTATAACCCCGTAAGTGTCTGCATAATGGATTTTAACGGCCTTGTGGTTTAATATTGCCCGTTTCAGAAAATCAAACTTTTCATTGTCAGACCCTTTATTGCCCCATCTGGAAAAATCTATTTCAATCCATTCCTCCTGGCTGGTACAAAACATTGCAGAAAGTTTCTGTAAAGCCTGGCTGCTGGTATTTTGCATGGCATTTATGCTTTGTACTGCTGTAAGGATTTCTTGTTTTTCTTCTTTTGACAGTATAGTTTTATCCAGTACAAACCCATCCATCAGATATATGCCGCCATTCCTTCCTGTTTCTGTATAAATAGGTATGCCTGCCCCGCTTAATGCATCAATATCCCTGTAAATTGTCCTGGCTGATACTTCAAACTTTTTGGCTAATTCCGGAGCAGTTGCCTGGCCCTTGCCAAGTAGATAGTATACAATCTTAAATAACCTGGTTTCCTGCACTAATAACCCCTCCCTTTACATAGTGTGGTGCATAAACATTATAACATACAATATATAGGAATTGCAGCCTGGGTATTTTTATAAAAAAATATGGACAGCCAAAGTATAAAAAAGGCATGCCGGATAATGTAACTATAAAAAGAAAATAATATGCCATTTTTTTGTCAAAAGGTGTAGACTAAAATGCAATTTTGTGAGAAAATAGTTATTAGTACTGTAGCATTATGCCACAGATAATAAGCATTATTGAAAGGAGCATGAACATGATTTATTCACAGGAAGTAGAAAACATGTGCCCAGTTGCCCAGGGTGTTGCACATGGCTGTGCACCTATCCCGGAGGAAGCAAAATGGGTTAAAGCAAAGGAAGTAAAGGATATCTCTGGTTTTACACATGGTGTAGGCTGGTGTGCACCACAGCAGGGTGCATGTAAACTTACCCTCAATGTAAAAGAAGGCATTATCCAGGAAGCATTAGTTGAAACTATCGGATGTTCAGGCATGACACATTCCGCAGCAATGGCAGCAGAAATCCTGCCAGGACGCACAGTAATGGAAGCTTTAAACACTGACCTTGTATGTGATGCCATTAATACAGCTATGAGGGAATTATTCTTACAGATTGTATATGGACGTTCACAGTCTGCATTTTCAGAAGACGGCCTTGCTATAGGCGCTGGTCTTGAAGACCTTGGCAAAGGCCTGCGTTCACAGGTTGGCACAATGTATGGCACATTAAAGAAGGGCCCTCGTTACCTTGAAATGGCTGAAGGTTATGTTACAGCAATAGCCCTTGACGCAGATGACTTAATTATTGGTTATAAGTTCGTTAGCCTTGGAAAGATGACAGACTTCATCAAGAAGGGTGATGACCCTAATACAGCATGGGAAAAGGCAAGTGGCCAGTATGGCCGTGTTGACGATGCTGTTAAGCTCATTGACCCTAGAACAGATAAGGAAATCGAAAAATAATATAAAGGAGGCAACGGATAATGGCATTATTTGAATCATATGAAAGAAGAATTGATAAGATTAACGGCGTATTAAACAGCTATGGTATTGCTTCTATTGAAGAAGCAGAAAAGATTACAAAAGATGCAGGGCTTAACGTTTATGACCAGGTTAAAGGCATACAGCCAATCTGTTTTGAAAATGCATGCTGGGCTTATATTACAGGTGCTGCTATTGCAATTAAAAAGAACTGCCGCAGGGCCGCTGATGCAGCAGCAGCTATAGGCGAAGGGTTACAGTCATTCTGTATTCCAGGTTCAGTTGCTGATACACGTAAGGTAGGCCTTGGCCACGGTAATTTAGGAAAAATGCTTCTTGAAGAAGAAACAGACTGTTTCTGCTTCCTGGCAGGACATGAATCATTTGCAGCCGCAGAAGGTGCTATTGGCATTGCGGAAAAGGCTAATAAAGTACGTAAAAAACCTCTCCGTGTTATACTTAACGGGCTTGGAAAGGATGCTGCACAGATTATTTCACGTATTAATGGATTTACATTTGTTGAAACAGAATATGACCCATATACTAACACAGTAAAAGAGGTTTTCCGCAAGTCTTATTCTGACGGGCTCCGTGCTAAAGTAAACTGCTATGGTGCTAATGATGTATGCGAAGGTGTTGCAATTATGCATAAAGAAGGCGTAGATGTATCTATTACAGGTAATTCTACTAACCCTACACGTTTCCAGCACCCAGTAGCAGGTACATATAAGAAAGAATGTATTGAACAGGGCAAGAAATATTTCTCTGTAGCATCAGGCGGCGGTACAGGACGTACACTCCATCCTGACAATATGGCTGCTGGCCCGGCTTCATACGGCATGACAGATACACTTGGACGTATGCACAGTGATGCACAGTTTGCAGGTTCATCTTCAGTACCAGCCCATGTTGAAATGATGGGGCTTATTGGCGCTGGAAATAACCCAATGGTTGGAATGACAGTAGCAGTAGCAGTTTCCGTGCAGGAAGCAGCGGACGCTGGCAAGTTCTAAAAAAATAATAAGCCTTTCAAGGCAGAAATACCGTAAGTACCGTAATCTTAAGGGATTGCGGTACTTTTTTAAATGCCGGGGCAGTTTTTAAAAAATGGTGTGAAAACCTGTAAGATGCCTAAAAATTTCCTCAACAGGTAACAAACAGGTAACGCACAGGTAACAAACAGGTAACGTACAGGTAACGCACAGGTAACAAAAAAGACCCTGGATAAATAAAAAAACAGTAAGTACCATAACCAGAAAAGTTGTGGTACTTACTTATATTTACATATGATGTTTTTTACAGGTTTTACATTTTAAAGTAACTGTGTCCTGGTTCCGTCATATACATAACCTGTTTCCTCCCAGAATTTCATTGGGGATATGTAATAATCATACTGGGAACTTCCTTCTTTTTTAAATGCTATCCCAAATTTTAATAATCCTAATATAATTCCCTGGCGTATAAACTGCTGGTCTTTTTTCATTACTTTAGCAGCTACGGCTACTGGTACATTTTCACCAGTAAATTCTGGTATCTCTAAATATATTTTGTTTTTATTATCCATATACCACAACCTTCTTTCTTAATATTATTTTAATTCTAAGCCATTTCTGAATACAACTGCATAAATGTATCTTCATAATACAAAGGCTGCACTTCCTTCTGGTTATGGGGATTAACTGCATTTTCACCATACTTTAGCCCCTTTTCTGTAAGTGCCTTAAACTTCTTTGTGCCACTTTTGCTTGATGACCTTTCTTTTTCCTCAAGATAACCACGTTCAATTAATTTCTGGTTGAACCTGACTGCTGACACTTCACAGCCGTTCTCTTTTAATAAGGCAGAGAGTGCTTTCATCTGCCTGCTTCCATTGTGCTCATACTTTGGAAGAAATCCTGTAGGAATATTGTACTGCTTATAAAAATTTTCAAGCATTAATAGTTTACTTGCTTCATTCATTCGCAACATATCCGAAACCACTTCAAGTGACTGTACTTGTTCTTTGAATGATACAAGTAATCCGCTATTGTCATTCTTGATATAGTCCTCCATGTCGTGAAAACGGTTGATAAATCTTGCAGTAAATGCTACGCCTTTTGCCCCTGTCAGCTTGTTTGCGATAAATTCACAACCCTTTTTCGTAACCTCATAACAAGGTCGGCTCTGATTATTTGCATCTAAGTATTTGCTTTCAATAAAGAAATCGCCCAAATCAATTTTCACTTCGGCAGAATTTTCGCCCAGTCCAAAATTGGTCTCGGCTATTTGTTCACAATATCTGCGAATATCTCTCAATAGCTTTCTATGCTCTTTCTCTATCATTTCCGCAACCTCTAATGAGGTTATTGTATGCTCCTTTTCTAATAACGGCATATTATCCATATACAACCCTCCTTAGTTATCTATTTTTATATCTTCCAGAATTTTCTTTGCATCACAAAAAAGCTTGTCCACCTCTTCCTTTGTGACCTTTTCTGTTTCCTTCATTGCTTCCCTTGCTGCCTGGCAGGCACTGCATAAACAGCACCATTCATTGGCATACTCACAGTTATTATTCATAGACAGCCTCCTTGTACATTCTCCTGTACTTCTTTTCAGCTGTCTGGATAATTTCTCTCTGGGCTTCGTGACTGAAATTATAGAAAATTAAATCCAGTAACTCCTCTGCCCCATACATGCTAATTATTGTTTTAATGATTATCTGTGCACCTTCTGCTGTATCTGACAGACTTTTAAAGGCATCTGAACAATAACTTTTTTCTTCCTGTTTTACTTTATATTCATGGATATTTATGACATTTAAATTTTTCATATGACACGGCTCCTTTATAACTTGATTTCGCCGCAAAGATTTGATAGAATGGATTTATCAACTCTTTGTGGAGTTGTTGCATTTTAGCGGTTGTAAACTTTGGACGGTAGGCAACCGCTATTCTTATTTTTCCTGTTTATATTGGACATCAATCCCATTTCTGATAACATCTGACTTTGTAACTTGATGCTTTTTTGCTAAATATTCCAATTTTTCTACTGTAGTTTCATCAAGTCTTACTTTAAATGTTTTATTTTTAGGATTATCTGTCAATTTTGTTCCTTTTTGAATACCCAATATTCAGCCCTCCCTTCTTTGTGGGTACATTTAAATTATAATGTACCCACAAAGAAAAGTCAATACGTATTTTTAATCTTTTCCAAAGTTTTTCCACCACATCTTGCCATGCCATATTTGATTATTAACTTTCTAATATATCCATTTATTTAAGAGTATATATGTATTTTTAAATTCCTGCCTAAACCACTTCTGAATACAACTGCCTAAATGTATCTTCATAGTACAAAGGTTGCACTTCTTTCTGGTTATGGGGATTAACTGCATTTTCACCATACTTTAGCCCCTTTTCTGTAAGTGCCTTAAACTTCTTTGTGCCACTTTTGCTTGATGACCTTTCTTTTTCCTCAAGATAACCACGTTCAATTAATTTCTGGTTGAACCTGACTGCTGACACTTCACAGCCGTTCTCTTTTAATAAGGCAGAGAGTGCTTTCATCTGCCTGCTTCCATTGTGCTCATACTTTGGAAGAAATCCTGTAGGAATATTGTACTGCTTATAAAAATTTTCAAGCATTAACAGTTTGCTTGCTTCATTCATTCGCAATATTTCGGAAACTGTTTCAAGCGACTGTACTTGTTCTTTGAATGATACAAACAATCTACTGTTATCTTGTTTGATATAGTCCTCCATATTGTGGAAACGGTTGATAAATTTTGCTGTAAATACTGCTCCCTTAACTCCGGTTAATTTATTTGCTATATACTCACAACCTTTTCTTGATATATCAAAACATGGTCTTTCTTTTCCTTGCGAATCAATATAAGTATTTTCTTTGAAAAATTCAGCGTGGGGAATTTTCCCCTCACCTAAATGCTCCACATATCTTCGTATGTCTTTGAGTAATTCGTTATGCTGCTTCTCTACCATTTCTGCAACCTCTAATGAGGTTATTGTATGTTCTTTTTCTAATAATGGCATATTATCCATATACAACCTCCTTAGCTATCTATTTTTATATCTTCCAGCATTTTTTCAGCATCACAAAAAAGCCTGTCTACATCTTCTTTTGTGACCTTTTCCGCTTCCTTTACTGCTTCCCTTGCTGCCTGGCAGGCATCACATAAGCAATGCCTGTCACTGGCATATTCACAGTTGTTGTTCACCTGGCAGCACCTCTCATACGTGACAAGTCCCCCATGATGGAGTTCTTTACCCTGTCTGTCAGAAGGTTATAAGCGTCCTCTATTGCAACAGAACCATTCTCAAGTTCTGCCCTCAACGCTCCTATTACTAAACCGATATTATAGTAATCCCTGTTAATTTTATAATCTTGGATATTTATAGTATTTGATTTTTCCATATGACACGGCTCTCCTTTTTCCTTGATTTCGCCGCAAAGATTTGATAGAATGGATTTATCAACTCTTTGTGGTTGGTTTTCAGTTAGAGTGTTGTTTACGTTGGTAGCGGTGCAACACTCTATTTTTTTAGTTTTTCAAGGTTTCATAGACCATTTTTATGCCCTCACGGACTATATCCGTTCTCTTTTTTCCTGTTACTTTACAACAGTATTCCAGCATTTTTTGTTCATCTTCAGATGTACGTATTTCAAAACGCCCAGTCTTAGGATTATTAGTAGGTCTGCCTTTCTGTGGACTCATTACTTCACCTCCTATTTAGTCCGTACATAAATATTAACACCTGTACGGACTAAAGTCAATACCCGTTTTTAATATTTTTAAATATTTTGCTACCAACGTCCCGTGTCATATTTAATTATCAATCTTCCCAACCCTTGTTATTTTATCAATAATCCAGCTTATCCAAATTTTTAATAATGCACTCCATACACCCAGGCTCTCCAAATCCAACACATTCTTTTTCAAAGTCTATGCCGCAATCATCTTTAAGGGGGCAACTATGTATTTTGTCTATGATGTAATTAGTCAAAATCTTTTCTGTATAACTTATTCCAGCCATTACATCAACTTCTTTATAAACGCTACCTCTCCATTTAATATGTTGACCACATTCAGGGCAATAGTTGTATACATCACAAACTGGATTACCACAAACAGGACAAAGCCCCTCGTCATAGTCTTCGTGTTCCTCATACTCTAATGGAGTTTTAGCCGCCAGCTTTGCGGATAAGGCTTCTATGGTGTCAGCAGCTTCGTATAAGATTTCTTCTGTACCAGAAAGGGCATCTTGTGTTGTTGTATATTCACATGCATATTCCCTTAATTCCTCGACTTGTTCACTTATTGTAAACACTTTAAAATCCTCCAATCATCAATCACTTACTTTCCATTCTTTTATTCTGTCCATTGGTATATACCGTGTTTCTTTATTTTGATACAAACTAAGGCAGCCGTCTTTAACTTTGTAATTTGTTATATAACAAACTTCCACTGACCCACTACGATATATAATAGTTACTCTTATGTTATCCATTCCCTCACTCCTTCCTCTCCAAACAACCGCACCTATTCAGACCAATCCAATTTTTGACCGCAACAAGAACAATACCCAATCATTCTTTTTCCATGAATAACTAGTCCGCAATTAGGGCAGAATGCTTTTATTTTATCTTTCACGCAACCATTCTGCGATAGTGTAACTTTCTTCCCATTCTGCCTTTTCCTTGCTTCCCGGCATTCCTCGACCGTGCCGATTGCCCGGTACTGTCGGATTTCTTCAAGGGCTTTTATGCAGGTATTTACTAATTCCTCCATATCTCCAACGTCTAGCCATCTGTCTTCCCTGTTCCATTCTGGAAATATTTCTAATTGTTCAATTACTTCACCCTCTGTCATTCCACTACCTCCAATTTATCCAGCGCATATTCTTGTCAACCTCATCATGACAACAATCACATTCTAAAACTTTAACCTTGTAATACCTGCAAACTTCATAGCTAATTGCCATTTTCCGCACTCCTATCTATTCCAAAACCATTCATCATATTTCATGCAGAAATCACTACATGATTTTTTAGCGCAATCTTCACATGGTTTGCATTGATATTCTTCTAAATAATTTGCTCCATCTTCCATATAATCTGCCTCGCTCACATCATAATCACTCATTTCCTGCCTCCTTCAACAAATCTGCATTTTTATACATATTACCGGTTACTTTAACTTGATAACCCCAATAATTATCAAAACTAACCGTCAGAGTTTCGCTGTTCATAACAAATCTTGCAGTATCGTTGTCCCATTCAACTACAAAATATTCATCTTCCCCGTCAATCAAAACAATATCTTTTTCGTAGATTTCATTTCCGTTCTTATCTTTAATGCCTATGTACTGCCCGACTGTATCTTTATCAACCAAAAACTCTCCCTCTAGTTCTGGAGAATTAATATAGTTCTCATCTGCCAAATATCCATAAATCCATCTTCCATCAAGGTGTTTATTTTCCGAGTATACATGAATATGTATTCCTCTGTATTTATTAACTTTTCTCATTCCCTGTCCTCACTCGTATTATAAAGTAGTAGTGTTTACAGACCCTCTCCAAGGTCTTAATA
>CAJUJY010000048.1 GCA_910586555.1 uncultured Lachnospiraceae bacterium
GCTACAGAAAATATATAAAACTGCTGCATGTACACAACCTTTAGTATATACAAAACCCCAATGCAGGATAACTATAAATTATCTGTTATTTATACTATAAATTTATGAAACAACCGTAATATGTTTATAAAAATTATGAAAATACAAATAAAAAATGCTTGGAATCTTTTTAACACGATTCTAAGCATTTTTCTTTATTAACTATTCAATTTTTAAACTAAAATATATTTCATCACCGTTTTCATCTTCTTCCTCAACACAATAATCATCATCTTCTGTACATGGTGCAATATAAACATGCTTTCCAATTATTGTACGTAAGTTTTTTATATTTTCAAGTTTATCTGAACCAAATTCCTGGTAACACATTATTTCACTTTTTTTATTTAAATCTTTATAAAAATCTGTAACCCAGACTGAAAATTCATCAAGTATACATTCAAATGGAATTTGTGTAATATTACGTGGTGAACCATCTTCTTCACCATATTTTTCTGTTTCATGTTCAAATGAAAGTGAAGTAACATATATTAAATCATAGAAACCATAAGGATCTTTTGTCTGGTATATACCTTCACAGATTTTTTTATATTCTGGTGTCTGGTATTTTGCAGGTATATAATTTTTGAAATTTTTCATTATATCTCCTATTATACTTTGACTATTTTGTTATAATTATCTTATATTTTTCTTATAGATATTTATATTCTGTCTTTTTATTTACTTACGCAGCCCTATATACTGGTATTGTTCCAGTTTAGTTCCATTAACTGCCATATCCATAAGCCCATTAAAAACAGTTTTTGCTTCTTCAACTGTAAAGTCACGTCCTGCAAGCCCGTAAATATAGTTTACTGTTTCTGCCATAACTTTATTCAGAAAAAGGGCAGATGTAACTTCACTTCCAAGAGGCCCGCCATTGCCATTATAGCTTTCACACCTGTCCATAATTGCAACTGCTTTGCACTTACTTAATGCCTTTGCAATTTCTTCTGCTGGAAATGGACGGAAAACCCTTAATTTAAGTACGCCTGCTTTAACGCCATGTGCCCTCATTTCATCAACAGCCTGTTTTGCAGTTCCTGCTGCCGAACCCATTATAAACATTATATAATCTGCATCTTTAGTCCTGTATTCTTCAAAAAGCCCATACTCCCTGCCAGAAATTTTCTTAAATTTTTTGGCAACTTCTAATATTACGGCTTTGGAATTTTCAAGTGCAGTTTCCTGGTTCTTCTTTGCTTCCATTGCATAACTGCTTATAGAATAAGGGCCTGCTGAAACCGGTTTTCCAGGATTTAAAAGATATTCTTCAGGATTATATTCCCCAACGAACCCTTTTACATCGCAGTCTTCAATAAGTTCAATATTTTCAACAGCATGGCTTGTAATAAAACCATCCTGGCAGACCATTACAGGAAGGTGTACCGCTTCATTCTCTGCAACCGGGTATGCCTGTATAAAGTTATCATATGCTTCCTGGTTATTTTCTGCATAAATCTGTATCCAGCCTGTATCCCTTGCACCCATGCTGTCAGAGTGGTCACAGTTAATATTTATAGGCCCTGACAATGTACGGTTCACAAGTGCAAGCACAACAGGAAGCCTGTTTGATGCTGCAAGAAGGAGTTCCTCCCACATAAGTGCAAGACCTGCTGATGATGTGGCAGTAAGGCTTCTTGCACCTGCTGATTCTGCACCTATTGCAGCACTCATTGAAGAATGTTCACTTTCAACAGGTATAAATTCTGTGTCCATTTCACCATTTGCAATATATGTAGAAACCATTTGTGGTATTTCAGTAGAAGGTGTTATAGGAAATGCTGGCATAACATCAGGATTAACCTGGCGTATTGCATATGATACAGCTTCATTTCCAGACATACGTTCTTTAATAGCCATTATATAATGCCCTCCTTCATCACAATAGCCCCGAAAGGGCATGCCTTTTCACAAATGCCACAGCCTTTGCAATGGTCATAATCAAAATCCATACGCATGCCATTTACAACAGGTATGCTGCTGTCAGGGCACACTGGCGCACACAAAAGGCACTGTTTACATTTATCTTTATCAAAAACTGGTGTTTTAGTCCTCCACTCCCCTGTATTAAAAAGTTTTGAAGTCCCGCCAGCAAAAACCATAAGCCCTTCTGTAAGATCCTGGCAGGGGCTTTGTTCATTAATCTTTGTTATATCAGTCCTCATTACTAAGTTTCTCCAATCAGTATAAAATCAGTATGAAAGTATAACAGGTCTTTGCAATCCATAACCATAGCACTATAATTGTAATTCCCTGTTCTCTAATAACCCAGGGTTATGCAGAAAGCCCCATCTTATCTTCTTCCATTGCTTCCCAGACTACATCATATGCCATTTCAAGCGCTTTCATATTGCCATCAATTACTTCTGGTTTCTTTGCAAATTTATGTTCATATGATGCCCTCATTTCATTTATAAATGTTTCCCTGTCCATAATGCCGCTTACAGCTACAATAGCAGCAAGCATAGGGGAATTAGGGAAATTCTTTCCAAGTGTTTCTTCAGAAATCTTCCTTGCATCAATAGTATAAATACGTCCCTTATACCCTCTAAGGCTTCCTGCAATTTCATCACGGCTTTTAGGTGTATTTATAATAATTGCCCCGTTCCTTTTAAGGCCTGCTGTAACATCTACAGATGAAAGAAGTGTTTCATCAACAACTACTACATAATCAGGTGTATATATATTTGAATGGACACGGATTTTACTATCACTAATCCTGTTATAAGCAGTAACTGGTGCTCCCATGCGTTCAGGGCCATATTCTGGAAACCCTTGTACGTTTTTTCCTGTCTTAAAAGCTACATCTGCAAGCAAAAGTGCTGCAGTCTTTGCGCCCTGTCCGCCTCTTCCATGCCATCTGGTTTCGATTGATTTATTCATTTTTATAATCTCCTTTAATCTACTGTATGTATAATAAAAAATCCTGCTGGCTGCCATATATTACCATGCCATACCACATATATTTTAATGGCATGTTTAATTATATCCTGCTTTCAGAAAAAGTAAAGCAGTTTTATATAATTTCTTTCATTTTGATGGTGATTTTTTTTCATCTTAATTGTATAAGAATTATTTATTATTAAACAGCTAATGCACTTTTAACTTTTTACCTGTAATGTTATAACATATAAATCTTATATTTTCTGTATATTTAAGATTTCCTTTAACATCTGTGCATTATCTTTATTACCCCTGTAAAGTTCATAAGTAATTTTTCCTTTTTCCAGGAATAAAACCCTGCTGCTAAAACTTGCAGAAACAGGATTATGTGCCGCCATTAAAATTGTAACCTGGAATTTATTGTTTACTGTTTTAAATACTTCCATTAAATTAACTGATGAATGTGTGTCCAGTGCCCCTGACGGCTCATCGGCAAACAGGTATTTTGGGCTGCTTATTAGCGCCCTTGCACATGCACAGAGCTGTTTCTGCCCTCCTGAAACCTGGTATGGATATCTGTCTTTTATATTATAAATTCCAAGCCATGTAAGCATTTCATCTGCTTTTTTTAAAGTTTCCTTTTTACCCCTTTTATCCATAATTAAAGACAAGCAGGCATTTTCTTTAATTGTAAGTGTATCTATTAAATTATAATCCTGGAATATAAAACTGGTATTATTTCTGCGCATGCCTGCCCTTCCGTCACTATCCATCTGTGAAATATCTTTTCCATCTATAATAACATGTCCTGATGTTACAGGCACAATTCCAGCTATTATATTTAAAAGTGAAGTTTTACCAGAACCAGGGCTTCCCATTATACTTATAAATTCACCCCTGCATACATTAAAACTAATCCTGCCAACTGCCTTAAAAATATCTTCCCCATTACTATAATACTTTTCTGCATCAATTACCTGTATTGCATTTTCCATTATACCCTCCATAGCCTGCTGTTTCTGTACTGCCCTTCTGCTTTCCATTTCCTGCTGCCATTATTCCAAATACAAGATATAATAAAGAAGTTACTGCCTGTAAAATGCCACTCCATTTTAATGTATTATAATCCCATCCAAGCATTTCATTCATAAAAAAATTAGAGAAATTACAAAGCCCGTGTATAATAACTGGAACTGCAAATTTACCAGTATTATAATATATACCTGCTAAAAATACACCCATACATACAGATGAAAATACCTGCTTTGATGTACTAAGAAAATCCTGTCCTGCTGTAAGCATATTTATATAGTGGCACAAACCAAATAATAAGGCCTGGAACAAAACAGCATATATAACGCCCTTTTTTATATCTTTCCACTTGCCAAGGGCATTAACAAATATAACCCTGCGCCATACAGTTTCCTCTAAAAGCCCGGTTGACATAGTTCCAAGGAAACATGGGACTACAAATGCAATTCCTTCTGGTGACAGTAATTTTATAACTTTATCTCCTTTAATTAAAGTACATATATCATTTAAAACCTGCAAAACCACAGGCATAAAAAACCATATGTATTTAATATTCCAGCTACTATAAAAAATTTTATTATTTTTAATGTATTTGCAGAAAATAATAATAAACAGCAGCCATGATGACATTTCAGAAAGCAGCATATACCAGTATTCACCAGGAAGTACAACCTGCCACCTTTTTAAAACCAGGGATATAAGGCGTGCTGCTGCATTTCCTGTAAGCTCCCATATAATATAAACAATAATTGCAAAAATAACTGGCTGTATAATCTTCTTTTTATCCATAATTATCCCCCATTAAAATATTTTTTCTTATGCTTCTGCTAAAAATTATATCTGTTAAAATATAAAACATTAAATAAATAAACAAAATCCAGAATAATGACAATAACAAATACTTTGCATTAGAAACATACATTCCTGTATTATATATTAATTTCTGGTTAATATATAATGAAAATCCTCCCCCTAAAGCAAAGGCAATAACTGCTGGTATAATAAAAATTAATGCAAGCTGCTTATGTACCAGCCTTCCTGTTTCATGCTGTTTCATTCCTAATTTATAAAGCACCTGGTATCTGGCTGTGCATAGGTTTAAGCTTGAAAGTACTTGTATGGACATAACAGATAATGCTATACATAAAAATATTATGCTTACATATGCAAATGGGAATATTATTACTGAAACAGTAGATTTTAATATTTTTTCTATTTGTGGTTTTAACAGTACAGGGCTTTCAAATAAAATACTGTGGTTGCTCCCATACCTGAAGTTTTCATTTCCAATATCCAGGTTCCATAAAGCATTACTAACTTTTACTGGAATTTTTCCATAAGCCTGGACTGCATAAACTGTAAAATATGGTTTAAGCAAAGGAATTATATTATCTGGCACAACAATAATATAGTCAGCACCATTATGCCCGTTTTGTCCAAAGTTATCTGTACAGGTTTCTTTTGGTTTTAATTTTTTTCCATTAATTTTAACAGTCCTTTTTGTAATATCTGGTGAAAGCCCGTTAAATATCCGGTGTTTAACCTGTAAAATATACTGGCTGTTTCCAAGTGTCTTTTCTGGCAGGAAAAGCATTTTCCTTAATTTATTATAATCACTAAGTGCCATATAAGTATCATACTTATAATACACATCATAATCCTGGTTATTTTCTAATATTTCTTCTGTTATAACAGAACCGTTTTCCTTAATAAACTCTTCAAAATAATCCAGGTTTTTATACAACAAATTTCTCATATCTTTAGCATTACTTTTGTATATAACATATTCATGTTCTGATTTTATTTTAACTTTTTTCTTATTTAACACCTTTTTTTCCCTGTCAAAATAAATCTCCGGGTTATCATGGTATACCATTAATGAATAGGGAAATTCAATATCTATCTGCTGTTCTAGGTAATCCATATAAAACATTGCTATAGTACTTACTAATAATGAACTTGAAAGCAATAACACAATTATAAATACAATTTTTTTCATGTTTTTAAATTCTGTTACAACTATCCTGTATAAAAACAGCCTGTTATTTTTATAAAACCAGGAATTAAATCTTTCTGTTATAAATGCTTTTTTATTTTTTGCCACCTTCTTTGTCTTTTTTATTTTATTTTTCCCTGTAAAACTTTTTTCTGTCCCAATTTGCATAAACTTCTTCCTGGTACACGCCAGGGAAATAATATATGGAACAATATAGATAATAAATGCAAAAACTATGCAAAAAGGGCTAAAACCTGTAAAAATCCTGTAATTTGCACAGAATAAATGACAGAATATATCCATTATAAACTGCCATAGTATAAATCCTGCCATAACCCCTGCTGTCCATGAAACTAATACCTGTAAAAAAGTTTCTTTAATATAAAGCCAGAAAATTTCCTTGCGTTTTTTCCCAAAAACCATATAAAGTGTAAATTCCTTACTGCGCTTTTTAAATATGTATTCCATAATGTAGTGTATAAGCCATGAATTAGCAATAATAATAACCCCGTCAGAGAAAAGCAGAAGTATATCCATTGTAAGGCTCTGGCTGCACAGCTTTTCCACATCATTTGAAAAAACCATTGAATTAAACGCAAATATAACAGATGCAATTACTGTCATTGCAAAAAAATAAACCGGTTCACTCTTTACAAATCCTAAAACATTTTTTAAAACTAAACTGTCCACATTATCCTCCATACAGCTTCCAGGTACAGGCATTATTATAATACAAATATTATATAATACATATTGTTTAAGGTTACATAAACCTTACAGTTTTGTAAGGTTTATAAAAGTATGCACCTGGTTTTTTAATTAAAGAAAATTTTTTTCTTAAATAATAAAACTATATCTGTATATTCTTTTCCATCTGAGCTGGCAGTAATTTCTATATCAAGTTTTTTACACATTTCCTTTACCAGATACAGTCCGATTCCTGTAGATTTTGTATTATTATGCCCGTTTTTTCCTGTATACCCTTTTTCAAAAATCCTTGGAAGATCCTCTGCACATATGCCTGTACCATTATCTTTTACCTGCAGCCTGACATTATGTTTGCCTTCAGTTACAATAAAACTGGTTTCTGGTTTATTTTTCCTGGAATATTTAACTGAGTTAATAATAATCTGGTTTAATATAAATAAAATCCATTTGCCATCACTATACACAACTATATCTTCATCACAAACAATATCCACTTTAATTTTTTTGCTTATTAATAGTACCTTATTATTTTTAACTGCTTCTGTTATAACCTCTTTTAAAAATACTTTTTTAACCAGGTAGTCATTATACGCTGTGCCAAGCCTTGCATAATACAAAGCACTTTCAACATTATTTTCTATTCTTTTTAATTCCAGTATAATTTCTTTTTTTAATGGTTCTTTAATATCATTATTTTCTATTAGCAGGTATAATAAAGTTATAGGGGTTTTTATTTCATGCACCCAGTTTTCTATATACTCTTTATATTCCCTCTGCCCATCTTCTGTTTTATTAACCTGTGAAAGTGCCGCCTTGCCTATGTAACGCATTAATTCCTGGTACTTAGTATCACAGGCATTAAAAGAAAAAGGCAGGATTTCTGGTAAAAGCCACGGTTTTTCTAAATCCATTGCCTGCCTTTTAAGTTCTGTAAAATATTTATTACGGTTATACCAGCCAGAAATAAAATATATTACAAGAATTATAATCCAGACAATTCCAATTAATATTACTTCTGGCACAGCATTTCCAATTATTATTAAATATTCCGATAATGCAAATATTCCCATTGCATTAACCAGTATAATTATTATTTTATCTTTTAAATATTCACTAATCTTCATTACAAGGCCCTTCCTGCCAGATCATTTTATACCCAAGGCCCCTTTTAGTTGTAATTAAACTGCCAAGGTTTATTTCTTTTAACTTCTGCCTTGTACGGCTTATATTGACACTTAATGTATTATCATCAATGAAATTGCCGCTATCCCATAAACTGTCCATTAATTCCTCCCTGGTAATAACCTGTTCCGGGTGGCAGAAAAAATACATTAATATATGTAACTCATTTTTAGATAATTCCATCTGCCTGCCATTATACAAGATTTGCGCCGTTAAAATATCAAGTTTTATATCCTTATAATATAAAGCATTTTCTTCTTTTGCTGGTGTCCTTTTTAAAACTGCCTGTATATGTGCCAGAAGAACCACCGGTTCATAAGGTTTTGCAATAAAATCATCACCTCCAAGCATCATACATTCCAGCTCGTCCATAGATGAGGTTTTAGAGGTAACAAAAATAACAGGGACTTTACTAGTTTCACGAAGTTTTTTACAAACAGAAATCCCGTCTTCAAAAGGCAGTACAATATCTAATAATACCAGGTCTGGATTGCAGCTTATAACCTGCCCTGCAATATTATTAAAATCTTTTATTACCTTAACTTTATAATTTGCATTTTCTAGTAATAATTCCAGTTCTTTTTGTATTTTAACCTCATCTTCCACAATACAGATTTTATACATAATAATCCCTCCTGTTCTTTTTCTAGCCAATTATACCATAATAACAAATATTTTTCATATACAGTGCCACCTTGAAATTTAACCTCATTAAGCCAGCCCTTTAAAATACACGCTTCTATTTGGCTAAAATTAAAAATTATGAAGAATTTTTAACTTTTTGATTGCCTATTTTGCAAAAATGTATTAAAATTATACTAAAGTTATCTATGCACCCTGGAATTGTTTGTGCACTTTAACTATATGTCCTGTTATTTCTGCAAAGGCAGCAGTTATACAGGACAATAAACTATAAAAGGAGGAACTGGTATGGGTAAAAATTTATTAAAATATCTTCTGGCTATTTCTGCCATATCCCTTTTCTTTACTGGCTGTGGCAATAAAACATCTCCAAAGGATACTTCTTCTAAAGAGGCTGGCAAGGAGGACGGCCAAAAAGAGGGTAAAGAACATGTTGCACTTTCTATATGGGCAGGCGAAGAAGATAAAGACTATATTGCCACTGTTACACAGAATTTTATAAAAGAACATTCAGATGAAGCAGACATTACTATTGACTGGAAACCCGTGGTTGAAGGCCAGTGCCGCAATGCTTTGCTTGGTGATGTATTAAATGCTGCTGATGTGTACACTACTACGGACGGTGATATACAGTCCATTGTAGCAGGTGGCGCAGCTTCACCAGTAACTAATCCTGCTGAAGTCAAAGAGAATAACCTTGAATCCGCAGTTGATGCAGTAACAGTATATGGCCATACATATGGGTATCCTATAACTGCTGATAATGGATACTTCCTTTATTATAATAAAAAATATTTAAGTGAAGAAGATGTAAAATCACTTGATAAAATACTGGATATAGCTGCTAAAAATAATAAAAAATTTGCAATGGACTGGTCGTCTGGCTGGTATCTGTATTCTTTCTATGGCCAGACAGGTTTAAAGGTAGGGCTTAATAAAGATGGTGTAACCAATTTTTGTACATGGAATTCTTCCAAAAACAGCATAAAAGGCACAGATGTTGCCAATGCACTTATGAAAATTGGCAGAAACCCTGGATTTGAAAGCACTGCTGACTGGATTAAAGGGTTAAAGCAGGGCAAGGTTATTGCATGTGTCAGTGGTGTATGGGACGAAACAGCTATTAAAGGAATACTTGGTGATAATTATGCAGCAACAATACTGCCTTCATATACAGTTGCAGGAAAACAGGTACAGATGTCATGTTATTTTGGCTATAAAATGTTAGGTGTAAATCCATATTCAGAATACCTGGACTGGGCACATAAACTTGCAAATTATATTTCCAATGAAGAAAACCAGGAACTCCGTTTTGAAATGAGGGGACAGGGGCCTTCCAACATTAAAGCATCACAGTCTGGCAAAATCAAGGAATCACAGGCAGTACAGGCAGTTATTGCCCAATCAGAATTTTCTGAATTACAAAGGCTTGGCGGCAATTTCTGGGATCCTGTTACTGAGTTTGGCAACCAGATGGCAAAAGGAAATACAGGTGGTAAAAACCTCCAGACACTGCTTGATAATATGGTTAAGAAAATCAAGGCTTCTACCATAGGCTGATATGTTAAATCTTATAAAAGAATGGAGGTAATGAAAAATGGCTGATAAAAAAAATATTAAAAAACCAGGCAGACCCCAGAAAAAGAAAGAAAAAACTGCCATGGCAAATAAAAAGAAAACAAGAAAATCCAGTATTAAAACATGGCTTTTTATACCACTGATTATACTTGCTGTCCTTGCAGTTGTAACAAATGTAATTTCAATAATTAACTTAAGGAATGTTAATGCAAAAGCTACTACTATTTCAGATAAATACCTTACAGGAATTACTGTGCTTTCAGATTTAAAAAGTGGTGCTATGGACATACATAATATGGCATTGTCACATATAGTTGCAACAGATGCACTTACAATGATTGAACTTGTTAATTCTATTAATGCAAGTGAAAAAGAACTTGATGAGGTATTTGAAAGTTACAGGCAGTACCTTGGCAGTGAAGATAAAAATGAATATGATGTGCTTATTGGGAATTATGACGGTTTTAAAAAGAATATTGCAAATATGATGGCACTTAGTGCCAACAATAATAAAGAAGATGCTTTTGAGGTTGCTAATGTTAATTTAAAAAATTATTCTAATAATTTATATTCAAAAGCTGATTCTTTAATAAACCATTCCAAAACAGCCTCTAATGATGCTAAGAAAGAATTACAAAATGTATACAAAGTATCATTTGTAATAAATGCTGCTTCAATAGTTATATGTATTCTATCAATAATTATAGCAATACTTGTAGTTCTTATGAAGATTATAAGGCCTATTACAAATGGTGAACGTGAACTTACTGCAATAATTAAGGATATTGATGAAAGGCATGGTGACTTAACTAAACGTATTACAATATATTCCAATGATGAAATCGCTGCGCTTGGCAACGGGATTAATTCATTTATTGAAAAACTCCAGAGCATATTTGGAATGGTTTCAGAAATTTCCAATAAAATGGATAAAATAACAGGTGAAATTTCAGAACGTATAATTACATCAAATGGAAGTGTAACCGACCTGTCTGCATTTACAGAAGAACTTTCTGCTACAATGTCTGAAGTGGGCAATAATTCGTTTACTATAAACAATAATGTTGCTTCTGTTAATGAAGAGGTTAATACTATTGCCGAAAGAACTGTTGAAATTAATTCATACTCAAAACAGATGAAAGCACATGCTGAAAGAATGGAAAATACTGCAAGGATAAATAAAGAAACCACTATGGAAAAAGTTTCACAGATACTAAGTGTACTTAATAAAGCTATAGAAGACAGTAACAGCATAGACCAGATAAATAACCTTACTGATAACATTTTAAATATTTCTGAACAGACCACCCTTCTTGCACTTAACGCATCAATAGAGGCAGCAAGGGCAGGTGAGGCAGGCAAAGGATTTGCAGTTGTTGCAAGTGAAATAAACCACCTTGCTGATGAAAGCAGCAATACAGCCAGCCATATCCAGACAATAAACAGTGTTATTGTTGAAGCAGTACATAACCTTGCTTCCCATGCAAATGACCTTATAGATTACCTTAACAATTCAATATTGCATGATTTTGAGGATTTTGTAAAAGCAGGCGGGGAATATAAGCAGAATGCAACTTATATTGAGAGTATTATGGAACAGTTTACATTAAGGACAGATGCCCTTAAAAACTCTGTATCAGAAATTGCAAATTCCATGGATTCAATAAGTACTGCCATTGATGAAGGTACAAACGGTGTGGCAAGTACGGCTGACAGCGTACAGGAACTGGCAACAGATATAGACAATATTTCACAGGAAATAGAAGATAACCGTGAAATAGCAAGCACCTTAAAGAAAGAAACAGAAGTATTTGTAAAACTGTAAAATACCATATTACAGTATCTTACAAAAATTTACAAAATAAAAAACAAACCCTGGTATACTACCGCTATAAATACGCCTGGTATAACAGGGTTTTACTATAGGAAGAAGCACTGGTTATGTTCCACAGCCTGCTGGAAGGTATCTGGATTGCCTGCTTTTACAGGCTGGATACTAAAAAAGCATACCTGGTTAATGCCAGGCATGCTTTTATATAAAACTGTACAGCTTTTTAAAAACTATGTATATAAAGTTTTATTTTACAACCTTTTTTAATTCCTCTGTAAGTTTTGGAACAATCTTATTAAGGTCACCAACAACGCCATAATCAGCTATATCAAATATAGGGGCTGTTTCATCTTTATTAATTGCAACAATAATATCTGACTCTTCCATACCTGCTGCATGCTGTATAGCACCTGAAATACCAATAGCAAAATATACATTAGGACGTACTGTCTTACCTGTCTGTCCTACCTGTAATTCTTTTGGCATCCAGCCATTATCTACTACCGCACGTGAACAGCTTACTGTGCCGCCGATTACATCAGCAAGATCCTGTAAAATCTGGAAGTTTTCTTTGCTTCCTACACCACGTCCGCCTGATACAAGTATCTTGGCATCCATAATATCTACTGTATTAGAAATTTCCTTAACGATTTCTACTATTTCAACATACTTGTCATTTGGAGTAAATCCAGGATTATACTCTATAACCTCTGCTTTAGCGCCCTGTACAGGGTCAATCTTCTGCATAACGCCAGGACGTACTGTTGCCATCTGTGGACGGTTGTCAGGGCAGGCAATAGTAGCAATAGTATTGCCGCCAAATGCAGGACGTGTCATTAATAACTGGTTGTGCTTCTGTTCCTGTCCTGGAACTGGATTGAGTGGGAAATCACCAATTTCAAGTACAGTACAGTCTGCTGTAAGTCCTGTTGCAACCCTTGCTGAAACCCTAGGCCCTAAATCCCTTCCGATTGCAGTAGCACCAACAAGCACTATTTCAGGCTTGTATTCATTTATAATTGAAGATACGGCATGAGCATAAGGCTCTGTCCTGTATTCTTTTAACTCTGGATCATCAACAACAATAACCTTATCAGCACCATACTCAGCTAACTGGTCTGCAAGGCCTTTTATGCCGTCACCTAAAAGCATTGCTGTAACATCTGTATCCAGGTCTTTTGCAAGTTCTTTAGCTTTTCCAAGCAATTCAAAAGCAATACCGCTTAGTTCGTTGTCTACCTGCTGTGCAAAGACATAGACACCCTTATATTCTTCTAAACCCATTTTAGTCACCACTTTTCCTTTTCTATTTAGATTACATGTTTCTCTTTTAATTTACCCATAATATATGAAACTGCACCATCTGCATCAAGGCCAGTCTGTACTTCACCTGCGCCTTTTCTTACTTTATCAGAAGCTTTGGCAATCTTTGTAGGTGAACCTGCTAAACCAAGATTAGAATCGTCAACATCCTTTAAGTCTTTCCTGCCCCATACTGTAATTTCAGCATCATAAGCATCAAAAATTCCGCCAGGAGTCATATAACGTGGCTCATTTAACTCTGAAAGAGCTGTAACCAGACAAGGCATCTTAGCCTTTAATACATGATATCTGTCATCATACTGGCGCTGTACAATTACATAGCCATCTTCGATTTTGATATCTTTTGCATATGAAATAACTGGAAGGTCAAGATGCTCAGAAATCTGAGGACCAACCTGGGCTGTATCACCATCAATAGCCTGACGGCCAGTGATAATTAAATCATAGTCAATATTCCTTAATGCACCAGCAATCGTTGTAGATGTAGCCCATGTATCTGCTCCACCTAAAACCCTGTCTGTTACAAGGATACCTTTGTCAGCCCCCATAGCCATAGCTTCACGGAGAACCTCTTCTGCCTTTGGAAGACCCATTGTAACAACAGTAACTTCTGCACCATATTCATCTTTTAATCTGAGGGCTGCTTCAAGACCTGCCTTATCATCAGGGTTCATAATTGCAAGCATAGCACCTCTGTCCAAAGTACCATCAGGATTAAATTTTACCCCGCCTTTAGTATCCGGAACCTGCTTTACACATACTACTATTTTCACGGCTTTACCACTCCTTTTTAATTATTTTAATAAGCTGCCTGATATTACCATACGCTGGACTTCTGAAGTTCCTTCGTAGATTTCTGTAATCTTGGCATCACGCATCATACGTTCTACATCGTACTCCCTGATATAACCATAACCACCATGTAACTGTACTGCCTTTGTTGTAACTTCCATTGCAACTTCCGCAGCATACAGTTTAGCCATAGCAGCTTCTACAGAATAAGATACTTTAGCACCTTCTGCGAATTCCTGTTTTTTCATTGCAGCTTTGTATACAAGGTGTCTTGCAGCTTCTACCTTTGTAGCCATGTCAGCAAGCTGGAACTGTGTATTCTGCTGCTGTGCAATAGTACGGCCAAACTGCTTTCTTTCCTTTGTGTACTCAACCGTTCTTTCTAATGCACCTTCTGCAATTCCTAAAGCCTGTGAAGCGATACCAATACGTCCGCCGTCAAGAGTATGCATAGCAATAGGGAAACCTTTTCCCTGTGCCCCTAAAAGGGCATCTTTTGGAATACGGCAATCCTGGAAAATCAACTCATATGTAGAAGAACCACGGATACCCATTTTCTTTTCTTTTGTACCAAATGAGAAGCCAGGTGTTCCTTTTTCTACTATAAATGCAGAGAATGATTTAACCTTCCTTCCCCTCTTTTCAATAACATCTGTATAAGCAATTACAATATATATATCAGCAACTTCACCATTTGTAATGAAGCACTTGGAACCATTAAGTACCCACTCATCACCATCGAGGACAGCTTTTGTCTGAACACCCTGGGCATCTGTACCTGCACCTGGCTCTGTAAGCCCGAATGCACCGATTTTCTTTCCACTTGCAAGGTCAGGAAGGTATTTCTTCTTCTGCTCTTCTGTACCATATGTAAGAATTGGGTCAGCACAAAGTGATGTATGCGCTGATACAATAACACCTGTTGTAGCACATACTTTTGAAAGTTCTTCAACACACATTACATATGTTAATGCATCACAACCCTGTCCGCCATACTCCTTTGGTACAGGAATACCCATAAAGCCGTATTTTCCCATTTTCTTAACAGTGTCCATTGGGAAATGCTCAGTTTCATCAACCTCCTGAGCTAAAGGCTTAACCTCTGTTTCAGCGAAATCTTTAAAAAGCTGTCTCGCCATCTCATGCTTTTTACTTAATGTAAAATCCATGCCTTTTTATACCACCTTTCATAAATTTATACTGGCTGTCCAGTATTTTTTAATTTATTCCAATAATTACTATAATAATTAATTATCCATTATTATAATTACTTCCTGTAATCATAGAAACCAATGCCTGTCTTCATGCCAAGCTTGCCAGCACGTACCATCTTTCTTAACAGTGTATGTGCACGGTATTTTGAATCACCTGTTTCATTATAGAGTACATCCATAATAGCAAGACAAATATCAAGACCAACCAGGTCACCTAAAGCAAGAGGCCCCATTGGGTGGTTTGCACCAAGTTTCATAGCTGTATCAATACCTTCTACAGAAGCAATGCCTTCTGCATAAATGCCTACAGCTTCATTAATCATTGGAATAAGAATCCTGTTTACTACAAAGCCAGGAGCTTCCTTAACTTCTACAGGAGTCTTTCCGATTGCCTTTGAAATTTCAATTACTTTGTCATTTACTTCGTCAGTAGTATTTTCACCGCGGATTACTTCAATAAGCTTCATTACAGGAGCCGGGTTAAAGAAATGCATTCCAATTACAGGCCTTTTTATTCCTGCACCAATTTCTGTAACTGAAAGTGATGATGTATTTGTTGCAAAAATGCAGTTTTCATTCTTGCAGATTTCTTCTAACTCCTTAAATGTCTGCTTCTTAATATCCATAACTTCAAGTGCAGCTTCAACAATTAAATCACAGTCTGTACAAATCTCTTTTGTACCAGTTGTAATTTTTGCAAGGATTGCGTCAGCAGCAGACTGCTCCATTTTGCCTTTTGCAATTCTCTTTTCAAATCCCTTAGCTATTTTATTCTTTCCATTTGCAGCAAACTCATCATTAATATCACATAAATAAACTTCATATCCTTCTGTCTGTGCAAATGCCTGTGCAATACCAGAACCCATTGTGCCTGCGCCAATTACTCCAACTTTCATTTTATAACCTCCATATATTTATTTAGATAAGGCATAAAAGCCTTTCCATTATTTATTCCAATACTTGTCCGTCCTATAATTATGCCTGGTTAGCAGTTTTTAAATGGAACTACCTTTAATTTTTTCTCTTTATCTTTCTCAAGGAAATTGCCCATTCCTGCTTTCTGGTCTTCTGTTTCAAAACAGTCACCAAAAAGTTTTTCTTCTATTACAAGTGCATTGTCCATATCTGTCTGGAGGCCGTCATTAATGGCCTTCTTGCAGTTACGTACTGCAATAGGTGCATTCTTTGCTATTGTGGCAGCAAGCTTTTCTGCCTGTGGTATAAGTTCTCCAGCAGGATATACTGCATTAACAAGGCCAATGCGGTATGCTTCATCTGCTTTAATATTCCTTGCAGAGTAGATAAGCTGTTTAGCCATTCCAGGGCTTACAAGCCTTGCCAGCCTCTGTGTGCCGCCAAATCCTGGTGTAATGCCAAGTCCTGTTTCTGGCTGGCCAAATACTGCATTATCTGAACAGATACGTATATCACAACTCATTGAAATCTCACAGCCGCCACCAAGTGCAAACCCGTTAATTGCTGCAATTACAGGAATTGGAAATGTTTCAAGCTTACGGAATACATCATTGCCCTTCTTGCCAAAGGCTTCACCTTCAGCTTTTGTAAGTGTACTCATCTCACCAATATCCGCACCTGCAACAAAAGACTTGTCACCTGCACCTGTAAGGATAAGGCACCTTACTGTATTTAAATCAACTGCATCAAGTGCAGCATCCAGTTCTTCAAGAACCTGGCTGTTTAATGCATTTAAGGCCTTTGGACGGTTAATCGTAATTGTTGCAACCATGTCCTTAACTTCATATAAAATGAATTCCATTATAATTACTCCTTTATAATATTTTTGTCCTATTAAGGCAAAAAGCCCGTAATACACGCAGCACGGGCTTTTGCCCGCACCACGTTATAGTGCCAGGACATGCACACTGCATTTTATATTTATGCCGGATTAGTATTTCTCAACAACTGTTGAGCAGCCCATGCCGCCACCAATACAAAGTGTTGCAAGACCCCTGTTTGCCCCTGTCTTCTGCATCTCATGGAGAAGTGTAACAAGGATACGGCAGCCTGAAGCGCCTACAGGATGTCCAAGTGCAATAGCACCACCATTTACATTTAATTTACTAAGGTCAAATCCAAGATCTTTGCCAACTGCAACAGACTGTGCAGCGAAAGCTTCATTTGCTTCAATAAGATCAAAATCATCAATCTTAAGGCCTGTCTTTTCAAGTACTTTCCTTGTAGAAGCAACAGGGCCTACACCCATAATTGAAGGATCAACGCCTCCAAGCGCACCTGCTATAAATGTAGCCATTGGTTTAACACCAAGTTCTTTAGCTTTCTCTTCGCTCATAACAACAACTGCGGCAGCACCATCATTAATACCTGATGCATTACCTGCTGTAACAACGCCGCCTTCTTTGCCAGAGCAGCACTTTAATTTGCTTAAGCTTTCAGCAGTAGTTCCAGGACGTGGGCCTTCATCTTTATCAAACATTACAGGTTCTTTTGTCTTCCTGTCAACACCTGTCTGTACAGCAACGATTTCATCATCAAATTTGCCTGCATTAATAGCAGCTTCACATTTCTGCTGGCTCTTTGCAGCAAATTCATCAAGTTCTTCACGTGTAAGTCCCCACTTCTCTGCAACATTCTCTGCTGTAATCATCATGTGGTACTGGTTAAATGCATCCCATAATGCATCATTAACCATTGTATCCACTAACTTGCCATTGTTCATACGGTAACCATAGCGGCCCTGCATCATTGCATATGGAGCCATAGACATATTTTCCATACCACCTGCAACAACGATATCAGCATCTCCTGTCTGTATCATCTGTGCAGCCATGTTCACACAATTAAGTCCTGAACCACAAACAACGTTTACTGTAACTGCTGGGGTTTCAATTGGCAGTCCTGCTTTAATAGAAGACTGGCGTGCAACGTTCTGTCCAAGGCCAGCCTGTATAACACAGCCCATGTATACATGGTCAACCTTGTCCTTTGGTACACCAGCTCTTTTAAGAGCTTCTTCAATAACTATAGAGCCTAAAACAGGAGCCGGAGTTTTGCTTAATCCTCCACCCATTTTGCCAATTGCAGTACGGCATGCGCCTGCTATAACTACTTTTTTTGCCATAATACTAAAATCCTCCTTATAATTGAATTCCGACAGCATAAGTAATCTGTAACCTGTACTTTTCATCCTTCTGGTACAGATCCTGGTGTTACTGCCCGTTTTGTGCGCCACTGTAAGCAGCCAGGCTGTAACGTTATTATATACTTTAGGCAATCTTCATAAATATCATATATCAAATCTTGAAAAATGGCAAGGATTTTTCAAATATTCTCTACAAAATTTGGAATTTTTTATTAAAATTTATCAAAAATACACAAAAATGGGAAGTTATGGCAATCCGGTTATCCTGGATTCTTAAGAAGTTCCTTTTTCTTTATATCAAATCCAGCCTGTGTAATAATACCATTGTCCACAAGTTTTTTATATTCCCTTAACAGTAAAATTATATCCTGTTCTTTAATCCCGTTATTTTGCAGCTTAATATATTTTTCACTTTCTTCCCTGCACTTGCCAATGCCCGTCCGGGATTTTCGTCTAATGATACGTTGTCTATAACGATTTTTCCATTATCTTTGGAACACAAATTTGTAATCATCTTTAATGTCGTAGTTTTGCCCACCCCGTTTGTCCCCAATAGTCCCATGATATTTCCGGGTGCAAGTTCAAAGCATACATTCTGAACGGCAGTTTCCTTTTTGTATGCTTTTCTTAGATTTTTTACACTGATTATTTTCTCCATTTTTCAATCCTCCCTATAATTCCAAATATTATAATTCCAATTACTTCTCCAAGGGCATTGACTATAAATCCCTGCATATGGAGCGCGTCTTCCCACATATAATCTCCCGTAATTAGTTTTGTGACATAGTTTCCTATGATTACCAGGAACAGGAACAATGCTATGCAGTCCCAAATATTCCATTTTAGGAATGTTCTTGCAAGCACTGGAAACCAGATGACAAAAAGCCATAACAGCAGGATAGGCACACCATAACGGAAAAGCCAGAATGTCCCTGTTCCAATCAGATAATACCGGGTAATCTGTATGACAGAAAGCAGTGTAAACGCCCCAATGCTTATTACTGCCATTGCAATAAAGCCTTTATTCTTTTTACAGGTTGAAAGAGTATATATAAAGGCGTCTGCAAACAAGCAGGAACTTCCAGCAATCAAAGACCATGTAATTCCTTTATTTACCGCCAAATCCACAATCAGACAGACCAGTATTGCAATAAAGCTAAGACAGCCTAAGCCATATAACAGATACATTTTCTTTGTTTTATTCAAAAATCTTTTTACATCTGAAATCTCTGCCGGTGGCGTTTCCATTTCCAAATGACAAGCCATATCGTGATATATCCCACTACATTCTGTACAATGCTCTAAATGGTTATCAATGCTCTTTTTAGAAACATCACTTACCATTCCGTCAACATATAGAGGAAGTAAATCTCTGACAATCTCACAAGCTAATTTTTTTTCCCTTAGTTCCATTCTCTCATTCCTTTCATTATTTTCTGTTTTCCCCGGTAATAAGTTACCCTCGCCCAGTTTTCCGTTTTTCCCAAAATAGCCGCAATTTCAGAAAATTGTAGTTCTCCTGCTAATCGTAAATACATGACTTCTCTTGTTACATCATCAAGGTTGTGCATTAGGCGGAAAATTTCTATTTTTTCTAAATTGTCAAGGCTTTTACTTTCAACATTTTCTGTGGAAGGTACGCAATCGTCCAGTGGGGCGGTTTTGTGCCTGCTTCTTTTTTCCAGTTCTTTGTACCATATTTTTTTTGCAATACCGCATAGCCAGACGGAAATTTTACAATCTCCCCTAAACTTGTCAATCCCCTTAATTGCTTGAAAGAATGTTTCCTGCGTCAGTTCCTCGGCAAGTCCGCTGTCCTGCGTTAAGCCGCATAGATATTTATATATCATGGCGGCGTTTTCACGATATATTTCATCAATTTTTTCTTTATCCATATCAGCACCTCATATTGTTAGTTC
The DNA here is from genome assembly GCA_910586555.1 of uncultured Lachnospiraceae bacterium. Lineage (GTDB taxonomy): Bacteria > Bacillota > Clostridia > Lachnospirales > Lachnospiraceae > Butyribacter. The sequence continues at coordinate 20,264 of CAJUJY010000048.1, forward strand.
CTTTTAAGTGCGGTTTGTTACAAATTATTTTAAAATTTTTTCACAGAAAAAACTATTATTTTTATAAAATTTCTTAACTAAATGACATTGTATTGTAGCGGGAACGCGCCTGCTACAGAAAATTATATACAATTAAAAATTTATGAAACAGCCATGCTTGTCCTCTAATTAAAGATTGACGCATATAAGTAAAACATGGTATTTTATATATAAGTTTATCTTAGGATAAGCATGTTAATCAGGCAGATACCACATAGAAGTGGCATATTAAGGAGGTTAATTATGGATTACAATGAAATGTATTCACAAAAACTTGTAACAGCAGATGAAGCTGTAAAGGTTATTAATTCTGGTGACTGGGTTGATTACGGCTGGTGCGTAGGTACTCCCGTAGCCCTTGATGCTGCACTTGCAAAACGTCTTCCAGAACTTAATGATGTAAAAATAAGGGGAGGCATACTCTGCCATGTACCAGAAATTTATAAGATTGATAACCCGGCAGAGCATTTTACATGGAATTCATGGCATATGGGCGGCATTGAAAGAAAAGCCATTGCACAGGGATTTTCTTACTATGGGGCTATCCGTTACAGTGAACTTCCAAGGTATTACCGCGAAATAGATACACCGCCACGTGTAGCAATGTTCCAGGTTGCACCTATGGACAGCCATGGCTTCTTTAACTTTGGCCCTAGTGCTTCACATATGCAGGCATGTTGTGAAGTTGCAGATATTATAATTGTTGAAGTAAACCAGAATATGCCAAGATGCCTTGGAGGTTTTGGTGAAAGTGTACATATAAATGATGTAACAATGATTGTTGAGGGGGACAACCCTGCAATAGATGAACTTGGCGGCGGTGGTGCAACTACAGCAACTGATGAGGCTGTTGCAAAATACATTGTAAATGAAATACCTGATGGCGCATGTTTGCAGCTTGGCATTGGAGGCATGCCAAATGCAGTAGGTTCACTTATTGCAAAATCTGATTTAAAAGACCTTGGTGTGCACACAGAAATGTATGTTGATGCATTTGTTGACATTGCAAAAGCAGGAAAAATTACAGGCGCAAGAAAAGGACTGGATAAAGGACGCCAGGTATACGCATTTGCTGCTGGCACAAAGAAACTTTATGACTATGTTAATGATAACCCAGAGTGCATGAGTGCACCTGTCAGCTATACAAATGATATACGTGCCATTTCTTCACATAATAACTTTATGTCTATAAACAATGCTGTAGATATAGACCTTTATGGACAGGTTAATGCAGAATCAGCAGGCACAAAACAAATAAGCGGCGCTGGCGGGCAGCTTGATTTTGTACTTGGTGCATATCTCTCAAATGGCGGCAAAAGTTTTATCTGCATGTCTTCAACATTTACAACAAAAGATGGCACAGTACAGTCACGTATAAGGCCTACATTAAATAATGGTTCAATCGTTACAGATACACGTGCTAATGTACACTATTTTGTTACAGAATACGGAATAGTAAACTTAAAAGGCCTTTCATCATGGCAGAAAGCAGAAGCAATTATATCTGTAGCACACCCTGATTTCAGGGACAGCCTTATAGCAGAAGCAGAAAAACTTAAAATCTGGAAAAACAGCAATAAACGTTAATTTTTAACAAATATAATAACATAAAATACCAGATTCCAATATACGGCCTGCCACCAGAAATAGCTGTTGGCAGGTTATTTTGTAAACTGGCAGGCCGCCAGTGCATGCTTACAGCAATTCTTGCTTACAATAATTCTTAATTGCAGCAATTTTTAATTACTTATAACCAGAAACTGCCTGAAATACGGATTGTAAATATCCGCTTAACATCTTTAAAACAGGATACAGAAAGGAATATAAAAATAATGGAGAATTATAAAATAACCAGAATACATGAACATAAAAAATTAAAAGATGCTGCTGCAAACTGGTTTCATAAAAAATGGGGTATTCCATTAAATGCATACCAGGAAAGCATTGAAGAATCTATAAAAAATGAAACTGCTGTCCCACAATGGTATATAGCAGTTTCAGATGATAAAATTATAGGAGGGCTTGGCATAATAGAAAATGATTTCCACAATAGAAAAGATTTAACACCAAATATATGTGCCCTGTATGTAGAAGAAGATTTCCGCTGTAATGGAATTGCAGGCAGACTGTTAAACACTGCCTGTAAAGATATGCAGGAAAAAGGCATTAATACACTTTACCTTGTTACAGACCATACATCATTTTATGAACGGTATGGATGGGAGTTTTTATGCATGGTACAATGTGATGGTGAAACAGAAATGTCCAGAATGTATATACATAAAATATAACGTCCATTTTATAATTTTATACATTCCTCATGCACAAAATACTTTATAACCCTTCCATTGCTGCCCCTACTGGTACATACCTTTCACTGTTTAACTGCTCTTTAAGACATTCATATGGATCAAGTTTCCCGCTAAGAACCATCTTACATACATTAACAGAGAAACCACTTACAAGCCCTACGCCAAGCTTATTTTTCTGTACAGGTATAACACCCGTCCTGCTGTTGCAGTTCCAGAACACAAGCTTTGGAAGCTTATAACCATGTGCTTTAAAGTCCCTATGTATATTGTTAAAAAGTGGTTCCATATTTTTACATGTGACTGCATTGTCAAATTCCATATCAGATATTATAAGTATTGTACCTGGAAGCTCTTCCTGTGAAAGATGGTTCTTTACTGCTGTTTCCAGCACCAGGTCAAATGTTGACTTTATATTTGTATTTGTGCAGTCATCATGTGAAAATGCCAGTTCAAGCTTTTCTTTTAGTGATTTGCATTTACTTAAATCCACATATTCCGGCCTGCCTGAAAATGTAATAAACTTATCTTTATAAGGCCCGTTAAGCCTTTCCGCAAAGTATATTCCTAGTGCATTAGACACATGCAGCGCTGTAAGCATGCCATCTCCTACACTACAAGTCATGCTTCCTGAACCATCAACAACACAAAGTACATTTTCTGCACCTTTTACAGTATTATCAAGGTTTTTCCAGAGCTGTTCCAAAGCCTCGTCATACCCGCCAACAACAAAATTCCACCTTGACTGCATTATAGTATATGAACATACTATATCATGCGGCATAAGTGTTCCTGCATTAATCTTTTTCACACCTTTTACAAGGCTTTCAAGATATTCCTTTCTGCGCTTTTCATCATGTTTTATAAATGCATTGCGGTAAACAATGTTAGCCTTAGATGGCACATGTTCATATACAATATCCTGCCAGCGCCCTGAACTTGCAAATACTTCTGTAACCTGTAAATATCCCCTTAACCCTGCAAGCACCTGGCGGTATTCCTTTGCAGTGATGCCAAGGTATTTTGCAATTTTTTTAGCATTATTTTTAGTACTGGAATTTGATGAATTAATGCTTGGAAGCCATTTAGCACAGAGTGAAACTGGTTTTTTAACAATTACTGCTTCCCTGTCTGTTTCAAGATGTTCTTCAATAAATTTTAATACAGAAAGCATTGCTTCCGTATCTGTATCAAGCTGTTTCTTAATAAATGCCAGCACATTTTCCTCTAAAGGGGTATCTAAAAGACATAATAAATCATCAAAGCGCCCATACTCTGCAACAAGTGGCACAAGCCTTTCTGCCATCTGCTGTGCGCTTGCTGCCAGATAAGAAAAAATAATGCGGAAAGAACGCCTCTCACCAAGACCTCCCCTTATATCCCTTAAAAAGAAAAGCCATTTAACTGCAAGTACTTTATCCTCATAATATGCTTTTACAAATCTTTTAATAATTTCCTCTTCACTTTCATTACGCAGTGAAGAAACAGCAAAATTTAAATCAACAAGTGCCTTTCCTGTTGTTGCATAACCTAATGCCCCATTTTCTGTAACTGCCTTGCGTTTAAGCAGCACATCTTCAAGACTATCCATAAAACCCATAATAATCCTCCATTCCTGCCATAAACCTTAAAATTAATGGAAGGGGTGTGAATCGAACACACAAATACATATCCCTTTGACCAGATAGAATAAATTGCTGTAAATGGCTTTGGCAAACCATTATATAATCTTATATGCGCCTTTACCATTTGGCTACCCTTCCATTAAACTCCTGCCAGGACAGGATTTGAACCTGTGACACCCTTTTTATCCTGCGATACCCCTTATGCGGAATATCCCCCAGGGGGAAAATGCTTTTGCTGTAAAAGGCTTTATCAAGCCTTGTTTTAGTGGTGCTCTGCCATCTGAGCTACCATGGCAGGAGTCTGGCAAGGTACTAAACACACAGGCAGATACCGCCACAAATAGTACATAATTAATACAAGATAAACAATTAACAGTTGCTTCTTTAAAGAGTTATTTGCTGTATGCAGTTTTGGCAAACTGCGCTTATATGTACTATTATATGGTAAATCATTAAAGCCCTGCCGGGGCTGGATTCGAACCAGCAATAACCAATTTAATAATTTAATTGCTGCTTGCAGTTTTGGCAAACTGCGTTTTATCCACAGCAGGACACCTGTTCTTTGTATTTCCCTTTGCCTTTATATAATATATACCATTTTATGGCATTAATCATTTCAAAAAAGTTGCGCACTATGGTATACTTTATTTATGCAGGACTAAGATAAAGGAGTGGCAGCATGTCAGAATTTAAAGAATTAATTAAATCATTTGCCAGAAGCCGTGAATATATACGTGGTTTCTTTATATATGGGTTTAAAACAAGAGATGGTTTTACAGATAAAAGCAGGCGCACATATGATAATGAACGCCGCCGCATTGAAAGCTGGCTCTGGGAATATATACATACAGATTACACGCCAAAAGGCAAAAATATTTCACTTGTTATGGACAGCAGCCTTCTTAGTACTAACCCGCTGTACCGTGTATGGAAAACCAAAAGTTTTACTACCAATGATATAATGCTGCATTTCTACCTGCTTGATTACCTTGATGGCACAAATGGAAAAACCGCAGAGGAAATTACTGATGGGATTCTCTCATTATATGGCTTCCTGCCTGATGTGCAGCTTGTGCGCCGCAAATGCAATGAATACACCAGGGAAGGCCTCCTTAACAAGTCTAAAACAAAAAAGCAGGTTGTTTATACTAAAAACCAGTCTTTTAATGAATTATTCAGGGAATTTCCATCTATAAAAGATGCTTTATGTTTCTTTAAAATAGTTTCACCCCTTGGGATTATTGGTGATACAATATTAGATACAATATCTTTTAAAAACACTGTTTTTTATGCTAAACACTGCTTTTTTGTGCATACACTTGAAGATGAAATCCTTTTAGCACTTTTAGAAGCAATGCATGGGAAGCAGTCTGTAACATTACACCTTAAAAGCAGCAGAAACGGCCGTCCCCAGGTAATTACTATACTTCCTTTAAAAATTTTTACAAGCACACGCACAGGACGGCGTTATCTTTGTACTTATAATACCAGCTCTAAAAGGTTTTTCTGCATGCGCATGGACTTTATTAAAAAAGTTATTCCTGGCAGTATATCACCACTTTATGATAAAGCTGCAAAGCAGCTTTCAAGTAATAAACATAAAACCTGGGGTGTGTCTTTCCAGAATAATACAAACTTCCATATGCACAGCCTGGAACTTATATTATACATTGATACAGAAAAAGAACCTTTTGTATTAAAAAGGCTTTACAGGGAGGGGAAAGGCGGTGAAGTAATAAAAACTGGTGAAAATATATTTACATATAGAACACAGGTATTTGATGTTAATGAAATGCTTCCGTGGATACGCACTTTTACAGGACGCATAATAAAACTTGAAACCAGCCAGAAAGGGATTAAAAACCTGTTTAACCGCGATATGGCAGAAATGTATAAAATGTATGGCATTAAACCATAAAAACAGGCAGGCTTTGTAAAGCCTGCCTGCAAACCAGCATTAACCTTTAAATACCTGGCTATTTTATAACATCCCTTAAACCTAACCTGCCAATAAGTGTACGGTATGCCTCAAGGTCTTTCTTTTTAAGGTAAGCAAGGAAGTTACGCCTCTGGCCAACCATTTTTAAAAGCCCGCGCCTTGAATGATGGTCTTTCTTATTTACTTTTAAATGTTCATTAAGTTCAACAATACGTTCTGTAAGTAATGCAATCTGTACTTCCGGTGAACCTGTATCATCCGGTGTACGTCCATAAGCCTTGATAATCTCTGCTTTCTTTTCTTTACTAATCATAATTTCCTCCTGGTATACAGCCCTGCACATATTTTATACAGGTGCTTTTTATTACTGTTCCTGCTGCTAAGGACTGGGCGGAGTGTCCAAATCCTGGGCAGTGGTTTTTACAACTTTTGTATAATAACATAATTTCCTGTCTATTGCAAGAAGTTTCCAATATTTCCCACGGAAATCAATTTTCAAAAATCTCACAAATCTTGGAAGATTCAAGTAAGCA
>CAJUJY010000049.1 GCA_910586555.1 uncultured Lachnospiraceae bacterium
CTTTCATTACTATTTGTGCCGCCAACTGAAAGGCGGCGGAATGGAGATTTATATGTTAAAAAGCCTGTCCCATGAACAGATTAAACAGACAATAAGCAACCACTTTAAAAGAAAAAGAGCCAGACGTACATAAAACTAATATCAAATGCCATTAAAAGGTATTGACAAAACAGCCTGTATTAGCTATTATTAACTATAGTTAGAATATGCTAACCGCAAAGTACATATTTTTATTTATAGAAAGAGGGCTAAACCAGGAATGAGTGTTGTTATTGTAGGAGGACATGACCGTATGGTCTGCCAGTATAAGAAAATTTGCAAGGATTACAACTGTAAAGCAAAGATATTTACACAGATGTCAGGAAATCTTAAAAATATGATTGGTTCACCTGATTTGTTAATTTTGTTTACAAATACTGTATCACATAAAATGGTCCAGTGTGCAGCCAGGGAGGCAGAAAAATGTAATGCAGATATTGTAAGATGCCATACAAGCAGTGGGGCAGCATTAAATGAAATCCTTGAAAAAGCCTGTTGTTAAGACAGCATATGTAACTTTAAAACCTTTTATTAATTTATTATTTTCTGGCCCCTTTGCCTGCAGGCAGGGGGTTTTTAATGTAATTGGCTATTACCTTATTGATAAATACTTATATGGCATTTATAATATAAATATTGGCATAATTAATTATAAAATAAAGGATCCTGTAAAAGCAGGAAACAGGTAAATTAAAATGAAGATTTTATTAGCTGAAGATGATGCAGGTATAAGTGATATGTTAAAAAGTTTCCTGGAAACTGAGGGCTTTGAAGTGGTAACAGCTTATAATGGTGAAAGTGCATGCCAGAAGTTTTTTCTGGATAATTACAGCCTTGTACTGCTTGACCTTATGATGCCTGGTTTAAGTGGGATGGAAGTTTAAAAAAACATAAGGAAGAACAGCACAGTACCAGTTATTATTATTTCTGCAAAAGATACAGACTCCGACAAGACACTAGGGCTTGGAATGGGGGCAGATGATTATATTACAAAACCATTTTCCATTACAGAAGTACTTGCAAGGATAAAAGCCAATATAAGAAGGACTACCCAATATGCAGGCACACAGGGAATGGAAATGGAAGAGGAGGTTTTATTAAAAAGGGGAAATATTACTATAAATATAAATAATTATTCTGTTTTTAAGAATGGGGATAAAATTGAACTTACAATAAAGGAATTTGAAATACTAAAGCTTCTTTTTAAAAATCCTAAAAAGGTATTTACAAAAGAACAGATTTATTCCCATGTCTGGAATGATGCATATTTTGGTGATGAAAATGCTGTAAATGTACATATAAGCAGGCTGCGCAATAAAATAGAGGATAACCCAAAGAATCCACAGTATATAGTTACAGTATGGGGAATTGGATATAAGGCAGGGGATATAATATGAATAATACAACAGTTATAGTGTTTTTAATATGTATTATTATTTTGCTGGCAGGAATTATTCTGTACCAGCAATTTTTTATTTTAAAGAAAAAGTATAAAATACAGGCAGAATTAATAGAAATTACACATAAAATTTCAGATATACTGGATAAAGATACAGATGAAAAGATTATGGTTTTTACGGATAATAAGGAGGTTATGGATTTAAGCGGACAGATTAACAGGCTGGTACTAGACAGGCAGAAAGTTAAAACAAATTACAGGAAACAGGAGATTTCCCTTAAAAAGATGATTGCAAATATTTCACATGATATAAAAACGCCGCTTACAGTTATTTTAGGATACCTGGAAATCATGCGCATTAATGATGCAGAAAACATTCCATTACAAAAAGTTGAGGCAAAAGCAAAACAGGTTATGGAACTTATAAACCAGTTCTTCACATTTGCCAGGATTGAAGCTGGTGATATGCCTGTAAAAATGGAAAAAGTAAATATTAATGAACTGTGCAGGGAAAATATATTAGGGTTTTATGAAATTTTAATCCAGAAGGAATTTACTGTTGATATATCAATTCCAGAAAGCAGCTTATCTGTATATGGTGATAAAGAAGCTATAGAACGTATATTAACCAATCTTATATCAAATGTAGTCCGTTATGTAAGTGACGGGAAATATATTGGTATTTTTTTATATAGTGAAAATGTTTATATATTAATTGATGTATGCGATAAAGGAAAAGGAATTGGAAAAGAATCTGCTGGCAATGTATTTGAAAGGCTTTATACAACAAGTGATACAGTCTGTAATGGAATACAGGGAAGCGGCCTTGGGCTTGCTATTGCGAAAAACCTTGCAAAACAAATGGGTGGTGATATTTCCATGGAAAGTCTTCCAGGTGTAAAAACAGTTTTTACAGCCAGGTTTAAGGAATATAAAACCTGGTGAAAGAAATTTGTAAGAAACCAGAAAGGGTTTTGAAAAAAATACCTGTTATAATGTTTTACAGAAGGGAGGCAATTATATGATTTTACAAACAAACCATTTATCTAAAACCATTGATGGCAGGGAATTAGTAAAAGATGTAAATATCCATGTAAATAAAGGGGAAATCTACGGGCTTTTAGGGCCAGACGGGGCAGGTAAAACAACAGTAATGAAAATGGTGGCAAATCTTTGGAAACCAACAGGAGGGAGCATTGAACTTTTTGGTGGAGAACTTAGACAAACATCTTATGAAGTATTAAAAAGAATGGGAAGTATTAAAAAATTATTCACTTGGAATGAAACAGCGTCTTGGAATAGCACGTGCAATATTATGCCGTCCAGAACTTCTGCTGCTTGATGAACCAGTAAATGGGCTTGATCCTGCTGGTATAAAGCAGATAAGGGATTTATTTAAAATGCTTTGCAAAGAATATGGAATTACCATAATTATATCAAGCCATATCCTTCCAGAAATAGAAAACATTGCAGATATAATTGGCATTATAAACCATGGAAGAATGGTAAAAGAAGTTGCAATAAAAGAAATTACAGAAATGAATACATCTTATACCTGGCTTGTTGCAGGTGATACAAAAAAAGCTGCTTATATACTTTCTGAAAAACTTGGCATTAATAATTTCAAAATTATGGAAGGCAATAATATACACATTTATGACAGCAAAATCCATGTAAAGGATATATCAAGGGAATTAACTTTAAATGGTGTAGATATAAATTCCATTGGACAGAAAACAGAAAGCCTTGAAGATTATTTCTTAAAAATAACAGGGGAGGGAAAAAACAATGTTTAAATTAATAAAACTTGAATGGAAGAAAAATAATACTGTAAAATATATGCACAATGCTTTAATACTTGCATTAATATTATGCATATTTATATTTGCACTGGCTTTTCTTGGAATTGCAAATGACCCTGATGGAACTCTTGATGCTGTGGAAGGCAATGATAAAATTTCTGCTTCAATAGAATTATTTACAAGCATTTCTTTCCTGCTGGTCCTTTTCACACAGGGAAGCATAGGGGATTATTCACTGGCAGGCAATACAATAGTACCAGTAGTTTTAACAGCAGTATCATTTATAGCAGCAGGGTTATCAGTATGGAATGTGGAAACAAAGGATTTAATGTAAAGCCTGGGAAATGGCGGTTAATCCTGGCTTCCATAAAACCATATGACAAAGTTAAATATTTAGTGACATCATATAAGTTATATGTTATACTGTAAATATTAAAAGTTAGATTTAGTGAATTTTTGATTTTCTTTTTGTGGGATTTATTGTATAATGTTTAATAAAATAAACTTTGGATAAGTTTATGGAAGAATATGAATTATAATAACCATAAAAGTTTTTAGGAAGGAATATTTTATATGACACGTCATGACATGATTGAAAGGATTGGTAAGAAATATTTAACTTCAAATATAGAAGCAGGAGAATATAGTTATGTGCAAGATGCAGGTTCAAGAATAGAACTTGAAAAGGCAGTTGGACACCCTGTATTACACTTTAAAATGGATTTAAGATTTAAGAAAGCTGATACTATTATTCTTATTGAAACAAAACAACTTTTTGTGAAAAGTGATGAAAAACAGATAGCAGAATATCTGGAAGAAGAAAAAGCACTACATAAAAACCATAAGATAATATGTATTCTGGCAAATACTAGTGATAATAATATTAAAGTCTGGAAGCATTTTGTTGATGATATGCATGTACTTAGTGAAGAAACAGTTCTTGATACTATGGAACATTACGAAAAATTATTTGATATAAATAAACAAAATGACAGGGAAAAAGTTATGAAGAATACATATGCTCTTAATGAACTTCTTCATAAACTTGATATTGATGAAAAATTACGAAGCCAATTTGTGGGAACTACTCTGCTCTATATTAAAAATATGATTAAAAAAATTAATACTGATAAAATTGATGATATATTAGTTGATAAATTAAACAATATATGGAACATGATGTCAGCAGAAGAAATCAGAACAGCAGTTAAAAAAACTCTTGATGACTTGCTTGGTGTTTCAGATAATAAAGCAAAAAAGATTGAGCTTCTTCAAAAAAATATTTTAAATGACCAAAAAGTTAGAAAATTAACTTTAGAAGACTGGATTAATGTTTTGGATAAAATTATTATAGATATTTATAAATATATTAACGCTGATAGTTCAGAGGGACAGGATATTTTAAATCTTTTTTTTATTGCTTTTAATAAATACACTGGAAAGGCTGATAAAAACCAAGCATTTACCCCTGATCACATTACTAGTTTTATGTGCAGATTAACAGATGTAGACAGAAATAAAATTGTTCTTGATGCAACTTGTGGCAGTGGTTCATTCTTGGTGAAAGCGATGGTAAAAGAATTTGCAGACTGCTATAGAGGAAAGACAGAGAGAGAAGCTAAGAACCTTATGGAAATTGTTACTAAAAAAAATATTTATGGAATAGAAATTGAAGAAAAGGCATATGGACTAGCAACAACTAATATGTTAATTCACGGAGATGGAAATAGCAATATTAAATTTGGAGATTGTTTTAAAAACAAAGAATTTATTAAAAACGCTGATCCTGACATTATTTTAATGAACCCTCCTTATAATGCGAAACCAAAGGGTATACCAGATAAATATAAGATTCATTGGACGAAAACAGCTAAGGAGGGAAAAGAAGATGCTACAAAAGGTTTTGTTTTTATTCATTTTATATCTGATGTCATTAAAGAATTAAATGAAGAAAAAGAGAAAAAACATTTGCCGTTAAAAACTGTAAAATTGGCAGTACTTCTGCCTGTTGCAGCAGCAATAGGAACAAGTACAATTATTAGTAAAGAAAAGGAAACCATGCTTAAAGATAATACACTTGAAGCTGTATTTACATTACCAAATGAAATTTTTTATCCTGGTGCTTCTGCTTCTGCTTGTTGTATGTTATTTACTTTAGGACAGCCACATGTAAATCCTGATGGAACAGTTAAAGAAACATTTTTTGGCTATTGTAAAGAAGATGGTTTTAAGAAGAAAAAAAATTTAGGACGTATTGAGCAATTTAATATTGATGGTACATCTAAATGGAAAGTAATTGAAGAAGAATGGATTTCACTGTTTAGAAATAAAAAATCTATTGATGGTAAATCAGCTACTGCGGTTGTGGACGGAAATTCAGAGTGGTTATGTGAAGCTTATATGAAGACAGATTTTTCAAAACTTACAGAAAACGATTTCCAACAGACCGTAAATAATTATCTTGCTTATCTTATAAAGGAGGGCAGAGTATATGAAGCTTAACCAAGATAAATGGAAAAGTTTTAAGATATCATCAATTTTTACAATTCTTAATGGAAAGGGAATTACAAAGGAAGAGATAGAAGAAAATAGTGGTAATTTTGTAGTGGTACAAAGTGGAGAAGAAAATAATGGTGTTTTAGGTAAAATAGATTTATCATATTGCAAGGATATGGATTATATTTATTCTGAAATTCCCTGTTTAACTGTTGCAAGAAGTGGTTCGGCAGGTTTTGTTTCATACCATGACAATGGTTGTGTTGCAGGAGATTCGGCAAAAATTCTTTTATTGAAAAAAGAAAATTGTAATAGAAATATTTATTTGTTTTTACAATCAGTACTTACTGCAAATAGGTTTAAATATGCATATGGACGAAAGGTAACTAAAGAAAAATATGAAAATGATACAATAAAACTTCCAATTTTATATACAAATGATAATAAACCATATATTGACAATTCTAATCAATATTCATCTTATGGATATGTACCTGATTGGGAATATATGGATAATTATATTAATTCTATACATAGTAAACCAATAACTACTAGAAATAAACCTGGTATAAACTCCAATTTTAATATTAATAACTGGCATAAGTTTAAATTTGGAAATTTAATATCCTTTAATAATATTTATAAAGCTAAAGCATATAAGGATGAAGAACTTATATTTGTTGATTCTGGTTCACATGATGCCTTGCCATATGTGACAAGAACAGAAGATAATAATGGAGTGAAAGCTTTTGTATCAAAGACATGTGTTACAGATATAGAAAGTGGAAATGCATTAGTTATTGGAGATACTACTTCAACTATATCATATCAAAGTGAAAGTTTTATTACTGGTGACCATATGGTAATAATACGGGCAGATTGGTTAAATAAGTATACAGGCTTGTTTATAACCAGTATTCTTCAAAAGGAACGTTACAGGTATTCGTATGGCCGGGCTTATAAAATAGATTTAATAAAAGAAACTTTTATTAAATTGCCAGTTAAACATAATATAGATGGTGTGCCATATATAGATGTGAAAAAAAGATATTCAAAAGATGGTTTTGTACCTGACTGGGTATTTATGGAAAATTATATAAAATCCTTGCCTTATGGTGACAGAATATAAAAATACCAGAGCAAATTAATTTTTGTTCTGGTATCTTTATAATATAGTATTTTTTTAAATAAAGAATTTTACTTATCTAAACTTTTCATTGTCGGGAATAAAAGCACATCCCTTATTGCTGGTGAGTTTGTCATTATCATTACCATTCTGTCAATTCCAAACCCAATCCCACCGGTTGGAGGCATGCCTATACTTAGTGCGTTTAAGAAATCTTCATCTGTATGGTTTGCTTCTTCATTTCCTGCGGCAAATTCTTTTTCTTGTGCTTCAAAGCGTGCACGCTGGTCTATAGGGTCGTTAAGTTCTGAATAAGCATTTGCCATTTCCCATCCATTTATAAAGAACTCAAAACGTTCCACATAACCAGGGTTATCCGGTTTTTTCTTGGTAAGTGGTGAGATTTCTACAGGGTGGTCCATTACAAAAACTGGCTGTACCAGATGTTCTTCTACATATTCTTCAAAGAAAAGGTTTAATATATCACCCTTTGTATGTCTTTCTTCGTATACAATATGGTGTTCATCTGCTGCCTTTTTAGCTTCATCTGCTGAATGTATTTCATTAAAATCAACGCCTGCATATTTTTTAACTGCATCAAGCATTGTAATTCGCTCAAATGGCTTTGACAGATCTATTGTATGTTCCCCATATGTTAATATTTCTGAACCTGTTACTTCTTTTGCAACATGGCGGTACAAATTTTCTGTTAAATCCATCATGCTGTGGTAGTCTGTATAAGCCTGGTATAATTCCATAAGGGTAAATTCAGGGTTATGCCTTGTATCAAGTCCTTCATTCCTGAATACACGTCCAATCTCATATACTTTTTCAAGCCCTCCTACTATAAGGCGTTTTAAATACAATTCAAGTGATATGCGCAGGTGCAAATCTTCATCAAGTGCATTAAAATGTGTATTAAACGGTCTTGCTGCTGCACCTCCTGCATTAGCTACAAGCATTGGTGTTTCAACTTCCATAAAACCGTCTGCATCAAGGTACCGGCGTATGCTGCTTATTACTTTGGAACGCTTTATAAAAGTTTCCTTTACATCTGTATTCATAATAAGGTCAACATACCTCTGGCGGTATCTTATATCTGTATCAGTAAGCCCGTGGTGTTTTTCCGGAAGCACCTGTAAGCTTTTGGAAAGAAGTGTTACTTCTTTGGCATGTACTGAAATTTCACCAGTTTTTGTTTTAAATACAAAACCCTTTATTCCAAGGATATCACCAATATCATATTTCTTAAAATCTTTATAGCTTTCCTCACCAATATCATCCCTTGCAACATATGACTGGATATTTCCTTTAAGATCCTGTATATTGCAGAAAGATGCTTTGCCCATTACACGTTTAAACATCATGCGGCCTGCAATTTCAACTTCCTGCCCTTCAAGTGCATCAAACTGGTCTTTTATATCCTGTGAATGTATTGAAACATTGTACTTTGTAATTTTAAAAGGGTCTTTGCCCTCATTCTGGAGATTTTCCAGTTTCTCCCTTCTTACTTTAAGGAGGGCACTTAAATCCTCCTGTGTCTGTGGTTTATTCTGTTGTCCTGCCACCGTTTTAATGCTCCTTTCTGTTTATTCTGATATAGTCCTTTTTATAGCTAGTATTTCATATTTAACCATTTCACCTGAAGGTGTTTCAACTTCAATTTTATCACCTTCTTTTGAACCTATAAGTGCTACGCCTACAGGTGATTCATTAGAAATCTTTCCATTAAGGCAGTCTGCTTCTGTAGAACCTACAATTTTATATTCCATTTCTTCGTCAAATTCAATATCCCTTAATGTAACTGTACAGCCTATGCTTATAGCATCAGGATCAACATCTTCTTCATCAACAACTTCAGCATTTTTAAGGATTTTATCAATTTCTTCAATACGGAGTTCAATATCACGCTGTTCATCTTTTGCAGCATCATATTCAGCATTCTCTGATAAATCCCCCTGCTCCCTTGCTTCTTTTATTTTTATAGCAACCTGTTTGCGCCTGTTTAATTTTAAATCCTGTAATTCCTCTTCCAAAGCTTTAAGGCCTTCATATGTTAAAATATTCTTTTTCTCAGCCATTTACTTTTCCTCCACTTTCTAAATAATACTTATTCTGATCCATTTGCAGTAATTTAACCTCATTAAGTAAGTTCCCCGCTTCTTAAGCGGTGGGTTTGATTTACCAGGGCTTACTTAGTCTGGCAGGGGTTCAAGCTCCTGCCAGACTGCCGCAAAGCGGCAATGAGGTTATGAGCAAGTAGCGAAGCGGATTGCGGATATCCGCTTGACTAAGCAGGAAATAATATAACGTGGGCTGCCGCCTGGATAACAAGTACTAATTATAGCTTATATTTCCAGCTTAGTCAACTTATCTGTATATCTGTACCAAGGACTTTTGACCCATCTTCATAACTTGTCCTGAATGGTGCAACAGGTATTCCATTTTCGCCAAATAATGTTACTTTATTATAGTTTGTCCAGAAATACCTTGCATACATTGGTTTTTTCACACTGGCAGACCAGAGTATAACACTATCACCTTTTATTGCAGCCTCTGCTGGAAAATACTTTTTATCTGCTCCAGCTATTTCAAAGTTTGTTTCATTTTCTTCACTACATATAATTCCTTGGGATTTATCTTCTTTCTGGAATAAAACCTGAGGGTCTGCGTATTGGAATTTTATATACATTTTATTACCTTCAGTATAATGTGATTTATAAACCGGGCCAAATGCCTCCTGTGCACTTATGCCGCCGTATACATGGTACATTGCCTGCAACATAAGCCTTTCACCAACTGGTTCTTTATCCACAGGGTGTATATTATTATATTCCCCACATTCAAGTATAACTGCAATTCCTGTATTTTTAATATTATTATAAAGCCTCATCTGTGCTTCACGTATAAATGGCCAGTTTTTATAATCTGGTTCCCTTTCGTCCTGGAATACAGGAAGCTGTACTACCATAAATGGAAGGGTTTCGTCTTTCCAGTCATGCCTCCACTGTTTTACAAGTGTTAAAAGCAGTTCATAATATGTATATGGTTTATTGCTGTCTTCTTCACCCTGGTAATATAAAAATCCTGCAATGGTATATGGCATTATACGTGCAAGCATTGATTCATACAGGCCGCATGGACGGTTGGCACTTCTTGGCCCCATAGGGCCTGGATACCTGCTTTTGCCAAAAAGTTCTTCTGCTTCTTCCCATGTAGGGTTCTTTGCTGTTTCAAAGTAATGGCTGGCATTTTTATTAAATTCTTCCTGGTATATAAAATATTCTTCAAGTTCTTTAATATATTCTGCTTCGTCCTGGTCTTTAACTATATTATCATATTCTTCAAGATAAGAAGAAAGGCATGGCACTTGTTTAAGAAAGTTACGGCTAATCCAGCATGATGCAGAAGTACCGCCCCAGTTACAGCCAATTATACCAACTGTAACACCAAGCCTTTTTGATAATTTGTCTGCAAAATGGTAGCCGGCAGCAGACCATATTTTACAGTCCAGAGGGTTAAACTTACTCCATGAACTTTCTTCTTCAGCTTTATAAAGTTCTTCACCTTTCCATGCCACTTTCGGGGTATAATAAAACCTTACATTATCGCCAGAAGCATTTTTTATTATATCACTTCCGCCTGTGCTGTTCTGTAATTCAAATTCCATATTAGACTGGCCGCCTGCAAGCCAGACTTCACCAATTATAATATCATTAAAATTTATAACATCATTTCCGTTTTTTATAACCATCTGGTAAGGGCCTCCTGCCTTGTGCGGCGGGAGGAAAAGTTCCCATTTTCCATTTTGCACTTCTGTTTCCACAGTACAGTTATTAAGTGATACAGTAACTATGCCTGGACTGGACTCCCCCCATACTGCAATGTTTTTATTTCTTTGTAATACCATATGGTCACTAAAAATAGCTGGTAATTTAAGCATTATTTCTTCCTCCATGGATCTTTATATTCCAGAAACAACAAAGGGAAATAGTTCCTGGTATCTTTTATAATTTTACATATATTTGCTGTCTGCTGCAAGCTTTTTATTAAAAGTAACAATAATAATTGTAAAATACATATAAAAACAAAAGCTGCCTGGCGCTTATAACACCTGCCTGCCCGTTTATAACATTAAAAGGGCTGTAAGCATTTTATGACGATATATATAAAGCCAGGTAATTTATATTGGAGGGGTTTTAATGTTATCAATAGCAGTATGTGATGATAAAATTCCTGACTGCTGTAATATAGCAAAAGGGATTAAAGATATCCTTGAAGAAGAGGGTATACCATTTATTATAAAGCAGTTTAACAGCAGCAGTGCATTGTTAAATTCAACAGAATGTTTTGATATTATTTTTCTTGATATTATAATGGATGGAATAAACGGAATGGAAGCAGCACAGCTTTTAAGGAATAAATCATTTAACCAGGTTTTAATTTTTATTTCATCAAGCAGCAAATATGTGTTTGAAGCGTATGATGTAGAAGCTTTCTGGTATCTGGTCAAACCTGTTAGTAAATCCAGGTTAAAAAAGGTACTTATAAAAGCTGCCAGAAAGTCTTTTAATAACCAGGACGGTTTTATTATTATTAATAAGGACAGGCAGAATAAAAAATTATTATTAAAAGATATATACTATTTTGAAGTAAAAGGCAGGATAATATATGCACATGGCATAAGCGGAATAACTGCATACTATGGACAGATTGGGAATCTGGAAAAAGACCTGGCTGGCAAAGGTTTTTCAAGGTGCCATAAAAGTTTTCTTGTAAACCTGGGACATGTAGATATATATAACAGGCAGGAGGCAGTCCTTGATAATGGTGAAAGGGTTGCAATAGCAAAAAGAAGGTATAATACATTTTGTAAAGAAATACTTATGTATATGAAAAAGGCAGGAGGCATAGGCTGAAAATGGCTTATTTTATAGAACCTGGTTTTATAATATTTATATTTTGTTATATGGGGTATATTTTTTCATTATGCAGTTTTTGCAGAAAATACCTGGATAACCCGGGGCAGGATAAAAAGGTGTTTGCTGCCCTTGTTTTTTTATCAGAACTATTTATAAGTGTTATTAATTCCAGTAGGCACATTCCATATATAATTTTTAAGATAATTTCTTATATATTAACTGCCATTCTGGTATTTACAGGATTTAGTGATAATGCAGCAAAGAAATTTTCTGCCACAGTTATTTTAATTACTATAAAAACCCTGGTATTAAACTTTGGCTGTTCTTTTGCTTCATGTATTGTATTATCTGTAAGTATACTGGCAGGTGGTAATGTTTCTGGCATTTTGGAAGGGGCAGAAAACCTGGTTAGTGCGTTTTCATATATGCTTGTTATCCTGGTATTTGGCATATTAATAAAAAGCCCATATAATATATTTAATGGCAAAATAAAAGGCTGGTATTTTACAATGTCCGTCCCTTTAATATTTGTTGTTTTAATTATGGATATTGTAAACTGGGGAGCAAGCAACGGTATTGTAGTATCTGCTGGAAGGACGGGGGGTTATGGCATTTATTATAACCAGGTTTACAGTGAAGCAGCCATCTGTATACTTGCACTGCTGTCAGCATGTATTGCAGGAGGTTTTGTATATGGCATGGACAAGATTTATACAAAACAGCGGCAAAATGAATGGTATTATGCACAGAATGAATTTTATAAAATGCTTACAAAACAGTATATGCAGATGGACAGGCTACAGCATGATATGAAAAACCACCTGCTTTCACTGTATGGCCTATTGGAAAACAAAGAATTAAAAAAAGCCTTAGCATACCTGGAAAATATGTTTGAAACTGGAAATATCCTGCCTGGCAGTGAAATTACAGGCAATAAAGTAATAGATATTTTAATATACAATAAAAAGAAGCAGGCAGGACAGGATAATATCCGTATGGAATGTATAATATGTATACCTAAAAACTGTATAATTACTGGATTTGACTTATGTGTAATATTTGGGAATATTCTTGATAATGCAATAAATGCATGTAAAAAAATACAAGACAGCAGTTATAAATTTATTAGTATAGAGTGCCAGAAAGTTAAAAAATGCCTTATTTTAGCAGCCAGGAACGGGACTATAATAAAAGACATAAAAAAGATAAAAAAAGGGACAGGGTTTTATAATATTAATGAAACAGTTAAGAAATATAATGGAACAGTTAATATAAAAATTGAAAATAATATATTTGAAATTTCCATTCTTTTGCCTGTGTATACAGCAGATATAACATAAAAAAGACTTTTTAATACAACACACTAAAGAAAAATACATCCAGTGGCGAAAAAAAGCGTGTAAGGAACTTCGGATTAAAGTTTCTTACACGCTTTAATATACTTATTTTTTATAATGCCTGATGGTGGCGGAATGGAGGTTTTTTATGAATACAAAGACAATGGAAGGACTTATTGGTGCAAGGACTAATATAAATATTGCCAATGTACCAATGAAGGTATATAAAGATGCAGAACGCAGGGGTGATACTGCAACAATGGAAAGGGCAATTGGTTATGTGTCAGAATTTGAGGTAAAGGCAGATAACTATAAAACAAAAGCTTATGATGGAATGAAAGAAGATGCAAAAGAAGCAAGGGAAAGAAAAAAGGCAGAACAAGAAAAAGCCGCTATAAAAAGAAGAGAAGAGGAAGAAGTTAAAGAAGAAGCAAATAATTCTTTAAAAGAAAATATTTATAAAAATGGGAACGTTGTTACAGATACAGTAGAGATAAGCGCAGAAGGAAAAGCCATGTTAGAAGCAAGTAAAACCGCAAACTATACAGAAACAGCAGACAGCCCAGCAAATACACAAAATACAGATACTATATTACATAACTATCTGAAAGACTATAAATAAAATTAAAGCAATAATTGCTATAACAGCAGTTATAAATAGTATTATAACAGCAATGGTGGATTTTATGTTTCTGTGTGCTTTTAATGAAAGGCATATTATGTCTATTACGTCCATTGTAAAGAAAAACTGTAGTATAATATGAAAGGCTGCCATACCTTTAGAAGTCTGGCCTGCTTTCTGGGAGAGTACAACATAAGAAATTGTATAAGGTGACCCAAAAGCAAGGATAACCCAGCCTGCAATGCATAATAAAAAAGCAATAAAAGTCCCAACTATAAACATAGGGGGAATTGGAAGCAATATGCCTGAAATAAAACTTCCTGCTACTAAAAAACCTCCTGCAATAAAAAACGGAACCAGGCAGTATTTAACAATTGCAGCAGAGGATAACATAATATAGTAGTATTCTGGCTGGCAGTGCTTTACACACATAACAATATTAAGTATTCCAAAAACAAATGGTGCAAGAACCAGAAGACATGCAATAGGATTTTCTGTTCCTTTAATTAAACCAGCAAACATTAAATATGCAGATAATACATACAATACTGGAAATATGTAGAATTTATTTAATTTTTTATTTTTCTCCATTATAATATAGATTCCTTTCATAATAAATTATTGTGTGTTCCAACAAAAATTCCTTCTTATAGTAATATACAATACATATTTTATGTGTATTTGTCAATATTGTAACAATATTTGGGATAAAGAAAGTTAATAGAAATTTTATAGATCTGTAAGTGTGGCTATGGTAAAATTTTGTTGGGAAAACCAGTAATTATAAAGGAGGAAAAATATGAAATTTGAGTATACAGACGGACAAAATAAAGATTTTATTGTATTATGCCATGAACTTGATAAATATTTAAATGAACTTGCAGGTGGCGAAGAAAACAGGGCCGGCTATATCCAGTATAATAAATTAGATGATATCCATGATGTTGTTATAGCGTATGATAATGATATTCCGGTAGGAAGTGCAAGTTTTAAAAAATATGATAATGAAAATGCGGAAGTAAAAAGGGTATTTATAAAAAAAGAATACCGTGGACAAGGAATATCACATAAACTTATGAAAATGCTTGAACAACGGGCACGCAGGCAGGGGTTTAAATATTTTATATTAGAGTCTGGAGAACCGCTTGTAGAAGCTATGGCTTTATATAGAAAAATTGGTTATAAAGTTATACCAAATTATGGACAGTATGCTGATATGGAGGACTCTGTCTGCATGAGGAAAAAACTGTAAAGCCCAGATTAAAAAAGGGCTGCCGCATTAAGAAAATATTATACAATAACAACCCCATAGCCGTTATCGCAGCTTTTCAGTGGGAGCTTGTACTTCCACTGAAACAAGTAAGTTCCTGCCCACCGCTTATGTTTCCATAACATAGAAGCGGGCAGGAACTTACTTGATGAGATTAAAATGCCGCCAGTAATGCTGGCGGCATAGATATTAAACGTGGAATTGTTCCTGTTTTTAAGCCGGCAAGCCGCAAATACCTGTAATGTATATTACAGATATTATCCGGCGGCCCTGCCTGGCATAAATTATTATACCTCAAATAATAAATCACCATATGATGGTACTGGCCAGAATTCCTGGTCTACAATCATTTCCAGTTCATCAACAGGTGTACGCAGTTCTGACATTGCAGGGAATACAACATCTTTAAAGAATGTCGCCTGTTTTTGTCCTTCTTCTTTAGAAGCTGCTTCTGCGGTTACTTTTTTAAGTTCTGCAAGTGCTTTCTGTGCACTGGCAAGGAGTGAAGAGCACTTGCTAAGAAGTTCTGTCTGTACAGATACGTCAGCGCCTGCATATGCAGACTGCACACTGTTAATTGAATCAGCAAGGCTTGTTATATAGCTTATAACTGCTGGTATATACTGTTTGCCAGCCATGTCAATCATAGTTTTGGCTTCTATATTTATTGTTTTGGAATAAGATTCATAATTTATCTCAGCACGTGATTCAAGCTCAACCTTGTTAAGTACGTTCTGCCTTTCAAAAAGCTTTACAGTTTTATCAGATGTAAGGTATGGTATTGCCTCAACCATAGACTTTACATTTGGAAGCCCTCTTCTTTCTGCTTCAGCAATCCAGTCATCTGAATAGCCGTCACCATTAAATATAACTTTCTGGTGTATGGTAACATTCTTTTTAATAAGTTCTTTAACAGCCTTTTCAAAGTTATCTGCCTTTTCAAGTTCATCTGCAAATTCCTGTAAAGTATCAGCAACTATTGCATTAAGTATAAAGTTAGGGCCTGCGATTGACATGGAAGAGCCTAACATCCTAAATTCAAATTTATTGCCTGTAAATGCAAATGGTGATGTACGGTTCCTGTCTGTTGCATCTTTTTTAATTACAGGAAGCACATGTACACCTGTATCAAGTTTTTCACCCTGTATAGAAGATGAAACATCACCTTTTACAATCTGCTCAATAATATCTTCTAACTGTTCACCAAGGAAAATTGATATAATGGCAGGAGGGGCTTCATTGGCACCAAGCCTGTGGTCATTGCCAGGGTTTGAGGCAGAAAGGCGCAAAAGTTCTGCATTTTCATCTACTGCTTTTATAACTGCTGTAAGGAAAAGCAGGAATAAATTATTTTCATGTGGCTTTTTGCCAGGGTCAAGAAGGTTAATGCCTGTATCTGTTATAATAGACCAGTTATTATGTTTTCCTGAACCATTTACACCAGCAAACGGCTTTTCATGCAGCAGGCACTCCAGGTTATGCCTTTTGGCAACTTTCTTCATTACTTCCATAACAAGCTGGTTATGGTCTGTGGAAATATTAGCTGTAGCAAATATAGGTGCCATTTCATGCTGCGCCGGGGCAACTTCGTTATGCTGTGTTTTAGAAAGGACTCCAAGTTTCCAAAGTTCAATATTTAAGTCTTTCATAAAGGAAGCAATACGCTCTTTAATTGCACCAAAATAGTGGTCATCTAATTCCTGGCCTTTTGGTGCAGGTGCACCAAAAAGTGTACGGCCTGTAAATATAAGGTCTTTACGCTGTAAATATTTATCCCTGTCTACAAGGAAGTATTCCTGTTCAGGCCCTACAGAGCATGAAACCTTTTTAACATCATTATAGCCAAAAAGCTTAAGTACACGTACAGCCTGTTTACTGATTGCTTCCATTGAACGCAGCAGCGGGGTCTTTTTATCAAGTGCTTCACCTGTATAAGAACAAAATGCTGTTGGAATACAGAGGGTAACGCCAGCAGCATCTTCACGTAAAAATGCTGGTGATGTACAGTCCCATGCTGTATATCCCCTTGCTTCAAATGTAGCACGCAGACCGCCGGACGGGAATGAAGAAGCATCAGGTTCACCCTTTATAAGTTCCTTGCCTGAAAATTCAAATACAGGCCGGCTGTCAGTTGCAGGGCTTAAAAATGAATCGTGTTTTTCAGCAGTAACACCTGTCATCGGGTGGAACCAGTGTGTATAATGTGTTGCACCATGTTCAAGCGCCCATTCCTTCATTGCATGTGCTACAACATTAGCAATGTCAATATCAAGGTCTGCACCACTTTCAAGCGTTTTTTTCCATGATTTATATACGTCTTTGGGAAGTTTTTCCCTCATTACATCATCATTAAAGACGTCTTTCCCAAAAACCTGTTCTATAACATTTTCTCCCATGTTATGTACCATCCTTTCATAAATTGCAATAATAGAATTATAAGCTGCAATATGCCATTAAAGAAAAAAAGCGCACTCAAAAAACTGAGAACGCCCTTGTCCTGTACATATTAATCTATATTTAACAACAAAGAATATACCATAATAAAATATATTTTGCAACCCCTTTTTTAATATTTTTAAAGGAAAAATTTCATTACAACCGCAAAACAATGAAAGCCTCCTGCACTATCAAGCACCAGCAGGGCATACGGATACCAGTATAATAAAAGCAGCAGTAAAGCAATAAAGCCTTTCTGCTGCCAATTCCTTAAAGTGGGTGCTACAGCCTGCAAGTGCTGCATTAAAGCGGAGGTTTTATTACAGGCTGTATCTGCTTTCCTTTTAATGCTTCTTCTATTGTATCAGGAATAAGTGTAACATGTGCAACCAGGGAATTTGGTTTTTTTACATAGTCGTCCTGTCCAAATGGAACGAAATAAATATTTTTCATATTAAAGAGTATTCCAAGATTACGGAAATTAATTCCCATCGCATCATTTGTAGAAACAGAAATAACCAGGGGACGTTCATTCCTTAAATGTGCCTTGGCTGCCATTAATACAGCAGAATCTGTAATGCCATTTGCAAGTTTTGCAAGGGTATTGCCAGTACAAGGGGCTATTACAAGTACATCAAAGAGTTTTTTAGGGCCTATAGGCTCTGCTTCCTGTATTGTGTAAATCCCTTTTCTGCCAGTAATATTTTCTATACTAGAAACAAAATCAGACGCCTGGCCAAAACGGCTGTCTAATGAATGGACATTTTGTGAAAAGATTGGACATATATTATAATTGTCTTTCATATCTGAAATGACTTTTTTAATCTTTGCATGTGTGCAGAAAGAACCTGTTATGCAAAAACCAATATCCAGTATTTTTTTCCCTTCATTCATATGATCTCCAATCCTGCGCAGTATGCGCATTAAATTGTTAAAATAAATAGTTATATATATTTTATAATCTCATCAAAAATAATTTTTGCTGAAGTCTTAGGTGAATAAGCTGCAGGAAGCCCAAGACAGTGTTTTGCTGTTATGCCCCTGCTTCTACAGTAGCCAAAATCTGTACCGCCAGGTTTTGAAGCAATATCTATTATAATACAGCTTCCTTTCATTGTGTTTATGCGCGCAGGCGTTATAGTTAATGCAGGAGCAGTGTTAAATATAAAATCATATACGCCAAAATCACCTGTTGCTATTGTATACCCGTTAGCGGCTGCCCTGGCAATGTCCGCAGATTCTATTGTAAGTATGCTTACATCTGCTTTTAAACAGCTTAATTTACTAGCAATAACAGTACCACACCTGCCGTAGCCTATAACAAGGCACCTGCTTGACTGTATATTTATGTTTCCTGCTTTAATTGCTTCACATATAGCCCCTTCAGCAGTTGCAACGGCGTTTTTTATAGCTATTTCAGGTATTTTCATATAATCTAAATACATTGCATTTTCAGAATTGCATATATCTGTAAGATAATCTGGCAGTACACCACCTATAATGTATGTTCCCTTGTGTATAAACGGAATAATGTCTGCAAGTGTTTCTTTAGGCACTGCAACTGGAAGCAGTAGTATTTCAATATCATTACCAATATCACCACATTGTTCAAGTTGCATATTGCTTTTATTAACAGGCCTGTCTTTAGCATCTTGCACATCTATTACTGTAAACCCATATTCTGCCAGCATATTACCAAGATATTTCTGGCGTTTGTCATTACCATACGAATATATAGTCTGTGGCTGCTGCATAATTACCTCATTCCTGCGCTGCTTATATGGAATAACAGGTTTTATGCAAGGCAGCGCACAGGCATAAAACTATAAATCTGGTTAAGCTTTGTTTCCTTAATGGAAAATAGTGGCATAAATAAAAATGTAAATATTGTTTAAAATAATAAAAATAAAATTATAAATCCAAAGGTTATATAAATTATTTTCCATAAATTAAAATATGCAAAAAAAAGGAAAGTGTGAAAAGAAGTTCTAAAGGCTTTGGATTTACAGGAGGTTGGTAAAATGGACTGTTTAAAAATTAAAGAAGTTAAAGCAAGGGAAATTATTGATTCAAGGGGCAATCCTACAGTTGAAGCAGAAGTTTTGCTTGAATGCGGGGCAAATGGAAGGGCAGCAGCACCAAGTGGTGCATCTACTGGCATTTATGAAGCACATGAGTTAAGGGACGGTGATAAAAACCGTTATGGAGGTAATGGTGTTAAAAATGCAGTTGATAATGTAAATAAACTGCTTTCTTTCAGGCTTAAAGGAATGGACGCTTCAGATATTTACAATATTGATAAAAAAATGATAGAAGAAGATGGCACAGCAAATAAAAGCAAAATTGGCACTAATGCAATGCTTGCAGTATCACTTGCATGTGCAAAGGCGGCAGCTAATGCATACCGTATGCCATTATACAGGTTTTTAGGGGGAATAAGCGGCAATACACTTCCAGTGCCTATGATGAATATTTTAAATGGCGGTGCACATGCAACAAATACTGTTGATACACAGGAATTTATGATAATGCCTGTTGGTGCCTGCTGTTTTGCAGAAGGTTTAAGGCAGTGCTGTGAGGTTTACCATGAGCTTAAAGGCATATTAAAGGCAAAAAACCTTGCTACGGCTGTTGGTGATGAAGGTGGTTTTGCACCAGATCTTGCAAGTGATGAGGAAACTATAGAGCTTATACTTGAAGCAGTGTCCAAAGCAGGTTACAAGCCAGGTGATGATTTTGTACTTGCCCTTGATGCAGCAGCAAGTGAATGGAAGGGCAGCAGGACAGGGGAATACCAGCTTCCTAAAAGCGGCAGGGTACTTTCTACAGGTGAGCTTATAGACCACTGGAGGAAGCTGTGCAGCCAGTATCCTGTAAAATCGATTGAAGACCCGCTAGACGAAGAAGACTGGGACGGCTGGAAACAGATTACAAAAGAACTTGGAGGAAGTGTACAGCTTGTTGGTGATGATTTGTTTGTAACCAATACAAAAAGGCTTAAGAAAGGCATAGATTCGGGCTGCGGCAATTCAATACTTATTAAACTTAACCAGATTGGCACGCTTTCAGAAACAATAGAAGCAATAAAGCTTGCAAAGAAATACGGCTATACATCTATAGTATCACACCGTTCAGGTGAAACAGAAGATACAACAATAGCTGACCTTGCAGTGGCGCTTAATTCAGGACAGATAAAAACAGGTGCGCCAAGCAGGAGTGAAAGGGTTGCTAAATATAACAGGCTGTTAAAAATACAAGAAGAACTTGGCGGTACAGGCTGTTATGGCGGACACACTGTATTTGCAGGAAAATAAAAATTTATAAAATAAGTAACAGATAATTTATAGTTATCTGTGGTTTGTTTTAAAGGGTTATATATATAGAAATTTTTATGCCCTGGCAGTTCCAAAGTCTCCCATGGACAGCCCGCTTGCGCTTGGACTTACACGCAGCGGTGCATAAAGCCCTTATGCTTCAAAGAAAAAACTTCTTTGAAGCATTTAAGACAGGGCTTAAACACCGGCGGCTGCGTACATCTGTCCATTGGGAGCACATTTGGAACTTGCCAGGTAATATACGTTTTGGCTAGTTTATATAAAAACCATGTATGTATATTTAAAATTTTTAAGTAAACATATATAGAAGACAAAGTTAATTCTCCCATGGAACGTAGTAACATGCAGACGTTTTTATATATTTTTTGTAAAAGGCACTATAGCGCCACCAGTGCTTAGACCTGGTTTTTACAGGCCTTATGCACTGCTGTGTGCGCTATCGTAGTGGGAACGTGCCTGCTACAAAAAATATATAAAACTGCTGCATGTACAAACCTTTAGTATATACAAAACCCAAATGCAGGATAACTATAAATTATCCATTATTTGTATTAGAGTTTATGAAACGGACGTGGTATTTTTCACAAACCTGGTTTACATATATTGACGGTTGTAATATAATAAGCAATATTATATATAAAGAAAAACAAAAAGGGATATAACATGACAGGGACTGGCATGCTGGTTTATGGTATTGTTTTTTTATGTCTTGTTAATCTGTGGCATAGTATCTTTTATATTAGAAAATATTGTGTTATAATTTCAGGTATTAAAAGCACAAGGAGGAATTATAATGGATATTGCTGAAATAAACCTTACACCAAAGCAGATAAATTACCAGAATCTTGCTGAAAATATTATTAATAAATTTAACCTCCGCGGGATTGAAGGTTATTACTGTGCTGACAGGGAAGAAGCCAATGCAAAGGCAAAGCGTTTCCTTACACCTGACTGCACTATTTCATGGGGAGGTTCTGTTACCCTTAATGAAACAGGGCTTATTGATGATTTAAAGGAAACAGATGATTACATACTTTATGACAGAATGCTGGCAAAAACTCCTGAAGAGAAAAAGGAGATGGCTGGTAAAATTTTTACATCAGATTATTATTTTATGAGCAGCAATGCAATTACAATGGAAGGTGAGCTTGTAAATATTGATGGCAATGGCAACAGGGTTGCCTGTCTTTGCAATGGGCCGGATAATGTAATAATTATTGCTGGAATGAACAAAATAGTAAAAGATGTTAAAGAGGCTGTTTCACGTGTAAGAAATATTGCTGCACCGCCAAATGCTGTAAGGCTTGGCCTTGATACGCCATGTGCCAGTTCAGGCAGATGCAATGACTGCTTTATGGAAAGCTGTATGTGCGGGCAGATTGTAATAACAAGAATGTCACGTATTCCAGGACGTATTAAAGTCCTGCTTGTAGGAGAGGAGCTAGGCTACTGATTATGCCAGGGCAGAAGACAAGCCAGATGTTAATAATAGATAAGCTTTATAAAGGCCAGATGCCTGGAAAGGAAGAACTTTTAAAACTTTTAACAAGCCATGGCAGCGAAGATGAAGAGTATCTTTTTAAACTTGCAAGAAAGGTACGGGAGAGGACATATGGAAAAGCTGTCTATATACGCGGGCTGGTGGAATTTACTAATTACTGCCGCAATAACTGTTATTATTGTGGCATAAGACGCAGCAACAGTAACATTTGCAGGTACCGGCTAAGTGATAAAGAGATATATAACTGCTGTGATGAGGGCTATGGCCTTGGACTGCGTACATTTGTATTACAAGGCGGGGAAGATGCTTATTTTACCAGGGAAAGGCTTTGTACTATTATAGAAAATATTAAAAAGAAGCATCCGGACTGTGCTGTAACGCTTTCTGTTGGTGAAAGGGATTATAAAGATTACCTTGCATGGTATGAAAGTGGGGCAGACAGGTATCTTTTACGCCATGAAACAGCCATGGAATGGCATTATAATAAGCTGCACCCGGCAGAAATGTCTTTAAGCCACAGGAAAGAATGTCTTTTTATGCTTAAGGAGATAGGATACCAGACAGGTGCCGGGTTTATGGCAGGTTCACCATACCAGACACCAGAATGTATTGTGGAAGATTTATATTTTTTACATGGGCTAAAACCACATATGGCAGGAATAGGGCCATTTATTTCACAAAAGGACACACCTTTTGCCAGCCAGAATAATGGTACACTAAAACAGACGCTTTTTCTTCTTGGAATTGTAAGGCTTATGCTTCCAGATGTCCTGCTGCCAGCAACAACAGCGCTTGGCACTATTGCACCAGACGGGCGCAAAAAGGGGCTTCTTGCAGGTGCTAATGTGCTTATGCCAAATCTTTCACCTGTTTATGCCAGGGATAAATACAACTTGTATGATAATAAAGCATCAGCAGGTGAAGAATCTGCACAGTGCATAAACCTTATTAAAAAATGTATAGAAAGTGCAGGGTACATTATGGATCTTGGCTGTGGTGACTGCATAGTTAAATAATAACAGAAAGGACAGGTTATCTTGTTATGGACAGGAAAACGCAGGTTAATATTGATATTAATGTAACTAAAATTGTAAAATATGCATGTATTGCAGGAGTTGTAATTGTTACAGTAGTTTTTGCAGAAAAGGCTTTTAAGGAATTTGTAAAATCACCATGCTGTACCAGGAAATAAAATAATATGGATAAATATTTATTTATAGCGGAAAAACCAAGTGTTGCCAAGGAATTTGCCAAAGTCCTTGGCGTAACAGGAAACCAGGGAAATGGTTATCTTGAATCAGATAAATATATTGTTACATGGTGTGTAGGACACCTTGTTACAATGAGTTACCCGGATATATATGATCCTGCATTAAAAAAATGGTCATTAAATACACTTCCATTTATCCCTGCCAATTTCCTTTATGAACTTATACCTGGTGTAAAAAAGCAGTTTAAAATAGTTTCAGGGCTTTTAAACAGAAAAGATGTTACAAGGATTTATGTA
This sequence comes from uncultured Lachnospiraceae bacterium, assembly GCA_910586555.1. Classification (GTDB taxonomy): domain Bacteria; phylum Bacillota; class Clostridia; order Lachnospirales; family Lachnospiraceae; genus Butyribacter. The sequence continues at coordinate 23,793 of CAJUJY010000049.1, forward strand.
TGTACTGATTCGGGGCGTGAGGGTGAATATATCTACAGGCTTGTAGACCAGATGGCAAAAGTCCCTGAAAGTAAAGACAGGCGCCGTGTATGGATTGATTCGCAGACAGAGGAAGAAATCCAAAGGGGCATACGTGAAGCAAAACCGCTGTCTGCATATAACAATCTTTCTGCTTCAGCATATTTAAGGGCTAAAGAAGACTACCTTATGGGCATTAATTTTTCCCGTGTACTTTCCTTAAAATACGGGCCTGCTGTTATGAATTACCTTAAGAATGGCAAATGGACAGCAATATCTGTAGGAAGGGTTATGACATGTGTGCTTGGAATGGTGGTAAGACGTGAGCGTGAAATAAGAAGCTTTGTTAAAACGCCGTTTTACAGGGTTATAGGACATTTTAGCTACAATGGTAAGGAATTTGACGGTGAATGGAAGGCTGTTAAAGGTTCAGGGTATTTTCAATCACCGTTATTATACAAAGAAAACGGGTTTAAGGAAAAGAAAGATGCTGCTATTTTCTGCCAGGGGCTTGGCACACTTATAGAAAGTAATAATAAGGATTTATTTCCATATTCAGGCAATAAGGCCATTATTGAAAAAGCAGAAAGAAAGAAGGAAAAGAAAAACCCTCCATTATTATTTAACCTTGCAGAACTCCAGAATACATGTTCTAAACTTTTTAAGACAAGCCCTGATGAAACACTTAAAATTGTGCAGGAATTATATGAAAAGAAACTTGTGACATATCCAAGGACTGATGCAAGGGTACTTTCTACAGCAGTTGCCAAAGAAATAAAAAAGAACCTTACAGGTCTTTTAAATTATGGCATAACTGCTACATATACACAAAATATCCTTAATGGGGAAAGTTATAAAAATATTGCAAAAACAAGGTATGTTAATGATAAGCAGATTACAGACCACTATGCAATAATTCCTACAGGACAAGGGCTTTTTGCTTTAAAAGGGCTTGGTTTAAAACAGTCCCGGGTATATGAGGTAATAGTGCGCCGTTTTTTATGTATATTTTACCCGCCAGCAGAATATATGAAAACTTCGCTTTCCATAAGGCATGGCAAGGAGCTGTTTTTTGCCAGTTTTAAAGTACTAATAAGCCAGGGCTACCTTGAACTTGCTACAGCTTCATTTGCTATAAAGGAAGATAAAAACCAGGCAGCAGGAAAGGATGGCAGCAGTACGGCAGACGGTGGAAAAAAAGGAGGGCAGGAAGAAGATGTGGAAACATTTGATAAAGACCTTATAGATATGGTTAAACAGCTTAAAAAAGGCATGGAAACCATATTTGCCAGCACAGAGATAAAAGAAGGTGAAACCTCACCGCCTAAACGTTATAATTCAGGTTCAATAATACTTGCAATGGAAAATGCAGGCCAGCTTATAGAAGATGAAGACCTGCGTGCACAGATAAAAGGAAGCGGCATTGGCACAAGTGCGACAAGGGCTGAAATCTTAAGCAAGCTTGTTAAGATTAAATATCTTAACCTGAATAAAAAAACACAGATAATAACACCTGAACTTATTGGCGAAATGGTATATGATGTTGTAAATAATTCAATACGTTCACTTCTTAACCCTGAACTTACAGCAAGCTGGGAATTAGGGCTTGCACTTGTGGCTGAAGGAAAGATTACAGAAGAAGAATATATGAAAAAGCTTGATGATTTTATTACAAAGCGTGTTGAAGGCGTAAAAACCATTAATAATTCATATGGGCTAAGGCAGTACTTTGACGCTGCTGCTGCATATTATAAAGATAAATAGCCTGGGAAGCAGACTTTTGCAAAGTATGTTTTACCAGGAATGGAATTTGTAAAAGCCTGGAGTTTACGGGCTTATGACAGGAATGGAGAGTTATTATGTATGATAAATTAAAAAACAAGGCATTGTTTAATATGGATGAAACCATAGCCTCAGGAATATTTGAAGATACACAGTTCCCATGGGAAGTACTTCCTAAAATAAAAGATTTTATAACAGTGCTTGGTAAAACCCTTAATATGGAAGAGTATGAACTTAAGGGTGAAAATATCTGGATTGCAAAAAGTGCAAATATTGCCCAGACAGCCCATATAGCGGGCCCATGCATTATAGGCAAGGGCACAGAAGTGCGCCATTGTGCATTTATAAGGGGAAATGCAATTATTGGTGAAAATTGTGTTGTTGGTAATTCCACAGAACTTAAAAATGTGCTTCTTTTTAATAATGTACAGGTTCCACATTATAATTATGTAGGTGATTCAATACTTGGATATAAGTCACATATGGGGGCAGGATCAATCACTTCTAATGTAAAATCTGATAAAACCATGGTTACACTCTGGTATGAAGGTGATAAAATAGGCACAGGGCTTAAAAAAATGGGTGCAATACTTGGAAACTTTGTAGAAGTAGGCTGTAACAGTGTATTAAATCCAGGTACAATTATAGGAAGCAATACAAATATTTACCCACTGTCAATGGTACGCGGGTATGTCCCTGGCAAAAGCATATATAAAAAACAAGGTGAAATTGCAGAAAAATATTAAAAACATAAATGAGGTATCTTGTATATTACCTGGCAATTACAAAGTGTCCCTTGGCAAACCAGGACAGCCTGTTTTTGTACAGCCTGTCCGCAAGAAACACATTTGGAACTTGCCAGGTAATATACATTTTGGCAGTTTAAAACAAAACATGGATAATTATAAACAATTAAAATTTATGAAACAGACGTGAAAAAATTTAAAAAAAGGCTTGCAATTTTCCAGGCTATATTATATAATAAGCAAGTGTTCCGGCAAGGGACAAAGGTTTTTATATATTTTTATATTTAATGGGCTATCGCCAAACGGTAAGGCACTGGACTCTGACTCCAGCATTT
>CAJUJY010000050.1 GCA_910586555.1 uncultured Lachnospiraceae bacterium
GTATCAAAGGTAGGGTTAGCCAGGTATTCCACACACTCTGTAAAAGTTACCTGGAAAAAGCATAAAAAAGCTAAATTTTACAGGGTATATTACTATAAGGAAAATGGGGATGTACATCTGGCAGGCATTACAAAGGGCACACAGTACATAGTCCGTAAGTTAAAGAACAATACCAGTTATTATTTCTATGTAGTGGCAGGCAAAAAGAAAAAAGTGTCTGGCAGTGACAGCAGTCCTTCAAAGAAAGTACATATAAAAACAAGGACATATGTACATAAGACAATTTTTGCAGGTGATTCCATCTGCCAGGCAGTAGGTTACGGACAGGCATTTCCACAGATGACTTTTGCAGGGAAAAAGAAAGTAATTGCATACAGAGGGTTAAATACAGTTACTTTCCATACAAAAAGGATATTTGATGGAAAAACCGGGCTGCAGAAACTGGTTGCAGAAAAGCCATACAGGGCTTATCTGATGCTTGGTATGAATGAAATCCATTACAGGAAGACAAGTGATATGGTTACAGAATATAAAGGCATAATCCAGGCATTAAAGCAGGGAAGCCCTGGTACAGATATTGTACTGTGTGCAGTATCCCCTGTCACAAGGGGAGAAATGGCAAGGAATCCTGGTTATTCAAGGATACCATCTTTTAATAAGGAGCTGGAGAAGCTGGCAAAAAAAACTGGTACAACATATTTTGATTATACCAGTTTCCTGAAAGATTCCAGCGGGTATCTGAAAGCAGTGTATGCAGAAGGGGACGGGTACCACTGGAAAGCCTCTGCTTATACTGAATTTGGTAAGGTTGTTGACAAGTTTGATAAGTCTTTAGACCAGTAAGGAAGAGAGGGAATATAAGTATGAAACAGAATTTAAAAAAAGTTTTTTGTATTATTTTTACAACGGTTCTTCTGGCAGGTATTTTTCTGCAGGCCACAGCAGGAGCAAAAGAAGCAGTAAGCTGCAAATCCTTATGCAGTGCTGCACTGGAAGGTTCTGGTGCAGCTGGGAACATGGAGTACCAGTCTGGTAATGCCATTGATTTTGGTGCACTTTCTGCTTCTGCAAGGAAAAAGGTTAAAAGCATACAGTACATATGTGATTCAAAAGAAGTATACAGCCTTTGTGTCATCCAGGCGAAAAATGCTGCGGGGGCTAAGTCATTACATAAACAGCTTAAGAAATATAAGAAAAATAACTGCAGCAGTGCTTATCTTTCGGATTATTCTTCCACGGAGCAGAAAGTATTTAAAAATGCACTTTGTGGAAGGAAAGGCAGGTATGTGTGGTATATTGCCCTGTCCCACCAGAAGGCAGTGAATACAAAAGGGCAGGATGCAATAAAGAAAAAACTATAGGGGAGTTTATGTTTTATGGTTTTCAGCAGTTTACTGTTTCTGTTCCGGTTTCTTCCTGCTGTGCTGGCCGCTTATTACATTTTGCCTGAAAAGTGCCGTAACCTGGTGCTGTTTATAAGCAGCCTTGTATTTTATGCATGGGGTGAACCTGTCTATGTTGTGCTGGTACTTTTTTCTACAGTGACAGATTACCTTGCAGGGATGGCAGTATCATACTACAAAGGAAAAGGAATGCAAAAAATGGCCTTTGGTGCAGTGCTTTGTTCGGCAGTAACCAACCTTTCACTTCTTGGATTTTTTAAGTATGCCAGTTTCTTTGCAGGAAACATAAACAGGCTGGCAGGAACGGATATCCCTCTGGTAAATGTTGCCCTTCCCATCGGGATTTCCTTTTATACTTTCCAGACTATGTCCTACACAATAGATGTATACAGGAATGATGCAGAGGTGCAGAAAGACTTTATTGCATTTGGTGCATATGTGGCACTGTTCCCACAGCTTGTAGCAGGGCCAATCGTGCAGTATAAAACAGTAGCAGGCCAGTTAAAAGGCCGCAGGGAAAGTGTGGATTTGTTCTGCAAAGGTATATTCCGTTTTGTGGCAGGGCTTGGCAAAAAAGTTTTAATTGCTAACCAGATGGGAATGCTCTGGGAGGAAATTGCAGCAATGGATGCCGGGAGGCTTGCAACAGCAACAGCATGGCTTGGTGTCCTGGTATTTACATTTGAGATTTATTTTGATTTTTCAGGGTATTCTGATATGGCTGTTGGCTTAGGTGCTATGTTTGGGTTCACATTTCCAGAAAATTTCGATTACCCATATGAATCAAAAAGTATTACAGAATTTTGGCGGAGATGGCATATTTCATTGGGCACATGGTTCAGGGAATATGTATATATCCCCCTTGGGGGCAACCGGAAAGGGACAGGAAGGCAGTTTATCAATATTGCCATTGTGTGGCTTCTTACAGGGCTGTGGCATGGGGCATACTGGAACTTTGTCCTCTGGGGTGTGTACTATGGCATTTTACTGGTACTGGAAAAACTGCTATGGAAGCGGCTGTTTGCAAAACTGCCATCCATTATCAGGCATATTTATACAATGGCTGCAGTAATCTTCGGATGGGCTCTTTTTGCATGGCAGGATATGGCAGATGCCACTGTATTTATGAGAACAATGTTTTTGCAGGAAGGGGCAGGTTTTGTCAATGTACATACAATGTATCTTGTGTATTCTTATTTTGTCCTGCTTATTATTGCTGCTGTTTTTTCTTCATCAATGCCAAAGAGGGTTGTAACAGGCAGGCTGTTTCCAGAGGGGACAGCAAGAAGGGGGTATGCAGGCATGGTGTTTGTAGCTGCAGTATTTGCTGCCTGTATTGCAATGCTTGTAAATTCATCATATAACCCGTTTTTATATTTTCGTTTTTAAAATTTTTTTATGTTATATGGGATTTGCTGGTGTTTGATGCCCTTTCCTGCCTGAAGGCTGGTGTAGTGTTTGCCAGCCTCTGTATAGGTTTTTATTATGGTGTGCCTGCAGGGATGGAGGCAGCAGGGTGGAAAATACAACTTAATTATTACAGATGGTAAATGGTAGGGAAAATTTTATGAAGAAGTTAAAAATATTTATCATAATTGAATTTTGTTTTATCCTGTTTTCCAGTCCAGTAGCAGCATTGTTATTTCCTGATAAAGAATTTTCAGATATGGAGAACAGGGGACTGGCACAGAAACCCATATTTTCAGGAAAATCATTTTTAGATGGCAGATACCAGGACAGTTATGAAGAATGGTTAAATGACCAGTTTTTCTGGAGGGATGGATGGTCCTTTGCCGCTGCAAATTTGCAGGCAGCATTTGGTAAAAAAGACATTAATGGTGTTTACCTTGGTAAAAATGGCTGTCTTTTAGAAAAATACCAGGAAACAGATTTTGAGCAGGAACAGGTAAATGAAAATACAGGGTATTTATCAAAATTTTTAAATTATGCTGTAAAACATTATGGCAAAGACCATGTGTACTGCATGATGCTTCCGTCAAAGGCAGGGGCATTGCCAGACAGCCTTCCGGTGTTTGCAGGACCATTTGATACTGGGAAAGTACTTAAAGGATTAAAGGACAGTCTGGACGAACCAGATGTTTTACTTGATGCAGGGGAAATATTAAAGAAACATCAAAAGGAATATATTTATTACCGTACTGACCACCACTGGACTACACTTGGGGCATATTATGCATGGACCCAGTTTGCAGAAGCTGCAGGATTGCCTGTGAAGGGGCTGGGATATTACCAGAGGGAAACAGTATTTACCAGATTTTATGGCACTACATATAATAAAGCACATATAGGAGTAAAACCAGACAGTGTAGAGCTTTTCCATAACCCAGGTGAAAAAGGGATAAATGTGGATATGGATGACGGGAAGCTTGTGGCAGGTTCTGTATATTTTCCAGAAGAAGCAGAAAAGGGATTTAATAAGTATAATATATTTTTCTCTAAAAATACATTTAAGATTGTAGTCACAACAAAGGCTGGTACTGGGAAAAGCCTTCTGCTGGTTAAAGATTCATTTGCAAACTGTTTTGTACCATTTTTAACTGAGTATTATGACCAGATTATAATGGTTGACTACCGTTATGGAAAAGTCCCTGTGAAGGATATCATGGAGCAGTATAAAGATATTACTGATGTACTGGTGATGTTTAACACAGAAAAATTTATGCAGAATACAAAATTAAACAGGCTGGCAGACACGGGAAAGGGGGAAACAGGGATGAGAAAGTTTAATTTGGAAGATTTTTTGGAATAGTGAGAAGATTAAAAAAACTTTACCTGTCATAAAACTTTTTATAAATCTGTTACGTTGTATAGGTGAAAGGGGGATGGTAACAAACAATAATATCCGGACATATGTATTGCTTCAGGTGTTAAATTTTGTAGTTTTTGCCTGTCTGGATTATCAAGTATATTCTGCCATAAGCTTTGGCGTAGCACCACTGCCTGTACATTTTTAGCAGATGTCATTAACAATTTATTATGCACAAAGTACTGTGGTATTTAACTTCTGAAGTAATAACTTGTAAATCAAATAATTTTTTTAGACACATCTTAGAAAAAAGGAGGAAGAGTTATGGATTTTGATTACATGGAAGAGAAGGCAAAGTTAAAGAAGAAAATTATTATATTTTTGGTAACAGCAGTTGGTTTTTCAGTTCTTTTTAAAATTGGAATGAGTAATACAGGGAGTTTAAGCTGCATTTTCATGGGTGTGGTGATGGGGCTTTTTTTCTATATTCCTGGCAGGATAAGGGAGTATTTTAAAATGGGCTGGTTTATGACAGTTGTAATTTCTGTTATTTTTATATTGGCAATTATATGGTTAAGTGACATTATAGGTGACATAGCATATCTTATAATTTTGCTTCCTTTTGCTGACATGGGATACAGTATTTATAAACTGGTTAAGACAAGAAAGGACATGTAGGGATATATATAAGGGATAATTGTTTTATCTGTTTTGGAGGGAAAATGGAAAAGATACAGGAAATGGTTCTTGCTGCAAAAAAAGGTGACATGGATGCATTTAGCTGGCTGTATAAAGAAACCTATGAAAGAAATTATTATATTGTAATCAAAATGGTAAGGCATGAACAGGATGCAATGGATATATTGCAGGATACATATGTGAAAGTATTCCAGAAGCTGTCTTCATTTAATTATAGTGGCAGCCAGAGTTTTGCTTCATGGACAAGTAAAATTGCATCTAATACTGCACTGGATTTCCTGCGTAAGAAAAAAATTGTCTTATTTTCAGAACTTAGTACAGAAGAAGACATCCAAGAGCTGGAATTTGAGGATGAAACGGCCAGAAACCAGCCAGAGCTTGCACTTGACCAGAAAGAAACTGCAAGGATTGTACATGAACTTATGGATTGTCTGTCTGAAGAACAGAGGGTTTGTGTTATCCTGCGCTATATAAGACAGATGAAGATTTCGGAAATTGCTATTGAATGTAACTGTTCTGAAAATACTATTAAAAGCCGGCTAAATTATGCAAGGAAACATCTGCTTAGTGAGAAGGAAAGCCTTGAGAAAAAAGGAATTAACCTTTATGGTATTGCACCATTTGCATTACTGGATTTGTTGCTGGAAAAAGATGCACAGGCATTTCATGCACCACAAGCAGTAGCAGAGTTGCCAGATGGTATATTAGAAAAAGCATTTGGAGGACTGGATGCCATGTCTTATCATGCAAACGATGCCAAAAAAGTGGCTGTAAAAGAAATGAAATCTGCAATAGGAAAGTGGAGTGTAGGAAAAATTGCTGCAGTTATAATGGTAACAATGGCATTGCTTGGGGCAGGTATTTATTTTCTACAAAAGGAAACGCCAGAAAGCAGAGGAGTAACTACAGATGTAACAGCAAGCCCGGATAGCAGGTCAGAGCTGGATTCTGTGCAAACTGTAGAACCAGTGCCATCGGCAGGTAAAGCTTCAAGACCAGAAGAGGATATTTATTATGAATACATAAATGAAAAACTGATTCCTGAATATGGGCTGGCAAAGTTAAACCAGGAAGGGGAACTAACATATTACCAAGGGATGGACTCACCAGCATTAGATAAGAGAAACCACTGGCTGAAGCCGTCAGGCATCCTGTCTGCTTATATAGAAGATTTAGACAAAGATGGACAGAAAGAGTTATTTGTCCTTTATTGGAAGAAAAAGAAAGATAAATATTTTGCCCATAAACTGATAGGAGAAGTTTATGGACTGGATGAAGAAAATGTTATCTGTATGGACAGTGTGGTTATTTCAGGGCTGGGTTATGACTGGAATGAGTTCTATGATATTGTGGGAAATTTCATTGTGGCAGATATGGCTGGAGGAAAAAAGAAATATCTTCTATTTGCGCAATATGATAATAAATCCTTTTTTGCAGATGGGCATATCCGAGGTATGTGTTCCATGGAATATAAGGATGGCAGGCTGAAAAAAGTACAGGAAGTACTCCAGACATCAGGGGGAAGTGATGCTTTCGTTTACACAGGATATAGTTATAAGGAAGGGAAATGTGAAGAGGAACTGCTATATGATATGTATGGAGATACAGGGGCAGTTGCTGCTTATGATACAGTAGAGGAAGCATTTACAAAATATTTTAAAAGAGAAAAGCTGGACGTCACTGAAATTGTTAAATGCCATGAATCCTATATTAATGAAATTGGCTGTGAAGCAGGATTTCTGGATAGCTTTAAAAATACAAAAGATGCAACATTAATTTGTACATTGAATGGATGGATGCGGCACATCAGTGGAGATGAACCAGAAAGTAAAGCGAGGTATTATTTAACAGGGAAAGATAAAACAAAGCTTAGGAAGCATATCATAAAAAAATAGCATGTAAAGAGTTGTAAGTAATCCGCTGGGTAGTTTATGGATTAAAATGATAAAATTATTTTGACAGGAGGAAGGGTTTATGAAGATAAGAAAATTATTACAAATGTTGATGCTGGCAGTATGCATGCAGGTGATATTTTTGCTTCCGCAGAAAGCATATGCATCTGAAATGGTACCAGTGACACCAAATGAAACTTTTTATGGGACATTGGAAACTGCTGACACAGCGCATTATTATTCATTTACTGTTGATAAGCAGGGGTATTTTAATATTGATTTTTCAGTTGAAGATATCACAGCAGATACAAAAGACGGCTGGAAAGTGGAATTATACAATGAGGGTACAGGACAGTGTATTTATTCAGAGGTTCTCACTTCCAATACAGTATTGCCAACATACAATTTTAAGAAAGGGACAAAATTTTATCTTTCAGTGTCAGGGGAATATTTTATTTATGCTTCGGATGTGCCAGTTGGACAGCGGTATTCAGTTAATATAAAGACTGTTGAAGATAAAAGCTGGGAACAGGAAGGCAATGATACTGCAGATACCTCCACATCGGTTGTTGCTGGCAAAACTTACAATGGAAACCTGTACTGGTATAATGATGTGGATTATTACAAATACAAGGTTGACCATTTTGGCTATTTTAATATAGACTTTTCTGTTGCAGATGTTACAGTAGACGCAATGGATGGCTGGAAAGTTGAATTATATAATGCAGCTACAGGAAAGTGCATTTATTCAAGCATGCTGACAACAAATACAATCCTGCCGTCATTCAATTTTAAGAAAGGAACAGAACTGTATATTGCCATATCAGAGGACTATTTTATCTATACTAACGAAGTACCAGTCTGGCAGCAATATTCAATTAATATAAAAACTGTGGAGGATAAGAGCTGGGAACAGGAAAGCCTTATAAGCAGTGATGAATCATGGAGCAACAGAAGCAAAAGCGCCACTTCTATCTCTTTAGGAAAAAAATATAATGGGAATATGTGTGTGGCTGATGATAACGACCTTTATAAATTCAGTATAGATAAAAATGGATATGTAACAGTAAAGTTCGACCCAGATGATGTGGAATCTAACACTGGTGAAGGTTATGTTGTTAATATACTTACCAAAACAGGGACAAAAGTATCAGAAAATGTTGTAAAATCTGTTGCAAACATAAAAATATATTTGAAAAAAGGCACATATTATATTGAAATATCAAGAAGAAGCAGTTATTCCCCATTGTTAAAAAGGTATATTGTATCTGCAACCCATAAAGCAAAGATGCCTGCAAAAGTTTCTTCAATTAAGAAGAAGGGTACGATAGTGTCTTGGAAAAAGATATCAGATGCAGATGGATATGAAATATGTTATGCAACAAACAAAAATTTCAAAAAAGCGACAAAAATTTCATTGGAAAAAGCAGATACAAATTCCTATGAAATATATGGATTACAGGAGGGGAAGACATATTATGTGAGGGTGCGTGCGTATAAAAATGCAGGTGCTGGCACAAAGGTATATGGTGGATGGAGCAGTACAGTTAAGGTGAGGAAAAGTTAGAAAAGGGGGCAATAATATGAAGAAAAAAATATTGGCAGTATTACTCTCATTTTGCATAATCACTGGTTCTGTCATATGCTCATCAAGGGTACAGGCAGAAAATGAAAACGCAGGTACAGATATGGTTATAGCAGAAGATACAGCAGCAAAGAATTATATTGGCCTGGATGCAGAGTACCATACACAGGAGCAGATTAGGGAATACTGCAGAAACCATCCAGTAAAAGACATGGAAGCAGAATATGTTACAGAACCATCAGTCACAATACCATATGCATTAGGGGAGCTGACAAAGGAAACATTGCAAGATGCACAAAATATGCAAAACATTTACAGATATATAGCAGGTGTCCCAGAAGTTATTGTTACAGATAAGGCACAAAACTACGCCCAGGCAGCAGCTTTAGTAACGGCGGTTAACAGAAAATTATCACATACAGCTGCACATCCTGAAGGAATGAGTGATGAAATGTTTGATTTGGCGTCTTATGGTACATTTAATTGTAACCTGGCAGCGCTGGATAATAAATTATCCAGTACCATTACTGCATGGATGCTTGAAATAAATGGTGATGCTGATTTCGGGCACAGACGCCAGGTTTTAGATTATTATAGCAACGAAACTGGTTTTGGTCTTGCGCAGTCTGTAAGCGGGGGATATTATTCTTCAGTTTATGTAAATGCCTATCTTGAAGAAGACAGGGTTATATCTTATCCGGGACAGAACCAGCCGCTTGAATATTTTGGGACAGGCTATGCATGGACAGTAGTAATACCTGAGAAAGTTGATAAGTCCAAAGTTAATGTCTGCCTGACTGATACGCAAACAGGAAATGCATGGATTTTTAATGAAAATACTGGTAATCTCCGTTTAGATATTAGTGGTACTAAAAGTGCATGTGCAATATTTTACCCACAAAATATTAACTACAGGGATGGGGATAAATATAGAGTTGAAATAACAGGGATTGATAATCCAATTTCATATGAAGTCAATATGTTTCTTTTAGAAGATGCTATACCACTTGAGTCAATCAGGTTTTCAATGGCTGCCTATTACCCATCTGTAGGGGAGGATGGATATATTTGCAAGCTGAAGTATACACCGGAAAATGCAACAAACAAGATTGTAACATGGACATCTTCGGATTCCAGCATAGCTGAACCAGTATGGTCTGGGACTACTACATGCAGGGTTATTGCCAAAAAAGAGGGAACAGCAATTATAACTGCAACATCGAAGGATGGAGGGCATACAGCCTCTATTGAGATTAATGTAAGACCAAAGGCAGATACTGTAACCCTTAATGCAGATGATATTACAATAGGTGTGGGACAGTCTTTTTTGCTTGAAGGCACTGCATCTCCGGCAGAAGCAAAAGATACAGTATTTTATAAAAATGATTATGATAAAAATATTATATTAATGGAAGATACAAGGCTTTTAAGAGTTATAAAAATAACAGGGAAGAAAACTGGTGAAACTTATATTACTGCATATGCAGATTCTAACCATGATGCCCAGGCTGTCTGCCATGTTAAAGTTGTAGAGCCTGTTTATACAACAGAACTGCATCTGGATAAAACAGAAGCAGAAATTATATCAGATGATTATATCCAGTTAAATGCTTTACACAGTCCATCCAATGTAACATGCAAAGATATAGAATGGTCATCAAATGATACAAATGTTGCAAGGGTAGAAAATGGGAAAGTAACAGCAGCAGGCAATTCACCGGGTAAAGCTATAATTACGGCTAAAGCCTCAGATGGCAGTGGAAAGGAGGCAAAGTGCATGGTAACTGTATACTGGGAATATGAAAAAGCAGCAGCCCCGGTAGTATTGTCATATTATTCTGATAAAGTAACTTTAAGAAACAGTTCTGGCTGTGAGTATTCCATGGATAAAGAAAACTGGCAGGATTCCAATGAGTTTACTAATCTTGAACCGGACCATGAATATACATTTTATTCACGTAAAAAAGCAAGCGGTTATTTCAAAGCAGGTGAGATAAGCGAAGGGACAACAGTGAGGACACGGTCTGAAGCATCCCAAAAACCAGAAGCAACAGAGAAACCAGAAACAACAAAAATTCCAGAATCAGATCCAGGAGCAACAAAGCCGCCAGTTGTGGCAATAAATAATTGTAAACATACTAATACCATGATATATGGGGATTTAAGAGCAACATGTACTGATAAAGGTTATACAGGTAATATTTACTGTACAGACTGTGGAGCAATGGTAGCAGAAGGAAATGATATAGCAGCATTAGGACATGATTATACTGAAAAGATAACAAAAAGACCATCTGAATCAGAGGAAGGGATTACAACATACACTTGTAGCAGATGTGGGGATTCTTATACCAAAACAGTGCCAAAACTTTCAGAAAATTCTGTGACAGAGAAAGAAGAATCTGGGGAAGACAATTCGAAAGAAAGCATTTTTACCATCAAAAATGGTGTCTTAAAATCCTACCATGGCAAAAGTAAATCAGTTATAATTCCAAAAGGAGTAAAAGAAATTGGCACAAAGGCTTTTTACCAGAATAAGACGATAGAAAAAGTTACTATTCCAACGAGTGTAAAAAAGATTGGAAATTATGCGTTTTCAGAAAGCAGGCTCACAAATGTGGTTATACCAAAGGGTGTAACAGTTATTGGGAAATATGCTTTTAGTGGATGCAGGAAATTAAAGAGTGTGACAATTCCAAACAGTGTAAGGACTATAGGCAGTTCTGCCTTTGGCGGGTCTGGTTTAAAGAAGGTAAGTGTGCCAGAAGGTGTAAAGAAAATGGGAAGTATGGTTTTTATTGCCTGTGATAACCTGGAAAGTGTAGCGCTTCCAGGCAGCCTGAAAAAAATACCAGACCAGGCTTTTGCACATTCGGCAAATTTAAAGAAAGTAATTATTAAAAAAGGCTGTACTACAATTGGCAGCCATGCCTTTTGGTATTGCATTAAACTGAAAAAGCTGACACTTCCAAAAGGGGTGAAAAACATTAAAGAACGTGCCTTCTTAGATACTGCAATTAATAAGATAACACTTCCAAAAAGCGTTACAAAGATTGATAACAAATATGGAATTTTTGGTTTTTGTGAACATCCGCAGACTCTGAAGGAAATAACCATATTAAACCCGGAACTTAAACTGGATAATATGCTTGGAATTTCCATGCCACCGGATACTGCAATGTTATATGGGCTTCCGTTACAGAAATCCATTACTATTAAAGGATATAAAAAGTCTACCTCTGAGAAATTTGTTGCTTATATCAATAAGCATAAAGCAAAATACAAAAAACCTGCAAAGTTTATAGTATTATAATATTGTGCAGGGAAAACATAAGAAGGCTTTGGTTTTATAAACAGTTGTCTGCTATTGGCAGAATTGTAACTTGAAAAAGAATAAAAAGCAGAGCAATATGTGCTACAGATCATAACTGTCTTTTATGGTTCAGATAGACAAACCTGGACTTTAATAAAGGGCAGTTATTTTTTTCGCTATACCTTGATGTTATGGATATTATATATTATAGGAATTTGATGAATTCCAAATGTTCAAGTTAAATGTTTCATAATTATAAGTTCAGGTGAAAGATATTTTGGCTGGTCAATTTTTGATTATTTACAATAGTATGTTAATGCTGTCAATGGAATTGGAGCAGAAGAAAAGCCAGTCTTGAATTGACAGTAAAACAGCTCTGCTTTTTCTAACCATAATATGAAAATCTTTCAAATCTTTCCTGTACACCTGCACTAGTGTATGTTCGGATAATATCCTTTCCAAAATTCTGCTTGTATTTGCAGCAGTCATTATGTATTGTCTATATATCAAAAAGGCTTAACTGTTTTTCTGTTTCCTCTTTTTTAGGTACAGAAGTTTCCCTTGCGGTTTTATAGTTCTTGTCCAGTTTTTTTATAAAGTCAGCACGCAATTTTATTGCAATATCCAGTACATCCAGATTATCAGTTATGGCACAGGCAGATTTATAAGAGGCACTGGTGAGCATATCAAGAAATATGTCTAAATACTGGAAATACAGTTTCTGCTCATCCTTTGTTCCTAGGTTGTCTGATAGAGATAAGATTTTACATATTGACATTATGCAGGGGTCAGCATAATAGGCAGCCTCTTTCTTTCCCATCATGCCCATATGGCTTAGGAACACATCATACAGTATACGTTCTTCAAGGCTGCGGGTATCAGGTGCGTCAGGGGAAGCATGGAACTGTTCCATATATTTCTTTACTTTTTCTTCTGTGCTGGGTGTGCATCGGCGCACATGTCCTTCGATACCTTTGACAAGGCCAAGACTGATACCTATGGTCTCTGCCCATTCCTTCTGGTCCATGCCGCATTTTATACGTTTTTCTTTGAAATCATTGCAGACATATATATCCTTGTCTGTCAATGGTCTTTTTTGTTTCTTTTTCATCCCGCTAATCTCCCAGTTAATCTTGTATAGAAATTTGCATCTATATGTATACAAATATAAGAAATTATATCATAAAAAGTTACAAAAAGCTACAAAATATACTTTCCATTTTTGCAAAACCGGATGGAATGAAAAAAGTTGATACCATGACCCTGTAACAGGCACACAGGAGGCCGGTAAACCGGCAGAAAGGGCATGGCATATATGGAGAAATTAAAGCTTACGGCAAACATCCTGTTTTCTGGTATTGGCTGCCAGGAAAGGGGACTGGAAAATTCAGGGGTGGTTGACCTTGATGTACTTGCAGTTTCGGAAATAGACAAGGAGGCAATTTGTGGATATGCAGCGGTACACAAAGGACTTACACAGGAGATGGTTAACAGCTACAGTTTTTATCCAGATGAGGAGGAAATGATAAAGGAACTTACTGATAAAAATATCGGGTTCAATCCAGAGAAGGGAAAAGCTTACAACTGGAACAGAAACAGGAAAGACAAAGAGTACGAAATCAGGAAGCACTGGCTTGCAAACCGCCTGTGTCATAACCTTGGTGATATCAGCAGGATTGAAGTTCTGCCCATGGCGGATTTCTGGTCATGCAGTTTTCCATGTACTGATATCTCATGTGCAGGGAAAGGAAAGGGACTGGAAGAAAGCTCTGGCACAAGGAGTTCGCTTGTGTGGCAGACCATGCGGCTGCTGGAAAGGGCAGTACAGGATGGTACACAGCCGGAATACATCCTGTTTGAAAATGTAAAAGATTTAATAGGCAAATTCAAGCAGGATTTTGAAAAAATATTGGCTGCCCTGCGCAGGCTTGGTTATAAAACATACTGGAATGTAATAAATGCAAAAAACTGTGGCATACCCCAGACAAGGGAAAGGGTATTTATTGTCTGCATAAGGGAAGAAACCGGGCTTGGCAGGTATACTTTTCCGGTACCATTTGAGTGCAGTATGAAAGTTGGGGATATACTAAGCCTAGGCTCAGACATAAGCCATCCCATCCATGATAAAAGGCTGGTTACGCTTCTGGATACGCTGTCAGGAAGCAGTGAGTCTTCTGGTATGGTAGTGCCTTTAGTACAGGATATTCCAGTAAATGAAAAAACAAAAAAGAAGCATTATTCAGCACAAAGGCTTACACCAACGCAGTGCTTCCAGCTTATGGGGCTTACGCCAGAAGATGCAGATAAATGCAGAGAATTGGGGATAGCCAATGGGCAGCTCTGCAGGCAGGCGGGGAATGGGATTGTCACAAACTGCGTGCAGCTGATAGGGGAACATTTATACAAGCTTGTGAAAGACCCGTCATTTGTGTGTACAGATGAAAAGATGAATGGAAAAACAGCTGTTCCAAAAACTTATAACCATCTGTATATGGAAACAGCATAACAACAGGACGAGGGATTTTAATATGGGAAACAATATTTATTTGGAAGGCCAGTCTGGGACAGTAGCAATTCCATGTAGTAAAGATGTATGTGATACAGGATATGGAAAATCAGTGGATATTATAAGGACAGAACTGAAAAATATTAAAGAGTCATTTGTCAGGATTGGATGGCATCTGAAAAAGATAAAAGATAACGGCTGGTATCAAAAGGAAGGGTATAAGAACATATATGAGTTTGCAAAAGAAAAATTTAATATTTCCCAGCCAACAGCAACAAGGTTCATTAACATCTGCACCGAGTTTTCAGAAAATGGCAGTTCATCGGAGCTTGATGCCAGATACCAGGGTTATTCATTGTCGCAGCTGACAGAGATGCTGAATGTTGGTGTAGATAAGAGGAAGGAAGTTACACCAGACATGACAGTAAGGGAAATCCGGGAGTTTAAGAGAAAAGACAGGGAATTACAAAAATCCAGGACGGAGGAAACTTCCGATAAGACAACACAGGCTGGGACTCATGCGACATCGCATGTAAATAGCATTTCCAAAGTATCTATATCGGCAGCCCTTCCAGAACTTAAAAGTGATGCAGAACGCAGGGAGTGGTTGGAAAATGCGGAGGGCTGGGGGCTGTGGTATATAGACCAGAACATCCATGCAGCATATTATAAGTATGATTTCCCGGATGGAAGCAGGCTTATAGCTGTGGAATATGGTTATGGGGAAAAGCTTTGTGCAGACAGCAGTAAATATAGCTACCATATGGTTTATTCTGACAGTTTC
This sequence comes from uncultured Lachnospiraceae bacterium, assembly GCA_910586555.1. Lineage (GTDB taxonomy): Bacteria > Bacillota > Clostridia > Lachnospirales > Lachnospiraceae > Butyribacter. The sequence goes on from CAJUJY010000050.1 coordinate 14,950, forward strand.
CGCAAAAAACATATGGAACAGAGTAATAGTTTATCCTTTCCCGGATATTTTACAGAGCAGACAGCTGAGACCAGCACACTGGTAGAGTTTCTCAGGGAACTGCAGGAGGAAAACAGTGCAGATACTGGCACATTGAAAGATGATGGTGGATATATTTCCAACGGATACATCATCATGGAGTTTGACCCGGACCATCTGGAAGAAGGGAATAATAAAGATAAAAGCTATGTAACCAGGCAATATATTGAGTTTTACAGAAAAAATAATTATATACCGAAATATTTTAATGCGAAAAATAAAAGAGAAATTACAGACTATGCCCTGGCATTGACAACAAGCAGTGGCTCTTATACAGGGCTGGGTTCCATTATTGTTTTTGATGCATGGAAGGAAATTGAGAAAATTGATGAAAAACTGCTCCAGGGTGGCATTACATGGGAAGAGGCAGAGAGGACAGTCTGCAAAATATGGCGGGTTGCGAAGCCAGAGGAACAGGAAAAAATCAAAGAAAACTACAGGCAGGGTGTGGGCTAGGACAGGAAGATTATACTTGTAATAGTATTTCTGGTTGACACAAGAAGGGTTTTGGAATATTATAAAAGTATCAGTTGATACTACAACAAAGGAGACTGGATTGGCAGAAGAAACAAGAGAGCGGATTGAAAGCAGGTTAGAAGTAAAATCCTATATACAAAATTTGAAGTATGCACTTAGTAATGGTGCAAAGATAAATTTCCAGGTACACAGGCTGGTTGACAGGCAGAGGGATGAAAAATTTACCAACCAGTATACAATGGATAAATTATTCCCAGATGAAAATCCGGTGGATGCCTTGAAAAGGGAACTAATGACCCTCACTGAAGAAGAATATATAAGGACAGTTACAGACACCAGGTTTCCAAAAAGAAGTGAGATGAGGGAATTTGGGAAAGTTTACAATGGCAGGGATGATGTATATATCAAAATCAGGGTGGAACTGCTTGGCATGTATGGGTACCCGGCAGCTTTTGTGATGTCTTTCCATTTTGCAGAAAGGGCATTTACACCAGGGATGTTCCCATACAGGAAGGACTGAAAGGGGGTGTTTTCATGGATATGGAAGTGGTTTACAGCAGGAAATGTCTGTGTACCTGCTGCATGGAAGAACATGAGGTGAAAACAGTCCGTGTAATGGAACGGACCAGTTTTAAGGATGTACCAGTGGAGTATGAAGCGGTGTATTTTTATTGTGATGAAGCAGAAGAATTATATATGGATGAAGAACAGGCAGGCCGGAATACTGTTGCTGTCAGGGATGCTTACAGGAAATCACAGGGGCTTCTTACTTCTGGGGAAATTGTTGCTATCCGCAGGAAGTATGGAATCAGCCAGAAAGACCTATGTACTCTTCTGGGATGGGGAGGCAAGACTATAACCAGGTATGAGGGATACCAGGTACAGGACAAGGCACATGACACTATATTGAAAAAAATCGGACATGACCCTGGATGGTTTCTGGACCTGCTAAAAGGTGCAGAAGACAGCCTTTTGGTGGAATCTTACCATAAATATTTTGAAACAGCTGCAGCCCTTTATGAAGATAACCAGGACAGTTACCTGAGAAGGGCGATTGAAGCAAGGTATGCAAAAATCCAGGGTAACAGCATGCTCCAGGGGAATACTGCACTTTCTTTGGATAAAGTTGTGGATGTAATACGGTATTTTGCTGCTGCAGATAAAGTGACCAGCCTGTATAAGGTAAAACTGATGAAACTGATGTGGTATTCAGACCAGCTTTCTTATAAAAGGAGGGGCAGCGCAATAACAGGCCTTGCATACCAGGCCCTGCCTATGGGGGCAGTCCCGGTAGGGCATGGTTCAATTATAAACCTGAAAGGGGTTCCTTGCGAAGAAGTAGATATGGGGGAAACATATGCATACCACTTCAGCCTGCAGGAAGCATCTGCTTATCCTGCACTTAATTATGTGGATAAAGAAATACTGGATATGGTTATCAGGAAGCTTGGGAAAATGACAAAAAGGGAGATTGTGGAATTTATGCACAAGGAAAAGGCATATACAGAAACTGCACAAGGGGATATTATCAGGTATAAGTATGCAGACAGCCTGCAGATATGAATATATGCTGCAGGATTACAGGTTTTCAAAGAACATCAGGAAAAGGTATTTACAGCTTTTTCTGATGTTCTTTAATCTGGAGGGGTTTTCTTATATTGGGTGCATGAAAAAAATAACTGGTATTTCTTCTGCGTTTTTGCTTTATTTTCCTGCCTTATTTAGATGGAAGGTATTTGTTTTAAAAAAAATTCTGGTATGTAATACAACTGCTATAAATTAATAAAAAACATAAAAAGAATAGGATTTTAATGAATAGAATATAAAGTGGCTTAAAAAAGTTTATAAACATCTGCCTGAAAGCTCTGCTGGGACATTTGTGAGGATTAGCAGGAATATGGTTTTAACATAGAACTTGTTCTATAAATCTGATAATGGTATCTGGTTATATTATATGAGGATATGAAAACTAAATTTTTGTGTTTTACCAGTAAATATGGAATTTTCTATATGCAGTCTGCTGCCCTGTAGACTTTACATATATAGTTAAGCTTGTATTTGTTGCAGGCAGGAAAATCTTCCTCTTTTTTTCTGTTTATATATTTCATCTTTAAATTTATATCAAGAATTTCCAGCAGTCCCCGAAAGGCAAAAATGTATTAAAAAGTAAAGGAAGATGTTTTTTGGATGGACTATAAAGAGGATTACAGAGTGTTACCAGAATGTGTATTGAAGTATTATGAGGATAATTTTATGGATTAGATGGATAGTAATGGTTTCTATATAAAAATTGCTCTGTGAGGCTTGGAATGTCCATGATATAACAGTTAATAGAAAAAAATGATATAAATAATCTGATACTTTAAAATGTTTAAAAATAGGAAAAGAAGGGCAGCAGGCAGTCAACAGGGTGATCAATTATATGTACCTACAGGTCAGACAGCAAGGGATGCTGACAGGAAATATATTAAGGGCACAACAACCTTTACACCTGATACTGCAGATGGCACAACAGAGGTTGTATTTACCTTTACTGCAGAGGGGATGGCGGAAACTGATTTAGTAGTGTTCGAGGAGATATTCTATCAAGGCGACCTGTACGAGAGAAAAAGTGTTGCAGAACACAGCGATTTAATGGATGAGGAGCAGTCAGTTTCTATTCCAAAGATTAAAACAGACATGTCTGATGCAAAAACTGGGTTAAAACTGGCAAATGCAGAAGAGGATATGGTGTTATATGACACTGTAAGGTACAGTGGGCTTGTTTTCCAAAAAAACCTTATTTTAAACAACATTATCTAAAATTACACAAAGATGTTGAAAAAAATCAACAATACATGATATAATGGCAATATATTTTATAAGCTATCCTGTATGTAGCATTAGCTTGTTAGAAAATTGGAGGAGGAAGGAAGAAAGGAAAAAGAGAAAATTATGGCAAGCGGAAATAGGAAAACTCTGCTTGTGATGTAACTTTAAAAGCCTATAATTTTGATTATATTTATGGATAACAGGATAACTGTTATTTTTAGAAAACGGAAACAAATTAAAATAAATTATAAAATTAATTTCGGGGAGGTGAGATAAATGAAGAAACAGTACATGGAAGATGACAGGATTATTGAAATCTCGGAGGAGGAAATTGACAGGCAAATCGCAATTTTGGAAGCAGAAGCAAGAAAGGAAGCTGAAAATATTTCAAAGCCTACTTTGTTGGCAATTTAAGTGAAAGATATTAGTGAATAGTAAAACACGATTAACAAATATTGTTTGATGGGATGTCTGCTATTCTTCAGGAGGTGATATTATGAACGATATAGTCTATGTTTTAGATGATCACTTTGAGATTTCAAAAGAAGTTGAAAATATGTCAGAAGAGGAGCTGGATCGAAGGATTGCAATTTTGGAAAAGAAAGCCATAGAGGAAGCAAAAAATATTCCAGAACCTACTTTGCTGACAAGTTAGACTGAAAATATCAATTAAATAAGACAGGCTGGGGAAGAGGATTCCCTGGTCTGTTTTTCTTGTTTAAATATTCTGTAGGATTTTAATGAGTTGAAATATAAATTTGATTCAAGAATTGCTATTAGAATGTGCCTGCAATACACACAAAGCAATTTTTACAATATTAGATATAAAGTGTTATGTAAACCTGCTGCCCTATAGATTTTACAGATATAGTAAATCTTGTATTTGCAGCCGTCCCTCCTCCTCTTTTTTCGTCTATTTTTCTTCCATGTATCTATCTAATTCTACAGATTATCATAATACTTTTTTTGCTGCCATTTTCCATATGTGCATGTACATCAAAAATTTCTGGTGGGCAAAAAAAGTAAAAATGTGTTAAAAATTGAAGAAGGAAGAGGAGGGTCCAGGTGAACTGTATGGTATATTTAGAAATAGCATCAGAATGTATATAAAAGCCTCATAGAAACATTTTTGTGTCTATGGCATAAATATTTATTTGTGAATTAGAAATTGTTTTATGGGCATTATAAGGCTGTTATTGGGCAGCAGGAGAGAAAAAGATAATGAAAAAATTGGGAAGAGGAGAGTATTTTTACAGTTAAAACCTGTACATGAATTTGCACAGGTTTTCTTAAAAGAATATCTTCCTCCTTCCCATTTATCACTATCATAGGCTGTTTATTTTACTGCAATTTCTATAATTTGTTCTGCTGTTTGGATGTTATCAATGCTTAACAAAACACTCATTATATCCACACAACCAAATGGTGGCAGAACTGGTTCACCTGATGACAGGGCAATATTGTCCAGATATCCATAATCTCTGTTTGTCCTGATTGCAAAATATCCAGATTCATCACCAGTAGTTTCGTCATAATTGAAAGTCTGGCCAATAATATGGTACTGGTATAGCCCTTTGTCTATTGGATGTGCTATTTTTACTGCAAAATAACAGCCCTGGCAGCAGTTTTCAGCAACCCATTTCTGATGGTCCGCAATTAAATAGTAAGTATCTGCATTCCCAAAATAACTATCAAAACTACTACAGTTATCTGAGTTCAGAAGTAATTCTGCCAGTTCCATGGCTTTAGTGTGATTCAGTGGCATTTTATTGGAAATGAAATATGAATATGCTATGTTGTGCTGTTTCAGATATGTCTGGATGCAGTCTGCTATTTTTTCATACAAACAGTTCTGTGTTGCTTCCAGTATCTTCTTCGTTTCTCCATCTGCTAATTTTCCCCTGAATGAAATGGAATAAATATTATCATCATCCATAATTTCAAATTTGTAAGACAATAATCCTTTGTCCCTGTCCTGCTGTATGATACTTTTTGGTGCATCTTCCTTCTGTGTGCCTGTGATATTGCTTTTAAAATTTTTTTGATTCATAACGAAATCCTCCTTTTTAAATTTTTAGTACGAAAAAAGAATATCACCTGCACCATGTCTTTTATTTTTGCAAAAATGCATGAAAAGGATATGTGCTATCAGTCCAGTATGCCTGTGGGACTGGAGAATTTATAATTGGCATTGTAACAGATGTTTCAAATCAATTATAACATTATGTTGAATTAAATCAACAAAACAAGGTTAAAATGCAGAATTTGTGTTGATATAATTCAACAACAGGAAAGGATGGTAAACCGAAATGATGGATGTCAAATTATGCATGGAAGAAGCAGGTAAAAGGATTATGGAGAGGAGGAAGAAGCTGGGACTTACACAGGAGCAACTTGCAGAGAGGAGTGAAGTGACAACACAGTTTGTTTCTTATGCAGAATCAGGGAAGAGGGCTATGAGGGCAGAAAACCTTATGAAAATTGCTGCTGCTTTAGAAGTAAGCACAGATTATTTGTTGACAGGTGACATCATTGACAAGGACAAACTGCTGCTGTCTGAAAAGTTAGGCAAGCTTAATCCAAAAGAAGTAAGGCTTATTGAAAGTATCATTGATGAATGCATAGAGTTATATCATAGGGATGCATGATGTATAATAACAGTATGTTGTAATTCAGAAACCCTTATATGAATTGGTGCCAGCTGGCAAGATTTGGTGTCAGCTGGTCTGAGTTTGGTAACTGTACAATAGTCCTAAAAACATATATCCTCATCTTCTTCTCGTTTGTTTCTATTTTTATGAACTGTTATCCACGAAAATCATTGGCCTGTATTTTTGCAGGATTTTTTCTGTTTTAATTTTGCTATAATTCTTTTGAAACTAAAAATCATTAAGTTGTAAAGGAGGTAAAATTTATGGCAGAGGAAAGTTTGCAACCAGGAAAAAGCATGGATGGAGATATAAATATTGTTGACAGGCTGCTTGCACCAGGACTAAATCTTCTGGTTCTCCCTAAAGAACAAAGAGAACAATGTTTTGGCATGGGTTTCCCATTATTTATTGCAAAATCCAAGGGAATTTGGAAAGAGGCAACAGCTGGCAGTGTTGTTTGGTTTTCGTTAGAAGAAAATAAAGAAAAATCAAGGCAGATGTTTGATGGTTATACTATGGCATCTCACCAGATTTTTGATATCTATGTTTATAAGAATGGATATTTTGGAAACAAAATCAAGGATACCATGGAAATTTTCTTGAAAGATAATCCACATATAAAGCTGGTGGTAATTGATTCCATTGAGGAAATTGTTAAAGGAGAAATTGGGCATATGGAGTGTGGACATGCCTGTGAAATCCTGCATAACATGAGGCAGGCTGCTATCCAGCAGGAAGTACCAGTCCTGGTAACGGTGTATGAAGAGGATTTTGGTGATGGGAGCAAGTGGGATGGGGTATCAGATGTAGTCCTGAAGATTGAAGAGGGAAAATCCCAAAACAGACATAAATATACACTCCATCTGAAAGAAAAGGATAAAACTGGATCAAAACTGGAAATAGTTCTTGATTCCAAAAGTGGTAACTGGAACTGGATAATTACTAAATAACACTTACATCCTTATATTGGGCTGTAGCATTAAAAGAAACACCTAATGTTACAGTCTTTTTTTTATTATAGGGAATGTTGCTGTTACAGACTGTATTTCTGCCAGTTCTGGGATGCAATGGCATGTGGTATCCTGATATCAGGATTGTAGACAGGAAGACATTTTTACATGAAGTTAAAATGACATGTTGGAATGTCTATATAGTTGCATGCCTGTATATAGCAATAATTACAAGCATTCATGCAGACTGTTTTACTTGTTTATATGCAGACATAATTGCAGTTTTTTATGTAAACATGCTGAATGGAAAATTAGTAATTATGATTGCATGGTTATTTGTCTATAGTAGTAATGATTTCAGGCCGGCATGCAGAAAGACTGGAATTATTAAATGAAAACTTGCATACGAAGGGAGGAAAACATATGAAAATTATATCTGTATCAAATATTAAGGGAGGAGTTGGAAAGACAACAACTGCTGCAGTACTAGCTGTGGGATTAGCAGAAAAAGGCTATAAGGTTTTGATGGTTGACAGTGATCCACAGGCTAATTTAAGCATGTGTTTTATGCAGGAACAACCAGATGAAATCCCAAGTTTATATCATGTTTACAGTGAACAAAAACATATTGAAGATGTTAAAACCAGGATAAAAGACAGGCTTGATATTGTTCCAGGAGATTTTTCCCTCTGCAATGCTGATATACAGTTTTTTAAGGCTGGAAGGTTAAGGATGTTACAGAGGGCATTTAAAAGGCTTAAAACAGGATATGATTTTGTAGTTATTGATACACCGCCAAACATGGGCATATTGTCATTAAATGCATTCTTTGCAAGCAATTATGTTATTGTACCAGCAGCTGTGGATTCTTTTTCCTTAAAAGGAATAAGGCTTTTAAAAGAAACAATTGATGATGTATCAGAGGAAGCAGAAAAAGAGCTGCCTGTTGCAGGTATTCTACTTACAAAATACAACAGTAGGACAAAAGTATCAAAACTGCTGGAAAAATCGTTAAATTCTGCTGCTACACTTTTGGATACAGAACTGTTTAAAAACAGAATCAGACAGGCTGTTGTAGTACAGGAAAGCCAGATTGCTAAAGAAGATTTGTTTTCCTATTCACCTAATGCAAAGGTTGCAGAAGATTATAAAGGATTCATTGACGAATTTCTGGAAAGGACGGGTGCATGATTATGGGTGGGGTGAATATGAAACTTATGAAGGGTATAGATGATGCTGAAAGCCAGTTACAGAAAGAAAAACAAACAACAAAAACAGAAGAAGCAATGAGGAAAGAGACAGGGACTGAAAATAACAAGGGAACTGTTAGAAACCCTCAGAAATCAGAGAAACAGCCAAGAGCGAAGAAAAATACATCAATGAGAAAAAAAGCTGTGATTGAACCAGATAAAATGTCGAAAAAGCAGGTTTTTTCATTTAGGGCGGTATTGACTGATATAGCAGTCTGGAAAGCATATGCAGTTGCAACAGGTCAGACTGTTGAAAGTATTGGTAATAATGCTATGAATGAATATTTGAAAAAGCATAAGTTGTCAGGTGCTGAACGGGTAATATTTGATGCGGTAAAAGCAAGAGATTCAAATAGCAGTAAATAAGGAAGAAGGGGCAGTTAATATTGGTTTAAAAGTAAAGAAAAGCAATGGAAAATCTTTGGGTTCTATGCAGACATGCCAACATGCATGATTGTAGACATGTCTATGGGATAAAGGAGGAGGGTCATAAGCTGGTTGTCCTTCTTTTTTCAAGGTAGCAAAATAAAAAGATGAGGTCTGCATTGCAAATCTCATCTTTTTTACAGTAGTTAAATGAACATTTTAGAACATTTGTCAAGACCAAGCAACATCAATCTTGGAAGGAAATCATTCTGGATATATTCTATTAATGATTTCAACCAATCCTGTTCCTTTGCATCCATTTCAGAACGGATAATGACCTGGATACTGAATGGCATCATGTTTTTAATTTGGTATATGCCTTTTTCTGACTCTTCAACTGTTATATCTGACTTCTTTAAACTATCAAATAGTTGCTGGGGTATGTCTCTGCTGACAATGGTAATTGTGACATCATCTGCTTCTATGCAGTTATCCTCAAAACCACTTGCCTTATATAAAGAAGTATATGCAATTGCTTTGTACAAGTGGTCAGTATCTAACTTTTTGTCAAAGTAAGTGTAATCAAAAATGTTATGCCCCTTTAATATTTTTCCAATGTCATTTTGAATCTTTATGTCAGGTGATTTAATGATGACCAACAGATATGCCGCAACTGGTCTCATGTACATACAATCACTTGGTTTATAACCTGTACTGGTATCAGTTGTTGCAAGTTCAATTTTTAGTGCATCACAGTAAACAGTATTTTCCTGTGTTATATTCATTCTCTGTACCTGCCTTTCTTTATTTGGGGAAGCTTTTGCATCAGTAAAATGGCTGCAAATAACAAAAATCCTCCTCTTATTAATTGTTTCATTTAAAATATGAATTATTTTTCTGTATGAAAATTTATGTATGTCCAAATTATTGCATTTATAACATGTGGTATGTATTTCCGCCAGATTTTCTTATAGCTTTTTTGTGTTAATGTATAAGGGAAATAAAAAAGCACACAGAATGAAAGGAGGAGGGATATATGATAAGTGTAAAAGATATGACAGATTTGGTTTATGTATATGATGCATATATTGCGATTAATAAAGTCTTATTTGGAGATGCAATGTTTTTAAGTTTTCATGAAGGGAATTTTGGTAAAATTAGCAGAATATGCAATGTTATACAAAGAAATGTAGCCGAAAAGTTAAAAAAAGATGAATGTGAAAGTGCATGGAAAATATTGGATAATATCTCATTGACACCAGAGGACAGGGCTAAAAAGTTGTTGGGAAAGTAATTAAATAGAAAGCAGGAAGAAAGGAGGACTTCGTAGATAATATGGATGGAGAAAAAATAACACAAAAGGAGAGGGAGGCAGCAATAAGCCTGTTAATCACAGTGATGGAAATGCATGAGGAGGAAAGGCTGCTTAATAAGGCTTTGGATGATTTTTTATGTTGTTATGGAGAGGAAATTCCAGAATGGATGCAATGCTTATATGGTCATTTTAACAGTTGTGATAGTGGTAAGACACAGGTTATTAAAAGGTTTGCAGAAAAGCATGGTTTAGAAATCAAGGATTATTCTGACTGAATAAGAGCATTGGTAAAAACAGAGAAGAGGAGGTGCATATGGAAAAGTACAGATTCGACAGGAAGCTTCAGGAAGCAGTCCTGAGAAGACAGGAAGGGCAACAGCCAGCAATTATCATTGATGGAAAAGAAATGAAGGTGAGGAATCCTGTTTTTGTGGGAAATAGGGCAGGGGATGTTCCATGTTTAGCAGAAGAGGATAACAAGGCTGGAAACACAGGATATACTGTTGTGGCAGTTTCATCCGGTAATATAAATAAAAAAGATAAAGAATGGATTTGCACCAGTCCTGTATTATTAGAACAGGCAATTTGCTTCTTCATGGAAAACCATCAAATGGAGAGTATGTCAGGAACTTGCAGATGTGCCAGCAGATTAGCAGATGCAAGGGATTCAGGTTTCGACCTGGAAACAGGAAATGCAATGATTGAAATAAAAATCCCTTTGCTTGTGCCAGATGGAACAGACAGCTTTATATGGAAAGGTTTCTACCACATTGTAAGGCAGATGGCTGGATATTGCAGCAGCTCCTATTGCGGAGATAAAGGGAAAAGAAACATACTGCTTACAATTTATCAGCATGGAACAAAGCATATATTTGCTATGGTTGATGAAAATACAAAAAAAGAATTAGAAAAGGCTGTCAGGATGGGGATTGAATTCTGGACGGCTGAAACAAAGACAGAAAAAGATGGGATAAGCCTGCTTGGGTATTGGGATTATACAGATAAAATTCTATAGAGCTGGAAACATAAAGCTGGAATATTATTTTAAGCCTGCCCTTGTATTTGTACATTAAAGCATTTTTGTTAAAAGCATAGCAGTCCAGGATATATTACATTAAAGATGAAGGGAGGTAAGATAAGAAAATGGATGAAAGGTTAAAGGAGATAGTGGGTAATTTAGAAACCATGAAAATTGGAGTAGATGAAACATTCAAATTTCATTGTACCATGTGTGGCAAATGTTGCATCAACAGGGAGGACATTTTGCTATCACCAAGAGACATTTACAATATGTCCAAAGAACTTGGAATAAAGCCAGAAGAGTTATTTGAACGGTATTGTGAAGTTTATGTGGGACCAGACTCAAGAGTTCCAATTGTGAGACTGAAACCAAGAGGTTCAGTAAAAAGGTGTCCATTATTAAAAAACAGAAAGTGCATGGTACACAAGGCAAAACCAACAGTCTGTGCCATGTTTCCTATTGGCAGGTGTCTTATGGCAACAAATCCAAAAGAGGGACTTAATGATATTACCCAGAGCCAGATGCAGTATATATTCAGCAATCCTGGATGTGGGGATGGTTCAGAAACACAGACTGTTAGGGAATATCTGGAATCATTTGGGATTCCTGTTGAGGATAATTTTTTTCTGAAATGGCAGCAGGTAATACTGGATATGGGTAATTTTTTCAGAAAAATTGAAAAAGTTGTGAGCCAGGAAACCATGGAACTGGTCTGGACGGCAGCATTTACTGGAATATATCTTTACTATGATATAGGACAGGAGTTTATGACACAGTTTGAGAGCAATTCCAAAAACTT
>CAJUJY010000051.1 GCA_910586555.1 uncultured Lachnospiraceae bacterium
TCCATGCCTTCATTATATCTTATCTTTAACTTTTTGAAAATTGATTTCCGTGGATATTTACCAGAGGATATTGACTATTATTAAAAAAGTGGTAATATTATAAATAGCTGTAGTAAATATTCTAGTTAAGGGGGGACTGATATGCAATTTAATAAAAAAACTGGCCAGTATAAAGTCCTGCTTGCTATATTAGCAGTTGTCCTTGTTTTTATTTCTGTAATATCAGCATTAAAAAATGTATCAGGGAAAAGCAAATTATATTCTAATGGCTGTTACAGCCTGGAATTGCCAGAAAACTGCACTATAAAAGAAGACGGGGCTAATGTCTTTTTGGTATCTGGCAATAAAGAGATTGCTGGAATTACTGTAGATGAAAATTTCCAGTATGGTGGTAATATAGAGAAAATTGTTGCTAACTGGATTGGCATGGATACAAGTATAGAATCTGAATCACCTTTTCTGACAGATAAAAATGATAAATTCCATAAAGTTGTTTTAAAAACCAGGTTATCTGCTGCCCAGGAAATTAATGGCATAAAACCTGTAGATAAAGAAATACATTATTTTTATTTATCTGGTGAAAAACTTTTTGTTGATATTATGGTACATAATAATGAATATATTGATTTAATAGAAAATTTAATAAAGTCCTTTTCTGTTAATTAAAAGATTAGACAGCAGGACTATTAACTGCCACCGGGTAGTAAAATGCTAAGGCATCTGTGCATATCGTTAGGTCTTTGAAGATATGCAGGGGTGCTTATTTTATTTTTGGAGGTTTTATTGATGAAGGAAAAGTTAAAATCATTATATGGCTATTTTTCAAAAGGGGAAAAAGTACTATGGTTTATTTCGGTTTTGTTAATTTTAGCATCATTTTTAATATTTGACAGGGAAAACTACCTGGCACTTGCAGCCCCGCTTATAGGCGTGACATCATTAATTTTTAATGCAAAGGGCAATCCGGCAGGGCCTTTTCTTATGGTAGTATTCAGCCTTTTGTATGGAATTATTTCATATAGTTTTGCATACTATGGTGAAATGATAACATACCTTGGAATGACTGCACCAATGTCTGTATTTGCAATGGTTTCGTGGCTTAAAAACCCATATAGCCGGGATAAAGCCGAAGTCCGTGTTGCCAGAATGAAAAACAGTGAAATGGTATTTATGCTAATCCTTACAGTTTTTGTAACAGTGGTTTTTTATTATATATTATCAACTTTTAATACAGCAAACCTGCTGCCAAGTACAATATCTGTAAGTACAAGTTTTCTTGCTGCCTGTCTGACATATAAACGCAGTGCCTGTTTTGCACTTGCTTATGCTGCAAATGATATTATACTGGTTATTTTATGGACGCTTGCTGCATTTTCTGATATATCATACCTGTCAGTTATAACATGTTTTGCAGTATTTTTTGTAAATGACATGTATACATTTATTAACTGGACAAAAATACAAAAAAGGCAGAATATAAAAAATGTAAAACAATAGATTGCAGGCTTCGCCAGCAAACTTATTGTTATGAATAAAAAATTTAGCACTCATTTAAAAAGAGTGCTAAAAACCCCTTGACTTTTTTTAACTGGCGTATTATTATAGCTTTTGTAAGTTTGTTAGCAGTCTGTACATTCGGTTGCTAATAAAGAGCGCGGATAATAATATTATAGTTTTAATAAAGAATAGGAGAGATGATTATGCAGAACAAAAAAGGAAGTTTATCTATTGAATCAGAGAATATGTTCCCGATTATTAAGAAATGGCTTTATTCAGACCATGATATTTTTATAAGGGAACTTATTTCAAATGGCTGTGATGCCATTACAAAGTTAAAGAAACTTGATATAATGGGTGAATATACACTTCCTGATGGTTTTAAGGCAGAAATACAGGTTGTTGTTGATACAGAAGGCAAGACAATTTCATTTACTGATACAGGGCTTGGAATGACTGCTGATGAAGTTGATGAATATATTAACCAGGTAGCATTTTCAGGTGCAACAGATTTCCTTGAAAAATATAAGGATAAAACTAATGAAGAACAGATTATAGGGCATTTCGGCCTTGGTTTTTATTCTGCATTTATGGTAGCTGACAGTGTATCTATTGACACATTGTCATGGAAAGAAGGTTCAGAGCCTGTACACTGGGAATCAGAAGGCGGCATTGATTTTGAAATGTCAGAAGGTGGTAAAGAAAGCGTTGGTACAACAATTACGCTTTATCTTTCAGAGGACAGCCTGGAATTTGCTAATGAATACAGGGTAAGGGAAGTCCTTTCAAAATATTGTTCATTTATGCCTGTTGAAATATTCCTTTCAAAAGCAAATGCAGAACAGGAATATGAAACAATAGACAAAAAGGATTTACGTGAAGATGATGTATTAGTTGAAACTATAATTGAAGAAGCTAAAACAGAGGAACGCGAAAATGAAAATGGTGAGAAGGAAGTAGTTGAAATTTCACCACGCAAAGAAAAGGCAAAGATTAATAAACGCCCTGTTTCAATAAGCACAACAACCCCGCTTTGGATGAAACATCCTAATGACTGTACAGATGATGAATACAAGGAATTTTACAGGACAGTATTTAATGACTACAAAGAACCTTTATTCTGGATCCACTTAAATATGGACTATCCATTTAACTTAAAGGGCATACTGTATTTCCCAAAAGTAAATACAGAGTATGACAACCTTGAGGGTGTAATAAAGCTTTATAATAACCAGGTATTTATTGCAGATAATATTAAAGAAGTTATTCCAGAATTTTTAATGCTGCTTAAGGGTGTAATTGACTGTCCTGACCTGCCTCTTAATGTATCAAGAAGTGCTTTGCAGAATGATGGTTTTGTAAGGAAGATTTCTGATTATATTACAAAGAAAGTTGCGGACAAACTTTCTGGAATGTATAAAGTTGACAAGGAAAATTATGAGAAATACTGGGAAGATATCAGCCCGTTTATTAAATATGGCTGCCTTAAAGATGACAAGTTCCGTGAGAAGATGTCAGACTATATAATATTTAAAGATTTAAATAATAAATATATTACACTTCCTGAATATATTGATGCTTCAAAGGGCAGCGGTGGCACGGATGGAAGCAGTGATGAAGTTGTTGTTGAAGACAGTGTGGAAAGCGCAGAAGCTGCGGACAGTGAAGACAAAGAAGAGAAAGAAGAAAAGCCTGCAACAGTTTACTATGTTACAGATTTACAGCAGCAGAGCCAGTATGTAAACCTGTTTAAAGAGCAAGGGTTAAATGCTGTAATTTTAAGCCATTCAATAGACCAGCCTTTTATATCACAATTAGAGCAGGGTGATTTAAAGGTTAAATTCCAGCGTATTGATGCAGGGCTTAATGAAACTATGACAGAAGAAGCTGATGAAGAAACATTAAAAGCACAGACAGAAACATTAAGTGAAATATTTAAAAAAGCACTTGGCAAGGAAAAGCTTGAAGTAAAAGTTGAAAAGCTTAAAAACGAAAATATTTCATCAATGGTAACACTTCCAGAGGAAACAAGGCGTATGCAGGATATGATGAAAATGTACAGCATGGGTGGTGCAGGCATGGAAGATGATATGTTTGGTGGTGGTGAAACACTTGTGCTTAACTCATCTAACAAGCTTGTGCAATATATCCTTGACAATAAAGAAGGAGAACACACAGATTTATTCTGTAAACAGCTTTATGACCTTGCAATAATAGCAAACAAGCCACTTAAAGCAGATGAAATGACAGAATTTATCGCAAGAAGCAACCAGATAATGATGATGCTTGCAGAATAATAAAATACCATAAACCAGGTTTAATATATATGCCGGCAGGAAAACCAGCCATTAAGGGATAAAACCCCTGATGGCTGGTTTATTTTAATTAAGTTTATAGATTATTTATAAATAAAATATTGACTAATAGTCATTTTTGTGTTATCTTACTTAACAGGAAATGACCAACAGTCATTTATAAATTCCAGGAAAGGTGGATAAAGGCATGATTACTTTAGGCAAATGGATTACAAAACATAAGAACATTATATTATTAATTGCTGTAATCTTATTAGTACCATCAGCAATCGGATATGTAACTACACGTGTTAATTATGATGTGTTAAGTTACCTGCCGGCTACCCTTGAAACTGTAGAAGGGCAGGATATCCTTGTTGATGAATTTGGAATGGGTGCTTTCTCAATGGTTATAGCAGAAGGCATGACGATGAAAGAGGCAGCAGATTTAGAGAAACAGATTGAAGGCATTAACCATGTAACTGATGTTTTATGGTATGACGACTTTCTGGATATTTCAGTTCCAACAGAGATGATGCCAAAGAAGTTACAGGAAGCATTCTTCAATGGTGATGCAACAATGATGATTGCACTGTTTGATAATACAACATCTTCTGATGATACAATGGAGGCCATAACAGATATAAGGAATACTGTTGGTAAAAATGTATTTGCAAGCGGAATGTCAGGTGTTGTTACAGATATTAAAGACCTTGCCCTTAAGGAAATGCCAGTTTATGTAGTTATAGCTTCGCTTTTAAGCCTTTTAGTACTTTTTATAACTATGAACTCATTTTTAACACCTGTAATATTCCTTTTAAATATAGGAATGGCAGTTGTTTATAATCTTGGCAGCAATATATTCCTTGGGGAGATTTCATATATTACACAGGCACTTGCAGCAGTTTTACAGCTTGCGGTTACAATGGATTATTCCATATTCCTGCTTGAAAGCTACGAAGCCAATAAAAAAAGGTATCCAGGCGACAATAAAAGGGCTATGGCACATGCAATAAGCAATACATTTATATCAGTATCAAGCAGTTCCATAACCACTATTGCAGGATTTTTAGCACTCTGCTTTATGACATTCAAGCTTGGGACTAATATAGGAATAGTAATGTCAAAAGGTGTTGTAATTGGTGTTGTAGCTTGTGTAACAGTGCTTCCGGCCATGATACTTACATTTGATAAAGCTATTGAAAAGACAACACATAAAGAGTTAATCCCGTCACTGGATAAACTTTCACATGGGATTATAAAAGGAAGATGGGCAGCAATTATATTATTCCTTATAATACTTGTACCAGCAATGCATGGCAATAGTAATTATGAGATTTATTATAATATTGACAAATCACTTCCAAAAGATATACCAAGTGCTGAGGCAAATGACAGGCTTAAAGAAGAATTTGATATGAGCAATGTCCATATGGTACTTTTAAAAGATGGTCTTACAGCCAAGGAAAAGAACCAGATGGTTAAGGAAATAGAAGAGGTAGATGGTGTCAAATGGGTTATAGGGCTTAATTCATTTATTGGCTCTAATTTCCCTGAAACAATGATACCAGATGATATTAAAGAAATACTTAAGACAGGTAATTATGAATTACAATTTGTATGTTCTGATTATGCTTCTGCAACTGATGAAGTAAATGCACAGATTGCAAGCATGCAGAAAATAGTAAAAGGATACCAGAAGGACGCAATGGTAATAGGTGAAGCACCTCTTATGAAAGATTTGTCAGATGTTACAGATATTGACTTAAAGAATGTAAATTATATTTCAATAGCAGCAATTTTTCTTATAATAATGTTTACATTTAAATCAATATCAATACCTGTAATACTTGTAGCAGTAATTGAATTTGCAATAGCCTGCAATATGGCAGTCCCATTCTATGCAGATACGCCGCTTCCGTTTGTGGCAAGCATAGTTATAGGCACAATACAGCTTGGGGCAACAGTTGACTATGCAATACTTATGACAAACAGGTACCATAAAGAGCGTACAGTAAATGCATGCAGTAAAAGGGAAGCTATAGAAATAGCACATAAAACTTCAATAAAATCAATACTTACAAGTGGCTTCTGCTTCTTCGCTGCAACATTTGGTGTTTCAGCATATTCAGAAATTGACATGATAAGTTCAATATGTACACTGCTTTCAAGAGGTGCAGTAATAAGCATGGTGGTTGTTATAGTTATACTTCCGGCAATGCTCTGGATATTTGACGGGGTAATAGCAAGGACATCACTTGATATGGTAAAGGCAAAAGTTCCGCACAGGAAAGATAATGAAATTCCTGTAGTAAATGGAAAATCAGTGTCAAGTTAAAAGCATTATATAAAGTTAAGTGAATAAAGTGCAAAATAAGGCAAATAATGGAAATAATTAAAATAAACAGAGAAAGGCATGTGGATTATTATGAAAAAAAATTTTAAGAAAGTTATTGTTACTGGTGTAAGCGGGCTTCTGGCAGCAGGGCTTCTTGTTGGAAGTATTGATTATGCTTCACATATGTTTATATTTACAAACAGGGCTGTGGCAAAACAGATAGAAAAGGTTTCAGAGGAAATAAAGGCTTCTTCTAAACCAGGGCTTGATTCACCAGAAACTTCAAAGCAGGAAACAGTTTACCAGACATTAGATGCCAATGGCAACCCTACAGATACAGTAGTATCCGACTGGCTTAAAAATTCAGGGACTAATTCCAGATTAAAGGATATTTCAGGCCTTAGTGATATTTCAAATACAAAAGGTGATGAGGAATTTACCCAGAATGGCGAGGAACTTACATGGAATACGGCAAATGAAGATATATATTACCAGGGCAAAACAGATAAAAAAAGTCCTGTAGGAATTGAACTTTCATATAAACTTGATGGCAACGATGTGAATGTAAATGAAATAGCAGGAAAAAGTGGAAAGCTTGAAATTAATATAAAATATACTAATTCCGCCAAGAAAACTGTAAAAATAGATGGCAGGAAGACAGACATTTATACACCATTTGTTATGGTAACAGGCATGATACTTCCTGTAGAAAAGTTTAAAAATATTTCTATCGACAATGGTAATGTAATATCAGAAGGCGACAATAATATAGTAGTTGCATATGGCTTGCCAGGACTTTCAGAAAGCCTTGATCTTGATAATTTTGGACTTGGGGATGATGTTTCGGTTGACTTAGGCAAATTAAGTGATAAAATAACAGATACAGTAAAAATTACAGCAGATGTGACAGATTTTGAACTGAAGTCTTCTTATACCGTTGCAACATCAGAACTTTTTAGTGACATAGACCTTGACAAAGTAGAAGGTACTGATGAACTTACAGATAAAATGGACGAATTATCAGACGCTGCCAAGGAACTTGTTAATGGCTCAGGTAAAATTGAAAGTAATTTAACTAAACTTGATAATAAGTTTGGTGACTATTCAGAAGCAATGGGTACATTAAAAGACAGTACAAAGACACTTGACAAAGGTGCAGAAAAATTAAGAAAGGGTGTTAATGCTTATACAGATGGCACAGAAAAGCTTCTTGATGGTGTTATAACATATGTTGATGGTACAAAGACACTTGCAAAGAGCGCAAAGGAATATGCAAAAAATACAAAGAAGCTTGTAAATAAAACAGGTGAACTTAAAACTAAGGGAACTAAAGTACTTGCCAGTGGTTCATCACAGTTTTCTAAAGGTTTAAACACATATGTTTCCACCGTAAACCAGATTCTTTCCGCAGACACAATTTCTACTATAATAAAAGGCTTCTCTGCAATTAATTCAGGTGCAGCACAGCTTAAAGATGCAACAGTGCAGTTAAGTGCAGGCATTGGCAGTTTAGAGGCAGGAATGGAAAGCATTAATGATGCAGCAAAGAATATTACACAGTATAACAGTGAAGTAGAAGGATATATTGCAGAACTTAAAAAACTTTATGCACAGGCAGAGGAGGAAGATGAGAAAGCTTCTATTATGGCAATTATTAATTATGTAGGTACAGCACAGCAGGCAGGCAGCGGCATAGAAGCAGCTACAGGAAACGGGAGTGACATGGCAGCAGGATTTGCCAAAGTATCAGGCGGACTTTCAGCCGTATCAGATGGTTTAGCTGAAATTGAAGCAAAGACAGATGCAAGTGCCCTTACAGGCAGCACAGGAAACCTTACAGATGGCATAGGGCAGCTTAAAGAGGCAGGTAATACACTTGTTTCAACATATGATACACAGCTTGATGCAGGAATAAAGAAGCTTGATGAAAATACAGGTGCCCTTTACAGCGCAGGGCAGACATTAATTTCTAATAATAAAAAGCTTGCAGATGGTGCAGATACCCTTATAAAAAATACAGGAACAATCAAGAAAAACAGCAAAAAACTTATATCAAAGAGCAATACATTACGTGATGGAATAAAAACTATGGCAAATGGCACAGGAAAGCTTGTAGATGGTGTTACAAAGCTTGTAAGCAAAACAGGTGATGTATCTGATGCATTAGGCAAGCTTGCAGACGGTGCAGACACACTTGCAGACGGAATGTCAGAGTTCAGAAGGGATGGCGTAAATAAACTGACAGGTACAGTTGATGACATTGTTGGTTCAGGAAGCAGCCTCCACAGCAGGCTTAAAAAGATTGTAAATGCATCTGCACAGTATAAGAGTTTTTCAGGTATACCAGAAGGCATGGATGGAAGTGTTAAATTTATAATGTCAACATCAGCAGTAACATCTGACAAAGAGGAATAAGGCAGAATAAGAGGAATAAAGCTTGGGCAAATTAGACGAAAATAAAAAGATAAAACAGGAAGCTTTGCTTAGTTCAGCATTTAAGCTTTTTACAGAAAAAGGGATAAACAATACTTCAATTTCAGATATTGTAAGCAGCGCAAAACTTGCAAAAGGGACTTTTTATCTGTATTTTAAGGATAAGTATGATATAAGGGACAGACTTATTACAAAACAGGGCAACCATCTTTTTGAAAATGCAAATGCTGCACTTGAAAAAAGCGGCTGCCAGACATTAGAAGACTGTGTTATATTTATAGCAGACAATGTTATAGACCAGCTTAATGAAAACCCGGCATTGCTTAAATTTATATCTAAAAACTTAAGCTGGGCAGTATTTTCAAATATCCGGATTGCTGGCAAAGACAATATGAACTGCATGGATATATTTGAAGAACTTATAAAAAAATCCGGGCGCAGGTTTGAAAAAAATGAACTGATGATATTTATGATAGTAGAACTTGTAAATGCTACATGCCACAGTGCCATAATATATAAATCACCAGTAACATTAGAAGAACTAAAACCTGGGCTGTATACTACAATAAGGGGGATAATAAAACAGTTTGAAGTATTGTAAAAACTGGCAGAAGTTTCAATAACTGTGCATAAAGCCTGCTTCTTTAGATGCGGGCTGGATAACAGAATACTAAATGTTTAGCAAAATCTTGATAATACAATTTAACTTATATTTTTTAAGACATCTGGCTGCCAGGTGTCTTTTTTTGTTGTAAAAATATAAGTAAAAATAAGGTGCAGAACAGTGAATACCTGCCATAATTTTAAAGTTAAGTTAATAAATAAATAATTAAGACTGCTGTTAAAGCAGCAAAACGGTATCCGGTTTTTTAGCCGTCAGGAAATACCAGGAATATTTATGGATATTTTAAAAGGAAAGAAACATATAACCATGAAAGACCTTTAAAAACAAGAGTTTACAGAATCTGGAATATGGAATTGGTATGGAAAAATAAAAAATCTTTCGTGAAGATACCTGCTTCGCGAAAGACTGCCTATCCGGACTGTATCTTGGATTATATGCTTAAAATGGCGGTTTGTCAATATAGGAAAAAGAATATTTTTTAAAAAAATTGTTAATATGCCTCGGGATTTTATTTTAAAGCCGTCAAATACGCCGTCAGATACCAAAATAATAAAAAATTATATTAATAAACCGTTTTTTATGCAATTTTAGCCTCAATTAAGTAAAAAAAATTTAAAAAAGACTGGTTTTTACCACTAGCAGCGTCGTAAAAAATATTATTATATAGTTTATTTATACAGATCTGGATAATAAAAAACTTTCGCGAAGCAGGTATCTTCACGAAATATGTAAACCAGTACACAATCCAATCCCTGGTTTTATAAGGGTTTGCAGTATATGGAAACTGGAACCTGGCACAGAGCCTGACGGCTTATAACAGGTTTTTAACCTTGTTAAACCTGCCCTTTAAATACACACTACATAGCAACATGTAAAAGGGTACTAAACTACGTTATCAGTTGTAAAGCATGGAATACCATTTTAAAAGATACTGCATTTTATTTTATAAATAAACCTTAACGCTTTTGCCTGCGCTTTTGAGGTTTTCATGGTGCTCCAGCTTTACAATTGGTATATATAAACAATAGTTAATGATATTGCATTTATGGAAAGAAAGGGGAGAAAGTTTTTTTATGAAGTTTTTTAAACAGACAAAAGAAACAAAACGTAAGATTAGTTTCTTTATGGCACTGGCAATGGTAATATCACTGTTACCAGTATCACCAGTTGTTAAGGCAGCAACTAATGATACTAGTAATATATATGTAACTGTAGATGAGAAAAGCTCCGGATACCTGGAAGCAAAAGAAGTAGTAACCAGTGGGGCTGTAGGGGCAGTTTCAGCTTCAGTTATAATTGCTCCTAAAAATGAATTTAAGTTTACGAATGTTGCTACGGATAGTGCAATTAGAACCAATACTGGATATGTTAAAAGTGGCAATGCATTAACATTAGGCAGTATCTCTATTAAAGCTAAAAATGGAGAAGCATCAACAAACGCTTCTGTTGTAGTAAGGGAAAAGAAGAGCAGTGACAATATTATTTCTGTAAAAACAGGTATTGTATCACCATCATCAGTTGGAGAAGATTCGCTTGCTGAAGTTTCAATAGAACCAACAAAAAATGGCGATACAATTACTGGAGCTGCTGTTAATATCCATCATATTAAGCAGAATACAGATATTGAAGTTGCAATAGTAATGGAAAATGGAGAAGAAGTAAATCCTTCTAGTGAAATTGAAGTGACATTTGAAAGTACCCTTGAAGATGCAACTTTTAAGGCCGTATGTGGTGATAAAACAGTGGCAACTAGTTCTGGCGCAATAAAAATAGAAGAGAATAGCAAGGTTAATATTACAATTATACCAGATGGAGGAAGAGAATTTACAGAAGCACCTAAAGTAAATGGTGAAGATGCTGCTGTAGTAGAAGGTGCAACAGATGGAAGCTATTCTAGCGAGGTTACTGTTACAAAAACAAATAATAAAATAGCAATATCAGGAACAGCAACAGATAAACAGGTTACTGAAGATGGATATACTGTTAGCTGTAGTGGTGAGGTTACTAATGCAAAAATAGAGTTTTCTTTAGATGGCAGCACATTTAATCCTAAAGAAAAGGTTAAGAACAACAGTAAACTTGAAATAAAGGTTACTCCAGATAAAGGATGTTATCTTTCAGAGAATGGAGTTAAAGTTAATGTAAGTGAAACTGCAACTGTTACTGAAATATTAACAGATAATGTTTATACTGCAACTGTCACTAGTTTCACAGGTAATACAACAATAACAATATCTGGTGAGGCAAAGAAACCAGATGTTAAAGATGAAACTAATACAGAAGCTAATACTGGCGGGGCAACATTAAATACAGCAGAGGTAGAGAAATTACAGGCAGAGATTATAACAGCTCTTAATAACAAAGTAACTATTGCAAGCCAGCAGGCTATTACAAAGGCATTAAAAGAGGGCGGCACTATAGGAATTTCCCTTAGTGTTACAGGCTCAAGCATTAATAAAGAAGAAGAAAAGTTAGGAAAAGATGCAATTACTTCTTCTGATACAAATGCAAAGAATACAGCAGTTGCACTTAATATTACATTAACAGCTATATGCAGGGATAAAGATGGCAACGAGGTCGCAAGTGCAACAATAGATGAATTAACTAATGAAATAACAATTACTATAACAGCTACTGGAATTTTTGGAGATGGCTTTAAAGAAGAAGCAGAGGGTTATACAAGAAAATATTTTGTAATCAGGGTTCATGATGGCAGGACAGAAAAAATAGAGTGTACATATAAAGATGGCAAGATATCATTTGCTAGTAAGTTATTCTCTACATATGTATTTTATTATGAGGATACACAGAATGGCAGTGATACACCAGGCGGCAATACACCAGGTGGTAATACACCAGGTGGTAATACACCGGGTGGCAGCTATCCAATTGGCGGTTATGTTCCTAATACTTCTTCTACACCTGCACCAAGTGCAACACCTTCTGCCACACCAAGTACAACACCTTCTGTATCACCAACACCAGGCACAACAGCATCAGCAGTACCAGGTGACGGCAGCGGCAGCGGTGTTACACCTACAAAGGCACCAGAAGCAACAAAGACACCAGGCAGCACAGGTAACGGAGATAAAGATAATGACAAAAATACAGGTGGCACAAAGACATCTGTTAAGGTTGGCAAGAAGGTTACTGTAAACAGCTCAAAGTATAAAGTGACATCTGTAAAGTCTGGTTCAAGGGCAGTACAGTTCACAAAAGGCAAGAAAAATGCAAAGTCTGTTGTAATCCCTGGCACGGTTAAAATCAGCGGCAAGAATTACAAGGTTACATCTATTGCAAAAAATGCATTTAAGGGTAACAAAAAGCTTAAAAAGGTGACAATCGGTGCTAATGTAAACAAGATTGGCAAGGCTGCATTTAAAGGCTGCAAAAACTTAAAGAGCATTATAGTAAAAACTAAGAAGCTTACAGCTAAAAAGACAGGTGCCAATGCATTTAAGGGCATTAATAAGAAAGCAACATTCAAAGTGCCTAAGAAGAAAGTAAAGGCATATAAGAAAATTGTTAAGGCTAAGGGTGCAGCTAAGACAGTAAAGGTTAAGAAATAATGCTTTAGGCAGCACTTTACCATGCAGTATCTGGCAAATACAAAAACACCACCAGTTATAAGCTGGTGGTGTTTTTTAGATTATAGTGCTATTACCAGGTTTCTATAGATATTCCATATCCATAGTGTGTAATTATCTGTATATTATACCCTGAAAGTTTCTTGCGGAGCTGTTTTATTATTGTATCAATAACCCGTATGCTTCCATGAAAATTTTCTCCCCAGATTTGTTTTAATATAACTTCTTTAGGCACAGGAGTGCCTTTATTACATAAAAGCATGCAAAGTAATGCTTTTTCACGCTTTGTAAGTTTTATAAGATGTCCTTGTGTATAAATGTTTTTCGATGTTTTATTAAAATATACCTGTCTGCACTGTGATATATCAATAAGCCTGTTACGTATCCTTTGTGCAATTATTTTAACTGGTACTGTCCTTAACTGGTAATCAAAACAGCCCATATTTAAAACGGCAAATTCATCACTGGCAGAATAACTGTCAGCTATTGCAAGTATTGAAACTTTGCCATTTGCTGGCAGGCTGTCTGTTTTTCTTTCTTTTTTATATTCAATAAAATTATAAAATTCTTCAACAGAACAGACAATAATATCTGTAGTAACAAATGGGAATATATTTCCAATATCACTAATATCCTCCGCGCTGTCAGCATGGCTTATAAATATATTTTCACTTGCCAGTTCACGTTTTAAACTTAAATCCCATAATAAATCATGGTCGCATAGCACGATTGAATTGTCCATATACTTTCTCTTTCTTTGGAAGTGCGATATAATCACCTTTTGAAACTGCTGCAATATTCCCGCTTTCTGTTATTTTGCCAGCCATTCTTGATACATCATCACCACTGTAGTTTTTTCTTGTATGCCTTTTATTATATACATTAAAATAGTCTTTTACTTCATCTGTAGCCAGGCTTGCAAATACTTCATTAGCGCCAGCCTCAAATGATTTCTTTCTTGCATCAGCCATAACATTTTCAAGTGAAGGGTCAGCCGTTAGAAGTACACTTGGCAGCATCAGCCTTACAATAGACATAAGGTAAAGAACCATGTCACCATTGCCGCTCCTTTCTTTCTCAAAACGTGTATGTGCAACAGGAAGGAACGGGGATATATGTACAATCTGGGGATCAAGTGCCTTTAGGAATTTAAGGTCTTCCACAACCTCTGTAACATTCTGGAAAGGTGTACCAACCATAAACCCGCTTCCAACCTGGTATCCGGTTTCCTTAAGTTCCCAGAGTGCCTGTTTTCTTTTAAGAAGGGACATATCGGCAGGGTGTATCTTTTTAAAATGGGCAGAATTAGCAGTTTCATGCCATAAAATATATCTTGAAGCACCCGCCTCAAACCATTGCCTGTATACAGAAGACTGCCTTTCGCCAAGACATAGTTCTATTGCACATTCTGGGTAAGCTGATTTTATCATTGATATAATTTCTGCAATTTTACTGCCAGTAAAATAATAGTCATCACCACTCATAAGTACAAAAGTCCTTACACCCTTTTTATATCCTTCACTGCAATAGCCCATAATATCATTTTCATCAAGCCTGAATCTTGGAATAAATTTATTATTCCTTTGCAACCCGCAATAATAGCAGTTGTTTCTGCAATAATTGCTTATTTCAATAGTGCCACGTATAAATATTTCATTGCCATAGT
This sequence comes from uncultured Lachnospiraceae bacterium, assembly GCA_910586555.1. Classification (GTDB taxonomy): domain Bacteria; phylum Bacillota; class Clostridia; order Lachnospirales; family Lachnospiraceae; genus Butyribacter. The sequence goes on from CAJUJY010000051.1 coordinate 14,441, forward strand.
ATTTCTTTTTAGTTTCCAGTGCTTTCTGGAATATGTAACTTGTGGTTTCTGTAGTCCTGTACCTTAAAAGTTCTGCCATTTCATAATTATTAAGTGTACCATCTGCCGCAAGTTTATCTACAAGGTCTGTCCTGCATATACCCATATTTTCCACATCCTGTATTTATTATTTCCCGGCTATAGTTCATATTTTGTATTATACTCCAATTAATAATAACCGGCAAGACATATTATAATAAAAACATTTTATGCCCTGGACAAAGGTGTGTATATATAAATGGTGCTTAAGGGTATTTTTATAAGTGGTATTTTTAGAAAAATAAATGGTTATATATGGCGTAATTGTTGTATAATGCGGTTTTGTAGTGAAAATTGGCAAATTGACAGGTGCTGGAGGTAGTTGACAATGACGCATGAAAGAGATAGTATTAGTAATACATAACTATATCATTGAAAGGAGGAACTATAATAAAAAAAACAGCATTTTCCATAAATGGGTTTGCTTGTTTTTGCAGCTTGTACCATAACCCAGGGTATGAATGTAATTGAAAGGCAGGGTATATATGGATAATTTAGAGGAAAGTGGTATTACCACAGATTTAGCAGGACAGATTAACTGTCATTTTATATTTAACGCATTGAATACATTAAAGTATTCAGTTATTACAGGCAGTCCTGGCGCATGTGGCCTTATTGATGATATTGCCGCTTATATGCGCTACCGCATAAGGGCTGTTTATGGATTTGAAATGGTATTTTTGAGCGAAGAGATACGGTATATGAAATCTTATATTAATCTGGAAAAGGCAAGGTTTTCTTATGTCCATACAGAATACAATTTAGAAGATACAGATTTTACGCTCCCATCCATGAGCGTTATTTTTTTGGTTGAAAATGCTATACACCATGGAATACTAGCTAAAAAAGAAGAAGGAACAGTAAAGGTAAATAGTTACCAGGATAATTTATACCATTATGTTGAAGTATGTGATAATGGTACTGGCATAGCAGGATATAAAGAAAGGTATCCTCAGGGAAAATATCCAGAAAGCAGCAATAAAGGCATTGGAAATCTTACTAGCCTTGCAATGCGCATAGAAAACATGGCGGCAGGCAATCTTTTAGTAGAGAGTATGCCAGGAAAAGGAACAAAGGTTGTAATTAAAATTCCGGTGTAGATTGGAGGGCAGGCATGAAAACTATAATTGTAGATGATGAAAAAGCAGCAGTAGAAATATTTAAATATGAGGCAAAGGAAATAGATGAAATTGATATTGAAGGTGTATTTTATAATGGAAATGATGCACTGGAATATGATGGCATAAGGGATATTGACCTTGCTGTGCTTGATATAGGGCTTGACAAAGATATGGACGGGCTGGAACTTGGTTCAAGGATAAGGGACAAAAACTCAAATATTATGCTTATATTTATAACAGGTGATGAAAAATATGCAATGGAAGCTATAAAGTGTGATGCAGCAGGATATATAGTAAAACCATATTCTACAGAAAGTTTAAGGTATGCCGTTGAATCAGCGAGGCTTTTGTCAAAAAGAAATAAGAAAAGGGTTGTGGCAAGGACATTTGGTTATTTTGATTTATTTGTCGATGAAAGGCCAGTAATGTTTAAAAGTGCCAAAGCTAAAGAACTTCTTGCAGTGCTTGTTGACAGGCAGGGCGGCACAGTTACAACAGACCAGATTATTGGTACTTTATGGGAGGACAGGCCGAATGATGTTTCAACACAGAATCTTTGCTGCAAAATTTGTAAAACATTACAAAAAGAACTTGATGACAATGGTATTGGTGACATGCTTATAACAGCAAGAGGTGTAAGAAGCCTTGATACCAGCAAGTTTGAATGTGATTTATATAAACTGCTTAATGGAAACAGGAATGTGGCAGACAGGTATATTGGTGAATATATGATGGAATATAGCTGGGCTGAAGACAGGGCAGCACTTTTAGACAGGTATCTTTCAACAAAATAACAAAAATATTTCATGCAATTCAACAGCAATTCAATAATTAATAAGTCCGTAACCAATTATAAGATATTTGTAGATTTTTTTAATGTCTATAATGTAGAAATGTAATATAAATTGAAAGTTATGTCAAAAAAGCCATAGAAAAAGGCAGAAAGAGAGGACAAAATGGAAAATATTGATTTGCATGTTGTAATAGCAGACAGTAATGTACAAGACCGCGAAAGTAAAAAGAGGATTATGGAAGGCATGGGTATGAAGGTTGTGCTTTCAACAGGTGATGGAAGCAAGGCATTAGAAACAATTAAGCAAAAAAGGATAGATGTTGTCGTTATGGACATGATTCTTCCTGGAGTTGATGGTATTGGAATACTGGAAGAGGTAAACAACAGCAATCAGAAAAACCGTCCTATATTTATTGTAGAAACAGCTTTGCGCAAAGAAAATTTAGTGGAGCAGGCAATACAGAGCGGTGCAGATTATTATATGATGAAACCAGTATCAGGACAGATGCTTATAAAGCGTATGTACCAGATGGTAGAAAATAAGTATGGCACAAATTCTTCTACAAGGACAGAAGATTATTCTGTGCCTGGTTTAGAAATAAAAGAACCTGGTAATAAGAATATTACTAAAAAAGGATATACATATTCAGGGGATCTTGAAATGGATATTACCAATATACTTTTAGAAATAGGCATACCTGCACATATAAAGGGATACCAGTATATACGTGAAGGGATTATTATGGCATTTTATGACAGAAATATGCTTCATTACATTACCAAATTCCTGTATCCGGCTATAGCTAAAAAATATAAAACTACATCAAGCAGTGTAGAACGTACAATACGCCATGCAATAGAAGTTGCGTGGAGAAGGGGGAATCTGGAAACATTAGAAGAAGTATTTGGAAATACAATATGTGCTGGAAGGGGAAAGCCTACCAATTCAGAATTTATGGCACTCCTTACTGATAAACTGCGCCTGGAATACAGGCAGACACCTGCTTCATAAATAGAAGCAGGCAGAGCCTTTTGCGCAAAAAATTTATAATAGTTTACATATATTTTATGTACAAATTAACAATATAAGTATAAAATAATGAAGTCAGGCTATATTAAAACAGCCTGGCTTCATTTTGCGTTATTTGCTGCCTGCTATTATTGACACTGGCAGGCATGTTTTATAATAATATACCAGTAAATTACATTCAGGACGGGGAAAAGATATGGGAAAGGTTATAGGAATAGATTTAGGTACAACTAACAGTTGTGTTGCAGTCCTTGAGGCTGGAAATCCTGTTATAATTACAAATGCAGAAGGAAGCAGGACAACACCATCTGTAGTTGCATTTACTAATAATGGTGAAAGGCTTGCAGGAGATCCTGCAAAGAGGCAGGCAGCAGTTAATACCGGGAGAACGGTATATTCAATTAAAAGGCAGATGGGTAATGATTACCATGTTAATATTGACGGGAAGAAATATTCCCCACAGGAAATATCGGCAATTATATTACAAAAACTTAAAAAAGATGCAGAAAATTACCTTGGGGAAAGTGTAACAGATGCAGTTATTACCGTGCCAGCATATTTTAATGATTCACAAAGGCAGGCTACAAGGGATGCCGGCAGGATTGCAGGTTTAAATGTAAAAAGAATTATTAACGAGCCTACATCCGCAGCGCTGGCATATGGGCTTGACCACGGTGAAAGCCAGAAAATCCTTGTATATGACCTTGGCGGTGGCACATTTGATGTTTCTGTAATAGAAATAGGTGATAAACTTATAGAAGTACTTGCTACATCAGGTGACAACCATCTTGGCGGGGACGATTTTGATGAACGGATAACACAGTATCTTATAAAAGAATTTAAAAGGACAGAAAAGGTTAAGATTGAAAAAGATGCTGTTGCATTGCAGCGTGTGCATGAAGCAGCAGAAAAGGCTAAAAAAGAGCTTTCACAATTAACAGAAACCAATGTAAACCTTCCATTCCTCTGGAATGGCAAAGGTGGGGCAAAACATATGGATATAAATATAACAAGGGCTGTATTTGAAAGCATTACAGCAGACCTTGTTAAACGGACAGAACAGCCTGTATTTGATGCACTTGGGCAGGCAGGCATTACAGCAAAGGATATTGACAAGGTTATCCTTACCGGGGGTTCTGTAAGAATGCCAGCAATACAAGATATGGTAAGGAATATAACAGGAAAAGAGCCATGCAGGAATTTAAATCCTGATGAATGTGTTGCAGCAGGTGCATGTATACAGGGGGGTAAATTTAGCAATGAAATAATGCCAGGCCCTGTTAATGATATTATTCTTATGGACGTTACACCACTTTCACTCTCAATAGAAACAATAGGAGGAGTTGCAACAAAACTTATAGGCAGGAATACACCAATCCCTACAAGGCAGAGCCAGATATTTACAACAGCAGGCAATTTCCAGACTTCTGTGGATATAAAAGTGTTCCAGGGTGAACGTAAATTTACAAGGGATAACAAACTGCTTGGCAATTTTAAGCTTACAGGTATAAAAAGGGCACTTGCAGGAGTGCCGCAGATAGAGGTAAGCTTTGATATTGATGCTAACGGGATTGTAAATGTATCTGCTAAAGATTTGGGAACAGGAAAGCAGCAGCAGATTACAATAACTTCCAGTTCCAACCTTACAGAAGAAGAAATTGCAAGGGCTGAAATGGAAGCCAGAATGTATGAATCAGAAGATGCTTTACACAAAGAAGCAATAGATATAAGAAATAATGCAGAAGCATACCTGTATAAAATAGAACAGGCATACCACGGTATTAGTAAGAAACTTGATAAAAATGTGCGTGCGGCACTTAAAGCAGATATATCTGAATTAAAAAAGCGTATAGTAAAGGCAAAACCAGAAAAGATAACATATGAACAGGCAGGAGGGATAAGGCAGGCATGGGATAAGTTAATACAGACTGTAGGAATGGCAGGAATTAACGTTTAATGTATATATTGTAAAGAATGGGGAATAATAATGGCTTACAGGATTTTAGTTGTAGAAGATGACAGGGGGTTAAACCAGGGAATATGCCTGGCTCTGCAAAGGGAAGAGTTTATATTTGATACAGCATATACATTAAAAGAAGCATGGAAAAAATACCAGGAAAAAAATCCTGATATGGTACTTTTAGATGTTAATTTTCCAGATGGCAATGGCTTTGATTTCCTTCGTATGCTCCGCAAATCTTCTGATATACCAGTACTGGTAATTACAGCTAATGATATGGAAACTGACGAGGTAACAGGGCTTATGCTTGGGGCAGATGACTATATTACAAAGCCGTTCAGCCTTATGGCACTGCGCATAAGAACAGAAAATATCTGGAAACGTATAAAAAAGCCTGGTATGGCAGAGTATGTTTATAAAGAAGCAGGATATTTTTTTGATTTTGGCAACTTTAAATTCAAGGCAGGCGGGCAGGAAATAGGTCTTAGTGTGCCAGAACAGAAACTGCTTAAGTTACTTTTAATGCATAAGGGACAGATACTTACACGTGAAATGCTTGTAGAAAATATATGGGACTGTGATATGGAATATGTTGATGAAAATGCTTTATCTGTAACAGTAAGCAGGCTGCGCAAAAAACTTATGGTTAATGGCATGGACTGCCCGGTTTCTACGGTTTATGGAACAGGCTATGTCTGGAAACATATGGAGGAATAAAAATGCCAAGGGCAGATAAAATAATTTCAAGGCTTGATAAAATGCTGGAAGATGCAATAAATGGTTCTTTTATAGAAACAGATTATGATGAAACAGAACTTTCAAGGTTTGAAAGCAAATTCCGCCAGTATATTATAATAAATGAAGTCCAGAAAGAAAAAATACAGGCAGAAAGGGAAACCATTAAAAGCCTTGTAACAGATATTTCACACCAGACAAAAACACCCATTGCTAATATAGGCCTTTATACGCAGCTTCTTGAAGAAATCTGTACACAGGAAATGCAGCCTTATGTGCAGCAGATACTTATACATACAAGAAAACTGGAATTTCTGATAAAGGCACTTTCTAAGATTTCAAGACTTGAAAATGATATGATAAAATTAAAACCAGAAATTGCACCAGTTTCAAAGTTAATAAATGATTCTGCCAGATATGCAAAAGGAATGGCAGATATAAAACATATTACAATAAATATTATTTATAAAGGAAATGGATATGCTTTATACGATACACGCTGGACATATGAAGCCCTTGGCAACCTGCTTGACAATGCAGTAAAATATTCACCAGATGGCAGCACAGTTACAATTTCAGTAAGGGAACAGGAAATGTTTACCTGTATAATGGTTGAAGATGAAGGGCCAGGCATACCAGAAGAAGAAAGGGCACAGGTTTTTAAACGTTTTTACCGTGGGACAAATGCAATAAATGAAGAGGGGAATGGCGTAGGACTGTATCTGGCACGTATAATACTACAAAAAGAAAGGGGATATATTAAAGCCTCTTCTGGCAAAAACGGAGGAAGCTGTTTTAGCATGTACCTTCCAAAACAAAAATAAGGGTACATTTTAACCTCATCAAGTAAGTCCCTCCCGCTTCTATGTTGCGAAAACATAAGCGGTGGGTAGGGACTTACTTGTTTCAGTGGGAGTACAAGCTCCCACTGAAAAGCTGCGATAGCAGCTATGAGGTTGATTTGTAAGTGGGCAAGTAGCGAAGCGGATTGCGAATATCCGCTTGACTAAAGTTTAAATCTTGCATATCTGTAAGATTTGGGAAAGACCGTGGAAAGAATAGTTTGTTATAATCTGCTTATGCAAAAGATGCATAGGCAGATTTTTGGTTTAAGGAGGGATTTATTTATGGAAATTTTAAAAACACAAAATTTAAAAAAATACTATGGTGTGGGTGAAGTATGTGTTAAGGCACTGGATGGTGTGGATTTTACTGTGGAAAGAGGGGAATTTGTATCAATTATTGGCACTTCTGGCAGTGGGAAATCTACACTTTTAAATATGTTAGGCGGGCTTGACCGTCCAACTTCTGGTACTGTAATTGTAGATGGTAAAGATATTTTTTCATTAAAGGAAGAGGCACTTACAGTTTTCCGCAGAAGGAAAATAGGGTTTGTTTTCCAAAGTTTTAATCTTGTTCCTGTACTTAATGTTTATGAAAATATTGTGCTTCCAATAGAACTTGATGGCAATAAAATAGATAAAAATTTTGTAGACAGTGTTGTGCAGGCACTTGGGCTGAAAGATAAAATTTATGCACTTCCATCACAGCTTTCAGGAGGCCAGCAGCAAAGGGTGGCCATTGCAAGGGCACTTGCATCAAAACCTGCTATCCTTTTAGCTGATGAACCTACAGGGAACCTTGATTCAGTTACAAGCCAGGATGTACTTGGGCTTTTAAAAGTTACATGTGCACGCTTTGGGCAGACAATGGTTATGATTACACATAATGAAGAAATTGCACAGATGGCAGACCACATTGTGCGCATTGAAGATGGGAAAATTGTAAATAACTACGGGGAGGTGGGTTTTAATGCGTAAGGTAAAAAACAAAAAGGCAGTAAAACGCCTGGCACTTAAGAGTTTTAAGGCAAACCGTACACGCAATACTATTGCGGTTGCTGCTATTGTGCTTACAGCAGTCCTTTTTACAGCAATATTTACAATAGGCATTGGCATAATTATACAGACAGAACGAAGCTCAATGTTACAGGCTGGCGGTGATGCACATGGGGCAATTAAAGATGTTACGCAAGATGAGTATGATATTTTAAAGAAACACCCATTAATTAAAGAATGTGGCAGGGATATTGTAGTGGCACATTCAGTTAATAATAAAGAATTTTTAAAACGCCATGTAGAAATGCATTATATTGATAAGGAATTTTACCCGCACTGGTTTATAGACATTATAGGAGGGAAAGCACCAGAGGCAGCGGATGAAATACTTATGGACGAAAAGTCATTACAGCTTCTTGGCATAAAACCAGAAGCAGGCAGCAAGGTTACATTAGAAATCCAGGTATTACAACAGAGTAAACCATTAAAGCGCACATTTACAATAAGCGGGGTAATAGCATCATCAGAAGCAATGAATGTTGGTTTTGCAATAATGCCACAGGCATATATTGAAAAGTATGCAGATGAAATGGAAGCAGGCAGGAAAGATGTATTGAGTAATACAGGCAAAATTTCAATGCAGGTTATATTTGCAAATTCAATGAATATACAGGATAAACTTGACCAGGTTATTACAGAAAGCGGTTTTTCTACCAGCGGGGAATCAGATAATTATATAGAATCTAATGCAAACTGGGCATATATGTCTGGCGGCATGCAAAGTGACCCATTAACAACTATAGGCATTGTGGCAGCTCTTCTCCTTGTAATGGTAGCAGGTTATTTAATAATTTATAATATTTTCCAGATTTCAATTATACATGATATACGTTATTATGGGCTTTTAAAGACAATAGGGACAACAGGGCGCCAGATTAAAAGAATATTGCGTATGCAGGCATTATGGCTGTGTTTTGCAGGTATACCTTTAGGGCTGTTTGGAGGATTTTTTGCAGGGAAGTTCTTTTTCCCTATAATATTTTTTACAGGAACAACAGGTACAGAAAGAAACATCAGTATATCTGGTTTTTTAAATCCGTGGATATTTATAGGTGCTGCACTGTTTACAATAATAACAGTGTTAATATCAGAATGGAAGCCAGGAAGGATTGCTGCAAAAGTTTCACCTGTTGAGGCGCTCCGTTATACAGAACATGGCAAAAAGAATAAAAAGCTTAAAAAAACAACTGATGGTGGCAAAATTACACGTATGGCATTTTCAAACCTTGGAAGAAGCAAGGGCAGGACAATAATAGTTATATTTTCACTTTCTTTAACAATCGTACTTATGAACAGTGTTTATACAATAACAAACTCCATAAACAGGGAAAACTTCCTGTCCAAAATGATTTTAAGTGAATGTATTATTGGAAATGCAGTACTCTGGAATTACCATTACTATCCATATAATGAAAAAGAGGCTGAAGAACAAGGTCTTTCAGAAAGCTTTATTTCTGAATGTACAAAGCAGGAAGGTTTTAAAGAAGGCGGAAGGATTTATATGTGTGAAAATGTTACTATGCCAGTGGAAAGTTTTGAAATTCCAGATAATATTGAAAGAGATAAAAATGGTGTGCCAGGAGAATACAGTCCGGAACTGAAAGAATTTTTCCCTTTAGCTGGATATGAGGGAGGGGAATATATTGCCAGATTACATGGAATAGAGCGTTTTGTCCTGTCTAAAATGACAGTAACAGAAGGTGAAAAGGATAAAGATATAATCTGGGATAAACTACAGACAGGGAAATATATTATTTATGCTGTAGATGTAGATGATGATAATTCCATAATAGAAAGTTCTGTAAAACACCATGCAGGGGATAAAGTTACTTTAAAATACAATGATAAAAATATAAAAGAATATGAAATAATTTCAGTGGTAAAAGGGCACTCTTACAGCCTTACAAGCCGTATGACCAGTAACTTTCCATATTATGCCAGTGCAGATGAATTTAAGAAAAACCTTTCAGATAAATTTTTAATGAGCTTTCTTTTTGATGTAAAAGAAGGGCAGGAGGATAATATAGAAGAGTTCCTTAAGAATTATACATCAGAAGAGGAACCATTAATGTCATATGAATCAAGAAAAACATTTGAAGGCTCCTTTAATGAAATAGTTGGAATGATTACTATAGTTGGAACAAGCCTTTCTGGAATGATAGGGCTTATTGGAATACTGAACTTTGTAAATATAATTATAACCAGCATAGCAACAAGAAAAAGGGAATTTGCCATGATGGAAGCAATAGGAATGACAAAACGCCAGCTTGCAGGAATGTTAAGGGCAGAAGGCATTTATTATGCAGTCTTTTCAATTATATTTTCACTGGCAGCAGGAACAGTATTTTCACTTCTTGCACTAAAATCTATAGCAAAAAGCATATGGTTTATACAATATAAATTTACACTTCTGCCAGTAATTATAGCATGTCCTGTATTGCTTGCATTTGGAGCATTAGTACCAGGCATAGTTTACAGGCTGCGTAAAAAAGAAAGCATAACAGAGCAGATAAGGGAGTAAATATGTAAATTGGATAATTTATAGTTATCCACGGTTTATTTTAAATAAGAGGCCAGAATGTTATGTCCTGGCAATTCCAAAGTAATCCTACAGGCAACCCGCTTCCGCTTGGACGGGTTCACGCAACGGCGCATAGAAACCTAAATGTTTCTGTGAAACAAATATTTCACAGAAACATTGAAGACCAGGTTTAAACGCCAGCGGCCCCGTACAGTTGCCTTTTAGGATTACATCTGGCCTTTGCCAGGTAATATACGCTTTGGCAGCTTATATAAATATTTCCTGTGGATTTACTACCTGTTTTAATGGCATTGTGCTGCACTTGCACATGTAACAGTGCTTAATGACAGTGTAAAAATGCCTTTTACATGTAACATAAAATTTTATTAAAAAATTAAAATACAAGCAAGAAAACTTTCAATTCCCATATAACGTAGTAACATGCAGACGGTTTTATATATACAAACAAAAAACCAATGCAGTATAACTATAAATTATCCCTTGTTTACATACAATTAAAAATTTATGAAACGGACATGATTATAATGTCATTTATCTTATGGTATAAAGACCATGAGTTTTCTGGCTGGAACTTTATAAAACAGCCATGCCATTTTTAAGGACAATTATTGACAACATTTAAGAGTTATTGTTATTATATTATCCTGGACTGGAAATTATAGTTGTTTTATTAATGCTGGCTGGTTTTTGTGACAGCCAGCGCTGTTTTAAATGTGTAATGGAGATAGTGGCATGATGCGTGAAAGTGTTGCAGTTTTTTATGTTAATGCAAAGGATTACGGAACTGCCTGTAATTATGGCAGTACAGAAATACTTGTGCAGTATATGGAAAATTATAGTACAGATATGGAAAAAATGGATTTTATTATAATATGTAATAATGATAAATTTATATTAAAAAATTTCTGGCAGTTAGATGGAAATAAACTGTTGTATACTTCGTGTTTTGCAGAAAATGGGACAAATATCCCTCTCCAGGCTGTAAGTGTATTGTGTTATGAATCAATTATGCATATCAGGCATGGTGCGTATATAAATAGCTCTTTTTTTCTAAAAAATTTCCCATTAAAAAATATAGAATATAATATAAAAATAATTTTAAGTTGTATAGACTTAATAGAAGGAGTAATCCAGCCAGGTTTTTTTATGGAGCAGTTAGTTATTTTGGAACAAAATACAGAAGATTTTTATTTTAAATCAATTAATGCAGTTATTAAAAAATATGGCTGGAATAACAAGTGTGGTGCAGGCTTTAAGAAAGCAGCAGGTGAAATCAGGCAGGGATGTTATAATATGATAAACCTGCTTAAAAATAAAAGGGAATGGAAGAATATATGGAAAGCAGCATATAATATACATAACTTGCCTATCTTGTTAATAAAATAAATAATAAGTTCCCACTTAATATCTTTATAAATCTTCTATTAAAAAAACTCTGAATTAATGACACATAAAAAATATATTTTATCACAGCCCAGGAAAAAAGCTTATAAAATTAGTATGTCTGGCTGCCTGTTAAACGGCAACAGGATTTTAGAAGTACTTAAAAATTTATAAAACAGGCGTGTTTGTACGTACACGGAAATCAATTTTCAAAAAGTTAAAGATAAGATATAATGAAGGCATGGA
>CAJUJY010000052.1:0-9798 GCA_910586555.1 uncultured Lachnospiraceae bacterium
ACGGAACGTAGTAACATGCAGACAGTTTTATATATTTTCTGTAAAAGGCACTATAACGCCGCCAGTGCCTGGGTCTGGTAGTTTCACAGACCCTATGCACTGCTAACACTATATATAGTGTTGTGCGCCTATCGTAGTGGAAACGTGCCTGCTACAGAAAATATATAAAACTGCTGCATGTACAAAATCTATAATATATGCAAAAACATATAAAAACCCAACGCAGGATAACTATAAATTATCTTTTATTTATACATATATTTATACATAATTAAAAGTTTATGAAACAGACGTGATAATTTTTAAAAATATGCTTGACATATTTGAATATATCTGGTATATTTAGCAAGTGGTAATAATTTTAATGGCAATAGCAGGCAGAGTGTAAGCGGTATTCCTTGTTGCCATGAAGCAATCCATGAAATTGTCTTACTTCTGGCTGCCACAAATGGATTGAAACAACAAGTCATGTAAATATACCAGACTATATTATACATTATTTTTTTGGGATCTTAGCTCAGCTGGGAGAGCATCTGCCTTACAAGCAGAGGGTCACAGGTTCGAGCCCTGTAGGTCCCATTACAGCAGGAGCTGTAATTAATTAAATATGGCGGGATAGCTCAGTTGGCTAGAGCACACGGTTCATACCCGTGGTGTCAAGGGTTCAAATCCCTTTCCCGCTACTACATAACCCGGTAAGTGCATTGCCGGGTTTTTAATTTAACATAAGGATGACTGGCGAAGCCTGGCATCCGTTGTTTTTAAAGACAGGAAAATTTATGCCTGCGGCAAGGAGTCTGTGGGTACTGGAAAGGCATGGTGTTTTTTTATGAGAGCAGGTACTGGTTATGATGTACACAGGCTGGAAGAAGGAAGGAAACTGGTTCTTGGAGGTGTAGATATACCATATGAAAAAGGGCTGCTTGGCCATTCAGATGCGGATGTATTATTACATGCAATTATGGATGCGCTTCTTGGGGCAGCAGCACTTGGTGATATAGGAAAGCATTTTCCAGATACTGATAACAGGTATAAAGGCATATCAAGCCTTAAACTGCTTGGATATGTAGGAAATATGTTAGAAGACCAGTGTTATATTATAGAAAATATTGATGCTGTAATAATTGCACAAAAGCCTAAACTAAGCAGCTATATAGATAAAATGTGTGAAAATATTGCAGGAATACTTGGACTGGACAAAAACCAGGTTAATGTCAAGGCAACAACAGAGGAAGGCCTTGGGTTTACAGGTACGGGTGAAGGGATAGCATCACAGGCAGTATGTTCTATAAGTTCCATGTTTGACTACAGCCGTGATATTACAGAAGACAGAAAGTGTAAAGGATGCAGTGGGTGCAGTAAAAAGCAGTAGTGCAGGTTATACTTATTATTACTTAAAACCGAAGATTACTTGAAATGCGGATTGCGGGTATACGCCTGGCTGCAACCTGTAGTTTACATTTGGAAACCGCAAAGTGGTGGTATTATACAATCGAAAAATATATTATTCTTCTTAAGTTATATAAATTATCTGGAATGGAGGAGCAGTTATGGATACAGGCGCTAAATTATCAAAGTTACGCAGGGAAAATAATTATACACAAGAGCAGTTTGCAGATATGCTTGGGGTATCAAGGCAGGCAGTAAGCAAATGGGAAAATGGTACAGCATACCCGGAAACGGATAAGCTTTTAAAGATAAGCGGGATATTTGGCTGTTCTATTGATTATCTTTTAAAAGATGAAGAAAACAAAGAAGAAAGCAAAGGAAACGGGACAGCTTTTGTAAAGCAGCAGCCAGGCAGGATTTTTATATCTTCGTATGATAACAAGAGTGTTGGTGCGTATTGCAGGGCAGAGTATAGTAAAATCTTTGCAGCACGGAAAGATGAGCCACACTATATATTATACGGAACAGACAGTGTGTCATTCTGGGGCAGCCATAAAGTAATGCTTGGCTGGTACGAAACGCTTCAGGACATTGAAAAAGAAATTGCAGATATTACAAAAGCAATTAGTAATGGTGAATCTTCTTATAAATTAAAATATAATGCAGATATAGAAACAGCAGGGATTTTTAAGCAGCCTAAACTTAAAAAATATATAAATCCACAAGAATAAATTATAAATAACGGGGGTGGGGGTTTGTTTATTGTTTCTTTGGAAGATATTGGTTATATACTTAAAGATTTTGGCATTTTTAATAAAGCATATTCTGTTACTACCCTGCAATGCTGCAATAATGAAGAAGGCTGCCAGGAAGTACAGCCAGTCCGTCTTATTAGTAAAATATTATTTAAAGATAACTTTGCTGTTGTTGCCAGGTTTAAAAATGAAACAGGTGTATCACTGGATTTAGTTCAAAAACAGTGCCAGTTTGAGGAATTATTAAGGTTAAATGGCATATCCTGCCCGGTGCAGTATAAAACAAATGGAAGGTTTGCCAGATGGTATAATATAAACGGGCAGGATGTTATTGTAACTATTGAAGAATTTGTTAATGGTGAAGTACAATATGTAGATAAAGAAACAGCAGAAAAAACTGGAAAGCTTCTGGCAAAAACACATAATATATCTGAAAAATATAACTGCCATATTAAAAACAATGTTTTATTTAATCCATTTACTGCAAATGAATTGTTTTCATTTAGGGCTTTTAGTTCTATATCTGCTGGTTTACAAGGTAAAAGCCTTGGTTTACACCATAAAATAACTGCAAAGTATAATGAATATATGGGAATGCTGTCAAAAATCCAGGATGGGCCATGCTATGCGGTACAAGGGGATATAAGCAACTGCAATTTATACCATGGCGCAGATGGAACTTTGGGAATATTTGATTTTAACAGGTGTGGTGATAATAATTTGTTCTGTAATGCAGTAATGCAGGCAGTTTTTGAGTGCAGGCTTATGGACTACCCAGATAATTATATAGGAAAAAATATTGGAATATTAAAAGCATTTTTAAAGGGATACCAGAAAGAACGCCCGTTTACAAATATACAGAAGGAACTTTTTCCATATTTATATACAATTATTAATACATTCTGGAGTGTAGATATTATATGGGCTGGTAATGCACTTTTAAAAGAATATAATAGAAAAAATTATAATGCAGTCCATAACTGGCTTGAAAAAATATGGAAGCGTATATCTGTACCCTCTTATCCATGGCATATTTAAGAACTATTTATGACAGTTTTTAAATATGCTGTTTTAATTTTTTATATTTTTTGTGAACCATACTTAAAGTTATGACAATGTAAAAGTGTAAGGGTAATCCAAAGGAAATGACGTCATATACCGGAGGGAAATAATGAACATAACAGAACTGGAAAAATGCATTGGAATGTATGGAAAGGATATTTATGCATTTTGCTTGCATCTGGCATATAGCAGGCAGGAAGCGGAAGAGCTGTACCAGGATACTTTTCTTAAAGCAATGGAACTTATTAAAGGTATAGAAGCAGAAAATAATCCTAAAAGCTATCTTTTATCTATAACTATAAGACTATGGAAAAACCAAAAGAGAAAATATGCATGGCGGGACAGAATAGCAGGAATTGTATACCTTGAAGATGGGAAAGAAGAAGCAGCAGAAACTTGTAGTACCTATTCTTTGGAAGATGAAGTATTAAAGAAAGAACAGCTAAAGCAGTTAAGGCAGGCAGTAAAGGGGCTTGGTGACAAGTACCGGATGCCCGTATACCTTTATTATATGGAAGGGCTGCAAATAGCTGATGTAGCAAAGATATTAAAACTTCCAAAAGGAACTGTTAAAAGCAGGTTATATAAGGCAAGGGAAATTTTAAAAAAACAGCTTGCAGAAGAATAAAAAATAGACCTGTCTGCGGGCAATGGAAAGGCATGATTATTATGGATACTAAAATAGACAGCTTATTAAAAGAAGCCCTTACTCCGTCAGAAAAACCAGATGTAAAGCTTAACCAGGAGATTTTAAGAAAAGCAGTGGAGGGCAATAATATGAGAAAACCATTTTTTAAAACTATACCAGTTATAGCGGCCTTAGCAACGGCTGTTTTAGCAACAGGAAGCCTTACCGCATACGGGGCGTGGAAATATCTTTCTACAGACCAGGCAGCGGAAGAAACTGGTAATAAAAAACTTGCAGATACATTTAGGGAAAAAGGGGCAGTTAATATTAATGAAAGCCAGGAATACGGGGATTATAAAATTACATTAATGGGAACTGTTTCAGGTGATAAAATTAGTGATTATCTTATTGAAGATAATGGACAGTTTCTTACAGACAGGACATATTCTGTTATTTCCATTGAAAAAAAGGATGGTTCACCTATGCCAGATACATCAGATAAAGATTATGAAAACAACTTTCTGGCAAGCCCTTTTATTAAAGGTGAAGACCCTGCCTTTTTAAATATTTATTATATGGATGGAGGTTGTTCATCATTTGTTAAAGATGGTGTTGAATACCGTCTTGTAGACCATGATAATATAGAAGCATTTGCTGGCAGGGGTGTATATCTTGGTGTCCTTGGTGATACATTTTATGACAGAAAGGCTTATAACTTTAATAAAACAACAGGTGAAATTACACGTAATGAAAGTTATAAAGGTATAAATGCACTTTTTAAACTGCCACTTGACCAGTCAAAGGCTGATGAAAAAAAGGCAGAAGAACTGCTTGCCAAATGGTATTCTGGAAACAGCGGTAAAGAAGATACAAGGAATGAAAATAATAAGGATAATAAAAACCCGCAAGAAGAAGCTTCATTACCAGAAGAAGATGAATGGGACTGGAATAAAATAAAAAAGGATGGTGTTTTAATAAAAAGTTCTGTAAAAAAATATCCGGCAGAGCAGTTTAATGAAATAATAACATACAATCCAGGAACAGAGTGGAAAGGCTTAATAATAGGGGAGATGTCTATTTCAATTAAAGAGTATTTTGACAAAGATGAATATGGGACAAAAGCAATTAGCGAAGCAAGTGATGGTGAAAATAACATCTATACAGTATTAAAGCATAACAAAGATGGCAGCATTACTGTTTCACAATACCATAATTAATATACAGGCTTTATTTTTGCAAGTTATAACTGTCTGGATATTTACACATATATTTTTTATCTTATAACAAAAAGCAAGGCATATAGATTTTCTGTTTCTATATGCCTTGCTTTTTGTTATTATAACCAATGAAAATTACAGTTTACAAGACCAGGAAACCAGCCAGCAAAACTACCTGTTTCCATGGTTCTGGAATTGTGGTATAATGGGAAACAATAAATTGAAATATGAGAAAAGGAACAAAAGTTTATGTTTAAAGCAGAAAATAATGTTTACCGTGTTAAAACAGATGGATTTCATGGTGAACTATTTCTTCCAGTAAAGGACAATTATCCGGGGAAAGTATTAATTTGTTTTAGTGGCAGCGATGGAAAATTTGAACTGTCCCGGAGGCTGGCAGGAGTTTTCCAGTCACACGGACTTTCCGTTCTGGCTTTGGCCTATGTGATGGAAGAAGGACTGCCAAAACAATTTTATCATATTCCTGTTGATTTTCTGGAGGAGGCAGCAGAACGTCTGCATGGTATGGGATATGAAAAAGCAGGGCTGTGGGGCATATCCAAAGGGGCAGAACTGGCACTGGCAGCAGGAAGCTTTCTTCCAGGACTTGTTAATGCGGTGGTTGCGGTTGCCCCTATGAATACTGTATGCCAAGGTTTTACTATGGAAAAAGGTATTTCTATTGCACCTGGGAGCAGTTGGAGCTTTCATGGAAAAGAAGTTCCTTATACTTCTTACGGGCTAGAGAAATTTCCTCTCCGACATGTGTTGTGGAAAAGTATCCGGGCGGGGGAATTAACTATGTATGACCTTTACCTGCCTCTTGTGCAGAACCCAGACCCTGCCGCAGTTATCCAGGTTGAGAAAATCACCGGTCCTGTTCTGCTAATTTCCTCTAAAATGGATACCATGTGGCCATCAGAACTTGCAGCGGAACAGATAATGAAACGGTTACAGGAACATAATTTTCCATACTTCTGCCAACATTTGAGTTATGATTATGGTGGACATTTGTTTGTTCCAATGGATTTACGGCTAGCAAATTTTTTTAAAGGTGACAGGTGGAAAAATAAGAAACCAGGGCGGGAAGCCCGGATGGATTCACTTATGAAAATATTAGACTTTATTTCCCAATGGTAAAATTCTTGTTTTTTATCTAGTACCTTCCCTGTTCCTGGTGCTTTTTTTGTGTGTTATAAATAAAAGGCAGTGTATATTTTGTTTTGACAAATGTACTGCCTGGGCTTATACTTATACATTATATTACTTTAACTGAAAGGCGGTTATTTTTATAAATGGATATATATAAAACAAGGAAACTAACAGGGCCTGTTAATATAAATGTAGAAGTTCCTGGTTCTAAAAGCATTACTAACAGGGCACTTTTGCTTGCTGCTATGGGCAATGGCAGGACAACTCTTAAAGGTGTGCAGTTTAGTGAAGATTCTTATAATTTCCTTGAAGCCATTAAAGCACTTGGGTTTAAAACAGAAACGGACAAAGATTCTTGTACTGTAAAGATTGAAGGAATGTCTGGGAAGATACCATTAAAGGAAGCGGTGGTATATGTTGGAAGTGCTGGTACAGCAGCAAGGTTTTTAACTGCATTTGCTGCAACAAGTGATGGCAGTTATACAATTACTTGTTCAGAACAGATGCAAAAAAGGCCAATAAGTGAACTTTTAGAAGCCCTTGAAGAATTAGGGACAGAATTTAAATGGCTTGGAAGCAGATATCATTTTCCAGTAAAAATTATAGGTATTAGAAACCCTTATAACAGGAATAACATAGATGCCATAAGGCAGGATATTATAGTGCCGGACAGGAATATAGAGTTAAATGCCGATAGAAGCAGCCAGTTTCTTAGTGCGCTTCTTATGACAGCACCAGTTTTATTAAATTCATTAACAATCCAGCTTACAGGTAAAAAGGACGTAATGCCATATGTAAGGATTACAGAACAGATGATGAAGCAGTTTGGATATGCAGGTGTGGAAAGGTATGGCAAGAACTGTTATAAGGTTTTTGAGGGCTCTTATAATATAGAAGAATACCAGGTAGAGCCTGATGTTTCAGCAGCATGTTATTTCTATGCAATGGCAGCAGTTACGGGCGGCACAGCAGTTGTAAGGCATATAAGGAAAGACAGCTTGCAGGGTGATATGGAATTTATAGATGTATTAGAAGAAATGGGCTGCCGCAAAGAGTGGGACAGTAATGGTGAATTAAAGCTGTATGCACCAGAAGACAGAAAACTTAAGGGCATAGATATTAATATGGCTGGTTTTTCAGACCAGGCACTTACACTTGCTGCAATAGCCCCGTTTGCAGAAACACCTGTAACTATAAGAGGAGTAAAGCATATAAGGGAACAGGAGTCAGACAGGATTAAAGTTATTGTCAATGAACTTGGACGCATGGGCATAAAGTGTGATGAATTTGAAGATGGTGTTAAAATTTACCCAGGAAAGCCAGAGCCTGCAAGAATAAAAACTTATAATGACCACAGGGCGGCAATGGCATTTACAATTACAGGCATGGCAGCAGGAGGCATAGAGATAGAGGACCCTTTATGCTGTAATAAAACATTTGAAGGTTATTTTGATATTGTGGACAGTTTGTATTAATAAGTTTTAAACCCACCGCTTAAGAAGCGTGAATTTTAAAGGGCTTACTTAATGAGGTTAAATTGCGGGTTTATTTGCGCCAGCTAGTATACATGTTCTATACTGGCAAGATTTGCGGCGGTTATAAATAAATAATACAATAATTAAAGTTACAAGGAGATTATAAATGAAAACAATAACCAGTTTAATACAGGAAAAATTATGTGAAGCATTTAAGAAGGCAGGATATAGTGAAAAGTATGCAAAAGCTGCACTGTCAAACCGTCCTGACTTATGCCAGTACCAGTGTAATGGTGCACTTGCTGCTGCTAAGGAATACCATAAAGCGCCAATACAGATGGCAGAAGAGATTGTGGGGATTTTAAAAGACAGCAAAGATTTTAAAGAAATTTCAGCAATAAAACCAGGTTTTATAAATATAACATTAAGTGATAGTTTCCTTTCAGGATATATAGATAAAATGGCAGCAAGTAAAACTTTTGGCTGTGAAAAGACAGACAAGCCACAAACCATAGTTATTGACTATGGCGGTGCTAACGTTGCAAAACCTTTACATGTAGGGCATTTGCGTCCGGCTGTTATTGGTGAAAGCATTAAACTTACTGCCAGGTATCTTGGGCATAATGTAATTGGTGACGCACATCTTGGCGACTGGGGGCTTCCTATAGGTCTTATTATTACAGAGATAAAACGCCGCAGCCCGCAGCTTCCATATTTTGATGAAAGTTTTGAAGGGGAATATCCAGAAGATGCACCGTTTACAGTAAGTGAACTGGAAGAAATATACCCATATGCAAGCCAGTATTCAAAAGAGCACCCAGAGTACAAAGAAGAGGCACAAGAAGCAGTTGCACAGTTACAGTCAGGAAGAAAAGGTTACCTGGCATTGTGGCAGCATATTATAAATGTGTCTGTAGAGGATTTGAAAAAAGTTTATACAAGGCTTAATGTGGAATTCGACCTATGGAAAAAAGAATCTGATGCACAGCCATATATCCCGGATATGGTAAAGGATATGAAGGAAGGCGGTTATGCACATATAGATGATGGTGCGCTAGTTGTTGATGTTAAGGAAGAAACAGATACAAAAGAAGTGCCGCCGTGTATGATACTTAAGTCAAATGGGGCAACCCTTTATAATACAACAGACCTTGCTACTATTGTAGAACGTAAAAAACTTTTTGACCCGTCAAAGATTATTTATGTTGTTGACAAAAGGCAGTCACTTTATTTTGAACAGGTATTCCGCTGTGCAAGAAAGACAAAGATAATAGGGAGTGATGCAGACCTTATATTTATAGGCAACGGGACAATTAACAGCAAGGATGGCAAGCCTTTTAAAACACGTGACGGCGGTGTGCCACGTCTTGAAAATCTTCTTGATGAAGTTGAGGAAAAAGTACTTGAAAAAATGCAGGAACGTGAAATGGAAGAGAATGAAATTAAAGATGTTGCTGCTAAAGTTGCCCTTGCTGCAATTAAATACGGTGATTTAAGCAACCAGGCGTCTAAAGATTATATATTTGATATGGAGCGTTTTACATCATTTGAGGGCAATACAGGGCCATATATCTTCTATACAATAGTACGGGTAAAATCACTTCTTGCAAAAGTTAAAGAGAAAGAAATTGTTATAGATGAAGATGCGCCATTGGAACCTTCCCATAGCCAGAGTGAAACAGATGTAATGCTTTCACTTTGCAAATGGCAGGATACAGTTTATTCTGCATATGAAGAACTTGCGCCACATAAAATATGCCAGTTTATATATGAACTTTCAGATGCATTTAATAAGTTTTACCATGAAAACAGAATTGTAAATAATGAAGATGCAAAAATACGCAATTCATACATTAAACTTAGCAGGCTCGTGGGTGATGTACTTGTAACAGCAACAGGGCTTTTAGGGCTTGAAGCACCAGAACGTATGTAATATGAAAAGATGTTCTAAATGACGGTGCGTTGCGTCCGCACCGCCAAGAACATCTACGGCGTCAAAGCCGCCTATTCATATAGGAAAAATGCAAAACCAGCATTTTTCACAGAGAAGGAAGAGTATGAAAAAATGTTCTAAATGACGGTGCGTTGCGTCCGCACCGCCAAGAACATCTACGGCGTCA
>CAJUJY010000052.1:9898-25058 GCA_910586555.1 uncultured Lachnospiraceae bacterium
ATGTTCTAAATGACGGTGCGTTGCGTCCGCACCGCCAAGAACATCTACGGCGTCAAAGCCGCCTATTCATATAGGAAAAATGCAAAACCAGCATTTTTCACAGAGAAGGAAGAGTATGAAAAAATGTTCTAAATGACGGTGCGTTGCGTCCGCACCGCCAAGAACATCTATGGCGTCAAAGCCGCCTGTTAATATTTGAATAGAAATGGAATTGTATGAAGTTATAGATATAATACAAGTTTGGATTAGGACTGTCCAGGAAGTGTACCGTGATGAAATAAGTATAGAATTTCTTATGGAAGATATATTAGAAAATCTCAATAAAGGAATATTATATATTATTGGACGGTAATGACAAATGTGAACTACCCATTGTCTAAAACCAGTGGGATTGTGACTACATTATTTCAATTTATAAAATTGTTAAGTTGTTGCAAATTATGTGATTTGTGTAACTATTTTGGACAGGAATGGAGGAATGGCAATGTACCGCTTGGTTTCAAAGTTAGTAATTTACAGAAATGCTGGTGAGGACAGCATATTATTCAGGCTTGCAGATATCTGCCAGCAGTTTTATACAGGCGGGTATATTAAAGAAAACCTTATAACGGAAATTTATATTGAAATAAACCGCCTTTTAGATATTGCAACCTGCTACGGTTTTGACAAAAATTTATGGCATAATTATCTAGCATTTATATTAGCAATGAGTGAAAATCCTTTTACTCTTGTTTCGGAAAAAACAGGTGCTAATGAGGGGACAGTAAATATATTTGCAAAAAGTGATTTTTTAATATTTAAACAGCTTTTTGATTATGATTTTTTTGAAATTGAAAATAAGCTTGGAATAAATTGTTTTAGTGTAATACTTGATTATAAAGCAGTTGTAAAAAGCGGGCATATATCCAATAAAAGTGTCAGCGGGAAAGTCCAGGAACTTAGTGTGGCTATAGAAAATGCCGCAGATGAAGGCCAGATTTATAATATTGTGACAGGCTTTTATAAAAAATATGGCGTTGGGAAGTTTGGGCTTAATAAGGCTTTCAGGGTTTCATATAATAAAGATACTGGTGAAGTTTTAGCCCCTATAACATCAACAGGGGATATGGTGCTTGATGATATTATTGGATATGAAGCACAAAAGAAAAAACTTGTTGAAAATACAGAAGCATTTTTAAATGGTAAAGCTGCTAATAATGTGCTTTTATTTGGTGATGCTGGCACTGGGAAGTCCACAAGCATAAAGGCTGTTTTAAATATGTATTACAGCCGGGGGTTACGCATGATAGAAGTATTTAAACATGAGTTTAAAGATTTGTCACGCATAATTGCAGAGATTAAAAACAGGAATTACCGTTTTATAATTTATATGGACGATTTGTCATTTGAAGAATTTGAAATAGAATATAAATATTTAAAGGCTGTAATAGAAGGCGGGCTTGAAACAAAACCTGAAAATGTACTTATATATGCAACTTCAAACAGAAGGCATTTAATACGTGAAACATGGAGTGACCGTTCTGATATGTCACAAGATGAACTGCACCGTTCAGACACAATGCAGGAAAAGCTTTCGCTTGCTGCACGTTTCGGGGTATCAATAGGTTTCTACAAGCCATCACAGCAGGAATATTTTAATATTGTAAAAGAACTTGCCAAAAAACACCCTGGAATAAAACTGCCATATGAACAGTTATGTCTTGAGGCTAATAAATGGGAATTAAGCCACGGCGGAATATCTGGACGTACAGCACAGCAGTTTATAAACTATCTTGCGGGAGTAGCAGAGGGATAGAATATAAAAAAACAAAATATTATAAATAACTGGCTAGCAGATAATATTTTATGAATTGTATATATTTATATATTATCTGGCTATAAATAACCAGAAAGCTACAAAAGATTGATTTATTATACTAAGGAGGTGCTGCAATGGGAAATATTAAAAAAATTTTATATGGGGTTTCTTTAATAATATTTATAATTGCAAATTATAACAGTGCCAGTGCAGCAACAAGAAAAGACTTTGCAGAGATTAAAAGCAGTATTATAACAGCATATAAAAATTACCAGAATGTTGTAAACCTTGAGAAATACAATATTTATGAAAAAACTGACGGGGATTTGTTAAAACAGGTTATGACAGAGGTTGTTAATGAAACACCATACCTGTTTTATGCAGGACAGGAATATACTAAAGAAATTATGCCGGTCACATCACTGGTTAAAAAAATTATACTTTCATATTCAAAAGAATATACTAAGACAGATGGCTCTGTGGATACGGATAAGATAAAAGAAACCAGAAGAAAAATTAATGCTGCTGTTAATAAAGCATTAAAAAATATTAATGATGGCATGTCTGATGTTGAAAAAGCAATGGTGTTACATGATTATATTATATATAATACTTCATATACTAACAGCCGTTCTGATAAAAACAGGGTAAATGAAGCGGGTGTTTTTATTGACAATAAGGCAAACTGCCAGGGATATTCTGTTGCATATGGCATACTTCTTAAAAAAGCAGGAATTAATGTACGTTATATTGTATCAGAAGAAATGGGACATATGTGGAATCTTGTGAGGATTGACAATGCGTGGTATAATGTTGATGTTACATGGGACGACCCAGTTGATACATATTCAGGCAATGACCAGTATGGGTGTGTAATGCACAATTACTTTCTTGGAAGCACAAGCAGTTTTAAGGCAGGGGGCCATTATGGTTTTAGTGCAAAGCAGGCATCTTCTGTTAAATATGATAAAATGTACTGGAAAGATGTATCAGGCAGCTTTTATTACCAGAATGGCAGATGGCTTTATATGGGGGATAAAGGCATTACTGAAAGGAAAAGGCTGGCATCTGGTACAGGTAAAGTTTTATTAAATGTAACTGGAAGGGCATTTGTACGCTTTAATGGCAATAAATATTACTTTATAGCTGGCAACAGTATTTATATGTATGACAGGAAAAAAGAAAAACAAGATCCTGTATGGCGTGCTGGCAATTATTATAATTCTTCTTATTACCTTTCCCAGATAATGTATTCTGGAGGCAGGGTTTATTACCGTGTACTTAAAAACCGGAAATATACAACAGGAAGTTTTAGTGTTAATAATAGAGGCTTTCCTTGACAAACTGGCACCATATTGTTAAAATTTAACTTAAAACAGCATGGCAGGGCATTATATGCATGTAGTTTTTGTATATTGTGGAAACAGAAAGAGCAGGGAAGTAATATGAGGAAAAAAGTTTTATCAATCCTGGTGGACAATACATCTGGAGTTCTTAGCCGCATAGCCGGGCTTTTCAGCAGGCGTGGGTATAATATAGACAGCCTTACAGTTGGTGAAACAGAAAATCCTGCATTTTCACGCATGACAGTGGTGGTCAGGGGTGATGACCATATTCTTGAACAGATAGAAAAGCAGGTTGCCAAGCTTGAAGATGTAAGATGTGTAAAAGAACTTAAGAATGGCCATTCAGTATGCCGGGAGCTTGTTCTTGTAACAGTAGGTGTAAGTGCAGAAAAAAGGCCGGCAGTTGTTGCTATAGCAAATATATTCCGTGCCAATATTGTTGATGTTGCAATAGACAGCATGATGATTGAACTTACAGGCAGCCAGGCAAAGTTAAGCGCATTTATTAAACTGCTTGACGGATATGAAATTAAGGAACTGGTACGCACAGGAATAACAGGCCTGGGCCGTGGTGCAGAAACTCTTTTAGAGGATTAGGGGTTTAAATTAATATGTTTTAACTTAAAAACAGGAGGAAAGAATAATGTCAGAAGCTAGGATTTTTTACCAGGAAGATTGTAATTTATCATTATTAGAGGGCAAAACCATTGCTATTATAGGTTATGGAAGCCAGGGACATGCACATGCATTAAACTTAAAGGATTCAGGCTGCCATGTAATTATAGGCCTTTATGAAGGGTCAAAATCATGGGCAAAGGCCGAAAGCCAGGGGTTTGAAGTATACACAGCAGCAGAAGCAGCAAAGAAGGCAGATATCATTATGATACTTATTAATGATGAAAAGCAGGCTGCAATGTATAATAAAGATATTGCACCAAACCTTGAAGCAGGAAATATGTTAATGTTTGCGCATGGCTTTGCAATCCACTTTAACCAGATTATCCCTCCAAAGGATGTTGATGTTACCATGATTGCCCCTAAAGGGCCAGGGCATACAGTACGTTCAGAATACCAGGCAGGAAAAGGTGTTCCTTGTCTTGTTGCTGTACAGCAGGACGCTACAGGCAAAGCACAGGAAATGGCACTCGCATATGCATTAGGCATTGGCGGTGCAAGGGCAGGCGTACTTGAAACAACATTCCGTACAGAAACAGAAACAGACCTTTTCGGTGAACAGGCAGTTCTTTGCGGCGGTGTATGTGCACTTATGCAGGCTGGTTTTGAAACACTCTGCGAAGCAGGATATGACCCAAGAAATGCATATTTTGAGTGTATACATGAGATGAAGCTTATTGTTGACCTTATTTACCAGTCAGGATTTGCAGGCATGAGGTATTCAATTTCAAATACAGCAGAATATGGTGATTATGTAACAGGGCCAAAGATTATTACAGAAGAAACTAAAAAGACCATGAAGAAAATCCTTTCCGATATCCAGGATGGTACATTTGCAAAAGACTTCTTATTAGATATGTCAGCAGCAGGCGGACAGGCACACTTTAAGGCATTAAGAAAAATTGCTTCAGAGCACCCTGCTGAGAAAGTTGGCGAAGAAGTACGTAAGCTTTATAGCTGGAACAATGAGGACGAAAAACTTATCAATAATTAATATATTTTAAGTAACTAATATATTTTAAATAATATGGAAGGCAGGCATACATACATTTATGCCTGTCTTTTAGTATGGTAAATAAATAGAATAAACAGATATGATAAATAAACATGCCCGTTTCATAAATTATCTTTTATATATGGATTTATTTGGCTTTTATATGAATATTTGCGGATAAATTCCAGATAAGGCGGCATACTAAAACTGATGTATTTAAGGCATGGTCTGGCAGTTTTTTTATATAAATAAAATTGCAGAATAATTATTTGTCTGCTATGGTGTTTTAATATAAATACTTGTTTTATATAGCGCCCTGGGGTATAATGTAAGAAAATGTTAATAATTAAGATATACATGGAGGTTAGAATATGGCTTTATTAGCAGGAGTTATAATAGGTGTTGTTGTAGTGGCAGTGGTGGTAGCTGGCATAGTTACGGCAATAGTGGCAGCAGCAAAGGACAGTTTAAGTGATGAATAACGTGGTAAAGGCCGGAAGGCTTCTTATTGGAGATGGAATGCCTAAAATATGTGCACCTGTGATAGAAAGCACACAGAAGGGCATACTGGATATGGCAGAGGCTGTATATAACAGTGAAGCGGATATTATGGAATGGCGCGTTGATTATTATGAATACTTTTATGATACAGCCAGGATAAACCAGTTAATTTTTGATATAAAGGAAATCCTTAAAGAAAAACCCCTGCTTTTTACATTCAGGACGTCTTATGAAGGCGGCAGAATGGATATAAGTTATAAAGAATATTTTAAACTTTTAAGTATGGCAGGGATTAATGCAGACCTTGCAGATATAGAAGTATACCGCAGTAAAGATATAAAAGAACTTATAGGTATTGTAAAGGAACATGCTGTAGTTATAGGCTCTTACCATGATTTTAATGGTACACCTGGCACAGAAGAGATTACAGAAAGGCTTATATATATGGAAAGCATGGGAGCAGATATCCCTAAAATTGCAGTTATGCCTAATGACAGGAAAGATGTAATAAAGCTTATGGAAGCATCTTTGTCTGCAAAAGAAAAGCTTGGCGGCAGGCCGGTTATTACTATGTCAATGGCAAAAATGGGGCTTATAAGCAGGATTGCAGCAGAAATTACAGGTTCTGCGGTAACATTTGGATGCATTGGAAAGCCAAGTGCACCAGGGCAGATTGAAGTAAAAAGGCTTAAAAAATTAATGCAGGAGCTGCATTTATAACAAAGGAAAGGAAAATGGACATGTCTGTACTTAAAGAACATATTTTTTTAATTGGTTTTATGGGAGCTGGCAAGTCAAGCACAGCAAGGTTTTTATGCAGCCTGCTTGATGTAAAAGAAACTGATACAGATGAAATGATTGTAGCAAAAGAAGGCTGCCAGATTCCAGAGATATTTGAAAATAAAGGCGAAGAATATTTTAGGAATTTAGAAACAAGTATACTTGATAATATTAAAAACATGGAACCTTGCATAGTATCATGTGGCGGTGGCCTGGCGCTAAGGCAGGAAAATGTCCGCAAAATGCAGGATATGGGAAAAATTATACTTTTATCAGCAACCCCTGAAACAATATATATACATGTTAAGGATAGTTTAAGCCGTCCTTTGCTGAATGGTAATATGAATATACCATACATAAAAAAACTTATGGAAGAAAGGCTTCCTAAATACCATGCGGCAGCAGATATAATAATTGAAACGGACGGACTAGATCCTAAAGAAGTAGCTGCTAAAATAGCAGATACATACTTGCAATAATTCCCAAAATAAGATAAACTATAACAAGCATTTGCAGATTTATATTTCTGCAATTACAATAAGGAGGATTTTAAATGGTATCAGCAGGAGATTTTAGAAATGGCCTTACTATTGAATTTGAAGGAAATGTATACCAGGTTATTGAGTTCCAGCATGTAAAGCCTGGTAAGGGTGCGGCATTTGTCAGGACAAAGCTTAAAAACATAAAAAATGGCGGTGTTGTTGAAAAAACTTTCCGTCCTACAGAAAAGTGCCCACAGGCACATATTGAACGTTCTGATATGCAGTATTTATATAGTGATGATATGTATCATTTTATGAATACAGAAACATATGACCAGATTGCCATGACAGCAGACCAGGTAGGAGATTCACTTAAATTTGTAAAAGAGAATGAAATGGTTAAGATGCTTTCACATAATGGTGAAATATTTGCTATTGAACCACCTCTCTTTGTAGAACTGGAAGTAACAGAAACAGAACCTGGTTTTAAGGGTGATACAGCACAGGGTGCTAATAAGCCGGCTATTGTAGAAACAGGGGCACAGGTTGCAGTTCCTCTTTTTGTAGAAACAGGCGACCGTATCAGTATTGATACGCGTACAGGCGAATACCTTAAAAGGGTTTAACTTTAATCCTGGCAGCAGGCAGTTAGTGCCTGGCATAAAAAGAGCTGTCACACTAAGAATAAAGAATACAATATATAGTATTTTAGTAAATAAAACCTCTATATACTGTTTTCTGCTTTCTTGATGTGGCAGCCCTTTTGCTATGGCATGTATTTTATAATACTACAGTTTTAATTTTTTTATTAAACTCTTATTAATCTTTCCATTTACAGACATATTTTTCTTTTTCTGGAATTTTTTAATAGCTTTTTTGGTTTTGGCATTATATATTCCATTGGCACTGCCACATTTATATCCTGCCTTATTAAGTTTTGCCTGCACTTTTTTTACAGTGGAAGCTTTATAATACTGGTAAGCTGGTTCTGTGCAGTAATAAGGGCATACACCATCAGGATGTGCATGGTCAGGGTGGTGGCTGCAATCATAATCATTATTTATGCAGTTATTATGTCCTTCATGGTGTCCGTTGTTATAGTCATAATCATAACTGTAATCATAATTATGGTGTCCGCCACCATGGTGCCCATGTGCAAATGCAGTGCCAGAAGCCAGCATAAGGCTTAAACATGCTGCAACGGCAACAATCCTTTTAATTTTCATAGGCCACTCCTCCTTTTAAATATAATTTATCCGTTATTATATAATACTGCTAATATATCATACAGTATATATTGTGTCAACAAGAAACCATATTTGTTTCATGGCAGTTTCATAAATTTCCAAATGTGTATAAGTGTATAAACAGAAGATAATTTATAGTTATCCTGCGTTGGGTTTTTGTATATACTTAAGGTTGTGTACATGCAGCAGTTTTATATATTTTCTGTAGCAGGCACGTTCCCACTACGATAGCGCACACAGCAGTGCATAAAACCTGTAAATACCAGGCTTAAGCACTGGTGGCGCTATAGTGCCTTTTACAGAAAATATATAAAACTACATGCATGTTCTTACGTTTCATGGGAATTAAAAGTTTTCCTGCTTGTATTTTAACTTTTTGATAAAATTTTATATTTGTCTGGAAGACAGAGAACCAGGATATACAACGCTCCCTGGTTATTATCTGTAACCTGTATTTTCCAGTAAATCTTAAACCTGGGTCATGTGGAAGACTTTTATATCCCATGTAAGAGGTACTTTTGCACTGTTACATGTGCAAGTACAGCACAATGCCATTAAAGCAGATAAATCCACAAGAAATATTTCTATAAGCTGCCAAAACGTATACTACCTGGCAAGTTCCAAATGTGCTCCCAATGGACAGATGTACGCAGCCGCCGGTGTTTAAGCCCTGTCTTAAATGCTTCAAAGAAGTTTTTTCTTTGAAGCATAAGGGCTTTATGCACCGCTGCGTGCAAGTCCAAGCGTAAGCGGGCTGTCCATGGGACACTTTGGAACTGCCAGGGCATAATATTTTAACTTTCCATTTGAAATAAACCTAAACCGTGGATAACTATAAATTATCCATATTTTACATTACAATCCAGCATAACACAAAATAAAACATGTTGTATTATTTGTATAAGTAAGTTATACTATTTTTATAATACCTGGGTGGGAATGAAGATGCCAGATTCTATGGTTTTCTGGTAAGTTTACAGAATTGGAGGATAAATTATGAAGAAAAAATTATTAGCTGTCTTTATGGCGGCTTCATTAGCAGCAGGCAGTACGGCACATGTTCCAGTGTTAAATGATAAAACAGTTGTAGCAGAGGCTGCTAAGAAAAAAGTTAAAACACCATCAGTTAAAAAACTGCGCAAGGCAATAGTAAATGAATTTGGTGAAAATTACCTTGCTGATATGTCTTTAACAAAAGATGAAATAAAAGAGCGGTATGGAATAGCCCCTTCATGGTATACAGATATTATTGCAGAAATTCCAATGATGAGCGCCCATGTTGATACACTGGTTATTGCAAGGGCTAAGAATAAAAATACAAAGAAAAAGATTAAAAAACAACTAACAGATTACAGGAATACGCTGGTTAATGATACTATGCAGTATCCTATGAATTTGTTAAAGATACAGGCATCAAAGGTGTATGTAAAAGATAATTATGTGTTCTTCCTTCTGCTTGGTTCTGTGGACAGCAGTTTAGAGGAAACAGGGACAGATGAACAGATTATTGAAGCATACCAGGATGAAGTACAAAAGGCAGTAGATGCCATAAATTCATTATTTAAAAAATAAACGGGGGACACTTATATGGTATTTAGCAGCCTTTTGTTTTTATTCCGCTTTTTGCCATGTGTCCTGGTTATTTACTTTATAGTGCCAGGTTGTTTTAAGAATACTTGGAAGAACCTGGTGCTATTTTTATCAAGCCTTGTATTTTATGCATGGGGAGAACCTGTATATATTGTACTGATGCTTTTTTCAACTGTGGTTGATTATATAAATGGAGGGTTTGCAGGGTATTTTATAAAAAGGAACAGGAAAAATACAGCAAGGCTTTTTGTAATTCTTTCCGCAGTAATTAATTTATTGCTTCTTGGTGTATTTAAATATGCAGGTTTTGTAACAGGAATATGGAATAATATAAGTGGCATGGATATTAAAATAAAGGAGCTTGCACTTCCTATAGGCATATCTTTTTATACATTCCAGACTATGTCATATACAATAGATGTTTACAGGAAAGAAGCAGAACCCGAAAGAAATATTATAAATTTTGGAGCTTATGTTTCTATGTTTCCACAGCTTATAGCAGGCCCGGTAGTAAGGTTTAAGGATATTTCTGTAATGCTTAGGGAAAGGAAGATTCAAGCAGATAAGTTATCTTATGGCACAATAAGATTTGTAGCAGGGCTTGGCAAAAAAGTAATCCTTGCAAACCAGGCAGGGGAAATTTTTAAAATGATTATATCCAACGACCCACACAGCCTTACTACACTTTCTGCATGGTTTGGGCTTTTAATGTTTTCATTCCAGATATATTTTGATTTCTCTGGATATTCAGATATGGCTATAGGGCTTATGGCAATATTTGGGTTTATAATCCCAGAGAACTTCAATTACCCTTATATGTCAAAAAGCATTACAGAGTTCTGGCGCAGGTGGCATATATCACTTGGCACATGGTTTAAAGAATATGTTTATATACCACTTGGCGGCAGCAGGAAGAAAATGCCAAGGACTTTTTGTAATATTTTTATTGTATGGTTTCTAACAGGCTTATGGCATGGTGCAAGCTTTAATTTTATAGCATGGGGAATGTATTTCTGCTTTTTCCTGCTATTAGAAAAAACCTGGCTTTTAAAGATACTTGGCAGGATTCCAGCAGTTTTTGGCCATATATATGCAATTCTTGTGGTTTATGCAGGCTGGCTTCTTTTTGCATGGGAAGATATTACAGGGCACAGGGCATTTATTAAGACAATGGCAGGAATGGCAAGTGCAGGTTTTAGTAACAGAAGCACAATGTATATGCTTGTCAGTAATATAATCCTTCTTGTTATTTTAATAGCTGGAAGTACAAATATTCCTGCAAGGGCAGCAAAATGGATTTGTGGCAGGAATGAAATTTGTAAAAGCATTTTGCAGGCAGCATTTGTAGCTGTAGTATTTATTATATCAGTTTCATATCTGGTAAATGGAACTTATAACCCGTTTTTATATTTCAGGTTTTAACCTTAGTCAAGAGAATATCCGCAATCCGCATTTCAAGCAATCTCTGGTTGCTGCAAGCAGGCAGGCATTAGGGACTTGCTTAATGAAGTTAAGAAAGAATTAATATACAGGTATCTATAATATATGCCATATATACAGGCGTTAGCCGCCTGTTATTAATATGCAGGGGAGGAAACAGGTTTATGAAACGTTTTTTTAAACTTCTGCCAGTGGCAGTGTTCCTTTTTATGATTATGGCTGTAATGTCTGCTGGCATTTTACAAAAAGATAAAACTTATTCTTCTGCTGAAAACAGGACATTACAGGCATTTCCAAAGCTTAATGTAAAAAGGGTACTTAATGGCAAGTTCCAGAAGAAGTATGAAACTTACCTAAGTGACCAGTTTCCGGAAAGGGATTTGTGGGTAAAATTACAGACCATAACAGAAAGGGCATTTGGTAAAACGGAATCAAATGGTGTGTATTTTGGCAAGGGCGGATATCTTTTGGAGAAGTATACAGATAAAGATATTAATGGTAAAACTGCAGATAAAAATATTAATGTACTTGGAAAGTTTGTAAAAGAGGCTTTAAAAGTTTCAGATGTTAAAGTTATGATGGTTCCATCTAAAACATTTACCCTGGACAATTACCTGCCAGATTTTGCAGAAACTTATAATGAAAATATATTTTATAATAAACTGGAAAAAAAGCTGCCAGATAATGTTATTATAGATATTTACAGCATTTTAAAGGAACATGCAGATGAAGGCATATTTTATAAGACAGACCACCACTGGACAACATCTGGTGCATGGCTTGGGTACAATGAATATATTAAAGCATGTGGCGGTGATATGGAAAATGCAGCCAAAAAGAAAAATTTCAAAAAAGTTTCAGATAATTTTCTAGGCACAACATTTTCAAAAGTAAACCTGTACTCTGCGAAAGATGAAATAAATATTTATGAACCAGAAAATGAAATGGAGGTTGTATATAACCTTGGGGAAAAGACAGAAAATACATTTTACCAGGAAAAATTTCTAAAGAAAAAGGACAAATACAGTGTATTTTTTGGTGGGAACCAGGCAGTACTTGAAATATCAGGGGGAGTTAAAAATAATAAAACACTTTTTATTATAAAAGATTCTTTTGCTAACTGTATAATACCATTTCTGGCAGAGGATTATGAAAAAGTTGTTGTAGCAGATATGCGCCACCTGAATATAGGAATGACAATGCTTTTAAGAAAGTATAAACCAGATGAGGTATTTGTGCTTTATAATACTATACAGTTTATGCAGGATAAGGAATTTGCATTAAAACTGTAATACTATGTTTTAGAGAGGAAGAATTTAAGTAATGGATAATACTAGAATTAAAAAGATTTTGTACCTGTTTATAACAGCAGTATTTGCAGGTTTTATTTTTGCAGGGAGCACCTGCCAGGCAAAACAGGAGTTTATTGTTGGCTTTGATGCAGAGTTCCCTCCATATGGGTATATGGATGAAAACGGTGATTATACAGGCTTTGACCTGGATCTGGCAGAGGAAGTCTGTAAACGTAATGGCTGGACTTTAGTAAGACGTCCAGTTAAATGGGACTTTAAAGATTCAGAGCTTGAAACAGGGGCTATTTCATGTATATGGAACGGGTTTACAATGAATGGCAGGGAGAATGAATATACATGGTCAACACCATATGTTGATAATTCCCAGGTAGTAATTACAAGGAGTAATTCAGGAATTACAGCGCTTAAAGACCTGTCTGGCAAAATACTTGCCGTACAGTCTGATTCATCGGCACTTGCTGCGCTGGAAGGGGAAAGTGCAACAGATGAAAATAAAGCTCTTGCAAAGTCATTAAAAGAGCTCCAGCAGGTAGAGGATTATAATTCTGCTTTTATGAACCTTGAAAGTGGTATGGTTGATGCTATTGCAATGGATATAGGAGTTGCAGCATACCAGCTTTCATCAAAGGGTGATGAATTTATAATGCTTGATGAAAGACTTTCAACAGAAGAGTATGGCATAGGTTTTAAACTTGGTAATACAGAACTTAGGGACCAGGTGCAGGTTACATTACTTGAAATGCTTGAAGATGGCACATTTGGGGATATTGTTAAAAAATGGGGGCTTTCGGACAGCGCATGTCTTAGCCTTAGTGATACTACATATATAGACGGCGGCAAAGTGCCAATGCCTGGCGGTACTAACCTTAAGAACCAGGATAATGCAAACGGAAAAGAGGATGACAGTAAAGAAGATGAAAACAGCCAGACAGGCAATATACAATCTGGCGCACCAAAAGTTAAAAAACTTGGTGTTATTAAAATTATAAAACAGCTTTTATCGGGACTTGCCTCAACAGCAGCAATATTTATATTTACGGTATTATTTTCAATGCCTCTTGGGCTTGTTATTGCTGTTGCAAGAATGTCAAGATTTAAAATACCACAGTGGATAGCAAGGATTTATATTTCAATTATGAGGGGAACCCCGTTAATGTTACAGCTTTTTGTTGTATTCTTTGCACCACATTACATATTTAAAATTCCAACACCGCCTTCTTACCGTTTTTATGCAGTAATAATTGGATTTTCATTAAACTATGCTGCATACTTTGCTGAAATATACCGTTCAGGCATACAAAGTATCCCACAGGGCCAGAGGGAAGCAGCGCAGATTATGGGATATAACAGAATGCAGACATTCTTCAGGATAATATTCCCACAGATGGTTAAACGCGTACTTCCGCCTGTAACCAATGAAGTTATAACACTTGTAAAAGATACATCACTTGCATTTGCAATTTCCTATGCAGAAATGTTTACAATGGCAAAACAGATTGCCGCAGCCCAGACATCATTATTACCTCTGTTTGTGGCAGGAGTGTTTTATTATGTATTTAACTTTATTGTTGCCTTTTTAATGGAAAGAATTGAAAAACGTCTTGACTATTATAAATAGCCAAAACTATTATAGTCAAAACTATTATAGTTTTACTATTATAGCCTTATTATTATAAACAGTCCTGGCTGTTATATATAGTCTGGCTGTTACAAACAGATGGAGGATTTACAATGAATGTCTTGGAGATGGATAATATTAAGAAAAGCTTTGGAAGCAAAGTTGTATTAAAAGATATAACATTAAAGGTTAAAAAAGGTGAGGTTGTATCAATTATAGGGCCGTCAGGTTCAGGAAAGTCAACACTTTTAAGATGTGCAACATTCCTTGAACATATTGATAACGGGGAAATTTCATATACAGGTAAAAAAATAGTAACAAGCAATGCAGGCAGTGCAGTTTACCCGCATAAAAAAGAATTGCAGCAGGCATGTTCAAACTTCGGGCTTGTGTTCCAGAATTTCAATTTATTTCCGCATTTTTCAGTAATGAAAAATATTTCTGATGCGCCTGTAGTAATACAAAAAAGAAATAAAGAAGAAGTTTACAAAGAAGTAAGGGAACTGCTTAAAAAAGTTGGCATTGAAGATAAGGAAAATGCATACCCTTGTGAACTTTCAGGCGGGCAGCAGCAGCGTGTAGCTATTGCAAGGGCACTTGCACTTAAACCTAAGATGCTTTACTTTGATGAGCCTACATCAGCCCTTGATCCTGAGATTACAGCAGAAATATTACGTGTATTAAAAAGCCTGGCAGCAGAAAAAATGACAATGGTAATAGTAACACATGAAATAGACTTTGCAAGGGCAGTTTCTGACAGGGTTGTATTTATGGATGGCGGCATAATAATAGAAGAAGGAAAACCAGAAGATGTTATAGACAACCCTGGAAATGAACGTACAAAAGCATTTTTAAAGAAGCTGCATATATAAGAATTTTATATGGTATGTGTGTACTGTAAAAACTATAGATTACAGGCTGTACCTTATGTTTTGAGAAATCAGAAACACTGTGCCCCCATTATGCAAAACTTAAACCACTTACAGAAGCTATTGATAATTCAGATGTAATAATTCTTGCAAGACCTGTTTATGTATACCATGTAACAGGTGCTATGAAAGCTTTTTTAGACCATTATGGTTACAGGTGGATAGTACACCGTCCTGAAGAAAAAATGTTTTCTAAACAGGCAGTGTGCATTTCAACTGCTGCCGGTGCAGGAATGAAAAGCACAAATAAAGATATGGCAGACAGCATGTTTTTCTGGGGAATTGGCAGAACTTATAAATATGGTGTGGCAGTTACAGCAGTTTCATGGGATGGTGTTAAGGATAAAATAAAAATGCGCATTGACAGAAAAACCTCTGTCATATCAGATAAAAGTGACATCCTCCCCTACCTAAAGAGGCAGGGGCTTCCTCTTGCAAATGCAAGCA
>CAJUJY010000053.1 GCA_910586555.1 uncultured Lachnospiraceae bacterium
TTCCCATATGATTATAACAGTTTTTTTGCATTATGTCCAAAAGACTAATTGAAGATAGTAAAAAATAATTCTTGACAAGTATTTCCTTATATGTTATCATCTTAACCGTTATGCGGCATTGCCAGCATAGCAACGAAGTAGAGTAATCCACTCTCACCTTGGCACATTTAAGTGACCTGGGTTTTATTATTGGTATATTACAGGCAGAAGTCATATTTTCTGTATTTTACGCATATATATTAATAGATAAACGTGGATTGTCTTTGCTTTCCACGTTTTTTTCATATTATTTTATTTTTGGAGGTGTACTACCATTAGCGAGTTAATGATTAATGAAAGAATCAGGGATAAAGAAGTCCGGCTGATTAGTGAAACTGGGGAGCAGTTAGGTATTATGCCAGCTAAAGAAGCTATGAAGCTGGCGCGTGAAGCAGAACTTGATCTTGTTAAGATTGCACCAGGGGCAAAACCTCCTGTATGCAAGATTATTGATTATGGCAAATACCGTTATGAGCTTGCACGCAAGGAAAAGGAAGCTAAGAAGAAGCAGAAGACCATGGAAGTTAAGGAAGTAAGGCTGTCACCAAATATAGATAAAAACGACCTTAATACTAAAGCTAACCATGCCAGGAAGTTCCTTACAAAGGGTGATAAAGTTAAGGTTACACTCCGTTTCCGTGGACGTGAAATGGCACATATAAGTTATAGCAAGCAGATTCTTGACAGTTTTTATAAACTGCTTGAAGATGTTTCTGTTATAGATAAAGCGCCAAAGATGGAAGGCCGTTCAATGGTTATGTTCTTATCACAAAAACGCTAGTAAAGTTTGCCTGTAATACAGGCAGTCTTTAGGAAAAGCCAGGGCAGGGTATGCTTTAAAGCCCGGGAATGGCTTTATATAAATATAATCACAAGTTAAGGAGGAAATATAATTATGCCAAAAATGAAGACAAAGAGGTCAGCAGCTAAGCGTTTCAAAATTACAGGAACGGGAAAGCTTATGAAAATGAATGCAAATAAAAGCCATATTTTAACAAAGAAGACAAGAAAGAGAAAAAGAAGGCTTAGGAAAGCAGTAGAAGTTGATGTTACAAACGCTAAGATGATGAAGCGTATGTTACCATATTCAAAATAATTAAGGAGGAAAGTTAAGATGGCACGTATTAAAGGCGGTTTAAATGCAAAGAAAAAACATAACAGGGTATTAAAACTTGCAAAGGGTTACAGAGGAGCAAGGTCTAAACAGTACAGAGTTGCAAAACAGTCAGTTATGAGGGCTCTTAATTCTTCCTTCTCAGGCAGGAAAGAAAGAAAAAGGGAGTTCAGAAAGCTCTGGATTGCACGTATTAATGCAGCAGCAAGGCTTAACGGGCTTTCATATAGCAAATTTATGTACGGGCTTAAACTTGCGGATATAAACCTTAACAGGAAAATGCTTTCAGAAATGGCAATAAGCGATCCAGAAGGTTTTACAGCACTTGTTGAAATTGCAAAATCTAAGATTGCATAATTTTTAGTTTATAAAACATGGCTGTATAGCAATATGCAGTATAATTATATATTGTATTATACAGATAACAGACATTAAATATTAATAAATGCAACGATAAAGAGGAGTACGCGGCATACGCTTATAGAGAGTAGAAGCCCGCAGGCTGTAAGGTTTCACAGGTCTGTATGTTGTGGAAGGTAGCTTTTGAGCACCGTTTTTGAAAGATTAAAGATTTAGTAGAAGGCGGCGGAATATCCCGTTATAGATATAAGAGGCAGTTATAAGCAGGTTTGCTATTTATGCTGCAAAGTATGTGGCATTAATATTTATAACTGTATTTAAAGGTGGTACCGCGGTACGTCCGCCCTTTGCTATTTGCAAAGGGTTTTTTGTTTTTAAGGAAAGATATTTTTAATATATTGCGTATGGAAACAGCGCAGGAAAGAGGAGTTTTATGGCTAGAGAATTAGAGAAAAATTATAACCCTTCTGATATTGAACAAAGAACTTATGAAAAATGGATTAAGAAAAAGTATTTCCATGCAGAAACCAACAGGGACAAAAAACCTTTTACTATTGTTATGCCGCCTCCAAATATTACAGGGCAGCTTCATATGGGACATGCACTTGATAATACATTACAGGATATACTAATACGTTTTAAGAGAATGCAGGGATATGAAGCTTTGTGGCTTCCTGGTACTGACCATGCCTCGATTGCTACAGAAGCTAAGGTTGTAGAAACACTTAAAGAAGAGGGTGTTACAAAGGAAAACCTTGGAAGGGAAAAATTCCTTGAAAGGGTATGGGACTGGAAAAAACAGTACGGCGGACGCATTGTGGAACAGCTTAAAAAGATTGGCTCCTCATGTGACTGGGACAGGGAAAGGTTTACAATGGACGAAGGCTGCAACAGGGCAGTTAAAGAAGTATTTGTAAAGCTCTATAATAAAGAATTAATTTACAGGGGGGAACGCATTATTAACTGGTGTCCTAAGTGTCTTACATCTATTTCAGATGCTGAAGTTGAATATGAAGACCAGGCAGGACATTTCTGGCATTTAAGGTATAAGACCACAGACGGCACAGGGTATATTGACCTTGCCACAACACGTCCTGAAACACTTCTTGGTGATACAGCAGTAGCAGTAAACCCAAAAGATGCACGTTATAAACATATGGTTGGGAAAACACTTGACCTGCCGCTTGTACACAGGCAGATTCCAATTATAGAAGATGAATATGTAGATATGGAATTTGGTACAGGTGTTGTTAAAATTACACCTGCACATGACCCTAATGACTTTGAGGTTGGCCTTAGGCATAACCTTGAAATTATAAATGTACTTACAGAGGATGCAAGAATTACAGAAGATTATCCAAAATATGCAGGAATGGACAGGTATGAAGCAAGAAAAGCCATAGTAGCAGACCTTGAAGCAGAGGGAGCACTTCTTAAGACAGAAGACCACCCACATAATGTAGGTACATGTTACCGCTGTGGCACTACAGTAGAACCAAGGGTTTCAAAACAGTGGTTTGTATCTATGAAACAGCTTGCAAAGCCAGCAATTAATGCAGTGAAAAATGGTGATACAAAATTTATACCACCACACTTTGAGAAGACTTATTTCCACTGGCTTGAAAATATACGCGACTGGTGCATATCACGCCAGCTATGGTGGGGACACCAGATTCCGGCATTTTATTGTGATGATTGTGGTGAAATGACAGTTACCAAAGAAAACAGTGCTATATGCCCTAAGTGTAAAAAACCTATGCGCCAGGATCCCGATACACTTGATACATGGTTTTCGTCTGCCCTGTGGCCATTCTCAACACTTGGCTGGCCTGAAGAAACAGAGGAAATGGGCTATTTTTACCCAACAAGCACACTTGTAACAGGATATGATATAATTCCTTTCTGGGTTATGCGTATGATGTTCTCAGGCATAGAACAGACAGGCAAGGTACCATTTGATACAGTCCTTATACATGGGCTTGTACGTGATTCACAGGGACGCAAAATGAGTAAATCACTTGGGAATGGGATTGACCCGCTTGAAGTAATTGATAAATATGGTGCAGACGCACTGCGTTTTACACTTGTTACAGGTAATGCACCAGGCAATGACATGCGTTTTTACTGGGAGCGTGTTGAGGCAAGCCGTAATTTTGCTAATAAAGTATGGAATGCTTCACGTTTTATACTGATGCATCTTGGTGATAATAAAATTACAGAGCTTGCATATAATGATTTATATGCTGCCGACAAGTGGATAATCTCAGCAGTTAATACACTTGCCAGGGAAGTTACAGAAAACATGGAAAAATATGAGCTTGGAATAGCTGTGCAGAAAATCAACGATTTTATATGGACTGAATTTTGTGA
This sequence comes from uncultured Lachnospiraceae bacterium, assembly GCA_910586555.1. GTDB lineage: Bacteria > Bacillota > Clostridia > Lachnospirales > Lachnospiraceae > Butyribacter. Next base: position 3,884 of record CAJUJY010000053.1, read on the forward strand.
CTGGTATATCGAATTTGTAAAACCAAGGCTTTTTAACAAGGAAAAGGATATAAAAGCTGCCAATGCTTCATTCTGGACATTAAAAACTGTACTTGTAACTTCGCTTAAGCTGCTCCACCCGTTTATGCCATTTATTACAGAAGAGATTTTTTGCACAATACAGCCAGAAGAAGAATCAATAATGATATCACAATGGCCGGAATATAAAAAAGAGTGGGATAATAAAGAAGCAGAACAAGATGTGCTCATTATGAAAGATATTATAAGGGCAGTACGCAATACACGTACTTCAATGGAAGTTTTGCCATCACGCAAGGCAAAAGTTTATATAGTAGCAGATAATATAGAAGCAGCAGAAACATTTAAAAGGCTTTATGCATCATTTGGCCACATGCTTTATGCATCAGAGGTGGCAGTACAGACAGACAGGGAAGGCATAGAAGACAATGCAGTATCAGCAGTTATAAATAATGCAACAATTTATATGCCACTTTCAGATCTTGTAGACTTTGAAAAAGAAAAAGAAAGGCTGCTTAAGGAAAAGAAACGTCTTGAAGGTGAATTAAAACGTGTAAATGGCATGCTTGGCAATGAAAAGTTCATAAGCAAGGCACCTGCTGCAAAGATACAAGAAGAAAGGGAAAAACTTTTAAAATACCAGGCGTTAATGGATAAGGTGGAGGAAGAGCTTTTGAAGTTACAAAACCCAGTATAAAGAGTGTTAAGTTTTAGTTAAGTATTGGAAGGGTTCTTGCAATATATGTCAAACTCATATATAATCAAAATAAGTAACTCTGCTCTTAAATAAAAACAATGGCTGGAACAATGACAGAGGAGGGATTTTATGCAGGAAGATATAACAGAAAAGGATATTTGTAATATCCAGATAACAGTATCTGATGATGAGAATGCAGCATATATATGTATAATGCCGCCAGAAGCAGGCAAAAAGAATACATTAGAATCAATAATGGGGCTTGCAAAAGATTTAGGTGTAGTCCATGGCATAAATACAGAAGTAATAAAAAATATGCTAAATAACAATATTTACAATAAAACAGTTAAATTTGCACAAGCAACACCAGCAGTAAATGGCAAAGATGGCTGGTATGAATTTTTATTTGATACCCATATTGATACAAGGCCTAAGATTTTAAAAGATGGTTCTGTCGATTATTCAGAGTATGGCAGTGTTCCAGCCGTTGTAGAGGGAGAACGCCTTGCTGTGTACCACCCTGCTACACCATGCCAGGACGGGATAAATGTATTTGGCGGCTCTATTCTTGCTAAGAAGGGAAAAGATTTAGCTAAAATAAAAGGCAAGGGCTTTTTAATTGATCCTTCCAGCACAGTATATACTGCAAAATATGATGGCAAAGTAACTTATATTGCAGAAAGGCTTGTTGTAGATAAGGAACTTGTTGTAGAAGGAGATGTATCATTCACTACAGGGGATATAGAATTCCAGAATGATATACATATCCGTGGCAATGTATTTTCCGGAGTCAGTGTAACATCACAGAAAGGCTCTATAATTGTTGACGGGTATGTTGAACAGGCAATACTCTCTGCTAAAAATGATGTTGTATTAAAGAATGGCATGCAGGGCAATGGAAAAGGTTCAATAGAAGCAGGCGGCTCTGTTAAAGGAAAGTTCTTTGAACAATCAAGTATTACATGCAAGGGTGATGTACAGGCAAATGCTATTATGAATACAAGGATTGAAGCAGGACAGGATATAATTGTTTCAGGCAAATATGGTGTTATAGTAGGCGGTTCTGTGTCAGCAATGCGCTGTATAAGTGCCAATATCATAGGAAATATGTCAGAAGTCAGGACAGAGATAAAGGCAGGTGTTGATGGTGACTTGTTTGCGCTTCTTGCACAATGTAAGCAGAATAAAGAAGACAGTGAGAAATCATTAAAAACTGTTGTTGATGCCCTTGAAAAAGTACAGCAGGCCTTAGCAAAGGCAGATAACCCAGAGCTTTCTAAAAAGCGTATCCAGCTTATGCGCAGTAAGATAGAGTGTGATACAAGGGTAAGCGAACTGGCTAAGAGGGAACAGGAAATATTAGACCAGATGGGCAAGGCAAATGCTGCCAAAATTACTATTAATAAAGTTGTAAATCCAGGAACTGCCATAAGTATCAACGGAGTAAAGGTATTAGTTACAGAAGAAAACCACCATGTAGAGTATGCAAGGCGTGGAGCAGGAATTATTGTATATAATATTGGTGAATAAGCTGGAAATAGTTATAAAATGTCTATTTGTGCCGCAAAAAATGCGGTATTGGGGGTTAATATGCTTTTATGCCGGTAATTGCGGCGGATATTTGTTGATGACTAACGGGAGGTAGTGTAAGATGGATTTTGAAGCAGAGCTGGCAAAATTCCAGCCAAGCCTTGATATTGAGCAGGCAGAGGATGCTATTTATGGCAATAAGACAACCGATGTAACAGATTTAGTACAGTCTATTATTAATAATACTGTAGCAGGCAAAGAAAATACTGGTAACAAATCTATAGAGTGGGTGGAGGAATCATGAGCTGTCCAAGATGTAATGCTGCTGTACCATTTGGCAGAAGCAGGTGTAGTAACTGCGGCCAGGATTTAAAAGATTACTGGAAGATTATAAGCTTATCAAATATATACTATAATAAAGCACTTGGACAGGCAAGAATCAGGGATTTAACAGGAGCTATAGCTTCGCTTAAACAAAGCCTGCAATTTAATAAATTAAATACAAATGCCAGGAACCTGCTAGGGCTTATATATTTTGAAACAGGTGAAATAGTTTCTGCATTAAGTGAATGGGTTATAAGCAAGCATTACCAGGAAGAGAATAATGATGCTGATATATATATAGGTGAAATACAGTCTAACCCTAACAGGCTTGAAATGCACAGCCAGATTATCAGGAAATATAATTCAGCATTAGATGCTGCAAAGCATGGTGATGAGGATATGGCCATTATACAGCTTAAAAAGGTGACAAGCCAGAACCCTAAGTTTATACGTGCTAACCAGCTTCTTGCATTGCTTTATATGATGTCAGACAAGAAAGATAACCGCATAAAAGCCTTAAGGATACTTAATAATATTATTAAAATTGATGTGACAAATACAACTACCCTGGCATATTTGCAGGAACTTTCAGATATAAGACAGAAAGCAGACCATTTTTCTGCAAAGCCAGAAGAGCCTAAAACAAATTCAAGGAAAACACTTCCACGCCTTGATGAAAATGACCAGTATAAGACAATAACTCCTTATAAAGAGGAAAAACCATCTGTATTACCTTTTGTAAATGTTATTATAGGCATAATTACTGGCCTTGCAGTTATGTATTTTCTTATAATGCCACATCTTAAGTCTTCTGAGGCAGAAAATGTTAATAATAATTTTAAAAAATACAGTGAGAACCAGGCAGCAGCAGACAGCAGTTTTACAGCATTAAAAAGCCAGAATGAAACATTACAGGCAAAAGTTGAAAGTTTAAAAAAAGAAATGGAAGAACTGCAAGGTGGCGGGAATGTTCCAGGAGACAGCCTTGTGGAAGTTTATGAGAAACTTTTTAAAGCTGCAAATGCGTTCCTTAACGGGGATATGGAAAAGGCTGCCCGTAATTTAAAAGAGATTGACAATACAGGCCTTCAAGATGATGCTGCTAAAAAGACATATAATAAAATTGCAGAAACAGCATTTGTACAAGCCAGTGAAAAGCTTTATATACAGGGGAGGGATGCTTATAATGGTGAGAATGAATATGCAGGTGCAAAAGACTACGTTAAAGCAAAGAAATTTTTAGAGGAAGCACTTTCATATAATCCTGACAATACAGATGCAATGTATTTTTTAGGGAGGACATACCAGCAGACTTCAAAACCTAAAAAGGCAAAAGAATACTATGAAAAAATAATTAATGATTATCCAGATTCTCTAAGGGTTGCTGATGCAAACAGGAGGCTGCGCGAGCTTGGCGGATAATTGTTCCATGGTACAATAAAAGATAAAGACAGTACCCTGTCAGAATTACATTATATGTTATTCTGCCAGGGTATTTTTTTGTTGTATATGGAATTTTAATGTTCTATACTCACGGGCGGTTAGATTTTTCTTTCTGCCCATCATATGTTGTCTGGTTATGCAATATATGATAGACAGAAATTGGAAAATCTTAACGTCCGTCAGTATAATAAATATAAGGAGGGATAGTATGCTTAAGGAAAATATGGCAGGATTTCATTATGAGTTATACAAAAACTGCCTGGTTATATATATAACACAGGATCTTGACCATCATGCAGTTTTATCTTTAAGGGAACGTTCAGACAGGCTTATAGAAGCAGGGGACGTAAAACATGTTATATTTGATTTTAAAGATACTGGGTTTATGGATAGTTCAGGAATAGGGCTTTTGATGGGAAGATATAAAAAGGTCATGTTTATTGGAGGCAGGGCATGTGTAACTAATGTAGGGAGTGCAGTAGACAGGATATTTAAAATTTCTGGTTTATATAAGATAATTGAAAAATATGATACGCCTGAAGATGCAATAAAGGCTTTGGAGGTTAAGTATGAAGATTATATTTGAAAGTTGTTCAGAAAATGAAGCATTTGCAAGGACAGTTGTGGCAGCATATATAACAAGGCTTAATCCTACATTAGAGGAACTGTCAGATGTAAAAACCGCAGTGTCAGAGGCTGTAACAAACTGCATTATACATGGATATGAAAATAAAAAAGGTGACATTACTATGGAGTGCACTATACATAACAATGATATAAGTATTATAGTAGAAGACTATGGCAAGGGCATAGCTGATATAGAAAAAGCAATGGAACCACTTTATACAACAAGGCCTGAGTGGGAGCGTTCTGGAATGGGTTTTGCATTTATGGAAGCGTTTATGGACAAGCTTAAAGTGGATTCTTCACCAGGAAAAGGGACAAGAGTATTTATGGAAAAGACCATAGGCGTTTGTGAAGGGCAGGAATAAATTTTATGCTGTTAAGGGGTATGTGCATATGGATATTATGGAACTATTAAAGAAAGCACGTGCAGGAGATAAGGAAGCAAGGAACAAAATTGTTGAAGAGAATGTTGGTCTTGTATGGAATATTGTAAAAAGGTTTTCAGGCAGGGGATATGATGTTGATGATATTTTCCAGATAGGCTGTATAGGGCTTATTAAGTCAATAGACAATTTTGACATGCAGTTTGGCGTAAAATTTTCTACTTATGCAGTACCTATGATTACAGGTGAAATAAAGCGTTTTTTAAGAGATGATGGAATGATTAAAGTAAGCAGGACTATTAAGGAAAATGGATGGAAAGTAAAGAAAGCTGCTGATACACTGGGACAGGAACTTGGAAGGACTGCAACAATTAAAGAAATAGCAGCAGCAACAGAACTTGAACCAGAGGATATTGTGCTTGCACTTGAAGCAAACAGCGAAGTGGATTCAATTTACAGGACAGTTTACCAGTCAGAAGGCAAAGATATATATATGGTAGACCAGATTGTTAAAAACTGCCAGGGAAGTGCAAGCTATATATCCTCCTCTTCAAAAGGAGGGCATGGCACTGGTTTTAACGGTCCAGTGCAGGACGAAGAGAAAGAAAAGCTTTTAAACCACATTCTTTTAAAAGAACTTCTTAATGAATTAGATGAAAAAGAAAGAAAGTTAATAGAGTACAGGTATTATAAAGACATGACACAGACTGAAGTAGCAAAGGAACTTGGAATAAGCCAGGTACAAGTAAGCCGGCTTGAAAAGAAAATACTTAAAACCTTAAGGGACAAGGCACAGTGCTAAACTAGTTACTATTAGCCTGTACTTGTTTTGGTTTTTATTTTAAATAACGTATATTTAAAAATATATAAGCCATACTAATTACAAAATTAAATCCAGAAATTTTCTGGATTGGTTTGTAAAATAAACAGCCCGCTAATGTATAAATGCAGACTGTGGTATCCGGCTGGCAGTGACAGGTATTTATATGGCTGCCATTAAGGAATGGAGGATACCGCAGGCCGGGAAAGGAGCATGGGGATTATGAAGAAAAATAAAGTGTGGCTTATTGCAGTTGTTTTTGGACTGGTTGTTATTACAACCGTATATTATCTGGCAGCTTTACGTAATACCAGGACAGAATATGCTAATGGAAGGATTGTAGAGAGAACATATGAAGAAGAACCGGATGTTGGTATTGCCGCTTTCAGTTTCAGCCATGGTAAGTTAAACCTGCCTGACTGACATTATAAACTTATTAAAGGACGGGAATATTAATGAAAACCAGTGTGGTATATATTAAAATTGACCAGAATGTACAAGTATTAAATAAAAAAATATTATTACAGGATATAGCAGAGATATATTCATCTGATAATGATATAATTAAAGAAATTAGCAATACAGTTTTATATACTGTTAAAGGAAATAAAAATGAAATTCTTGCTTTTTCAGTGATGAAAGTTATTGGTATAATACAAAAGGCTTACCCTGGTGTTACAGTACAAAATATTGGTGAACCGGAATTTATTGTGGAATACAAAATGCCAGAACCAGATAAAAAATGGCTGGAATACATTAAGCTTGTATTTGTATCGCTTATAGTTTTTTTTGGTTCAGCATTTACTATTATGACATTTAATACTGATGTAAGTGTTGGTGATGTGTTTAATGATTTTTATTATCTTGTAACAGGTGTGCATAAATCAGATGGCTCAATTCTGGAAATTGCCTATAGTATTGGAATACCAGTTGGTATACTTGGTTTTTATAATCATTTTAAAAGTTCCAAAGTCCATGATGATCCTACACCAATCCATACAGAAATGCGTATATTTGAAGAAGATTTAAATAAAACTATACTTGCAGATTCGTCAAGGGAAGGTAAAATAATTAAATAGACTAGAAAGGCGGTACTGGAATGGAGATTTTCCAGAATGTTATTCTTGCTGTAATTGGATTTTCTGGCGGTATTTCAGTAGCTGCCGGGACATTTGCACTTATTACAATACTTGGTATAGTGCCAAGGCTTACAGGTGCTTTAAAAATCGGGTGTGATATATATAAAATGGAAACAGTAGTTGCACTTGGCGGCACAGTTGGAAGCCTTATTACAATATATAAATTTCATGTCTATATTGGAGTTCCTGGAATGGTAATTGCAGGGATATTTGCAGGAATATTTGTTGGATCCCTTGCAATGTCCCTTGCAGAAAGTTTAAAAGTCCTGCCAATTCTTTTTAGAAGGCTGGATTTAAAAACAGGGATACCAATAATAGTTGTAATGATTGCATTTGGAAAAGGACTTGGCACATTATACCAGTTATTTTTCTGTGGAGGTATATAAAAAGGGGGGTTTTTTGTGAAAGAAAAAGACAGGGACAATCCTGGAATAGAAGAAATTATAAATGAAAAAAATACTGGCTTGCAGAAAGAAAAATACAATGAATATGTAAAAAATATGACACCTAAAAATAATGTTTTTTTAAATTGTATAAAAGCATTTATAACAGGAGGGAGTATCTGCCTTATTGGAGAAATATTCTGCGGAATTTATAAGTCAATGGGCAATGATGATAAGCTTGCGGGGCTTTATAGTACAATGACTTTAATTGGCATAAGCATAATTCTTACAGGACTTAATATATACCAGAAGCTTGGACAGTTTGCAGGGGCAGGAAGTATTGTTCCTATTACTGGTTTTGCCAATTCTGTTGTATCACCTGCTATTGAATTCCAGGCAGAAGGTGATGTTTTTGGTGTAGGCTGTAAGATATTTTCCATTGCAGGGCCTGTTATTTTATATGGAATATTTAGTTCATGGATTCTAGGGATAATATACTGGATTTATACAATTTTTGCAAAGTAGGAATGCCGAAGGATAAATTTAATAATAATTAAAAGCTGCTGTTACTGGCATAGCCACGCAGCAGTTTTTTTACTGTATAATAGGAACAAAAGTTCATATTATTAGTATCTGTTGCACGTTTTTAAGTTAAATGTGTAATGCTATAATCAAATTGAAGGGAGAGATGGGGTTTATAATGGAAGGTGCAAAAGAAATAACACCAGGGGAGAGGATTTTACAGTTAAGGACGGAAAGGCATTATACAAGAGAGCAGCTTGCATATATGGCAGATATTTCAGGAAAGTTTTTATATGAAATAGAAAATAATAAAAAAGGTTTTTCAGCAGTAACATTATTAAAACTGTCAAAAGCCCTGGACGTCAGCCTGGATTATATTATGATGGGGAATAGTGCCCATAAGCCAGAAAATGAGATTGTAGCAACATTAGAGCGGTTTAATCCTAATGTTTTAGACAATATAGAACGTTTGTTAAAAATTGCTTATGAACTTACAAAAGGAAATAAGTAAAAATCCATATATGCAGTTAAATATTCAGGCTAATAAGAAGTTGTTTTTTATTAGATGGCAGTTTTTTAGTCCAGGCGGGGATTAATCTATAAATTCCTGCCTGGGCTTGTTGTGTTTATGTAAAAGCAAACTTGCTTTAATAAGACATATAATAAACAAGAGTTTATCTTTGTGCTGGTTTGCAGGAACTATAAGTTATCTTCTATTTATACATTTATATACAAAAGATAATTTATAGTTATCCACGGTTTATTTTAAATAAAAAGCTAGAATATTATGCCCTGGCAAGTCCAAAGTAATCCTACAGGCAACCCGCTTGTGCTTGGACGGGTTCACGCAACGGCGCATAAAACCTGTATGCTTCAAAGAAAAAATTTCTTTGAAGCATTTAAAACCAGGTTTAAACGCCGGCGGCCCCGTACAGTTGCCTTTTAGGATTACATTTGGAACTGACAGGGCATAATATTTTAACCTCCCATTTAAACCAAATCACAGATAACTATAAATTATCTCCTGTTTATACACAGTTGGGATTTTATGAAACAACCATTCCTGTGCCTAAAAAAGTGTTGTGAAAACTTCCATTTTGTGTTATGTTAATACAAGTAAACGCATATTTGCAAATTACAGGAGGTATGTAATGGAGAAGCCAGGCATAGATAAATTAATTATTTTTTTTGCAATAGCACTGGTGCCAGTGTTTGCCCTGACAATTATACCAAAGATTTTAATGAATGTATTTAATACAAATGTTGACACCTTAGTGAGCGATAATTTTTATAAGGCAAGCATTATAAGTGCTGTAGTATTACTTGTAATTGTTCTTGTATTGTCTGCATATATGGCTATGCAGCCATATATAGGATGGGGGATTGCCTATGTATGTGGTATACTTTATGGCGTCCTGTTGTTTATAAAGCCAGGTGAAGAATTTAACAGCCTTAATTTTTATATAATAACCGTTGGTTATGCAGTAGATTTTGTAGTGTTATTATCCCTTTCTTTTGGTAAGGATAAGAAAAAATAGGAAATTCCGTTGACTTTTTACCATAAAAAATTTATACTTAGATAAAAATGGCAGTTATTATATTATAATGTGTATTTTAATGGCCATTGCTTCAATAAACCCTGCCATATGGGTTTTATATGGCGCAACAATTATATTACAGGGAGGTTTTAATAAAATGGCAACAAAAGCTAATTACAAGTTAGAAGAAATCGGTGCTGGCAAAGTTGGTTTTTCAAAGACACGTGCTATTATTGAAGGTGCTTTTTATGGCAACAATGTAGTAAAGGTAAACACACTTAAAGAAGCTTATAACCTGGCAAAGAATACACCTGGTGCTATCATTACAGATATGCCTGTATACAGGGGTGAAGAGTTTGGCCTTGATACAGATGCCAAGGTTTTACTTTTTAATGATGGTGCTGTAACAGGACGTTATGCAGCAGCACGCCGCATTAAAGGCTATCCTGGTGTTGATGAAGGCAAACTTGACAAGGTAGTTATGGATGCTATTTATAAGACACGTTTCAAGAAGTTATACCATGCACAGGTATTTGTTGGACTTGACCCTGAATTTATGGTTAAAGCACACCTCCTTATTCCAGAAGGGGAAGAAATGCTTATGTATAACTGGATGCTTAACTTCCAGTATATGTCAGATGAATATGTAAAGATGTATAAGGAATCTAAGCCAGTAGGTGATGGCAAGGAAGCAGATATTTATATTTTCTCTGATCCACAGTGGGTTCCTGTTCCAGCTCCTGATGTTGACTATAGCTGCTTAAGTGATCCACAGACACTCTGCTATTTTGACACAAATGAAAATTGTGCTGCAATACTTGGCATGAAGTACTTTGGTGAGCACAAGAAAGGTACACTTACAATGGCATGGGCTATTGCTAACCGCAATGGTTATGCATCATGCCACGGCGGGCAGAAAGAGTATTCACTTCCTGATGGAAGGAAATATGTTGCATCAGTATTCGGGCTTTCAGGTTCAGGAAAGTCTACACTTACACATGCAAAGCATAATAACAAATATGGTGAAAATGCTATTACTGTCCTTCATGATGATGCATTTATTATTAACTCAGATACATGTGCATCAGTAGCACTTGAACCAACTTACTTTGACAAGACAGCAGATTACCCTACAGGCTGCCCTGATAATAAGTATCTTTTAACAGCACAGAACTGTTCTGCTACAATGGACGAAGATGGCAAAATCCAGCTTGTTACAGAGGATATCCGCAATGGTAACGGACGTGCTATAAAATCTAAACTCTGGTCACCAAACCGTGTAGACAAGATTAATGAACCTGTTAATTCAATTATATGGATTATGAAAGACCCTACAATCCCTCCTGTAGTTAAATTAAAAGGTTCAGCACTTGCATCAGTTATGGGTGCTACACTTGCTACAAAGACTTCTACAGCAGAGCGTGTGGCAGCAGGTACAGATCTTAATGCACTCCGTATTGTACCATATGCTAACCCGTTCAGGACTTATCCTCTTGTAAATGACTATGACAAGTTTAAGAAGTTAGTAGAAGAGAAGAATGTTGACTGCTATATTGTTAATACAGGTGATTTCATGGGTAAAAAGGTACAGCCTAAAGATACACTTGGAATCCTTGAAGCTATTGTAGAAGGCAAGGCAGAGTTTAAGAAATGGGGTAACTTTGATGATATTGAGATTATGGAATGGGAAGGATTTGTTCCAGATCTTAATGATGCAGAATATAAAAATGCATTAAAAGGCGCTATGCAGAACCGTGTAGATGCTGTTAAGGGATTTGCTGAGAAGAACAGCGGATATGACAAGCTTCCTGAAGAAGCACTTGAAGCAGTACAGAAACTTGTAGATGCTTTACAGTAACAATAGTTTATGGTTTTATATGCCTGCTAGTTTTATACTTCTGGTAAGAACATGCCTGTAAATGGACTGTTTTTCTGGAATGGCGGACTGGCATATGTAGTACAGGAACTGTTATACTTAAAGATATTAGGTATAACAGTTCTTTTTTTCTTCCTTTTGCATAGGATTAAACATGCAGTTTTTATGTAATCCGGCGAGGGAAGGAGAAAGTATTATGGAAGACAAACTTGATGAAGTAATTAAAAAATATCCTGTAAAAGTAAAGTCAAGGCGCAGGATAAGGGGAGCAGTACTTTTAGACACAGACAAAGGCTTATATATGGCAAAAATTTATACAGCAAGCAAAAAAAGGCTTTTATTTGAAGAAGAAATTAAAAGGATATTAACCAGTGCGGGTTATGGCAATGTTGATTATGCAATAAAAAACGTGGGCGGTGAACTGCTTACAGATGATGGCAATGGAAATAAATGGATTGTAAAAAAATGGTATAATAGTGTAGAATGCGATATTAAGGATATTAAAAAAGTAATGCTTGCATCTTCAAATATGGCAGCCATACATAAAATAATGGTTATAGGGAACAGGGGGATAGTGCCTTCTGCCAGGACAGATAAATTAGATATAGAAAGTCTTTTTAAACGCCACAACAGGGAAATAAAAAAAGTCCATAACTATATACGTGGGAAGAAGCAGAAAAATGATATGGAAATATGCCTGTTAAATTCTTACCAGGATTTTTCAGGACAGGGAAAAATAGCAGAAGAATTTTTAAAAGAGAGTGGTTATGGCAGTCTTGGCATGGAAGCCTTAAAGAATGGAAGCGTGCTTCATGGCAGCTATAATTACCATAATATAATGTTGTCAGACAGCCAGGTTATAACAACAAACTTTGAAAAGGCAGATATAGGGCTCCAGGTAATGGATTTATATGATTTCATAAGAAAAGTAATGGAGAAAAATTCCTGGAACATGGATATGGGCATATCTGTAATAGAGGCCTATAAAAAAGAAAGGGAACTTGGGGAAGAGGAGAAAAAAGTTCTTTATGCACTTCTTTTATATCCTGAGAAATACTGGAAACTGGTTAATTTCTATTATAATGGTAAAAAATCGTGGATGCCAGCTAAAAATTATGAGAAGCTTAAACGTATATGCAGCCAGGAGCAGGAACGCCATAAATTTCTTAAAGAAGTAAAAAAGCTTTTAATTTAGCTGTGTATGTAGTATAATAGCCATAGGGCATTGCCCTGTTGTTAAGAACGCTTGTGATAAGGAGGAAAAACCATGTTATTTAACAGGTTTTATGGTAAAAAAGCAGTAGTGTTTATAATCCTTATACTGGTTTTAGCAGTATTTACATCATGCAGTGTTAAAAAACGTACCAGAAGCGGCAGAAATGTTATTGTAGCCGGAAATGTACAAAAAGAAGAAGACAGCACAGTTACAGGAATTATTGTAAATGTGGACAGGGAGCTTAAGCAGGTTACAGTACGCGGGCTTGAAAGTGATGTTGATACTATACTGGATTATAATGCAACGTCTGAAATTACAGATAAGTATGGAACAAAAATTACAGGAGATGAATTACAGCATGGGCAGATAATGGCTGTAACATATAACCCGGAGAATTTAAGGGTGGTTTCAATGGATATTCCAAAAGAAGTATGGGAATACCAGGAGGTTGATGAATTTTCATTTGATGGAGGAGAAAATTCGTTAAGTTTTGCAGGCAGGAAGTACCAGTATTCTGGCTGGACATATTTTTCATCACTTGATAGCAAAATACAGATGATGGAGATTAACAATAATGATGTTATTACAGTAAGGGGAATAGGAATTAAGGCATATTCTGTTACCCGTACCAAAGGGCATGGATATATAAGGCTTGCCAATTATAATTATTTTAAGGGCGGGACTGTAAATGTAGGCAACAGCATTATACTTCCTGTTACTGATAATATGCTTATATCTGCTGGTACAGGTTCATACCGTGTAATGCTAAGCAAAGGCAGTACAAAGGCAGTAAAGAATGTTACTGTAAAAGATGGAAGCGAAACAAAGCTTGATTTTAGTGAATATAAAACAGAGGTCAAAAATTCAGGTTATATTACATTTGATATAGAGCCATATGGGGCTGATTTGTATATTAATGGCTATGCTGTCGATTACAGCAGCCCAGTTGCTTTAAATTATGGTGAATATAATATCAAGGTTGAAATGACTGGTTATACTACCTATACTGGTGTACTTGATGTTGAAAAGGCAGGGGATATAATAAAAATTGACCTTATAGACGAAAATGCTTCAGTTGGTTCATCTTCTCTTGCTACACCAAAGCCTTCAGGCGGGACAGGCAGTAAAAAAGATGATAATAATAAAGATGATAACAATGATAGTGATGTTACCACTAAGAAAATAGATAGTAACCATACTATAACTATTTCAGCACCAGAGGGTGCAGAAGTTTATCTTGACAATGTTTACAAAGGCCTGGTGCCATGTTCCTTTACAAAGGTTATTGGTTCACAGACCATTACATTAAGTAAACCAGGGTACCAGACAAAAAGTTATTCTATAGATGTCCTGGATGATGATAAAAATGTTAAACTGGGTTTTTCTGAACTAGCAGAAGACTCTGGTTAATATATTTTATAAATAAAATAAACAAGAGGAGGATATGGTTAATGGATTACAAAGAGGTTTATGGGGCATGGCTTGCCAGTCCTTATTTTGATGAGGAAACAAAAAAAGAATTACAAGCTATATCTGATGATGACAACGAGATTAAAGAACGTTTCTACCAGGAACTTGAATTTGGCACAGCAGGCCTCAGAGGGGTTATTGGTGCAGGGACAAACCGCATGAATATTTATACAGTGCGTAAGGCTACACAAGGACTTGCTAACTATATTATTAAGGCAGGAAAGGCCAGCCAGGGTGTTGCCATCGCATTCGACTCACGCCATATGTCACCTGAATTTGCAGATGAAGCAGCATTATGCCTTGCTGCCAATGGTATTAAGGCTTATGTATTTGAGTCATTAAGGCCTACACCAGAACTTTCATATGCAGTAAGGGAGTTAAAGTGTGTTGCCGGCATTAATATCACAGCAAGCCATAACCCGCCTGAATATAATGGCTACAAAGTGTATTGGGAAGATGGCGCACAGATTACACCTCCACATGATACAGGCATTATGTCAGAGGTTAAAGCCGTTACAGATTATGCCAATGTAAAAACAATGGACAAGCAGGAAGCAATATCAAAAGGGCTTTATGAACAGATTGGCAAAGCAATAGACGATAAGTATATCGAAGAACTTAAGAAGCAGGTTATCCACTGGGACAGCATTAAGGAGATGGGAAGCAAGTTAAAAATTGTTTATACTCCTTTACATGGAACAGGAAATATACCAGCAAGGCGTGTACTTAAGGAAATTGGCTTTGAAAATGTATATGTTGTGCCAGAGCAGGAACTTCCTGACGGGGATTTCCCAACTGTAAGCTATCCAAACCCTGAAGCAGCAGAAGCTTTTGAACTTGCACTTAAACTTGCAAAAGAAAAAGATGCAGATCTTGTACTTGCAACTGACCCTGATGCAGACCGTCTTGGTGTATATGTAAAGGATACAAAGAGCGGGGAGTATATTACCCTTACAGGCAATATGTCAGGCTGCCTGCTTGCAGATTATGAGATTTCACAGATTAAAGAAACAAAGGGGCTTCCAGAAGATGGTAAGCTTATTAAAACAATAGTTACATCAAATCTTGCAGATGCTATTGCAAAATACTATAATGTGGAATTAGTAGAAGTACTTACAGGATTTAAATTTATCGGGCAGCAGATCCTTGGGTTTGAAACAACAGGAAAAGGTTCTTACTTATTTGGTTTTGAGGAAAGTTATGGCTGCCTTATTGGTACACATGCACGTGATAAAGATGCTATTGTTGCAACTATGGCACTTTGCGAAGCAGCAGCATACTATAAGACAAAAGATATGACTTTATGGGATGCAATGGTTGCAATGTATGACAGGTATGGCTATTATAAAGATGGTGTACAGTCAGTTACAATGAAAGGAATTGAAGGTCTTAGTAAAATCCAGGAGATTATGTCACAGTTACGTGAAAACCCTCCAAAAGAGATTAACGGGCATAAGGTACTTTCATTCCGTGATTACCAGGCAGATACAATAAAGAATATAGAAACAGGTGAAGTTAAGCCTACAGGCCTTCCAAAGTCAAATGTACTTTATTTTGATATGTCTGATAATGTATGGATGTGTGTAAGGCCTTCTGGCACAGAGCCTAAGATTAAATTCTACTATGGTGTTGTGGGCAGTTCACTTGACGATGCAGACCAGAAGTCAGCGGATATGGCAGATGCTGTTACAGACCTGGTTGGAAAAATGTCATAAACTGTAAATCTTTAAATATTGCAAGGCAGGTATTTACTGCCTGCAAAAAGCAATTTGTACATTGTACAATGGTAAACCAGACCTGCCATTTAAGAAACATATTTTAAAAGTATGGCAGGCAAGGTTAAAGGCTTATAATAAAGAGCTGCCGTATGTGGCGGCTCTTTACAGGTTTTAAATGGTTTATTTGATTTACAAAATATTCGTAGTGCTAAATTATAATTATAGATTATACGGAGGAATAATAATGCAGGAGAAATTAGAACGGTGGATAAACTGGATGGAGTTTGATGAAGTGGTGTCTGGAAAGCATAATGCGCCACATAATATACTTGGTTTGCATGATTTTGATAAAGGGCAGGTATTTACAGTATTCAGGCCACATGCTAAAAATGTTTTTATTACAGACATGAATGGGAATAATGTAATACAGCTTGAAGAAGTAGAAGAGGAATCAGGATTTTTTGGAAAGTATGTTGACGGGCATAAGTATAAAGCACCTTATAAAGTACGTGTCCAGTATTCAGACAATGATATAGTAGAATTTGCTGATCCTTATTGTTTTAAACCACAGATTACAAGTGATGATTTATATGTATTTGCAGAGGGAAACCATTACGAGATATATGATAAGCTTGGAGCACACCCTATGGTTATAGATGGTGTAAGGGGCACATATTTTGCAGTATGGGCACCACATGCAAGGGCAGTAAGCGTAGTAGGAAGCTTTAATATGTGGGATGGTATGCTCCATCCTATGAGAACCCTTGAAGTATCAGGTATTTATGAATTATTTATACCAGGTGTGGAACCAGGCGCAATTTATAAATATGAAATACTTACAAGACAGGGTGAGATTCTTTTAAAGGCTGATCCATATGCTAACTGTGCAGAACTGCGCCCTGACAATGCTTCTGTAGTTACAGACCTTACAACTTTTAAATGGGATGATGACAAATGGATGAAAGAGCGTGCTGCAAAAAACAGGGACAAGCTTAGGAAAGAACCAGTTTCAATTTATGAAACACATCTTGGTTCATGGAAGAAAAAAGATGATGGTACAGAAGATGGTTTTTATAATTACAGGGAACTTGCCCCTATGCTTGCAGATTACCTGCTTGAAATGGGCTATACACATATAGAGCTTATGGGGATTGCTGAATACCCGTTTGACGGTTCATGGGGATACCAGGTTACAGGATATTATGCACCGACAAGACGTTATGGTGATCCACAGGACTTTATGTATTTTGTCAATTATATGCATAATAAGGGCATACATGTAATCCTTGACTGGGTACCAGCACATTTTC
The DNA here is from genome assembly GCA_910586555.1 of uncultured Lachnospiraceae bacterium. Lineage (GTDB taxonomy): Bacteria > Bacillota > Clostridia > Lachnospirales > Lachnospiraceae > Butyribacter. The sequence goes on from CAJUJY010000053.1 coordinate 20,898, forward strand.
CAAGAGATGCACATGGCCTTGGAAGGTTTGACGGCCAGCCGCTTTATGAACATCCAGACCCACGCAGGGGAGAACATCCACACTGGGGAACGTATATTTTTAACTATGCTTATAAAGAAGTTGAAAACTTCCTTATTGCAAATGGTTTATTCTGGCTTAAAAAGTTCCATATTGATGGTTTAAGGGTTGATGCTGTAGCCTCAATGCTTTACCTTGATTATGGCAAAAATGATGGCGAGTGGCTGCCTAATGAAAATGGCGGTAAGGAAAACCTTGATGCAATAAACCTATTCAAGCATATGAATAAACAATTTGAGGACAGGGCACCAGGTACAGTGGTAATAGCTGAGGAGTCCACATCATGGGCAGGGGTGACTGCACCTGTACAGCTTGATGGGCTTGGCTTCCTGTTTAAATGGAATATGGGGTGGATGAATGATTTCCTTGAATATATGAAACTTGACCCTTATTTCAGGTCATTCAACCATAATAAACTTACATTCAGTATGCATTATGCTTATAGTGAGAACTTTATACAGGTACTGTCACATGATGAAGTAGTACATGGCAAATGTTCAATGATTGAGAAAATGCCTGGCGAATATGAAGATAAATTTGGCAACTTAAGGACAGCATACGGCTTTATGTATGGACACCCTGGCAAAAAACTTTTATTTATGGGACAGGAATTTGCACAATTCCGTGAGTGGAGTGAAGAAAGAAGCCTTGACTGGGAACTTTTAGACTACGACATGCACAGGAAGATGAAAGCATATGTAAGGGATTTAAATAAGCTTTATTCAGAATATGAAGCAATGTATGTAAATGATTATGATCCTATCGGGTTTGAATGGATGAGCTGTGACAATGCTGATTTAAGTGTAGTAAGTTTTGTAAGGCGTGGTACTTCTTTAAAGAACCAGCTTCTGTTTATCTGCAACTTTACCCCGGTAGAGTATGATGATTTCAGGACAGCCGTTCCATGCCTTGGGAAATATACAAAGATATTGTGCTCTGATGATTTGTGCTATGGCGGTACAGGTGTAAAAAATTCTAAGACTGTACAGGCAGAAAAGATTAAGTGTGAAAAGAAGGATTATTCAATAGAAATGAACCTTCCTCCATTATCTGTAACAGTTTATAAGTTCGATTATAAAGAGGATAAGGAAAACAAAGAAGATAAAGTAAACAAAGAGAATAAAGCGGATAAAGAGGGTAAATAACAGACAGGATTGTTTGTTATTAAAACAAGGCAGGGGCATAAATGCCCCTGCTTAATAATTCCTTAAACAGGAGCCTGGCATTTAAAATACTTTTTCTTTTGTTATTTATTAATATATCCTGAAGCTACATATCCTGTATAAAGTTTTTTACCATCATGGTATCTTGTTTTGTACCAGGTTTTTGACTTTACATTTACTTTTTTAAGTAGTGCAACAGGAGTACCTGCTGGTATAACAGCCAGCACTTTTTTATTAGTACCTGCTGCCTTACGCATATTAAGTGCAGTTGTTGTTTTTCCTAATGAATAAAATTTTAATGAAGCTGTTGCTGGAAGGTAGCCATTATACTTTTTGGATTTAACTACATAATTTATATGCAGGTATGTGGTATTATCTTCTAAATATGTCATTCCAAGATATTCTGCTGTAGAATTTTTTGGAAGTGTGCAAAGCTTTGCTGAACCAGATGCAGGTGTCTTTAATAAATTCATTTTAACAGGTACAACTGCTGCTTTCCTGGTTTTCATGGCAGTTGTTGTAAGGGTGGCATAACTGCTATAGTATACTTTACCATCAACTCTGGTATAAGAACGGATTTTATAATAATATTCATGGCCTGGTAATAGTTTTGTATCTTTAAATGAAGACGTAGCAGCATTTGTAATGGTTTTAATCTTTTTATATTTTCCCTTATAGGTATCAGCCCTGAAAATCTGGTATCCTTTTGCGCCAGTGTGGTTATTCCATTTAAGTGTAATATTTTTATTAGCAGGACTTCCTGAAAATGAGCTTGTTTTACATGGTTTAATTATAAAATTTGCTCCAATAGTGCCGGTATAATTGCCAGTGCCAGTAATCGTAAGGGCTGCTTTACCAGCATTTATATTGTCAGAGTATGTTACATTATAGTCTGTACCTTCTATTAATGTCATACCATCTAATATAATTTCTGGAGATGGCATTATTTCATTGCCAGTATATACACTGTCAGGAATTACCGTAACCGTTGCATCTGATAAATCAATAGTATCTGGTGGTTCTATAGTTACAGATGGTTCTTCTGTTGGCTTAGGAGTGTCTGATGGTTTAACAGTTGGCTTAGGGGTGTTTGTTGGTTTAACAGTTGGCTTAGGGGTGTCTGATGGTTTAACAGTTGGCTTAAGGGTTGGTTTAGGGGTGTTTGTTGGTTTAACAGTTGGCTTAAGGGTTGGTTTAGGAGTGTCTGTTGGTTTGATATCCGGTCCAGGGATATCTGTTGGTGCAAGAGTATCTGCTGGTGTTTCTGTTATTGCAGGAGGTTCTGTTATAATGGTATCACCAGGTACAGAAGTACTAGTATTATTATCATCATTTCCGCTATTATAAAGATCTTCATCTGTATACCAGAAATTACAATCAACTTTTCCTGATATGCCATCTACTGAACCAGAACTTGTATACTGCCAGTATTCATAAGGATTAGCATAAGTAGTTTTTGTAGTATAATTAGCAAGCCATATTTTATAATTTTGTGAAAGTTTCTTTCCATTAATTAAATTAACAAAATCACTTTTATTAGCATAAATCATAGGCTCATAACCAGCTTCTTTTATTGTGTCACAAAATGCAATACAGTTATTAGTAGCAGCAGATTTGCTAAGATTAGCTTTGTACATTCTTCCTATTGGGCCATTTGCATCAGTAGGAAATTCATAATCAATAACAACAGGAAGCGTTACATCATAATCTTTAATTTTTTCCAGGCAGTATTCTGCTTCTTCTATGGCTTCTTTTTTATTTATGGCTTCTGTAAAATAATAAACACCTACTTTTATGCCAGCATCAAGTGCCCCTTCTATATTATCAACGAATTTAGTGTCAGTACAAAGAGTACCTGCTGCCCCATATCCACGGTAACCTGCACGGATAATAGCAAAGTCAGTGCCAGCTTCTTTTACTGCCTCCCAGTCAATAGTTTTGTTATAATAAGAAACATCTATTCCATTATATATATTCATTCCATCAAAAACATCAGAATGGGTATAAGTTTTGTTATCAAAAATTCCTTCTGTTTTAGAAGCTTTTCTTAATGTTTTCTTAACTACAGGTGCTTTTAAAAGTTCTTTACCAGACTTTAAAGTTTTTTTATTTAACCCTGGATTTACAACAGGGTTTTCTGTAACAGGACTTTCTGTAATGGAAGATTCCAGTACAGATACAGAATTGCCTGAAACGGCACTTCCAGTTGACGGAGTGTTTATATATGTATTAAAATGTGCAGCAGAAGCATATGAGGCAGTGCTGTTTAATAACAATAATGCAGTAGAAAACCTGCATAGTATTTTATATATAATCATGTAATCCTCCAGACCCCCAGTTATATGGTAATTTATGTAATCCGTTATTACTTCTGGGTGATATTTTTTAATATATATACACGATTGTTGTGGCAAAAGTGTGCAATTGCATAAAAAAAGTGTGCAATTGCATAAAAAAAGCATGCAATTCATAAAAAATATGCAAAAAATATGTTACTTTTATGTGTGTTAAAAAAGTACTTAAGCTGGCACGGCCGTCACGGAAATCAATTTTCAAAGATCTCACAAATCTTGGAAGACTCAAGTAAGCAAT
>CAJUJY010000054.1 GCA_910586555.1 uncultured Lachnospiraceae bacterium
CATGCCTTCATTATATCTTATCTTTAACTTTTTGAAAATTGATTTCCGTGATATCCGTTTCATAAATTTTTAATTGTGTATAAAACACAGATAATTTATAGTTATCCTGCATTGGGGGTTTGTATATACTAAAAACCAGGGAAAAATGCAAAAAAGACAGCAGAATACAAGAATATATATCTTAGTATCCTGCTGTCTTTATAAAAATTTATAAAACAAAATAAAAATCCAGGCAAAGTTTATGCCATTGCTTCCACAAGTTCCCCAATGGCAGCTTTGTCATCTTCTTTCATTACAGATTTAATGCTAACTCTCTTTCCACAGATTTCAATATTTTTCATGCCTGAAAGCATGTCTTCCATCTTCTTTGCAGCAACTGGCGCCCATGAACCGTTTTCAATAAGTGCAACTTTACGTTTCTGGTAGTTTTTGCTCTTTAAGTGTGCAAGGAAATCTTCCATAACAGGGAAAAGCCCGCCATCATATGTTGCTGATGCAAGCACCATGCGGTCATACCTGAATGCTGCTTCTATTGCTTCTGCCATATCGTCCCTTGAAAGATCGAAAAGTTCAAGTTTTTCTACACCTTTGTTTTTAAACATTTCTGCACACTCTTTAGCTGCTGTGGCAGTATTGCCATGTATTGATGCATATGCAACTAACACACCTTTATCTTCTGGTTCATAGCTGCTCCATATATCGTATTTATTAATATAATAACCTAAATCTTCTTTAAGCACAGGCCCATGCAGCGGGCATATTATACTAATATCAAGCCCTGATGCTTTTTTAAGGAGTGCCTGCACTTGTGCACCATATTTTCCAACAATATTAAAATAATAACGCCTTGCTTCACATGCCCAGTCATCATCATCAGAATCCAGCGCACCAAACTTTCCAAATCCATCAGCAGAAAACAGTATCTTTTCACTTTTCTCGTATGTAACCATAACTTCCGGCCAGTGTACCATTGGTGCCATAAAGAACTGTAATGTATGGCTTCCTATAGTAAGCTCATCTCCTTCTTTAACTGTAACCATTCTCCCAGACATGTCAAAGTCAAAAAACTGCGGGAGCATCTGGAATGTCTTTGCATTGCCAACAAGTTTCATGCCAGGGTACATTTCTGCAATTTTCTGTATATTAGCAGCATGGTCAGGTTCAAGATGGGAAATTACAAGGTATTCAGGCTGCTTGCCGCCAAGTGCTTCTTTAAGGTTTGAAACCCATTCATCAGTTGCCCTTTTATCAACAGTATCCATTACTGTAATTTTATCGTCCATAATTACATATGAATTATAAGAAACACCCTCTGGCACAACATACTGGCTCTCAAATAAATCAATATCTTTATCATCTGCACCAATGTATTTAACACTATCTGTTACAAACATTTAAAATTCCTCCTTATATTTCTATTATGGTATATATTGTTTCTGCTTTATTATACACTATAATATGGACATGTCAAACCTTCTGTTTTGGTTTTCAGGATTTTCTTAAATGTTTAACACATATAAATATTACAATAGATGTAGAAAGTAAAAATTCTGCAAAAATTATGGACGGGGTAACTAATATATCCAATTCAAAGAAAAAATAATGTTCAGCTAAAAATATTGCAAAAGATACCAGATATACTATAACTGAATACATTACACAACTAAAAAACTGCTGTTGTTTCTGTTCCTTTTTAAGCATTATCTGTTGCTGTTTCTCTAACATTTCTGTTTTTACCTGTAAATCATTTATTTCTGATGGTTTTAACAGATAATCAGTTGTAACATCAAAAACTGCACTTAATTGTACTATTCTTTCAAGTTCTGGGACTGCCTGCCCACTTTCCCATTTTGAAACAGACTGCCTTGACACATCAAGTTTTTCTGCAAGTTGTTCCTGTGTCATGCCATTAGCTTTCCTTAATGTTAATAATTTTTCCTGGAAATCCATAAATATTAACCCTCCTTACTGTGGTCTTGTATTTTGTATACAGATATTAACAGAAATACTGGTTAATTTCTATATATCATGCTGTACATTTTTGCAACCAGCAGTAGAAATATATAAACATAAGGATAATTAATATTAACGATTATTATATTCGTTTCATCTGCTGTAATAATAATTCTGCCAATAGGTGAATTATAATAACTTATATATTGCATAGTATCTCCTTTTAAAACCAGAAAAAACCTGTAAAACTGTTATTTCCAGACTTTTTAAGCAAAGATAAAGCACCTGGAAAGCCCGTTGCCTTTAGTTGATGGGCAGTCCGTTTATATTACAATACCATATTAAAAAACTTTTGTAAAATAAATAGTGTGTCTTCAGGCCTGACCTAAAAGGCAAAAATAAAACAGGAAAGCCCTTTTATAAACTTTCCTGTTTTCCTGTTTTATAAACTTTAATGCCTTTTATTGTGCATCCTTGCCTGCAACCAGTGCTGCTGCACCTATCATTCCTGCTTCATTGCCAAGTGCTGCCAGTTCAAGCTTTGGAATTGTGCCATGCCCGCCGCCAAAACAGTTTTTCTCTAATATTTCACGAAGCGGCTCTAACGGGATCTGGTTTCCTGATGCTATCCCCCCGCCAAGCAGTACAAGCTTCGGACGGAATATATTAGCTATATTTGTAATGCCTGTCCCTAGTGCTTCTATATATGCTGATACAACTTTTACAGCAGTACTGTCACCATCTTTTGCCATGCTAAATAATTCTTCTGGCACTACTTCCCTGCCAAATGCTTTTTTTGTTTCCCTTTTAATTGCTGTGGAAGAAACATATGCCTCAAGGCAGCCTTTGCGTCCGCATGTGCATGGTTCACCATCTTTTTCAATAACCATATGCCCCGGTTCGCTTCCGCCTTCATATATTTTCCCATTAATTATAACACCGCCGCCCACACCTGTGCCAAGCGTAAGAAGCACAACATCTTCATAATATTTGCCAGCACCTGCTACAGCTTCACCAAGGACTGCACAGTCTGCATCATTGGCAATACTTACAGGCAGTGGTATAATTTTTCCTGCAAGTTCTTTAACATTAACATTTTCCCATTTAATATTGTTAGAATATTTTAAAATACCATTCTGGCTGTCAACTGTCCCAGGTATTCCAATCCCTGCACCAATGCACTGTTCTATAAGTATATCATTTTCTTCAAGCATTACAAGGGCTGTTTCTGTAATACGCTTTATAGTTTCTTCCGGCCCGTTTTCTGCAAGGGTTGGTACAGTTTTAGAAGCAAGCAGCTTATTATATACATCAACAAGCCCTATTTTAGTATTTGTGCCGCCTATATCAATTCCTATACGCACAAGCCCTGTTTTTTCACGTATTGTTGTAACAAGTGCATCACAGCTTCCTTCTATTGTATAAGCGCCGCTGCCTGCTGTCAGCAGTATGCTGTCACCCTTTTTATACTCTTCGGTTTCCCCTCCAGATGAAATTTTTCCGCTGCCATCAAGAAACAGTATGCTTGCAAATGATTTATCTGTTACAACGCCTTCAATTTTACCTAGTACACTGCCATCAAGGTTTAATTTATCTACTGTAAAGTAATCACAGTCTGCCACATGCGGATAACTGCTTTTAAAATTGCCAGAAGGTTCACGCCTTGTAACAGCAAGTGCTTTATCAACATGCAGTTCACGTTTTTTGCCATCCTTGCCCACCCTGCCGTAATCATATACACGGTAAGTTACATTTGAATTTTGCTGGATTTCTGCAATAAGGATATCCTTCCCGATAGCATGCATTGTGCCTGATTCTATAAAAAATACATCACCTTTATGTACAGGAACTGCATTAAGTACCTCAAGCAATGTATCATCTTCAATCCTTTTAGCAAATTCTTCTTTAGAAATTGATTCTTTAAAGCCATAGTAAAGATATGCACCCTCTGCGGCATCCATTACATACCACATCTCTGTTTTGCCATACTGCCCTTCATTTTTTAAAGCATAACGGTTATCAGGGTGTACCTGTATGGAAAGGTTGTCTTTTGCATCAATAAACTTAACAAGTACCGGAAAATCCCTGAACCTGCGGCAATTTTCCCCTAATACTTCTTTTCCTTCTGTTTCAATAAATTTGCTAAGCGTCATGCCTGCATACTGGCCATTTGCAATAACAGACGGCCCGTCAGGGTGGCATGACAGTTCCCAGCTCTCGGCAAGTATTTTGCCATCATATTTTTTATTATATTCATCTGCAAGACGGTGCCCGCCCCACAGGTAATCCTTAAAACTTGGTATTAATTTTAATAAAGCCATATTTACCATGCCTTTCCGCACACTGCCATATATTAAGGAATATGGCAGGGCAAAACAATAAAACAGCCGGTTTTATATACTAATTTTATAGTATATTACGGTTATAAATATTATATTTTCCTGCAAATCCTGTATCCTGTTTAAAAGTTCTATATCCTGCAAGCCAGGTTCCTGTTTTACAAACCTTATTTCATAGTTTTTATATTGTAGTTATATTTACTGGCTATACCACACATTTGTCCATAATTTTCCTGTTTATTAATGCTGTTATGCCAAACCCAATTATAAAGTATACTGGTGCTACAAGCGCCGCATAATAATCCCCTAGTATAAAGCATATTACAGGTATTAAATCCAGAAGTACCATAAGAAATGTATAAGGAAAATTTCTTACTGCAAGGAACATGCTTCTTTTAACCATGTCTTTTAAAGTGCCTTCTTTAAATAATGCAGCCGGGAACAGCCAGCACATTACAAGCAGCCATAAAAACATAAGGCAGCCTGTTACCATGCCTGTTATATGCCAGAATATGCTTGCCTGTGCCTTTGTGACAAACATAAGGTCAAACACAAGTACCAGTCCTGTTATAAGGCTTAACAGCCATACAGGAGTACTTTTTTTAAGTGAAGGGATAAAAGCATTTTTAAAACTTTTAAACGGGGAAATATAAGTTTCTTCCCCCATTTTCCCAAAAACCTTATACATTGCAGAAACAGAAGCACCTATTGTTACAACTGGCACTGAACATAAAAGAAACAATAAATTTATAATCATTATATCCCCAATTTTCCCCATAAATTCAAAAAACGGGTTTTCAATACTTAATTTTTTCATAATTACTGCCTCCGTTCCTGTGGTGTATACTAATCTCTAAATACAAATTCTGCAAATTCCATACACTCTGTTATATGGCTGCTGTTATCCAGAAATACAAGTATAAGCGGGTCTTTATCATTATGTATAAAATTGTCTGCAATATTTGTTTTATTTATATAAATACCCATATATTCACCATTGTATTTATAAAAATATTCTTCCATTTCTTTAGGTTTCATGCCAGTGCATAAAACTACAGTCCCTATAAATTTCCCATCTTTACTGGTACAATATTTAAAAAAACTTTCTGGCATTATAACTGCATCAATAGCCCCTTCATTCCAGCCAAAGAAAAATTTTTCAAATAAACTGTCACTTACCCTGCTGTTTTCATCAAGTGTTATGTCCCCATACGAAAGAAGGTAATTGGAGTCAACTGAAATATTCTTGCTTTTTATGCCATAAGCTTTAGAAAAATTCTCCATTATTTTTTTATCCCTGTCATAATTAACTTCCTGGTTTATTATAGCAAGGGAAAATACTATTTTACGGCTGCCCCATAACAAGTGGTAAATAACAAGCCCTGTAATAAAAAGCAGTATGCAGATAATAAGCATATGGTACCAGTAATAAGTAATTATATATTCTCTTTTCTGCGCTTTGTCCATATCCTGGGTTTTAGTCCTGATATCTTCAATCCACTTTTTAAACATAAGCTAATCCTCCTGCACAGCGGGTTTTCCATATATGGAAAACTTTTTTATTTTAAAGATTTTAAAAGTTCCATGTTTTTATCTATTAATTCACAACGCTGTTTTACACAGTCTGGTGAACGTCTTGCATCCCTAGGAGTATTAAACAGGTAATCTTCTAATTTGTCAATAGTTGTTGTTGCAACATGCATCCTTGTATCACACGAAGCATAGTAAATGTATACATCACCGTTATCCCTTGCGATTGCACCATTTGTAAATACAACATTTGACACATCACCAACACGTTCACTTCCAAGAGGCACAAGGAATACACCTGACGGTTCTGCTATTACTTTTGAAGGATCATCTAAGTCTGTGCCAAATACATAAAGCACATACCTTAACCCTGCTGCTGTGTTACGTACACCGTGGGCAATATTTATCCAGCATTTATTCCCTTTAATTGGTACTGCACCAGCGCCGTTTTTAGACTCCGTAATAGTATGGTATACCCTTTCACTTATAATTTTTTCTTCATCTATTACAGCATGGCATATATCATCACACAGCCCGAAGCCTATGCCCCCGCCGCTTCCTGTTTCAATAAAACCATCCATAGGACGTGTGTAGAAAGCATATTTGCCATTTACAAATTCAGGGTGCAGAAGCACATTTCTCTGCTGTGGGGATTTAAGGGTTTTTAAATTATCAAGCCTTTCCCATGTTTTAAGATCCTTAGTCCTTACAATGCCAGCCGCTGCAACTGCTGCTGAAAGGTCTGTGCTTTCTGTATCTTTGCTTTCTGAACAGAATACGCCGTATATATAGCCATCTTCATGCTTTGTAAGGCGCATATCATATACATTAGTTTCTTCAGGGCATGTATCAGGAAGGACTACTGGGTAATCCCAGAACCTGAAACCATCTATGCCATTATCACTTTCTGCAACTGCAAAGAAAGATTTACGGTCATTACCCTCTACCCTTGCTACAAGGTAATATTTGCCATCAAGCCATATTGCGCCTGAATTCATTACTGCATTAATGCCAAGCCTTTCCATAAAGTAAGGGTTTGTATCTGCATTAATATCATACCTCCAGTGTACTGGTGCATGTTCCCTTGTAAGCACAGGGTATTCATACCTGTCAATTAACCCGTTATAAAAGCTGCTTTTCTGGTTTTTTCTTGCAACCAGCCTGTCATATTTTTCTTTTTCTATATAATATTTATTATGGATCATGCGTATACCCCGTCTTTCTTTATAATGGAAATGTTTTAAAATTACTTTCCAGGCCTTGCCCTTTTTATTACTTCTATGCACATACGCCCGTTGTGGTATGGGCATTTCCAAGGTTCAACTATTGGTTTTTCATAAGGTGTGCCATCTGCATTAACAGACCAGTACCATTCTGAACCTTCCCTTTTGTCAATAATATATGCCTTAATATATTCCCACAAATCTTTTGCTGCTTTATAGTATTTTTCACTTTCTGCGCTTTTTTTGGCATCAAGTTTTTCTGCCTCATTAATAAAACCTACAATGCTTTCTGCCTGTACCCACCATACCCTTGTGGTATCATTAGTACCATTTTCTGCTTCATTTAAAACAGAGCCGTTTACAAAAGCACGGTTATAAATATTTTTTGCAAGTGCATGTGTAACAGGTGCAAACATATCTATATATTCTTTATCACCAAGTACATTAAGCCCCCTGTCTAAAAGCCAGGCTGTTTCTATATCATGGCCATATGAATATAAATCAATAAGCGGTGTATACCTGCTGTCAAAAAATACTTCCTGCCTTCCAAGTTCTTCATTAAATACATGGTTTTTAAAGATATCAAGCATAAAACGCAGCCTTGCGGCAACATTTTCATCATGGCACACCCTGTAAAGCTCTGTATATGCTTCAAATACATGAAGAAGGGTATTCATTGTCTTGTCTGCCATTACCCCGTTTTCAGAAAGCTTGTCATTGCCTGCCGGTTCAAATGTCCTAGTAAATGCTTCAAGGTAGCCATATTCATCAGTACATTTTTCTTCAATAAGGTTAAAAAGTTCTTTAGCTGTTTTTAAGGCTTCTTTGTCTTTTACCGCATCATAGTATGAAGAAAGCGCATATATTGCAAATGCCTGGTTATAAGTATGTTTTGTGCTGTCAAGTACATTCCCGTCATATGTAACTGACCAGTATACCCCGCCGTTCTCATAGTCCATGCAAAAATCCTTAAGAAATTTATATGCATGTTCTGCGGCACTTTTCAGATGCTCTTCCCCCAAAAGCATATATGCATTTGAAAAAAACCATAAAATCCTGCTGTTCAGTATGCACCCTTTTTCATAATGTACATCTAATGCAAGGTCATATCCCATATAGCCATAATAACCGCCATATTCTTTATCTTTAAGCTTTTCCCAGAAAGGAATTAGCTTTTCTTTAAGGTGTTTTTCTATTTCATTTACAAATACATACATAATTAAACCTCTCCAATAAAATTACCTTTTTCCAATCTCTGTGTCATTTTCCCTTGTTACGCTGTTGTCCTTAATATAAGCTACTATATCCTCTACAGTAGTAAATGCAAGCCCTACATATGTATCAGCAGCACCATAATATATTGCAATCCTGCCGCTTTCTGAATCATGTATTGTTGCACATGGGAAAGTTACATTTGGAACAAATCCACGTTCTTCATACCATTCTTCTGGTGTAAGAAGGAAGTTTTCACAGCGGTATTTAACAACTGAAGGCTGGTCTATATCAAGGATTGCACCACCAATACTGTATACATATCCGTTACATGTACCTGTTACACCGTGGTAGAATAAAAGCCAGCCTTCTGTTGTTTCAATAGGTGCTGCACCTCCGCCAATCTTTAACATTTCCCACCATTCACTGCTCTTGCCCATTACATGGCGGTGCCTGCCCCAGTAAACCATATCAGGGCTTTCTGAAATAAATATATCACCAAATGGTGTATGCCCGCTGTCACTTGGACGGGAAAGCATCATAAATTTGCCATTAATTTTCCTTGGGAATAAAACTGCATTTCTATTAAATGGAAGGAACGGGTTTTCAATCCTTACAAACTTCTTAAAATCTGTTGTTTTAGCCATACCTATTGATGCGCCATAGAAATCCTGGCACCACATAATATAATATACGTCCTCAACCTTTACAAGACGCGGGTCATAGGCATATACTGGCATAAAAGGGTTACCATCTTCATCTTCAAACTGTATTTTTTCTTCGTCAAACTCCCAGTGGATTGCATCTTTGCTTCTTCCAAGATAAATAAATGGTATGCCATTAGTCTGTTCTGCACGGAAAACACCTATAAAACCATCTCCATATGGCATAACTGCACTGTTGAATATACGTGCAACTTCCTTAACAGGGTTTCTTCCAATAACAGGGTTATCACTGTAACGCCATACAGGTGCGCCATTTATAACCGGTGGCTTATCCTGCCAAGGCATATTTTTAACTGCCTGCCCTATAATTTTAATATCACTCATTATTTCCACCTGTGGCACAATACAAAACGTATTGTTCCACCCTTTCATTTAATATATTTTTATAAATTTAACCTTTAACTGCACCTGCTGCCATACCACTGTATACTTGCTTCTGGAATATTAAGAAGAATATAAGTATTGGTATAATTGTTATAAGCACGCCTGCACATATATAGTTATACTGGTTTCCATAAGGACCTGTAAAAGTATACAAAGCTGTAGAAATAGTTTTTAATTCCGGCTTTGTAAGGTACAGGTTTGATGAATAGTATTCGTTGTAAACACTTACCCCTTTTAATACAAGTGATGTAACAATCGCAGGTTTTAAAAGCGGGAATAAAATCTTAAAGAACACACCAAAGTATGTACACCCGTCCATAATAGCCGACTCATCAAGTGATACCGAAAGGTTTTCAAAGAACTGTAAGAATATATAAATTGATATAATATCAGTTCCCATAAGCACTATCATATATCCATAAAGATGGTTTATAAAGTTAAGTGAATACATAATCTGGTAAATTGTTACCTGCATTGCAATACCTGGCAGAAGTGATGCAAAAAGGAAAAGACTTTCTATTATGCCCCTGCCTGGGAATTTAAAACGGTTAAGCACGTATGCAAGCATTGAACCTGTAAATACTGAAACAACTAATACAACTACAAGTACAATTGCTGTATTTAAAAAGCACCTTAGCATATTTGCCCTTTCAATGGCAATCTGGAAGTTTTCAAAATTAAGAAAACTTGCTGGAAGGTCTAAAACTGATGTTGTTTCATATTCCTCATTTGTCTTAAATGCTGTAAATACACAGACAATTACAGGTATAACTGCAATTAGTGATGCCAGTATAAGGGATAAATATTTTAATATACTAAATATTACTGAACCTGCGTTTATTTTAGGTTTCATAATTATGCCCCTCCCTTCTTTGCTTCACGTTTCTTACGCCTTACTGCTGCCTTTGACTCATCTTCTGTACCATCATTAAATGCATATTTAAAGAACAAATTCTGTGCGACTGTACATATTATTATAATTACAAGCAGGACTATAGCCATTGCACAGGCAAGACCGACTCTCTGGTTTTCATGTGCAAGCCTGTTCATAATTACAAAGTATGTTCCTGTTCCCATATTACCATTTGTAATAACATATGGAGGTTCAAATGCACTTAATGAACCGCTTATTGAAAGTACAAGGTTAAGTACTATAATTGACTTAATGCTTGGCATTATAATATAGCGGAACTGGTGCCATTTATTAGCACCGTCAAGTGATGCTGCTTCATACAGGTCAGTATCCACTGACATCATAGCACCAAGGAAAAGTACCATATTCTGTCCTGTATACCTCCATACAGAAGTTGCTACAAGTGAAAAGTTATTAATCTTCTGGTCTTGCAGCCATAACGGGATATTATCCGGGTTCATTCCAAACACCTGTAAAATTGTATCGAGTACATATCCCCTTGCATAGAAGAACTTAAATATAAAACCTACTGCAATACCACAAACCAGATAAGGGAAAAACATTGCTGCCTTAAAAACAGACTCACCCTTTACCTTAAATACCATCATTGTTGCAAAAAACAGTGCAAGTGCAAGCTGTACTACTGCACCGCCCATATAGTAAACACTTACAAACAGCGAACCAAATATATCTGAACGCTTAAATACATCAACATAATTTTTTAAACCTACAAAAGTCCTTGTTCCAATGTATTTCATATCATAAAAACTAAACTGTACCATCTTTGCAAATGGTATATATGTAAATACAAGCAGTAAAAGCAGCGGGACAAACATAAATGTTATGATTACAAGATATCTTTGTACTTTCCTGCTTCTAAACTTTTCAGCAAAGGTCTTCTGTCCGGCATTAGTTACAGAACCACCCATAAATTTCCTCCTTCCAAAACAAAACTTACATGTCTGCATAATTTGTTAATACCCCTGGCACTATGCATTGCTGCATAATGCCATCAAAGGATATATTAAGCTGGTTTTTAGCCTGTAATTTCTACAGAATATGATTCCTGCGCACTTGTCCACTTCTTATTCCATTCTTCCATAAGTTCATCAAGTGTCTTTTTGCCATAAAGTGCTGCTTCAAGTACCTCTGTTACAGGATAGTCACCACTAAGTACTTCTGCTGTATTACGGATATCATCATATAAACTTTCTTCACCTTCTGCTGGTGCATTATCTGAAAGAAGTTCAACACCATCAAACTCTGAAAGTGAGTCAGGAAGGTCTTTACCTTTAAGTGCTGGTATGCTTCCTTCATCATCATAAATAGTTGACTGTTCTATAAGCCATTTAATATATACCATAGCTGCAATCTGGTTATCAACGCTTGCTTTATTATTTACTGCAAATGCATACTGTCCGCCTGAAGATGCTGCCTGTTTGCCTTTTATAGTAATAGGGAATGGCATATATCCAATATCTTCTGGGTGTTCACCAGCATCTTTAAACTGGTTTACACACCATGAGCCAAGTACCATTGTTGCAATTTCACCATCATTAATTCTTTTCTTAGATGACTCCCAGTCACTTGATGCCGGGTCTTATTCAACAAGTTTCTGCTTAACTGCTTCATATAATGTATAATATACAGCATATGGACCACTGTTTTCCTCATTCTTTGTAAATGGGTTTTTCTGGTGGAGAAGCTTATTATTCTTATAATCAGGGTCCCCGTTTGAAGCAATTCCTACATAATCATTCCATGCACCCATTGTCCAGCCTGCGGAAAAGTTTGTATAAAGAGGGATTGCATCTGTTTTATCACTTATAAGCTGCAAATCTTTAATAAACTCATCAGGTGTCTTTGGAAGTTCTGTAATGCCTGCTTCTTTCCATACTTTTTTATTATATGCAATTCCGCCAGCAGTTCCGCCGTTTGGTATACCATAAACCTTGCCATCATAAGTTTTTTCTGTAACATAGTTATAAATACCATTTAATACTGAATGGTCACCTAATGGGATAAAGTAGTTACTGAACTCACTTTTTTCAACTGTATCAGGGATAAAGCAGATATCACCCCAGTCACCATTTGTAAGGCGGAGTGTTACAGACTGGGCATAATCAGTTATACCCTCGTATGTAACCTTGATATCTGGGTAAATCTTCATAAATTCTTCAGCATATCCCTTATAAGTTGTATCTACAATATCTGTCCTGTCTGTAAGTATTGTGATACTAGCTTTAATGTCTTTGTAGTCCTCACCCACTTTAATCTGGTCAATAGTTGGCACTTCTTTGTCAGTTGAACCGCTGTTTGTGTCCTTGCCGCCATCAGAACCACACCCTGTCATAGTAAATACCATTGATGCAGCAAGTCCAAGACTAAGTAATTTTTTACTTTTCATAACTTTTCTTCCTTATTTAATAAAATTTAAATATTTTTTAATGCTTTTTTAAGCTAATTTAATTCTACAACATTAATTATAATTTTTCAATAATTATTTTTTCTAATTACGCATTTTTGTATAATATAATAATATCTGGGGTGTGTTTTTGTGAGTTTTTTACAAAACAAATGTTTGTACACCAGTTAATTTCCATCTAATTGTAAATTTACGTAGATTAAATATACTTAAAATTTGAAAACTAATTTTAAGTTACAAAGGTAAAAATACATAAAAAAGACAAGCCTTAAAACAAAGCTTGTCTTATATAACAGAGGTTAAATAATAAATAAGAGTCAATCGGATATTCGCAATCCGCATTGCCTGCAAGCAGGCATTGGCTACTTGCTCATAACCTCATTGCCGCTTTGCGGCAATGAGGTTAAATAAATGGTATTTCATCACCTATCTTTTTTACGCTTCCTCTTTCTATAAACTTTCCTGGCAGCACAAACATTCCTGTTGTATAACTGGAATTGTCCAGCTTATGGATCATTATATGCATTGTCCTTCTTGCCATTTCCTTCATATTTATTTCATATGTTGTAAGCCCTGTGCTCTCAAGGGTTTCTGATACATAGCTGTCCATCCTGTTTACATAGTTATCAAAACCTGCTACTGATATATCATCTGGCACATTATAGCCTGCTTCATTAAGCTTGCGCACAAGCACATATGCTGAAAGATCACAATTACAGAAAAATGCTGTTGGCATTTCCTCCGGAAGCTGGAATTTATTCTTTATATCAACCTGACCATATTCACGGTCACGGTCATCAATAATCCAGTCTTCCCTAGGGTTTACCCCATGTTCCATAAGTGAACGCAGATATCCAAGGAAACGGTCATCAATGCTTGTTGTTGCAAGCCTTGTCCCCACAAACCCTATTTTTTTGTGTCCTTTCCTAAAAAGGTAATTTGTCATATGGTAGCCGCCCATCATATTGTTAGACACAACTGAATCACACGAATCCACAGTTCCAGGTGTATCAAGGTACAAAAGGGGGATTTGTATATTCTTTGCAAGAAAACGTGAATATGCTGTTATAAATGCCCCTACAATAATAACACCATCCACTTTTTTTTCCTGGAGGATTTTAGGAAGCTCCCCTGTCCTTTCATCTTTGTGTAACACTACTTCAAGTATCATAAAACAGTCCCTTGCAATAGCCCTTTGTGACAGTTCCTGGTAAAGTTTCCAGTAAAAGCTTTCACCTTCATGGAGGTATCTTTCAGCAACGATAACTCCGATATTATACCCCCCTTTTTTCTCTTCCTCTTTCACTCTTTTTAAATATCCAAGTTCGCCAGCAACCTTTATAATTTTCTGCCTCATTTCCTCACTGACGCCTTTCTGACCTGACAGCGCTTTGGAAACTGTTACCGCACTTACATCAAGGCGTTCCCCTATATCTGCCAGCCTAACTGTTTTAGCCATATCGCACCTCTTTCTTATTCCCACCACCGGTTGCAACGGTAAATGTAAAATATGTATAGACTTATTTTATTTCCAGCATACGCATTTGTCAAGCCACGCTAAGCCATAAGCACGTTTTTGTATAAATACAGTATAACAGGGAACTATGTTCCAGCCTTTTAATGGAAAAATGCCATGTTTTCCTCCATCTTTAATGCAAGCCCTTGTAACTGTGATGCAAGCTGTGATACTTTTTCAAATTCATCTGTAAGCTGTGATGCCACCAAAGAAGTTTTTTCTGCCACTTCTGCATTACTTTCTGCCTGTTCTGAAAAACCTTCCATTTTATCTGTCATATCTTGTTTTAAATTATCTATCTTATTTGTCATTTCAGATACAGAATCAATTTTATCTGTAGAAGAAAGTATACTTCTTTCCAGTTCCCTGAAAATTTCCTGGGTATCTGATACATTACTTCCCTGTTCTTCCATGGTTTCTTTTACCTGTTCCATTATTGATACTGAATTTTCTGTATTAGAAACAAGCTGCAATACAATCTCTTCTATTCTTTTTGCACTGTTATTTGTCTGTTCTGCAAGTTTCTGTATTTCTATTGCAACTACTGAAAACCCTTTTCCTGCTTCCCCTGCCCTTGCTGCCTCTATGCTTGCATTTAAAGCAAGCAGGCTTGTCTGTTCTGCTATTGTGGTTATAAAACCTGCAACTGATTTAATATTCTGGGCAGAAGAATTTGTAATATCTGTCTGCCTGCTTATTAATTCCAGTGACTGTTTTGACCTGCTGCTGCTTTCACCAAGGTTTTTTAAAATACATGCCGTTTTCCCGCTTAATGCATACATCTCTGTAGATAACATCTGTATTTCTTTTATTTCACTAATAGATTTCCCAAGTATGCCTCCCATATAATTCATGTTTTTTGAAACTTCCTGTGACTTTTCTGCCTGTTCTGATGCTGCCTTTCCCACTGTCCCGACAGCAAGGCTCATATTTTTTGCTGCACTTAATGTATTGTCAGCCGAAACATCAAGCTGTTTTGAAGCACCAGCCAGAACCATGCTTCCCTCTTTTATTACTGAAGAAATGCTTTTTAGTTTATTCTGTAATATATTAATGTCCCTTCCAAGTTCACCTAATTCATCTTTCCTGTTATTTGATACTGCACTGGCACTATCAAGTTCACCTGCAGACACTTTTTTAACAATATCCTTTGCATTGTGTATCTCTTTTACAACTGAATTTATAAAAAACATTGCACATATAATAATAAATAATATTATTACTGCCATTACTGTTACAAGTGTAACTGTATTTTCAAAAAACAGGCCTTCAAGACGGCCCACAGGACGGGTTGCCATAAGCGCACCTGTAACCTCACCTGTATCTGGCTGCATTACAGGTATTATATATGCATGGTAAAAAGAGCCGCCTATATCTATATTTTTATAATACATCTGTGCCCCTTTTGCCAGTGTATAATCGGAAATCCTGCTGCCTGTACGCATGCCAATATACCTTCCTTTGCTGTCATCTGCCATAGATGTCATGGCAGCAGTATCTTCAAAGAAAAATGTAATGTCTACACCTGTTTCCTCTTTAATGCTGTCAACCAGCCAGCTTTCTTCTGACACATTGAAATTCATTCCACGCCATACACTGCCATCTTCTTTTCTGGAATAATTGCCATACCCGTTGGAATTATATACATTAAGCGCTGCAATGGCTGATGCCTTAAGGCTTTCCTTTATTTCTGAATACATGCCTGAAGAATACTGGTACATTCCTATTATTACAGAAAGAAGCCCCGTAATAATTACAGGTATTACACACAGGCATAATATTTTTCCCTTCATTTTCATATTTTACCCCTTTTCCACAAGATAGTTTATAACCAGTCTGTTTTCCACACATTATAAGATTTATGTCCGCTAAATATCCTCACTTGTTATAACTGAAACTCCTGTATCAATATTTTCTGCCCCTGTATCTTCCCCCTGTAATGCCTTTACTGCGGTTTTTAATCCTTCATACCCCATAGTGCCAGGGTTTTGTGCCATTGTTGCTGATATAATGCCCTCACTAATATAACCAAGCACTGTATCAGATGTATCAAAGCCAACTATTTCAATATTGTCCCCTGTTTCTTTAACCCTGCTGCCTGTTGCAGAAGTTGCACCTTCATTGGCACCAAAAATCCCTACACACTTTTTACTGGCAAACCCGTCAACTGCTTTTTTAGCCGCCTGTACATCTGTACCCATATAAAACGTGCTAAGCAGTTTAAACCCTGTGCCTTTAAACGCAGCACGGAATCCTTTTTCACGTGCAACACATGATGCGGTGTCTTTTGTTACCCCTATAATTCCTATATTCCCTTTTGTAATATTGCGTTCCTTAAGGTCTTCAATCATCTTTTCACCTGCGGTCTTCCCTGCTGCTTCATTATCTGTAGCAAGTATCTGTACACATTCAAAATCAGCCGGTGAGTCCACAAATACAATTTTAATACCTGCATCTTTAGCATTTTGTAAAGCATCATTTACATTTGAAGGGCCGTTTGCCGCTACAATAATTGCTGAAACACCTGCCTTTACAGCATCATTAATACACTGTTTCTGCTTTTCATCATTATTAACATCTGGTGAATTCCATGTATATTCCACGTTACCAAGCTCATCTGCCGCTTTCTTGCAGCCATTGTTAATATCAAGCCAGTACTGGTCCTGCTGGTCCATTGTAACCAGCCAGATTTTATATATATCTGTACTGTTTGTACTGTTTTCCTTTTCTTTACTGTTTCCATTGTTTTCTGTCCTGCTGCCAGATACAGCCGTTTTAACTGTTTCATCTGGCATTATAATCTCAGGCTCTGTGCTGCTGCCGCAGCCCGTAAAAATAAGTAATACAGACACTAAAACTGCAAAAAATTTTTTACCAGGCATAATATCTCCTCTCCTTTTTAGCTGGTTTAACCAAAAATAAGTCTGGTTAAATCTTTCATTAATATTATTTAAGTATTATTTTACTATTTTTTAGGTAAAATTTCAACTAATTTTTATAAAAATTCCATATTGTTTTTATAATCCCTGTATACTACATTGCCAGGGGAATGAAAAAATCCTGGCATACAGATTACAAATTGTTTAAATTGCCAATTAATGTTGACAGATAAAATATGGTTGTTTATTATATAAATACCAGAAAATACAAGGAGGTCATTTATGGACGGTGCAGACAAATGGAAAAAAGAACTTAAACTGTTTGAAAGTGGCAAAAGTAATTATGCATGGGATGAAATAGAAGAACTTGTAACAGATGAATTTGAAGATGGAAAACTTACATCAGATGAATTTGACTGCATAATGGAAATCCTTATGGGGCTTGACTGTACTTAACTAATACCAGCCATGGCATTATATGCCAAAAAAATTATCTGGAGGAAAAAACTTTGGAAAATTTAACAGATGAAGAACTTGAATACAGAAGGTATCTTAGAAAAAGAATAAGGCAGCGCAAGAAAAGAAGGCAGGTTATGGTTGCAAGGGCACTTGTAGCATTAATTGGTGTTCTTATGGTTGTATGCCTGTTCCTGCTTATACGTGCCGGCATCAGTTACCTTCCAATAGGCGGAAATAAAGATGGCAAGACAAAACCTACAGAAAGCCCGTCAAAGAAACCAGAAGTAATTATACCAGAAGGTTATGAAAAAATTTATAAACAGCTTAAACCACTGCTTGAGGACTACCCACAGTCAGAAGATATTGTTATGAACCTTTCACAATACCCTGTAAATATATTAAATCTTTTTGTAAATAACCAGGAAACATTATCATTTGTGCTTAATTACCCAAAACATAAAAATGACAGTGCATCATCAGGTGAGATTTCAGAAGAAGAGGTCGCAAACGGCCAAATACCTGACCTTAAACAATGGGACGGAAGGTGGGGCTATGTAAAGTATGGCAGTGATATACTTGCAATAAGCGGCTGCGGCCCTACATGCATGTCAATGGTATATTCCGGGCTTTTAAAAAATACATCAATGTCACCTTCAGATATGGCAGAGTACTGCACAGATAAAAATTATTACAGCAAAGATACAGGGACATCATGGACAATGATGTCCGAAGGTGCTAAAGATCTTGGCCTTAATGCAGAAAAAATAACAATAAACTCTATAAAAGCTGCACTTGAGGCAGGCAAACCTGTAATATGCAGCATGGGGCCAGGTGATTTTACAGAACAGGGGCATTTTATTGTACTTACAGGAATTGACAGCAAAGGAAAAATTATCCTGAACGATCCAAACAGCATCTCAAGGTCAGAAAAGCACTGGAACCTTAATAAAATACAGGCACAGGCAAAAGCAGCATGGTCTTACTCAGTTCCATAACCTGTCATTATTAAGCAAATTTTAAGTATATGCTTCTTAAAAAACAAATCTGTTTTAAACTTATTAAGCCAGCCCTGTTAAGCGGATATCCGCAATCCACATTTCATCACAGCCTGCGGTTTCAAAGATCCCTGTCTGCAACAGGCAGACACCCACAGCTTGCCTGCCTGCAGACAGCCTTATAGCAGCGGGGCTGGCTTAAAAGGGATTTAAAAGCATCAATAAGGTTTTTTTCTAATGCATTTATATCCAAAAGCACCATTTTCTATTAAATCTGCAAGCTTATCACTGACAATTCCTTGTGCCTCTTTGCAGTAAAAAAGGTTTTTAACCCTTTCCCTGTCCTCTTTTGCATATTCTTCGCCGTATTGGACAAATAATTCCAGTTCTTTAAGAAGCCCGTCAAAATCCCTTGCTTTAAAACCTGGTGTAACTTCTTCATAATTAAAATACATCTCCCTGTCTTCTGCAAGATATTCTTCATAGTCATAACAGTAAAAAAGCAGTGGCATTCCAAGCAGCAGGTAATCTATATAAATACTTGAATAATCTGTTACCAGTGCTTTTGTTTCTATAACAAGCCGCTGGATATCCATATCTTTGCCTGTTATATCAATAATATGTGGGTAATTTTGAAGTTCTTCTTCTTCTTTCCTGTGGTAAAAATGCTTTTTTATTATAAAATAATACCCGTTTTCTTTAAGGAATGTTTCGAGTATTTCTAAATTAAAGAGTTTTGCAATGTCAATCTTTACTGCACCCTCTTTTCTATGTGTAGGACAGTAAAGTATAATATTTTTTCCTGGAAAATAAGGCATAGGTTTTTCTTTCTGGAAAAATATATCACTTCTTGGCTGTCCAAGGCATAAAACCTGTTCTTTCCTTACCCTGAACGCACTTTGGTATATTTCCTCAAATAACGGGCTTGTTGCGACATAATACATATTACCAAGCGGTATATTAACAATAAAATCCCTTGCCTTTTGTAAAGGGCTGTCCCAGTCCTTTTCGTATTTATTGTCATAACAGATTTTTTTAAGTGGTATGCCATGCCATAGGTTTATTATAACAGCCCTTCCAAGGAATGTATGCCCAAGGTCACTTATGCCATTAGAAACTATTGCATATTTTGCAGTAAGCTGCACAAATACAGCTTTAAATGTACCCCACATATACACTTCAAATCCAAGGCCTTCTATTTGTTTTTTTGTTTTTTTATCTTTTGTAATCCATACTGCACGTAAATTTGTATGCTTCTGCATTTCAAGGAACAACTGTTTTGAATTATCTGCAAAGCGCTCCCCAAGCCATGCACCAAATACACATACATTATGCCTTCTTGGAACCAGCATTGATATATACATAACACAGTATTTAAATGCAGTTTTTATCACCTTATATACCTTATTTAGCAATATATTATCCTCCGTTTTATAGAATTACCCCCATAAAACCTGCATAATTTTACGTATAAACCCTTTCTTCCATGCCCTTGAAGATATAAAAAACCCAAGCCTTTTAAAAATTGACATATTGCATATGTTGGAATATTTTATAAGATATATACATTCCATAAATAATGACTGCCTGATAAGAGGGCTGGTATAAACATCCATAAAATACCATGCCTGGTCTGTTGAAGCCCATACAGCCTCTTTATATGCTTTCTTTCCTTCCATAAATCTTTTAAAAAGATATGCAAGGTTTTTACTTGCCTTTGCACCTACACTGTTACTATCATGCTGCCTGTAGCTTACAAGAGGCGTGTCTATAAATGCTGTCTTACCAAATACTTTAGCATATAAAGCTATAAAATAGTCATGCATTATAACACTTCCATCTGCGATATATGGTATAACTGCATCACAAATTACACTATTAAAAAGCATTGTACAGCCTGTTACATTATTTTGCAAGAGAAGCTGCCCAAGTGTTGCCTCACGTCTTATGTCTGAATAATCAAACATTGACTCTGCTATAACTTCCATGTTTTCATTAACCACCTCTAAATCGCTGTGTACAAGCAGCGGGGTTTTACTTCCATATTCTTCCTCAAGCTTATGCATTTTATCCATGCTGGTTTTAAGCTTGTCCTCTTTCCACACATCATCCTGGTCTGAAAACATTATATATTCTGACCCTGCTGCATCATTAAGAAGCCTTGCAAAATTATTTTTTGCACAGCCGCAGGCAGGCTGGTTTACATACACTGTCACCTCATTTTGCACACTTGAAGCAAATTCCTCTAATATCTTTACTGAATTATCTTTGCTGCCATCATCACGTGCAATAAGACGCCATTTACTGTAAGTCTGCCTGCGTATTGATTCTAATTGTTCCTTTAAGTACATCTCTCCGTTATAAACTGCCATAAGTATTGTTATCATGTCAATCTCCCTTTTTCCAATGAATATATTTTTATTCTAATACATTTTGCCAAAAAAATAAACACCTAAAGGAAAATTTTACATAAACTATTAAAGAACAGACTTATGTTCATTCCGTTACCAGTAAAAACAACACTGTAAGACCCGTATAATTTTACCCTTTTTTAGATGGAGGACTGCCATGAATAATGTAGCATCTGTTATAAACCTGAACTATGCCATACGCCAGGGACTCACAGGACGGGGCATAGGCATTGCTGTAATGGATACTGGCATAGGCAGCCACCCTGATCTTACAGAGGCTGGAGGCTGCCTTGCAGGATTCTTTGATACTGTAAACGGGTATTCAAATTATTATGATGACAATGGCCACGGAACCCATATAGCAGGTATTATAGCTGGAAATGGTTCTGCAAGTAATGGCCTGTACCGTGGAATTGCACCTGGAAGCCGTATATATATGATAAAAATATTAAACAGCAGAGGAGAAGGCAATACCAGTAATGTACTTGAAGGCATTAACTGGATTCTTAGTAATCAAAAAAAATATAATATAAGAATTGTAAACATTTCTGTTGGAAGCACAAAGAACAAATATTTTGATGAAAACTCCCCTCTTGTCCAGGGTGTAAATAAACTATGGTCGTCTGGCATTGTAGTACTTACTGCTGCTGGCAATCATGGTCCTGATCCATACTCTATAGGTGCACCTGGGAACAGCCGTAAAATTATAACTGTTGGTGCCTCTGATGTAATGCAGAATGGCAGTGGAAGGGATTATTCAGGACGGGGGCCTACAAATTCATGTATAAAGAAACCTGATATTGTAGCCCCTGGCTCAGATGTTGTAAGCTGTCTTCCAGCAAACAAAACAGTATTTCCTGCATTTAAGTATTTTAACAGGGAAAGCCAGCTTAAACAATATTACAAAGCACGTAGCGGAACCTCCATGTCAACACCTGTGGTAAGTGGCTGTATTGCACTTTTATTACAGAAATACCCTGGAATGACAAATAAAGACGTAAAACTGCACCTGCGCAATACTGCCCGTGACCTTGGTTACCCACATTCACGCCAGGGATGGGGGCTTATACAATGTAACAGGCTTCTTGCATAAGGATAGTGTGAAAAAACCATATACAAAAGTTTGGGATTTGTGCCTGCGGCAAGGAGTCTGCGGGGACTGGAAAGGCATGGGTATTTTTATGTAAATCCAGGATATATATAATGTTATATATGGTATTTTTAAAGTTGTTTAACTTTATTAAACCAATGCCTGCTTGCAGCCAGGATTGCGGATATCATCTGACTGGAAGCAGGCATATGTATACAATCAAAGCCTTATTGTATTTGATGAATTGTCCTGGCTGTTTGTTTTTTCAGCAATAATTTCATCAAGTTTTTTAATAAATTCACCCATTTCATTTTTAGAAAGCTGTGCATCAGCCCCAAGGCCCTTACCTTTCTTCATCATATCTTCATTAATAAGTGAAGAGAATATTATAACTGGTATATCTTTTAATTCGGGATCTTCCCTGATAAGCTTTAACAGCCTGTGGCCGTCCATCTGTGGCATTTCTATATCAGTGACAACACATGCCACATTTTGCTTAATTGTACCATTTTTCTTATATTCCTGTAATATATTCCACAATTCAAGCCCGTTGTTGCATGGCATAAGCCTTGTATAGCCTGCTTTGGTAAGCCCGTCATAAATAAGCGTACTAAGAAGCTGTGAATCTTCTGCATAAATAATTGGTGCGTTATTAGTTTTTCTTACACCAAGCTTATCAACATCTGAAAGGTTAATTCCAATTTCTGGTGATATATCTGCAATAATCTTTTCAAAGTCAATAATCATTACCAATTTGCCATCAAGGTTTATAATACCTGTCGCAACACTGTTGCTTCCATTGCTTACCATACTGTCAGGCTTGATAATTTGTGACCAGTTTACCCTGTGTATGCCTACTACCCCATGTACATGGAATCCTGAATTACAACCATTAAAATTAGTAATAAGGAACATATCTTTCTGTGTATCTGTCCTTTCTTCCATCCCAAGGCATCTTGCAAGGTTTACAATCGATATAGTTTCACCCCTTGTACTGAATGCACCTTCGATATGCGGATGCCCGTTTGGTATAGGGGTTAATGGCCTGTATGTCATAATTTCTTTAACCTTTGCTACATTTATTCCATAATAATTCCCTGCTATTACAAACTCTAAAATCTCAAGTTCATTAGTACCACTTTCCAATAAAATATTAGTATCCATAATTATCCTCCGTCCTTTATATATTACTACTATTTTACTATAGCAAACCTATATTTGCAAGAAAAAAGGCTGGAAATATTATATAAGTATTTCCAGCCTCCAGCTAATGCATAGCATAACGTATATACAAGCTATCATTTGATTTTTCATGCTTTTTTACATATTAGAATAATTGCAGCTAAAATGCTTAATACTTAAAATATAAAATAAATCCTATTTTCTTAATATAGAAACCGGGTTTTTATAACCTGTCCAGTTTTTTTAACCTTATTAAGCCAAAAATTTAAATGCATGCTTTAAGCTGGCAGGAACTTTAAAAACAGCAATAAAGCCGCCAATGCCCACTTGCAGGCAATAAATACTATTTACAATGCAGATTGCCTAAAACCTTATTGGTAGCCTGCTTTACTTGCCTATACCACATATAGGCAGATGCGGCTATCAATTTTGCTGCTTTGAAAAGGTTAAATTGACACATTTTGTAATTAATAGTAAAATAACATTAAAATATCTGTTATTCTGGAGGCTGTAGGAAATTATGAAGAATATTATACTTATTGGCATGCCTGGTGCTGGTAAAAGTACAGTTGGTGTTGTGCTTGCCAAATCGCTTGGTTATAAGTTTATTGATACTGACTTAGTTATACAAGAAGACCAGGGAATGATTTTGCATAATATTATAAAAAAATATGGCACAAATGGTTTTAATGTTATTGAAAATAATATTATAAGCCAGATCAGTACAGATAAATCAGTTATTGCAACTGGCGGAAGCGCTGTCTATGGAAAAGAGGCAATGCAGAATTTAAAATCTATTGGAAGGGTTTTATATCTTAAACTGCCTTATAATGAAATAAAAAAAAGGCTTGGAAGCCTCGGAAAACGCGGAGTATTAATAAAAAAAGGGCAGACCCTTGAAGAATTGTATAATGAAAGGATACCATTATATGAGAAATATGCTGATATAACCATAAATTGCTATGGCATGTCCATACGTGAAATTACAGAATTTATTAAAAAAATTTTATAAAATAATATTAATTTAATTATACTTTCTGGTACTCTCAAAACTGTATACTGTACAGACAACACCCTGTTATATTTTGCAAGCATTTTAACTATCTTTCCTGGTCAAGCCCGCGGTCTATTAG
>CAJUJY010000055.1 GCA_910586555.1 uncultured Lachnospiraceae bacterium
TGCTTGCATTTGCAAGAGGAAGCCCCTGCCTCTTTAGGTAGGGGAGGATGTCACTATTTTGTATTACTATTTTATCCCTTATGGCATTTTGTTTTATTATCATTTGTTTTTTTGTTCTGGTGTCAATTTTACCACACGCTCCTATATAGTTAATTTTCCTGCTGCCCCAGTACTTTATTTATGCGGCTTTCCATCTGTTCCTGTCCCATTACATGCACTATTGCCCAGAGGTCAGGTGTGTTTGCACGCCCTGTTATTGCAATACGTATTATTTCTGCAATATCTGATACATTTCCTTTATATTTTTCTGGTTCTTTCTTGTATGCTTTCATATCTGAGGCAAATCCATACTTATCCGCAATATCCTTTAATTTATTAAACCATGCGGTGTTATCATCATTATGGTTATATGTTTTAAGGTATTCATTAAGTACTTCATTTATTATACTACTGTTAAACCTGAAAGGATCTTTTTCCTGTACTCCTTCTTCACCTTCAAAATCAAAGAAATATGAAATTAGTGCAAATACCTGCCTTGCATATATAAAGTCTTTTCTTCTGCGCTTCATTCCAATTCCCATATAAAGCCTTAATATGCCAAGCATTTTTTCCTTATCTTTAAACCAGGTTTTACACTTTTCTGGTTCATGTTCCCTGGCCCAGTTATGGAGGAAATCATACATTTCGTATTCTGTAAGGGCTGAAAGTTCATTTTTACAGATGTTGTGGAGCTTGTCTTTATCAAACAGCGCTCCTGACTGGCTCATTTTGCTTACTGAAAATGGGAACTCATTAATATCCTTATCTGGGAATTTTTCATGCCATTCTTCAAAGTTGGAGTTAAGAAGTGTAAGCAGGTAAACTTTCATACAATATGGGTGGTAGCCGTCTTTCCTGTAATAGTCAAGTGAAAGTTCAGGGTCTTTTCTTTTGGAAAGCTTTCTTTTACCGCCAGTTT
Source organism: uncultured Lachnospiraceae bacterium (assembly GCA_910586555.1). GTDB lineage: Bacteria > Bacillota > Clostridia > Lachnospirales > Lachnospiraceae > Butyribacter. Next base: position 959 of record CAJUJY010000055.1, read on the forward strand.
CTTCATCAAACTTCATAAGCAGCGCTGTATGTCCGTATGCTGGCATTTTAAATCCAAGGACATTAAAAAGCTCATAATGTATTGGAACTGATGCAAGCCATTCACCGCCTCTTATAACCATTGTAGTCCTCATAAGGTGGTCATCTATTGCATGTGCAAAATGGTATGTCGGTACGCCGTCTTTTTTAAGCAGCACAATATCATGTATATTTTCAGGCAGTTTTACTTCACCCTTAATACTGTCTTTAAATATAATTTCACCATCAGGGCTTCCCTGTGAACGCAGCCTTATAACATATTCCCTGCCAGCCTTTATATTAGCTTCTGCCTCTTCAAATGAAAGATTGCGGCATGTTGCATACTGGCCATAATATCCTGTAAGTACTTTATCTGCGTCCTGCTTTTTCCTGGTCTTTTCAAGCTCTTCCTCTGTGCAGAAGCATGGATAGGCAAGTCCTTTTTTAACCAGTTCTTTTACATATGCATGGTATATTTCTACCCTCTGCCTCTGGAAATAAGGGCCATAGGCATTGTCCGCGCCTGTGTCTTCAAAGCCTGCACCCTCATCAAATTCTATATTAAAATACCGCATCACATTTATAATAGTTTCAACCGCACCATCAACTTTACGTTTTTCGTCCGTGTCCTCAATACGCAGGTAAAATATCCCACCTTTTTTATGTGCTATCCTTTCATCTGCAAGTGCACTGTAAAGGTTGCCAAGATGCATAAAACCTGTAGGGCTTGGCGCCATACGTGTAACTTCTGCTTTGGAAGGAAGTTTTCTGTATGGATACTTTTCCTCATAATAATCTGGTGTATGTGTTACATCTGGAAATAATAAATCTGCCAGTTTCTGGAAATTATTGTCTTTATTATTAATATTGTCCATCTTTTTATATTTCTCCTTATTTTTAATACTTTTTTCTTTTTGTGCTGGTAAATAAAGTTAAAACTTCGATTTTTCGTAATTGTAAGGTATGCTTGTCCCCTCAACAACATCTTCAATTTTTTCTATTATAAGCCAGTCGTCCATATTTCCTTGATGTTCAAAAGCAAGAGGCTCTATTTCTTCCACATTTTCAAATTCCACTAAACATAAACATTTCTTATGCCACCGTGTTTTTTGCTTGTCAGACAAGTTTAACTTATCCTGGTTGTCTGCAAGAGTTTTTGTAATTTCTTCATCAGGCAATTTCACATAATTTTGAACTGCTTTTATAATGGCAGTTGCCGTTATCTTTGAACTTCCTTTTTCCATAAGGTAAAGCCGCTCTCCCTCAAAAACCCTGCTATGGGAAATTTTTCTCCCTGCTGCCCACGCACAACCATTATCTTTGTTCCTGCTAAAATCTTATCTAATACTTTTTCACCTTTCTTACCTGTATTATCACAATACACTAGATGCACCATTTTAATATCCTCCTAAATTTAATTGTTTACAATCTTCCTTGTAAATACTGGCTTACAGCGTAAACTAATGTATAACTTCCAGAAGTTTTTTAAAATAATCTGGAAGTGGTGCTTCAAATTCCATATATTTTTTTGTGGAAGGGTGTATAAACCCCAGGGTTTTTGCATGCAAGGCCTGTCCTTCAAGGTTAAACGGGCATTTTGACGGCCCGTATAAACTATCTCCAAGCACAGGGTTTCCAATGCTTGCCATATGTACACGTATCTGGTGTGTACGCCCTGTTTCAAGGTTACATTTAATATATGTATACCTGTTATTTAAATTATCTAATACCTTATAATGTGTTATAGCATTTCTGCCACCCTCCGCATTAACTGCCATCTTTTTCCTGTCTGTTTTATGCCTGCCTATTGTAGTCTTTATAGTCCCGCTTTCTTCTTTAACATGGTTATGGACTATTGCATGGTAAGTCCTTGTAATAGAATGTTCTTTAAGCTGTTCTGCCAGGAATTTGTGCGAAACATCATTTTTACATGCAACTATAACACCTGTGGTATCTTTGTCAATCCTGTGCACAATGCCAGGACGCAGCACTCCGTTTATGCCTGAAAGTGAGTCTTTGCAGTGGTAAAGCAGGGCATTAACAACCGTACCTGAATAATGGCCAGGTGCAGGGTGTACAACCATCTGTTTAGGCTTATTTATTACAATTATATCATTATCTTCATAAATAATATCAAGAGGTATATTTTCAGGATTTATTTCCAGTTCTTCTATAGCAGTTTCATATACCCTTATAATATCGTGGCTGCATATTTTATAGCTTGCTTTTGTATTTATGCCATTTACAAGTACATTGCCTTCTTTAATCTGCTTCTGTATATATGAACGTGACATGCCATTAAGCTTTTCTGTAAGAAAGTTATCAAGCCTTGTCCCACTGCTTTCAACGCATGCCAGATAATCTTGATAACAAACTCCAGGTACACTATCCATTATTTCCACCTCTTCCTGCACTTTGGCTTAAATATTTCCAGGTCTTCATCTTTATAATAAAACATTACACAAAACATTGCTGCAAAAGCTGCTATAACTACATAACAGTCTGCTACATTAAATACTGGGAAATCAATTAATTCAAAATACAGAAAATCTGTTACATAGCCATCTTTTATCCTGTCAAACATATTGCCAGCAGCACCTGAAAGCAGCAGCATTAAAATTATATCCATAGGCAGGTATCTTTTTGTAAATGGAATTTTAATAAATGCTGCCACTACTGCGGCTGATATTATAATAGTTATAAATAACAGCAAAAAACGCCTGCCCTGCATTACGCCAAAAGCTGCGCCATGGTTTTCAAGATAAAACAGCCGGAACACACCTTTTATAACAGGCATGCCTTCTGTCCCTTTAAGGTTTAATGCCATAATTTTTGTTACCCTGTCTGCTGCAAAAAGCATTATAAAACCAGTTATGCCAAATAAATATTTCTTCAAAATAAAATCTCCTGCTACTCCAGAATAGTGCCAAGTGCCTCTGCCATTTCACTGTCTGTTACATCATTACATATAACTGCATTGCCCAATCCATTAATAAGGATAAACTTTATCCTGCCTGCATCCATTTTCTTGTCACTTTTGGAGATTTTTATTATATCATCTGCCTTTAAACCTTTTACCTTCACTGGAAGCTTTAGGTCTTCCAGTATACTAATTATGCTGTTATAACATTCTTTATCTATCATGCCACGTTTCATTGATATATATGCTGCACCTGCCATGCCAGCAGATACACATTCACCATGAAGCATTTTAAAATCCATAAGTTTTTCTATTGCATGTCCAAGCGTATGCCCAAAGTTTAAAACCGCACGTTCCCCTTTTTCCTCTGGGTCATTCTCTACAACTACACGTTTAATATTACAGCTTCCTGCAACAATTTCTTCAAGCACATACGGGTCACGTGAAATAATGCCGCTTAAATTATCCTTTATATAATTAAAGTATGCCATATCCCTTATAATCCCATGTTTTACTATTTCCCCAAAACCTGAATAGTACTGTGCATCTGTAAGAGTGGAAAGCATTTGTATATTTATATATACAGCAGATGGCTGGTGGAATGAACCTACCATATTTTTATATCCTCTAAAATCAACACCAGTCTTTCCGCCAATGCTGCTGTCAACCATTGCAAGCAGTGATGACGGGATCTGGACAACACGTATGCCACGCAAATATGTTGCTGCCCCATATCCTGCCATATCACCCGTAACACCGCCGCCAAGTGCAACAATTATATCATTCCTGTCAAAATGTGCTTTTATAAGACATTCATATAAATCTGCTATAGTATCAAGTTTCTTTGATTTTTCCCCTGCTTCAAATGTAAATGAAATTACATTCTGTGCACAGTTTTTAGCAATATCTGTTACTGTTTTAAGATAGATAGCACCAACCGTACTGTCAGTTAATATACAAAGCCTCCGGTTTTTAAAGCCAAGGCTTCCAAATACAGCCAAAAGCCTTTCAAAACCATGTTCTATATTTATATTATAAAGAGGGCTTCCATTATAATTTATATTAATTAACTTTCCCATAATTACCTCACTTGTGTTTTTTGTGTATTTCCAGTATAGATTATTAGTCGGGATCTATAAATGTAAACGGGGTTTCTGGTTCTTTTGCTGCTGCATACCCGTTTTCATCACTGTTCCACGAAAATTTCCCTTTATCTTTTTTATTTTCTTTATGGCTGTTTTCTTTTTCTGTTTTTTCTTCCACAATAATACTATTATTTATAATATTATTAGTATTTTCTTCTTTATAGTTTTCTGGCATTTCTTCCTGTATGTCTGCCGGTTCCTCTTTGCTGGTATTTGTATCCATATCTTTTTCATTGTTTTCTATATCAAACTCTGTAACATGCAGTTTATATTCTTCGTTTTCAAGCAAAGCAAGCTGTGCTGTTGCAAACTTCCTTACCTGGTTACAATATTTATCATAATCCTGTACAAGCCGGATTGCATTAATCCTTATGCCATCAAGTTCATCTTGTGCCTGTCCCTTTATATCTGCTGTCTGTTTTTTTGCTTCACTTATAACCTGTGCGGCTTTTTCTTCTGCTTCTGATATAAGCCTTTCTGCCTCTTCCCTGGCCTTTCTTGTAGTGCTTTCTGCTTCCGCTGCTGCTTTCTTTGTAACAGCCCCTGCTTCAGACTGTGCTTCCATTATAACCCTGCCAGCTTTCTCTTCTGCTTCCCTGGCTGTGGCTTCTGCTTCTGCTTTTTTATTGCCAGCTTCTGTTTCTGTATCCTTTATAATCTTTTCTGCTTTTTCCTGTGCATCTTTTATAACCTGGTCTGCCTGTGCCTTTGCTACCTCCTGTGTTTCTGTAGAGGTCTTTTCTGCAAGGATAAGCGCCTTCTGCAAAGTATTTTCCATTTGTTTATAATACTGTATGCCTTCACTTAATGAAGTTATTTTTTCCTTTAAAGTGCGGTTTTCCCTAAAAAGAGTTTCATAGCTGTCAAGTATAGAAGCCAGAAACTCTTCTGTATCTTTCTTATTATATCCACTCATTGATGTTTTAAGTGTATGGTTTTGTATGTCAATAGGTGTAAGCATGTTTAAATTACCTCCTCTTATATGTATTGTTTAACCGTTATATGATAACGCCCTTTTTTCGTTACGGACTGGGATACCTCAATCCTGTACTTTCCATATCCTCTTATAGAAATAATATCCCCATCACATATATTTTTAGAATTTTCTGTACATATGCGTCCGTTAAGGAACACATTACTATCTTTTATTAATAAAAGACCTGAGGAACGTGATATATTTACAGCCGCTGCTGTTACTGCATCAAGCCGCAGGGAAGACACACTTTTCTGCATGTCTTTATACTCCTGTACAGGTAAAAGCCCTGTCCCACATACGGTTTCTGTATGCACTGAAGTATGCTTTGCTTTCGTTATGCCTGCAATAAGCGGGGCTTTATCCTTACAGCAGAATATATAACCTGTAACTGTGCCATTTTCCTCTTTCTTTACAATAATATCACCAATCTGGTTCCTTTCAATACCTAAACCCATTACAGTCCCAAGATAATCCCTGTGTGTAAGCGTATCACAAAACTTCCGGTTTACAGGGCTTATCTTTACACATTCTATTGGAAAATCCCCATATCCAGGCTTTCCATATAATGAATCTGGCAGAAAACATGCCATAACCCTTTGGGCACCTTCATAACCTCCATAAGTAATAACATAATTACCTGAAAGGTTTTCTGGTATATCCATGTCTTTTAAAAGCCTGTACATGGTATTTATATCATTAAGCCCTAAAAAACTGCTGAATACAGGTATACCACGCTTTTGCGCAATAAAAAACATGTCATGTAAATGGCGGTATATAATTTTCTCTTCTTTTGTTAAATCCATATTTAATTCCCCACATTTCTAATGTTCCATTATATATGAACATAAACTTCCCAGATAAAACAACACTATAAGCAGTATATACGGGCTTATATCTGTCTTAAAGCATTTAAGCACAGAATGTTTTACAAGCTTCTGTACCGGCCCAAGTGCAGGCGCTGCCAGCATCTCTACAAAATACCTGAAAAAATTCCCAGATGGCAGCAGGTTCCTTAAAAGATAAAGCAGTACATCTGCCTGAAGGACAATAAAAAAAATATATAAGCAGTATGCTATATAATAAAGCATAAATTAAAACTCCTTATTTAAGGTAGGAATATTTATAACTTCATCACTTGTTGTCACACTTTTAATATAATCCCCTGATATATCAATGTTTTTAGGTGAAAATATAAATATAAACCTTGAAACTGAACGCATATTGCCAGCAATCGAATATATGCAGCCGGATATAAAGTCCATAATCCTTTGTGCTTCAACCAGATCCATGCCTTCAAGGTTTACAACAACAGGCTGTCCATCTAAAAGGATCTGGCAGATTTGCTGTGATTCGCCAAAGTTAGCCGGTTTTACAATATTCACTTCAACATCTGATGATGAAGCTGTATGGATAGGAACAACCTTGCCTGGCTGCTGGCGTTGTGTGGTCTTTCTTGAATTAAATGAAACAGGTTCATCATAATTACTGCTGCCATAATCTTTTCTTTTCTCTTCTTTTTTCTGCTCACGCTGGATACGCTTCTCCTCACGCCTTAGTTCCTTTTCATCATAATCATCATAATCATCATAAAAGTCATCTTCATCATACTCATCTTCATCAGTTAATTTTAAGAACTTAATAAAATTATCTAAGCGGCCAGCCATAATCTCCTCCATTCCTGCGCCAATATGGTACTTAACCCTGCCTGGCTACAGCACCGTTATACCGCAATATTCCTCTCACCAAAAATTGCTGTCCCAACCCTTATATGTGTTGCGCCTTCTTCAATAGCAACTTCATAATCATTGGTCATTCCCATTGAAAGAATATTCATGGAAACATTATCAATGTTTTTGCCCGCAATGTCAACAGATAATTCTTTCAAAGTCCGGAATACAAGCCGGTTATTTCCGGCATTTTCCACAAAAGGGGCTATTGTCATAAGCCCTTGGACATGTACATGTGGAAGTTTTGCAATGTCCTTTATAAAACCCTCCGCCTCTTCTGTCCTTATGCCGGATTTTGTTTCTTCCTGTGCAACATTGACTTCTACAAGTACATCTGCTTCAACCCCCCTTTTAACACATTCTGCTTCTATTGCCTCTGCAAGATGCAGCGAATCAACAGAATGTATAAGCGACGCACGGCCAAGGACATATTTAATCTTATTAGTCTGTAAATGCCCTATAAAATGCCATTTAATGTTTTTAGGCAGCATATCATATTTTTCCTTCATCTCCTGTGCCTTGTTTTCCCCAAACTGCCTTATGCCATATTCATATGCCTGTTCAACAAGCCTTACAGGTTTTGTTTTGCTGACTGCAATTAACGTAACACTTCCATAACTGCGCCCTGCCCTGTCACATGCTGCTTTTACCCTGTCTTCTACCATTGCAAGGTTTTTCTTAACCATTCTGTATCCCTCCTAATAAATTATATCATCTTCATTAATCATATCCGGGTTTAAAATTATATGGTCATATGTTGAAAGACCATATTGTGTACCTTTTGATACAATAGCATACTCCCCGTTGGAATAAAGCTTTTCAACATGCCGGAATTCACAAAAACCCCTGTTGCAATTATAAACACCATCAAGTTCTGCCGTTTTGGACAGCTTCATGGATTTAACGCCATTTTTCGTCCCCTGTACTACCAAAGAACCTGGTTCAAAAAGTGCAGCATCAATATATACTTTCCCTTTCCCTGTTTCATAATATATATCCGCAGGCTTAAATGTAGTTTCCTTAGTGCCATCTTTTTTATATGACAGAAGCATTACGCCATTGCTGCCATTTTCACCGCCTTTAGTAATAAACTGTTTTGGAATTACATAAAACTTCTTTTTAAGAATTGAAGAAACAGGGATTTTAAGCCCATTGGCATTGTTAAATTCTATTTCTATGTCAAGATACCTGTTATCAAGATACCGTATCATATATTTGTCAAAATCAAGCTTTGCATAATATGCTGAATCTATTATAAAGGTAGAAATATCTGCTGCAGCCCTAAGCCCGTCCCTTTTAAATATAACAGGCACTACTACTTTATCACTTATCTTTTTATATTGTTTGCCAGTAAGCGGAAGCACCACAGACCACTTTTCACTATTAACAATCTTATAAACAGCATTGCCAGGTTCTACAGGGCCTGTGCTCCTAAGCTGTGTCCAGTTTTCATTCATATTTTCAAAATGTTTTGCTGTAATAGTATCTATATGTAAATCCTCAAGCCCGTCTGAACAGAAAGAAATAATACCAGGTTTTTTTGCTTTTACCAGTTCCAGTGATGAAGTAACCTTTTTTTTCTTCATAACCTTATTTAACTGTTCCAGAAGGTTTACAGTGGTCATTTTAAGAAGTGTATTGTCTATATTGTACTTAAAATTTATAACATTGCCATAGAGCGACAGGTCAAAATCATTGCGGAAACTTGCGATATCACTTCTTATTTCCCTTGTATCATCTTCTGAAAGCGGTATATCCTTTGTTTCAATAGATGAAATATCGCCCTCAAACTGTCCGGTTTCATCTATTGAATAAACAACAGTATTTGCACCTATCCTTGCCCCTTCACCTACATAATAATTTACATAGCCCTTTTTCTTTGTTTTGACAACAGATTCATCCCTTAATACAATTCCCCTTATAATTTCATTATCCGCAATCTGCGTTTCTGTAACCTCATATATTGAAACATGTTCTTTAAAAAGCGGCTGTATAAACAAAAAAAGAAGTCCCGCAGCAAAAAACAATAACAGTGTGCCTGCAAAAAGACGTGGCCGTTTCTTCATTTTTACAACTTTTTTCTTCTGCCTGCGCCCTGCCAAAACAAGTCCTCCTTCCAGAAATATACAATACCATAATACAGTTTTTATGCTGTACCGGCATAATTATCAATATAATTTTTATATTATAGACCTAAAAAAAGCGTTTGTCCAGCATGTATACAAATTTATCTGGCATGGACATGCAAAAAATATTATACATATTTTTCATTTTTCAGGAAACACTTTGTACTGTAGTATACCAAAAACACAAAGCATTTATTTAAACTGCTTTAAATATCAAAAGGAGGAATTAGCATGAAAGTTCTTGATTATATCCTGCTGACGCTTGTTATTATTGGTGCTATCAACTGGGGGCTTATCGGATTTTTAAACTTTGACCTTGTACGTGTTGTCTTCGGTGATATGTCACTGTTTTCAAGAATAATATACGCAGCAGTCGGCATTGGCGGCCTGTACGCAATAAGTTATTATGGACGTATCCATACAGCAAGTGATTAAATCCTGTCCCATAGCAGCAGGCAGAATACAAAAGCTTAAGTTTTATATCCTGCCTGTATAATACAGACACCAGGAGTAAGCCTTATAAAAGGTTTACTCCTTTCTGTTTTTTAACCCTCACTCCATAGAAAGGAGATAATTCATTTGTCTATACAAGCTGTATGCATCACTTGCCTTCATAACAGCAGAAATATAATTGTTCCCGTCTGGACCTGTTGAATATAATACCAGGTTAGAACCTGCCATCTGTGTTGTACCTGTCTTGCCGCCTGCTACTGTTACGCCCTCTGGTGCGGTTTCTGTGTTTAACTTGTATTTTACAGTCGATACAAAATCCAGTTCTTTTTTCCTGCCATTTGCATCTTTAAACTTTACTTTAACATTCCCTTTATTTATAATATCTATAAAAACAGGATAATCTGATACAAGCTTATTAAAAACAAGGTATAAATCATAAGCTGTTGTATAATGGTTATCATCATGCAGCCCATGTGGGTTTGTAAAATGGCTTCCTGTTGCACCAAGCTTTTTCATTTCTTTATTCATAAGCTTTGCAAATTTATCCACACTTCCTGATATATGCTCTGCAACCGCTATGCCTGCGTCATTTCCAGAATATACTATAAGTGCACGCAGAAGTTTTTCAAGTTTTACCTTGTCACCTTCATTAAACCCGCATAACTTTGCACCATATTCTGTTATATGTGAAGCTTCATAACTTATGGTAACCATATCATCAAGGTTTCCATATTCAAGTGCCACAAGTGCTGTTACAATCTTAGTAACACTTGCCGGGTACAGCCTTTCATATATATTGTGTGCATAGACCATCCTGCCCTTTGTAACATTTATAAGCAGCGCTGAACCGGCAGGCAGGTTTTTATCTGCCTTTTCCTGTCTGCCTGCTGGTATTACACATACATCTTCTGAAATATAATCCTGGCTGTACATTTCCCTGGCTGCCTGGTTATTTGCAATGCACATATCTATGCTGCCGCCATCTATAAAGCTTTCACTGCCATTGCCACAGCCTGCTGTAAAAACAATAACAGCCGCAGATATAAATGCCATTTTAAGGCAACACCCCATATGCCATTTAAAACCTCTTAATGCATTTAACCTGCCTGTTATATTATTACAATTACGCATATAATTTTATATCTCCTGCATTTGTTCTTTCCTTAACATTTCCCTCCATTCAAGGTCACCCCTTTCCAGTGCCTTAACAAGCAGTTCTGCCGTTGCCAGGTTTGTAGCAAATGGTATATTGTATATATCACAAAGATGGATTGAATTATTTACATCAGGTTCATGCGACTTAGGGGACAAAGGATCCCTTAGGAATATAACCATGTCAATCTGGTTATGTTCTATCTGTGATGCAAGCTGCTGCTCCCCGCCAAGATGCCCTGCCAGGTACTTGTGGACATTAAGGTTTGTTACCTCTTCAATAAGCCGTCCTGTAGTCCCTGTTGCATAAATTTCATGTTTGCTTAAAATCCCCCTGTACGCTATGCAGAAATTCTGCATAAGGCTTTTTTTAGCATCATGTGCTACTAATCCTATATTCATCTTTTATCACCCCTCTGGTTATTATAAGAATTTGCTATGTTCCTTCCCCTTAAAAATAAATTATAAATCCAAATCAATGTCTATATCTTTTGTATTGTCACTTCCAAATGTATTACGCATTGTAAACCCTGCATTGCTTGTTTTGGCTGGCTGTATGCCTATATTCATAACAAAGCCTATTCCTATTAAGGAAGATATCATTGAACTTAACCCGTTGCTAAGGAATGGAAGCGGCAGCCCGGTATTTGGGAAAAGCCTTGTTGCCACGCATATATTTGCAAATACCTGGAACATAAACATTGCCGCTACCCCAAGTGCAATCATGCTTCCAAGGAAATCCTGTGCCTTCCTTGCAACTGAAAAACATTTAAATATTATTATTGCAAAAAGCAGCAATATAAGGCAGCATCCCAAAAAACCAAACTCCTCACCTACAACTGACCATATAAAGTCACTTTCATTAACCGGCAGCGGGCTGTATATCCTTGTTGTACCTTCTGCACCGCCATCTTGTATAAACTTTCCATAAAGTTTGCCAGAAGCAATCGCACGCATACAGAAATTCTGCTGGAAATTTAAATCATCAGCCCCAGGAGAATCAGGGTGCAGCCATGCAAATATACGTTTATACTGGTAGCCTCTTAATATAAAATTGTCCGGCTGCTGTATATACCAGAATAGTGCAATGCCTGCTGGTATGCTTAACATAATTATTGGTGCAAGTATTTTATATGATGTGCCTGCTGCAAATACAAGTATAACTGTAATAAATACTGCTACAAGGCTTGTTGAAAGGTCAGGCTGTATTAAAATAACCATAACAGGCACTACTGCTACAATTACTGCTATAAATAATGTACTAATCCTGTCAACCTTGCTTTTAAGCTTTGTATAAAGAGTTGCAAGCGTAAGGATTAATATTATTTTCATAAGTTCTGCCGGCTGGAATGTAACTGGCCCAAGCTTTACCCACCTGTATACATCTGTGTCATTATCCCTCCCTAATGATGTATGGGTAGCAAGGGTAAGAAGTATGCCAGCTATATAATATAATGGTGTAAACTGGCATATAAAATGGTAATCAAATACTGAAAGTATTATTAACATAACAAGCCCAATAACAAGGCCTGTTATCTGCCCTTTCATTAATGCCATTCCTTTTTCTTCACCACCAGCAAGCTTTACACAAAATGCACCAATAAGGCAGACAACTATAACAACACATAGAAGAGAAAAATTGTATTTCTTCCAGTCATACTGTTTAATACGGTTAATCATTTAAACACTCCCTGTCCGGACAAACCAGTTCTGGCAGCCTGTTTAATAAATGTATTTTTATGCTATGGCAGGCTACCTGTGCAAAGGTTTTGCAGCCCTTATAGGTATGCTTGCCAGTACAGCATTTACTGTGCCTGAATCATCATCAAGTTCAGTTCTTGTAACTTTTATATCGAGGCCATCTGTATCTATATCAACATATTTTGATATCACTTTAATAATATCATTCTTCATCTGTTCCATCAGTTCTGGTGAACATACTGCCCTGTCAGATGTAATTGCCACCTTTAAACGGTTCTTGGCAATATCACTGCTGCTTTCAGAACTTTTAAACCAATTTGACAAAAAGCCCATAATCTCCTCCATTAAAAGCTGTACTATGTACTACTTTCTAAAAATTGATGCAAATCTCTGGAAAAAAGTCTTCGTTACCTCCAAATCAAGATATGGGACCTCTTCACCAAGTACACGTTTACATATATTCATATATGCTTGTCCTGCCTGGCAGTCAGAACCTGCAAGCGGTTCACCATTATTTGTAGATATAACAATATGTTCATCATCAGGGACAATTCCTATAAGGTCAATGGCAAGTATCTCAACCACATCATCACTTGACATCATATTCCCCTCTTTAACCATATCAGCACGCAGCCTGTTTACAATAAGGTGTGTACGCCTGATTTCATTAGCTTCTAAAAGCCCTATAATGCGGTCTGCATCACGCACTGCTGAAACCTCTGGTGTTGTTACTACAAGTGCACGGTCTGCCCCTGCTATTGCATTTTTAAATCCCTGCTCTATTCCTGCCGGGCAGTCTAAAAGTATATAATCAAATTCACTCCTTAATTCACCTGTAAGTTTTTTCATCTGCCCAGGTGTTACAGCAGATTTATCTCTAGTCTGTGCAGAAGGCAGAAGATAAAGGTTAGGGTATCTTTTATCTTTTATAAGTGCCTGTTTAATCCTGCAATTATTTTCAACAACATCAACAAGATTATAGACAATCCTGTTCTCAAGCCCCATTACAACATCAAGGTTACGCAGCCCTATATCTGTGTCAATAAGGGCAACCTTTTTGCCAAGCATTGCAAGCCCTGTGCCTATATTTGCTGTTGAGGTTGTTTTCCCTACCCCGCCTTTTCCAGATGTTATGACTATTACTTCTCCCATAATTTAATTCCTCCTGTCAGAACTATTTTAATAATCTATTTTAGTTTCTTTCTCTCTTTTTTTCTTTCTTTTTCCAGCCTGCTTGTGGCAGCCAGGAGAAAGACAATTCCATGGATTGCCTTATGGCAGCAGTGAATACCACTTCCGCCCGCTGCTGCCAGCCATATAAACGCCAGGACAGGCAGCAATCCAGGGAAAGGGTTACAAGTGGATATCAGACATAACATCTTTATCCAGCGGTTCTATATATATATTTCCATTATCTAAAAATGCTATTTTAGTTTCATTTTTTGCATTTTTGCCAGGGTTATCAGGTGAACGTGCTATTGTATCTGCTATCCTTATCTGTACAGGATGCATATCAAGGGCTACAACAAATGCATTTGTATTGCCGGCAGCGCCTGCATATACATTTCCCCTAAGTGAGCCAAGTATTATTACATTACCCTTTGAAATAACTTTGGCACCAGGTTTTATATCACCAATTATAATAATGCTTGTTTCCACATCAAGTACCTGTCCTGAACGCAGGTTTCCCTTGTAGAACTGTCCTGTATTATTATAATCCTGCTCCATAAGCTTTCTTTCAAGTGACTTTTTAAAAGCTTCCTCCATTCCAGGGTCTTCTTCCATTATACATAATATTGAAAGACTGCAATTTGCCTGTATTATATCCACAATCTCTATCTTCTGTTCATCTGAAAGGCCACGCCCTTTAAAAGATATAGCCTTGGCTGCCTCCCCAAAAAACGCTGCCGAAGCTTTAAACTTTTCTGCAATATCTTTTTTTAGCGTTTCATAGCTGGCAGCAGGGTCTAAAACCAGTATAATTCCTGCTTTAAACCCTTTAATAACTACAGTATCACCCATTATCTAGCCTCCATAATACAAATTAATCTATACGTTGTGAACCTGATTCTGGCATTTTTATAGATCCTGAAACTTTCTTTCTCTCTTTATTCTTCTTGCCCTTATTGCTAAAATAATATTTATATACATCCCTTGCTGTCTGTGCAGCATTTGATGATGTATACCCGTTTGGTATATTACAGGTAACAGATATTTCAGGATTGTTGTATGGTGCATATGAAACAAACCATGCATGGTTTGGATGTGACTTTGTCTGCTGTGCAGTACCAGTTTTCCCGGCAATGGTTACATTTAACCCTGTAAACATTGATTTAATGGAACTGCGCGGCCCGTTTACAACAAGGTACATTCCATTGTGTACTGCATCCCATGTAGAGTCTGCAATTTTAACTTTATTCCTGGTTTCTGCTTTGTTGTCAAGCACGGTTTTGCCTTTAACATTTTTAATTTTATCAATAAGCGTAAGATTATAGGTTGTCCCACTGTTAGCTACCGATGTAACATACCTCGAAATCTGTGCTGGTGTATATGCATTTGTGTCCTGCCCTATTGCTGCACGTACTGCATCAGCACTTGCAAATGTTGGTGATATCTCAGGTATTTCAACACCCGATTTATCAGTAAGCCCAAAAAGTTCTGCATACTTTCTTAGTTTTTCAATGCCTCTCTGGTAATTAATATTCCCGTTAGATGTCTTGCCGCTAAGCATATATCCTACTGTATAGAAGAAATAGTTACATGAAACACCTATGGCAGAAGAAACATTTACACTTCCATGTGATGATGAACTCCAGCACTTTGCAGGATGGTCAATTTTATCAAAGACAACACCATCATATATTGTTGTACCTGGTGATATAACCCCTTCTTCAAGGCCAGTGACAGAAGATAAAAGTTTAAATGTTGAACCTGGTGCCATCGCCTGCTGTACAGGCTTATTTAACATTGGTGATGACTTATTCTGCATAAGGTAAGTATTATAATATTCAGAGTCTACTTTATTTGCCATCTTATTGTTATCATAACTTGGATAAGTAACCATTGCTTTTACTTTTCCTGTGTTGACATCTGTTACCACAAGTGATCCTGAACATGGCTCCAGTCCAAGCTGTCCTGGTGTAATTTCAAGTTTCTTAATCTTCTTTACAAGAAATGAATAAGCAGAAACCAGCCCTTTTTCAAGGCTTTCATATTCACCCGCATTATATTTTATATTGCCCTGGTCAAACATAAGCAGGCAGCAGTCCCTGCCAGACAGCTCATAATGGTATATAAGGTAACTGTAAACCATTTTAACATAGCCTGTATCCTCTTTTAAGAGCCTTATGCCATACTTTATAAGCATTTCATATATTTCTGATGTGCTGTAATATTTATCACCTATATTTAATACCTTTAAATCCACCCAGTTTTTAGATATTGCATACTGGAGGAACTGGCTTAAACCCAGTTTTCCAGCAGCATATTTTTTATAAGTGGCATCTGTAGTGTCTATATCATCTTTAAGGACTATTCCCTTATCTGATAATAATTTATAGAAATACTCTGTAAATTCTGCCATATCCTCTGGCATGTTTTTAGCTGTCTTTGTGCTTCCTGTTTTAAGTATTTCTTTTAATTTTTTAATTATATACCTGGACTTTTCCTTATATTTCTTATATGTGCTTTTTTCAAGTTTTGAAGCACTTTTATCAGTAAACCTCATTACATTTACAAGGTTATTTTGTATAAGTGCATTATACACATCGTAAACAGGTATTTTTATTCCTGCCGCTGATTCTCCTTTTGTCCCTGCATCTGCACTGTTATGCATGCTTGTAACAAGTATGCCTGCAATATGCTCTTCAAGCAGTTTATAACATTCTTCCTGTAATTCAGAATCTATTGAAAGATAAATATTATTGCCAGCTACAGGGTCTTTTCTGTCAGCTATTTCTTTTACACGGTTTGTACCAGAAGTTACTATAAGGTTTTCACGTCCCTTTTTTCCCTTCAGTTCATCTTCAAAAGTATTCTCAATGCCTGATATTCCTATCTGGTCATCATCAGTATAACTGTTATTACCGCCTTTTTTAAGTTCTGCCAGTTTTTCAGAAGAAACTGCGCCTGTATACCCTATTATATGTGCAAAATATTTGCTCTTTTTATATACACGCACTGTATCTTCCATAATATCAACACCTGGGATTTCATTATTATTTTCCTTAATTGCTGCAACTGTTTTGTCATTAACATCCTTAGCAAGTGTTACCACTTCGTCCTGGTGGAATCTTTTAATAAATATTGCATAGCGTACTGCAAGGATTTTCATAGCAGTCTGCGGGTCAAACTTTCCACTGTCTATAGCAAACCTCGGGCTGTTTACATCACTGGAATTAATAAAATCATAAAGTTCCTCTGCTGTTGATTCCCTTTGTTCTTCTGACAGTGCATCTACCCCGCCCTGGGCAGAATAAATCTCTGCTTTAAACCTTAGAAGTGCACTGCCATCAACAGTAAATTCCAGTTTCCCGTTTTTGCCAGCCTGCATAAATGTTTCTACAGAAAGGGTTCCGCCATTATTTTCTATTATTTTTATGGTATTGTAAACCATTATGTTTTTCTCTTCTGATGACAGCTTTCCCGTGGTTTCATTCTCTGCATATATTACATTATATGCAAGTTTATTATATGCAAGCAGTTTTCCATTACAATCATATATATTGCCTCTTGATGCCTTTATTGTACGTACTTTTATTTTACCTTCACTAGTGTCCTTTGCATATGTTTCACTGCCTGTAATCTGTATCTGGAACATACGGTTTACAAGTATTGCAAATAATATAAGATACACGGCTGTTACTGGGACAAGACGTAAACGGAAAAATGCCTTAAGATACTCTTTTAATGTATCAAACATAGAACACCTCCTTATATATTTTCCTCCTGTACCGGAGGGCCTTCCAATGGCACCTCAACAGGAGGGTACATTTTCTCTTCAAGCCAGTAAAGGAATCTGTATATTACTATGCCAGCAATTACTGTATATACAAGTTCCGGGATAATTATATTTTTCATATATACAAATATCCCAAGCCTTCCCCTTAAAAGGAAACATATAATGTAAAATACCAGGTTTGTAAACAGGTCACTTGCCGCTATTATAAATATGGGAACTGCCATATCATCTTTATAATATATTTTGTGTGCAAGCCCGCTTATATAACCTGTAAGCACATATATAAGTATATACACCCCTATAATGTTGCTGTAAAGGAAATCACATAAAATACCGCTTAATATGCCAGAATACATTCCAAGCCCCCTGCCATACATAACCCCTGCAAGTGATACAAGCACAGCCAGCAGGTCAGGTGATACACCAGCAAGCTTAATTTTCTGGAGCAGGGTAGTCTGTAACAGAAAACCTGGTATTATTAAAAGAAACATGCTTATATAACGTTTCACTTGTCTAACATCTCCTCTAAGCTTTCTGAATCCTTTACTTTGGTTATTACAAGCACCATGTCTATTTTAGAAAAATCAGCAGCAGGCGTAAGGCAGCCTGTCTGTGTAATATTTGATGAGTCCTTTTTTAAGTCCCTGGCATAGCCAATAAGTATCCCTGGCAGGTATTTGTCACTTATCTGTGAAGTGACTACTGCATAACCATCTTTTATATCTGCATTGCCATTTATCCCGGATATTTCTATTACACCCTGGTCTGCAAGCCCAAGGTTGCCGCTTACTATGCACCTGTCAGAAGTTTTTAAAAACGTGCCTGCCACATTGTTAGAATCATCAATAATCGTGCGTACCCTGGAATATGAATTGTTCACTTCTATAATTATGCCAACAAGCCCGTCACCTGCCATTACATTCATATTGACAGCAAGCCCGTCATCTGAGCCCTTATCTATTATAAATGTACTGTACCAGTTATCATTGCCGCTGCTTATAACACGTGCTGCAACTTTTGGGTAACTTGCATACTGTTCACCAAGGTCATACAGTTTCCTTAAATTTTCAAGTTCATATTTATCCTGCTGTAAAAGCCTGTTTTCAGCAGAAACTTTTTCAAGCTGTGATTTAAGTTCTTTATTTTCCTTTGCCAGTTTCTTCATTGTTGTAATATAATCTAACTGTTCTGCTATCTTTGTGCCTACTTTATTTATACCATTCTGCATAGGTGTAATAACATTACCAGCCACTGCACGCACAGGTTCCATTTTGTCCTGGAACTTAAAGGAAACAAGCATAAGTACAACACAGGCAGCTACTATTATTATAAGAATGTATTTAGGGTCTATGGTAATCTTTGTCCTTTTACGCATTACTTCTGGTATCCTCCATTATTTTAGCCGGGACAGGTAAGATGCTGCATCTTTTGGATGTGTGGCAAGATACCCGAGTCCCTCTGCCACTGTTTTTTGTGCGTTCTTTGTTGTATTGGCCTTTATATGTGTTTCCTTTTCAATAAGCATGTCAAGCCCTTTAATCCATGATGATGCACCTGTAAGATACAGTCCCGTATGTATTATCTCTTGTGAAATCTCTGGCGGTGTCCTTTCAAGCATAGACTTAACAGAAGAAGATATTATATAAAACACATCCTTTACCAGGGGGTATATTTCCTGTGATGAAATATTTATCTCCCCTGGAAGCCCTTTTAATATATCACGTCCGGCAATCTTTAAATGCCCCTCTAAAGGCTCTGCGGATACAAGTGTTTTTTTTATTATTTCCGCTGTTTTCATGCCTATAACAAAATTATGCTCTTTTCTTGTATGTTTCATAATCTGTTTATCAAAGTAATTGCCACCATAAGGCAGAAGTTTTGTAAAAACTATGCCCCCATGTGAAACTATTGATATCTCTGTGGTATCTGCCCCTATATTTACAATAAGGCTTCCCTGTGTCCTTGTTACATCAATGCCAAGCCCATAAGCATCTGCAACAGGCTTGTCTACAAGGAAAATATGCCTTGGCCTGCCTTCACCTTCAGATATTATGCGTGAATACGCTTTTTTCTCAACTTCTGTAATATCTGCTGGCACTGCAATGTAAAACTCACCACCTTTAAACTTTCTATGTCCGGCAAGCGCTGACAGCATGAAATTCCATAGTGCTGTCATGTCTTTAAGTTCAGAAATAACCCCGTGGCTTAACGGAAATGAAACATTTATGCTTGGTGGTGCTTTTTCATACATCTCATATGCCTTCTCACCTATAGCTACAGGCCTTTTTTCACTGCCAACAGTAGCTACTACATTTCTTTCAAGCAGTATTATGCCCTGCCCCTTTTTATACACTTTAATGGTACCTGTCCCAAAATCTATACCATAAGTCTTTTGTGACATTAAAATTCTCCTTCCGGAAACAGATATGGCATAAATAAATAACCCCTAAATCCCATATCCGCTTTCTCTCATGCTTACATAGCGGTTATCCCCGGTAATTATATGGTCAAGCAAAGGAATACCAATCATGGCACCTGTATCTGACAGCCTTTTTGTAAGAAGGATATCCTCACGGCTTGGCGAAGGATCCCCTGACGGGTGGTTATGCAGGACTATTACTGATACAGCTTTATGCTTAAGCGCATTGTAAAATATTTCGCGTGGCGATGCAGATGCAGAATTAAATGAGCCATTTGAAATTATAATTTCATGTTCAAGTGCGTTCCTGCCATTCAGTATAAGAAGCCTTACCTGTTCATATTCAAGGAATTTCATCTTAGGCATAAAATATGCTGCTACTTTGCCAGGTTCTGTACATAAGAGCTGTCCTGTTAAAAGCCCTGGTGACATCATGCGTTTTGTTATCTCTGTAAGGCAGGCAAGCTGCACTGCCTTAACCCTTCCTATGCCGCGTATGCCTGCTAACTCGCTTAATGACATCTGGGAAAGGGTTCCTATCCTTTTGCCTGGTGTACTGTTAATTACACGTGTTGCAAGCTCTGTAGCCCTCTCTCCCCTTCCGCCTGTACGTATAACCACTGCAAGAAGTTCTGCATCTGAAAGTGCCCCTGCACCATATTGTTCACACTTTTCATATGGTCTTTCTGAAAGCGGCAGTTCCTTCATTGTAATATTATTTTTAACGTTCTCTTTGTCCATACTGCCTCCTGTTTAAAGAAAGCTCCCCGGTATGCACTTATATCTTATGTTATCATAAATTGTGTTTTTTGTATATAATCCATTATAGAAAAACGTGTGTTTTTTTCGCAATTTTTTCTAAAAAATGTCTAAAATTTCTCTTATTCTTATTCCCTGTTGTTAATATTAACAATACCTGCATCTTTTAAATACTGTAATGACATCATAATGCCAAATTTGGCATGGTACCATGTAAGGCCTCCCTGGAAATACACTGCATATGGCGGCTCTACAGGGCCGTCAGCACTAAGTTCTATTGATGAACCCTGGATAAATGCACCTGCTGCCATTATAACATCACTATGGTAGCCTGGCATTGCATATGGTTCTGGCGCTACATGGCTGTCTACAGGTGAAGCTGCCTGTATTCCTTTGCAGAATGAAACAAGTGCTTCTTTAGAGCCAAGTGTAACAGCCTGTATTATATCATATCTTGGTGCACTGGCAGAAGGCACAACTGGAAAACCCAGTTTCTCATAAATGCTTGCGGCAAATACTGCGCCTTTAAGCGCACTAGCTGTAACTACAGGTGCTAAAAAAAGCCCCTGGAAAAAAGGCCTGTTAAGCCCTAATGTAGCACCAGTTTCTTTGCCAAGCCCTGGTGCCGTAAGCCTGTATGCACACATATCTATAAGTTCTTTTTTACCTGCAATATAACCGCCGGTTGGTGCAAGCCCGCCACCAGGGTTTTTAATAAGTGAGCCTACACAAAGGTCTGCACCTGCCTGTATTGGTTCTGTCCTTTCGGTAAATTCACCATAGCAGTTATCAACCATGCATATTATACCAGGTTTTACAGACTTTATAAATGATACCAGTTCCCCAATCTGTTTTACAGAAAGCGTAGGCCTTGTTTCATATCCTTTTGACTTCTGTATTGTTACAAGTTTTGTCCTGCTATTAATTGCTGCCTTTATTGCATTATAATCAAAAGTCCCGTCTGGGAGAAGGTCTGCCTGCCTGTATGTTATTCCAAATTCTTTAAGGGAACATGGAGGGTTGTCCTTTTTAATCCCTATAACACCCTCAAGTGTATCATAAGGCCTGCCTACAGGTGATAAAAGTTCATCACCAGGTCTTAAAATAGCAGAAAGCGCTATTGTAAGCGCATGTGTGCCACATGTAAGCTGCGGGCGCACAAGCGCTGCCTCTGCCCCAAATATTTCTGCATATACAGCTTCCAATGTTTCCCTTCCGGCATCATCATACCCATATCCTGTTGAAGACTCAAAACATGCTGTACTGGTTTTATGCTTACGTAAAGCGGAAAGCACCTTTATCTGGTTATACTCAGCAGTCTTGTCTATTTCCTTAAACCTTCCTTCAAGGCTTTTTTGTATGCCATCACAAAAATTATATATATCTTCATCTATACCTGCACTGGTATAGTAATCCTTTAACATTATATTATCCATAAAAAACAGCCTCCTTTAAATATCCAAAAATCCTATAACTTTAGAAGTATACCATTTCTCTTGTAAATTTTCAAGAATGGTAATTATATACACACGGAAATCAATTTTCAAAAATCTCACAAATCTTGGAAGACTCAAGTAAG
>CAJUJY010000056.1 GCA_910586555.1 uncultured Lachnospiraceae bacterium
CTTCCATAACAGCTACACATGAATTTGTTGTACCTAAGTCAATACCAATAATTTTACTCATAATTAACCTCTTTTCTGCGCTGCCTTCTTTATTATAACAGGTCTGCTGCCAGCCAGCGCAAAGACACAAACCCGTTTAAAACTAATTAACTACTTTTACCATGCTATGCCTTACTACACTATCATTATACATATAGCCCTTCTGCATCTCTTCTGCAACTGTGCCGCTTTCAAGTGTATCATCATCCACCGCCATAACCGCATTATGGAGATTTGGGTCAAATTCCTTTCCAACTGCTTCTATAGGTTTTACACCAAGTTCACCAAGCGCAGTAACAAGCTGCTTATAAACAAGTTCCACACCCTGTACAAAAGGGGCATCTTTTTCTTCTTCAGGAACTCCTGCAAGGCCTCTTTCAAAATTATCTATAACTGGAAGGATTTTTTCCACAACCGTTTTAGCACCCGTTTCAAACATCTGTGCTTTTTCTTTTCCAGAACGTTTCCTGAAATTTTCAAATTCTGCAAGCTGCCTTACCCTTTTATCTTCAAGATCTGCAAGCTTTTCTTCAAGTTTTTCTATTTTTTCTGCATTTTTATCTTTTTTACGTCCAAAACGTTTTTCTTTCTTATCTGGTGTCCCGGATTTTAAACTTCCCTTTTCCAGCTCTTTATTGCCATCTTCTAAAGATTCACCCTCTTCTGTGGAAATTTTTTCCTCTTCCTTTAATATATCTTCCTCATTATCTGCATCTTTTATACTTTTGTCTTCATTATCCGGGCTTTCTTTAACAGCACTGCCACCTTCTTCTTTAACTTCATTATCTAAATTTTCTGCTGCCACTTAATTTACCACCTCTCTTATTTATACAAATATTATATTATTTGTATATAACACTGCCAGTTACAGGGATTTTTATATGCTTACCCATCTTTAAATATATCATCAAGCTGCACCATTAACGATTGCAGGGTGCTTACTACTTTATCATAGTCCATGCGCTTTGGCCCTACAATCCCGATTTTGCCATATACACCTTCGTGTATCCTGTATGTGGCAGTTACCATAGAGCAGTCTTTCATGCTTTCTACCTTTGTTTCATTGCCAATATAGACCTGTATATCATGTGTTTCATTTCCAGCCCCTGTAGTTTCAAGCCAGTTATTTATAATCTTTTTTTCTTCAAAGGCATTAAGAAGCTCTGTCGTTTCCGATTTGCTGGAAAGTTCGGGATACTTTAAAAAGTTTGTAGCCCCGCTTGTATAAATCTCTAAGTCATCATCTTCTGTAAGGGCATTGCCAATAAGTTCTAAAACTGCATCAATAATACCTGCATGGCTTCCTGCCTGTTCCTTTATCTGCCTGATAACAGCAAGGTTCATTTCTGTAACATCAAGGCCGTTTAATGTTGTATTAAGTATAAAATTAAGTTTAACAACCAGTTCCTGTTCTACAGGTTCACTTGTTTTAAACATCTGGTTCTTAACAACATTATTGTCAAGTACAATTACTGTAAGAAGGCTTTCTGCATCAACAGGTGTAATCTGTATAAATTTAACCTTCTTTGACTTATATCTTGGGCCGGATACCATAGTTGCATAATTTGTATTATTTGCCAGGTATTTTGCAACCTGCTTAAGCAGTACATCAATTTTGCCTGCTTTTTCCTCAAGCTGCTCTTTAAGGCTCTGGACTTCACTTGTTTTATCATCAAGCATGGTATCAACATAAAGCCGGTATGCCAGGTCTGTAGGTATGCGCCCTGCGGAAGTATGTGGCTGCACAATATAGCCCATCTCTTCCAAATCTGACATTTCGTTACGTATAGTTGCTGAACTTAAGTTTAAATCAGTGTCCTTTGAAATAGTTCTGGAACCGACAGGCTCTCCAGTTTCAAGATATGTGCGGATTACTGTCTGGAGAATTTTTATCTTCCTTTCACTTAACTCCAACAAACCACTCCCTTCTCTATCTTGTTAGCACTCTTTAAAATGGAGTGCTAACATCTATTTAGTAAGATATCACTCTTAATATTTCTTGTCAAGACATTTTTTCAAATATTTTGAAAAAAATATTATTATGCAAATATTAAAAATGTTCCTGCATATAAGCAGAATAAAAGCTGGCAGCTTAAGCTGCTGGTTTATACCCATCAAAAACTATCCGTTTGTTTCTGGCTTTATATTACTATATTATAAACATATAACTAATAAAAATTATAATACACTGCCACAAATTGCAATAACATATAGCCTTTGTATTTTTTATTCCGGGACTTATAAATTTTATTATGTTTATTCTGTATGAAAATATAAGGAATATGACGATAAATATATAAGATTATAAAATAAGACCAGTTTAAAAATAAACCAGTGAAAGGCAGTGAGTATTATGGACAATCCAAAAATAAACCCTTTAAACCCAAGGGCAGCAGGTGCAGGCACACCACAGGCAAGGCAGCAGGCAGCAGGAAGGCAAAGTGCTTCTTCTGTACAGGCTAACACCAGTGCAAGGGCAGCTAAAGATTTTGGTGTAGTAAGAAGCCCTGAAAGGCTTTATGAAGGGGATATTATAAGAGGTGAGGTTTCTGATTTAAGTAATAATGATATAACCATAACCCTTGAAGACAATACTATTTTAAGGGCTAAAATCACAGGAAACCCTGTAATTTCCATTGGCCAGACTGCTGCTTTTAAGCTGGGTGGTGTTTCAGGAGGAAATATACTGCTTGAAGCCATTAAAAACAGTTTTACTGAAACAGAACTTACCATTATTAATAAAGCACTTGATGAGGCAGGGCTCCCTTCAACAAAGCATAACCAGAGTGCAGTAAAAGCACTTATGGACAATATGCTGCCAATTAATAAAGAATCCATACAGCACCTTATGCAGCAGTCATATGATTATAAGACTAATGACATGGATACCCTTGCAATAATGAACCGCCTTATGATGGATATTACACCTGATACGGTTAAACAGTTTAGCAGCTATATGAACGGCACACACCAGCTTTTAGGCATGATACAGGACTTTGCAAAAGATATACCTGCCCTTCTTAATACACTTGCAGAAGGCGGTGCTTCAAGTACATTATCTGCATTTGGTGAAAGAATGCTTTCAATAGCACTTTATGGCAGTACAGGGGCACAAGACAGCCAGGCAGATATTTCACAGCTTTCCACAGGACAGATGCAGGAACTTATGGAAATGCTTTCTAAAACCCCGCTTACGGAAGATACCATTGCACAGCTTAAAAATGGTACACTTACAGTCCATGATGCCCTTTCTTTAATACGTGATGCCATTACCCAGGGAACTGTTAAAATGCCTGAAGGCATAACACAGGAAGATATTAAAGGCCAGCTTTTCATTATAAATATGGCACTTGGACAAGGGGATGGTGAAGAAGCCGTAATTAAGCAGACACAGGATATTATTGATAATATGCAGGAGGCTGTAAGTGTTACAGAAAATACAGAAGAAACTATAGATGGCAGTGGCAAAGAAACTGTACCTGGAAAACTTCCTGGCCAGGAAGAAATAACTGAAGAACAAACTGCCCAGGATAATAATGGCAAAACAGGAATCCGGTTTAATTTTGCTGGAAAACTTTTACAGACTATTACAGAAACAGCCAGAAATTCCATTAATAATACACTTAATTTTTTACAGCAGGCACCAGGCAGGCCAGACAGGCTGGCACAGGAAGGCACTGGTACAATTATTAATACCCTTGCAGATTTATACAGTAAAGAAAGCAGGGAAAGTGACAGCCTTGGTTCGTTCCTTACAGCAGAAGAACGTAACGGGCTTCTTTCAAAAGCTTCATCACTGCCTTTAAGCAAATCTTTTATAAACAGGGTTATTTCTGGTGAAGCAACTGCTAAGGAAACAATTACTGTTATTAAAAATATAATCCCGCTTGCAGAACCTTCTACAGTGCAGGAAATTTTCAGTTCACATGTTTTTGGCAATATATTAAACAGGTTCTTACAGTCTTCATGGACACTTACCCCTGACAAACTTAAAAAAGACGGGGAAATCAGTTCTTTTTATGACAAAATGAAGACACAGCTTAAACAGTTTGAAGGCCTTATACAGACTGCACTTTCAGGTGAAGATTCTGACAATATGGGACGTTCGGCACGTGATATGGAGAATAATATTGAATTTATGAAGACATTAAATGAAACTTTTTCATATTTACAGATGCCATTAAAGCTTCAGAACCAGGACGCACATGCCGATTTATATGTATATACACAGAAAGAGAAACTTAAACGCAACCCAGACAAAGTACATGTACTTCTCCATCTTACCCTTGGACACCTGGGTGATATTGATATCTACCTGGATAAAGATAAAAATGATATAAATGCAAAGTTTTCGCTTGAAGATACACATGCCATTGATTTAATAAAAACTAATTCCGGCATGTTAAAAGATGCACTTGCAGGGCAAGGGTATTCATGCCAGGTAAGTGTTACACAGGCTGGTGCAGTAAAGAATACAGTAAATGAATTTATTGATGCCAGAATCAATACATCTGCAACGGCTGATATGAAGCGCTTCTCATTTGATATTAGAGCATAGAAACAGAAGGGGCTGCCGCATAAAAAACGGCAGCCCCTTTTGTAGCCTTAATGTTCTAAATCCCTGTAATCAATCTCACTTATATAGTTTCTCTCTGTACCATCAAATATATAATCAAATACAGGTGACATGCCTACAAATTCACAGCCATATACTGTAAGCCCGTCTTCACGCTGTTTCCTGCGTACAATTCTTACAACACAGTTAATGCTGTCCCTTCCATCTTCAAAATTAAGCCTTGAATCAAAATAAAAACCTATTGGCAGAATATTCTTTGTTACAAAACCTATTCCATATTTCGATATATCTGTAACTTCTATAGGTGCATTAATATTGCTTACATGCACATTATTCTGCTTAAATACAGAAGAAACCTCAAGATGCATGGCAACTGGTATTCTCCTGCCTCTTCTGTTTTCAACTTCAGCAGCCTCCATATCCTCCATAATCTCCTCCAATATTACAAAAACCATATAACGGTTTAAAGAACTTATTACAAAAGTTCCTTAAGAATTTCATTTGCCATTGCAGGGTCAGCCTTTCCCTTCATTTCCTTCATTATCTGCCCAGTAAGGAATCCAAGCGCCTTTTTCTTGCCATTATGGTAATCCTCTACAGGCTGTGGGTTTGCTTCAATAACCTTTTTTATTGTTTCCCTTAAAGCTCCATTATCTGATACTGTTTCCAGTCCGTTTTCTTTAACATATTTTACGGGGTCAATATTATCATAAAATACCTTTTCAAATACCTCTTTAGCAGTCTGGCTGTTTATCTTC
This sequence comes from uncultured Lachnospiraceae bacterium, assembly GCA_910586555.1. Taxonomy (GTDB): domain Bacteria; phylum Bacillota; class Clostridia; order Lachnospirales; family Lachnospiraceae; genus Butyribacter. Next base: position 5,374 of record CAJUJY010000056.1, read on the forward strand.
CTGGTTTCTGCAAGGTCTATTAATTTTGCAAGGTTTTCTGGTGAAAATTTAAGACCGCCTGGTTCTATCCCGCTTTCTTTCATAAGACGCATTGTTTCAACCATAAGCCAGTTTGAAACTTTTTTAGGGTTATTGCAGATAGCTGTTGTTTCTTCAAAAATATCTGCAAGATGCTTGTCTTCTGTAATAATCTGTGCATCGTATTCTGGTATTTTATATTCTTCTTTATAACGTTTAAGCTTTTCATCACGGAATTCTGGCTGTGCTGCCTTTATTTTGGCAAGCCATTCATCACTTATAACTACCGGGGCAAGGTCAGGTTCTGGAAAATAACGGTAATCCTGTGCGTCCTCTTTTGAACGCATTGCATATGAATACTCTTTATTATCGTCCCACCGCCTTGTTTCCTGTACTACTTTGCCGCCTGATTCAATTATATCAATCTGGCGTTCCCTCTCTGCCTCAACCGCCCTTGTAATAGCTTTAAAAGAATTAAGGTTCTTCATTTCTGTACGTGTGCCAAACTCCTCTGTGCCTGCCTCCCTTACAGAAAGGTTTACATCTGCACGCATTGATCCCTCCTGTAATTTGCAGTCAGACGCACCAAGATATTGTATAATAAGGCGGAGTTTGTCAAGGTATGCTATTACTTCATCTGCTGAACGCATATCAGGTTCTGAAACAATTTCAATAAGCGGTACGCCTGAACGGTTAAAATCTATAAGTGAATTTTCACCCCATTCATCATGTACCAGTTTGCCAGCATCTTCTTCCATATGGATTTCGTGTATCCTTATAGTCTTTGTGCCGCCATCTTCTGTACTAATCCCGATGCCTCCATCCCTGCATATAGGGTAATAAAGCTGTGATATCTGGTAATTCTGTGGGTTGTCAGGATAGAAATAATTTTTGCGGTCAAATTTGCAGTTCCTTGTAATATGGCAGTTTGTGGCAAGTCCCACAGCTACGGCATATTCCACCACCTTTTTATTTAAAACAGGGAGCGAACCCGGCATGCCTGTACATACAGGGCATGTGTGTGAATTTGGTGCACCTCCGAACTCCGTAGGGCATGAACAGAAAATTTTAGTTTTAGTTGCAAGCTCTACATGTACTTCAAGTCCAATAACTGTTTCATACTGTTTCATTGAAAAAACCTCCATTCTGGCACTGTGTCTATGCAAGCGGGCTGTGTACGTACTCCCTTGTCTGCTCAAATGCATATGCTGCACGTATTATATTTTTCTCTTCAAAGCAGTTTCCAAGAAGTTGTAATCCTATAGGAAGCTTCCTGCTGCTTAAACCGCAAGGCAGTGTTATTCCTGGAAGCCCTGCAAGGTTAGCAGAAATTGTATAAATATCACCAAGGTACATTTTAAGCGGGTCACTTAAACTCTGTCCAAGTTCCGGGGCTGTAGACGGTGCAGCAGGCCCAAGTATTACATCATATTTGCTAAATGCTTTATCAAATGCCTGCTTTATAAGTGCTTTTGTTTTAAGTGCTTTTATATAATATGCATCATAATATCCCGAACTTAGCACAAATGAACCAAGCATAATCCTTCTTTTAACTTCTGCACCAAAACCTTCTGAACGTGTCTTTTTATACATATTGTGCAGCCCGTTGTAACTGTCTGTACGGTACCCGTACTTTACCCCGTCAAACCTTGCCAGGTTTGAACTTGCCTCTGCGCACGCAATTATATAATATGCAGGAATTGCATAATCTACAAGGCTTAAGTTAAATTCCTCAATTTCTGCCCCTTTTTCTTCAAGTACTTTTGCAGCATTAAGGACTGCTTCTTTTACTTCACTGTCAAGCCCTGCGCCAAAATAGTCCGACGGAATACCTATTTTCATACCCTTTACATCATCAACAAGGGCAGATGTAAAATTATAATCCCTGCGTTTGATTGATGTAGAATCCTTATTATCATATGATGAAATTGTTTCAAGTATTGCCGCACAGTCTGTTACATCTTTTGCAACCGGCCCTATCTGGTCAAGTGAAGAGCCATATGCTATAAGGCCATAACGTGAAACTGTGCCATAAGTAGGTTTTATGCCTGTAACACCACAGAAAGAACATGGCTGCCTTATTGAACCACCTGTATCAGAACCAAGTGCATAAAAACATTCCTCTGCTGCCACGGCTGCACATGAACCGCCTGATGAACCACCTGGCACATGGTTTGTGTCCCAAGGGTTTTTAGTTGCCCCAAAATAAGATGTTTCAGTAGTACTGCCCATTGCAAATTCGTCCATATTTGTTTTGCCAATAACTACAGCACCAGCTTTTTCAAGGTTAAGTACTGCCTCTGCTGTATATCCAGGTATATAACTGCCAAGTATTTTAGAACTGCATGTTGTACGCAGCCCCTTTGTGCATATATTGTCCTTTATTGCTACAGGTACACCTGCAAGCGGGCTTTTAAGCTTTCCTCCATTAATTAATTCCTGTACTTCTTCTGCACGCTTTAATGCATTATCCCCATCAACAGTAACAAAGCTGTTTAATTCTGCTTCCTTTGCTTCTATAGCACCAAGGGCAGCCTGGACAGCTTCCTGTACAGATATTTCTTTGTCCTTTATCTTTTCCCCAAGCCCTGTAGCTGTCAAATTCATTAAAGACATTTTTATACCCCGCCTTCCTTTATTTTAAATGTTTTCTTTTATCTGGTTAAAAATATAGAAAACATTAACTGCATATAAATTGTATAAAACTATACTATTGTTTTAGGAACTACAAAACCGTCCTCTTTTCTTTCAGGCGCATTAGCAAGTGTAATTTCCCTGCCGTCACCATTTTGCACTTCATCTTCCCTGAATACATTATTAACCGGGAAAATATGTGACATAGGTTCTACACCATCTGTATCCAGCTCATTAAGCTTGTCTATATAATCTAACATTCTTCCCATATCTTTCTTAGCCTGCTCTTTTTCATCACTACTAAGTTCAAGCTTTGCAAGAATCCCTACATACTCTATAGTTTCATCTGAAATAATATTTGCCATATATGCCACCACCTTTCTGTAAAGCCAGGCGGATATCCTCAATCCGCATTCCAGGCAATCTTTGACTGCCGCAACTTTGACTGCTGCAAGCAGGCATTGGCTGCCTGCCCATAACCTGCACCAGCTAACCAAAAAGCCCGGTAAAGAAATCTTTTATTGCATTAAAAATATTTGCAAAAAAATCCCCAACTTTTTCCACAAGCCCTTTTGTATCAACTTTGCTAAAATCAATTCCTGCATCTTTAAGTTTATTATATATTTCTGATGCCTGTTCTTTTATAACATTTACATCTATATCAACTTCAGAAACCTTTTTAAGCATTGATGTAAGTTTTTCTATATCTTCTTTTTTAATATCTATTTCCAGGGCTTTGGCTGAAGCTTCTACTGCATCTTTTATATCGCTTTCTTCTGAAAGTTCTTCTTCAAATATTTTTTGCTTGGCAGCAGCTACAAGCTGCACTACCTTATCATTATCTCCTATGTTTTCTGCAACTTCAGCAGTTGTTACAAGCTCATCTGTAGCTGTATCCATTGTAGTTTCAGAAATATCCTGCCCTGTCATAACTGAATATGCTTTCATTGCACCTACAAGTGCAGAAGTCCCTGATATATTAAATGGTGCTGCAACTGTAACCTTTGCATCACTTAACCCTGCTGTTACAAGGGCATTACAATACATTCCCGATGTACAGTAATTTATATTATTAACTGATACAAAGATCCCGCTTCCTTTTTCAGTCTTTACAACCATAACTGATGAAAGCGCCCTTGTGCCAATAACTGACGAATCAAGGTAATCATCAAGGTAAGCGTGTTCATCTTTGTTAGTTACTTCTATTGTTTCGTAATCTGGAAGATCTGTTTCATTAAGGCCAAATATATTTAAAACAGTCTTTTTTTCTGCTGGCTTTAAATTTGCCCCAAATGCAATGTATTTATCATATTTTGTATCTTCCTTTGCATCATCTTCCGGCGTCTGGTCTGCTACTTGTATGGCATCCACAGGAAGTACGCCTGCCTTTGTGTGCATTGGCGTTACCACTGTTAAAATACATGCCACAGCCACTGTATATAAACCCCTGCCTGTTAATATTTTCATATATTTGCATCACCTGCTTTTATTCGTTCCATTGCTTTCTTAGTATTTTCAAGGCTTCCAAATGCTGTCAGCCTGAAGTACCCCTCACCACTAGGCCCGAAGCCTGAACCTGGTGTGCCAACAATATTAAGTTTCTCCAGCAGATAGTCAAAAAATTCCCATGAAGACATATTATCTGGTGTCTTAAGCCAGATATAAGGTGCATCTTTACCACCATATGTTTCATATCCTGCCTGGTTAAGCCCTTCCCTTATAATCTTTGCATTATCCATATAATACGCTATCTGCTCTTTTGTCTGCTTCTTTCCTTCTTCTGTATAAACTGCTGCACCTGCTGCCTGTATAATATAAGGTGCACCATTAAACTTAGTACCGTGGCGGCGTGCCCATAAACTGTGGAGTGTTACGTCCCCGCTTTTCAGTTCTTTTGGAATAACAGTAAATCCAAGGCGTGTGCCTGTAAACCCGGCATTTTTAGAGAAACTCCTAAGTTCAACCGCGCATGCCTTTGCACCTTCACACTCATAAATGGAATGTGGCACGCCAGGGGTTGAAATATATGCTTCATAAGCAGCATCATAAATAATAACTGCACCCTCTTTTAACGCATAATCAACCCATACCTGTAACTGTTCTTTTGTTATTGTAGTACCAGTAGGGTTATTTGGGAAACAGAGGTAAATTATATCAGGGGTTTTTTCTGGTATTTCCGGACAGAAATTATTCTCCCTGGTACAAGGCATATATATTACATCTGACCATTTTTCTGTCCCAGGGTCATAAACGCCTGTGCGCCCTGCCATTGCATTAGTATCAACATATACAGGGTAAACAGGGTCACAGACTGCAATTTTATTGTCCTGTGCAAAAATATCACCTATATTGCCTGAGTCACTTTTTGCGCCATCACTTATAAATATTTCATCTGCTTTAATATCACACCCGCGGCTTTTATAATCATTTTCAGAAATTGCTGTACGTAAAAATTCATACCCCAGGTCAGGGGCATAACCCTTAAATGTTTCTTTCCTTGACATCTCATCTACTGCACTGTGGAGCCTTTCAATAACTGCTTTTGAAAGAGGCAGTGTTACATCACCTATGCCAAGGCGTATAATATTTGCCGCCTTTTCCGGGTGTGTTTCACTGTATGCTGCAACTTTCTTTGCTATTGTAGAGAATAAATAGCTTCCTGGTAACTTAAGATAATTGTCGTTAATTTTAAACATTTTATAACCACCTTTCTATATAAAGCAGGCTGGTATAACCTGCTATGTTATCTGTACTGGCTTACATTGGAAGAAGTAACTTTTTCAAATGGCACATATACATATTTATTATCCTTTGTTGCACCTTCTATGCCACTTATTGAACCACCCTTTGCAAGCTCTGCTGCTGCCTTTATTACATATTCCCCCTGCCCCTTAGCTGGCTGGTATACTGTAAATGCCATCTGCCCGTTTTCAATAGAAGCACAGCCATCTGCTGTGGCATCTACACCAAGGACTGGAACATCTTGTGGGTTAATATTATTTAAAGCATATGCATCAAGTACGCCAAGTGCCATTGAATCATTATTACTGGCAACAAAATCATATGGCTGGCCTGTTGACAGGAATATATTAAACAGTTCCTTTGCCTGTGCCTGGTCCCAGTTTGCTGTATCTTTAAACACCACATTTATTGTTTTTCCTGATTCCTTAAGCACCTGTAGCAATGAATCTGTCCTTCCCTTTGTAGCAGAATGTCCAAGTTCACCCTGCATTATTACTAAATTTATTTCATCTTTGCCCTGGCTGTTCTCCAGTATGTATTCTGCCTGGTACCTGCCTGCATCTGCTTCACTTGAACCTACATAAATATATTTGTCAGATTTAAGCCTTTTATCATCAGGACAACTATTAAAAAACACTATTGGTATATCACCTGCAATTTCTTCAAGTTCAAGTGCAGTATCTGTATTTATAGGATTACATAAAATAACATCATATCCTTCTTTTACAGCATTTTTAATCTGGGCAACCTGTGTTTCAAGCACTCCGCCGGCATCTTCTGTAACAAATTCCGCACCAATGTTTTCTGCTTCTTTTTTTGCTGCTTCTATAAGTGAAGTCCTGAAGGTATCAGCCTGTGACACTGTAAGGAATATCCTTATATTCCCACCGCCGCCCCCTTTACCCTGGCTGCTGCACCCTGTTACTGCATTAATGCAGAAAATGCATATAAACATAAGGCTTAAAAACTTCTTCATAATACCGCCCCCTCTTCATACTCTTATATCTTAAATGTATTAATCTGTTTTGAAAGCCTTTCTGCCGTTTCTGCAAGGACTTTTGAATCCTTTGCGACATTATGGCTGTTATCTGAAATAGAATTGGCCTGTATTACCATATTTTCAGAAGTTGTAAGTATTTCATCAGAGCTTGCAGCCTGTTCTTCTGAGATTGCAGCTACAGTTGTTGCTACTTCATCAACTTCACCAACCTTGCTTATCATATGCGCTATCATTTCATTTGTTTCTTCTATATTCTTATATATAATATCAAATGTTTCCACTGCTGTATATATAAGCCTGCTGCTTTCATCAATATTCTTTGAACTTTTACCTGCCTGTACTACTGCATTATTTACAAGTTCCCTGATTTCATCAACAAGTTTTGTAATATTGCCAACAGAGTCCGCGCTGTTCTGTGCAAGCTGCCCTATCTGTGCTGCAACTACAGCAAACCCCCTGCCCATTTCACCTGCCCTTGCTGCTTCAATAGAAGCATTAAGTGATAAAAGGTTTGTTTCATCTGCAATATCACCAATCAGGGCTGTTATTTTAGTAATCTCTTCTGATACCCCGCCAACCTTGTCTATTGCAGTATCCAGTTCATTAATTGAATTGCTTATATCTTCCATTGCAGCGCCAATCTTTTGCATATCCTGCCGCCCCTTGTTAGATACACTTACTGTTTCTTGCATCTTAACATCAACCCTGCTGCTGTCTTCATGTGTATCTGTAACCACCATTGCAAGCCTTGTTGCATTTTCTGCAATTTCATTGACAGATATGGAAAGCTGGTCAACTGTTGTATTTAGCTCTGACATTGAACTTGCCTGTGTCTGGGCTGAACTGTAAAGCTGTGATGATATATTATCACTGTTCCACGCCTGTTCACTTAACTGCCCTGAAATATTATGTATATCATTTAACATAGTACGCATAGATAACATAAACTTCTTAACACTCTGCCCCATCATTGCGATTTCATCATGCCCTTTTATATCAACATCCACAGTAAAATCACCAGAAGACATGGTTGTAACTGTATCTGTAATTCTGCTTACAGGACGTATCATTATATTTACAGCACGGTCAATAAGCACACATAAAAACAGTATTAAAACAATGCCTATTATTATAAGCTTTGTCCTTAATGCATTGACATCTGCAAGCACAAGTGATTCTGGCACATATGAAACAAGTATCCAGTCTGTGCCCTGTATCTCTTCAAATACTGTCATATTTCCTTCAATAGAAGAATATGCAAAATCACTTTTATCAAACTTTTCGTCAAGGCTTGTAAAATATTTGTTGCCATTATCATCATCAAGCCCGGTTGAAACCAGCGCCAGATCCCTGTGTGCAATTATCTTTTTTGTATCTTTATCAACAAGGAATGCATGCGCCCCTTCCATATCAATAAATGAATTAACAATTATTGATATTTTATCTATAGATAAATCTGCTGCAATAACCTTTAATACACCTGACCCGTCATTTAAAATGCCTGATGCACTTACTACATCATTGCCATCCTCATTTTTATAGGCACTTGTATATGCCATGTTTTTCCTGGTAATTCCCTGTTTGTACCATACAGATTCTTTAACATTATTAATTGTGCGTCCTGACTGTGATGCCTGTACCACACTGCCGTCTGCACTGGCGATATACAAACCGTCCGTAAAATTGGAATTAAACCCGTAATACCCGTCAAGTACTGCCTGTAACGACGAAGCATCAGGCTTTGTTGCCTCAACAGACTGTTTTGCCATTTTAAATGAAGCAAGGTTTTCACTAAGCCATGCTTCTATCTGTGTTGCCTGTTTGCTTACTGACAGCTCTAACAGGCTGTGTGATGAATTTTCAAGAAGCCCTTTGGATATCTTATATGAAAATAATACAAGCACACCAACCATTATAATAACCACTGGTATAATAATCCTAAGAAGCTTAAACTTTATAGATGTTACTCTTGCTTTTTTCTCCTTTTTGCCATTTGCCTTCCCCATAGCTCCCTCCTTATATTAATTTTTTATTTTTGCTGCTTCTGTGTATAAACCATAAAAATACTTATGCCTTTCCAGTGCCCGCAGGCACAAACCCCAAACTTCCTGTTTTGCAACCCTCCTGATATTATCTTATGTTATGGTTATTATACAATTTATTATACAGCTTAGTCAACAATAGCATTATAAAAATAAAAAAGAAGCGCACATGGCACAAAACAAATACCATGCACGCTAAATATGCCCCTGCCAAGGATTTTATGCCCCTTTATGGCTGCCTTTTAATCCCTGCACATCGGCGTGACAGGATTCGAACCTGCGGCTTCTGCGTCCCGAACGCAGCGCTCTGCCAAACTGAGCCACACGCCGTATTATAAAACAATAATAACATCTGTTATAATATACTTGTGCGCAAAATTTGTCAATAGTTTTCTTTTTTGGCACCACGTCCGTTTCATAAACTATAATACAAATAATGGATAATTTATAGTTATCCTGAATTGGGGTTGTGTATATACTAAAGGTTGTGTACATGCAGCAGGTTTTATATATTTTCTGTAGCAGGCACGTTCCCACTACAATAATGCACACAGCAGTGCATAAAGCCTGCAAATACCAGGCTTAAGCACTGGTGGCATTATAGTGCCTTTTACAGAAAATATATAAAACTGTCTGCATGTTACTACGTTACATGGGAATTGAACGTTTTCTTATTTGTATTTTAACTTTTTGATAAAGTTTTATATTTATCCAGAAGACTTTTATGTCCCATGTGAAAGGTATTTTTATACTGTTATTAAGTACTGCAACGTATGCATATGCAGCACAATGCCATTAAAACAGATAAATCCACAGGAAATATTTATATAAGCTGCCAAAACGTATATTACCTGGCAAAGGCCAGATGTAATCCTAAAAGGCAACTGTACGGGGCCGCCGGCGTTTAAATCTGGTCTTTCCAGATTTTATGCGCCGTTGCGTGAACCCGTCCAAGCGGAAGCGGGTTGCCTGTAGGATTACTTTGGACTTGCCAGGACATAACATTCTGGTCTTTTATTTAAGACAAACCATGGATAACTATAAATTATCTATTACTTGCACTATATATTTTTTAAACATGAATTGTACATTCAATCCAATACTTTTGAACTTGAAAAAACATTTTTTCAATATTATGCCTGGACTCTTTATTTTTCAAAATCCCATTTGTATCTTTTTCAAACCATTCCATAGATTTCAACAAGTTCTTTCTATTAATGGAAAAATCATCTATGCAAAAATATTTTTTCAAATGTTCTTGTTTACCAGCAGAAAGAAAATGTAGTTTGTTTTCTGCCCCGCTCCAGTCTATTACATCATATGCTGTTAGTAAAAGGGAAACATGGGTATCATAAAGTATCCGCATAACGTGGTTAAGTTTAAAATAATCCTGCCGGACCAAAGTTCCATGCTCCTAATACTTCCACAGCCATCTTCATAATATTAACAAAGCCATTAAAAATTTTTAGCAAGTCTGTATTCATAATATTTCCTTTCTTGTAAAATAATTATTTTCATTATTCTATCACAAGCACTACTAAAAATCTATTAAACGTATATACAAATTAACAGAAGCATATTGGACTTATTACCATATTTATGTTAAAATATTTACGCCAGAAAGCTTATTCTGGCTAAAACCATATTAAGGAACGGGGATATTATGTCTGTTAATAATATTAAAAATAATAATGCTAATAGCAATACTAAAAAAGAAATCGAAAAACGCAGGACTTTTGCCATTATTTCACATCCTGATGCGGGTAAAACTACCCTTACCGAAAAATTCCTGCTTTACGGGGGTGCTGTTAATACTGCTGGTTCTGTAAAAGGCAAGGCAAATTCCAAATATGCTGTATCAGACTGGATGGAGATTGAAAAGGAGCGTGGAATCTCTGTAACTTCATCTGTATTGCAGTTTAATTATAATGGTTTTTGCATAAATATTCTTGATACACCAGGACACCAGGATTTTTCAGAAGATACTTACCGCACGCTTATGGCGGCTGATTCTGCTGTAATGGTTATTGATGCTTCAAAGGGTGTTGAAGCACAGACTATCAAACTTTTTAAGGTTTGTGTAATGAGGCATATTCCTATTTTTACATTTATAAATAAAATGGACAGGGATGCAAGGGATTCTTTTGAACTTCTTGATGATATTGAAACCGTGCTTGGCATACGCACATGCCCTGTAAACTGGCCAATCGGTTCAGGTAAAGAGTTTAAAGGCATTTATGACAGGAAAGGAGGGACTGTGCGTACATTTGAAGCTGTAGCCGCAGGCGGTGCAAAATCTGCTGCTGAAACAGATTATTCCGTTGACGATACAGAATTTAAAAATATTGTGCCAGAGTATTTATATACACAGCTTATGGAAGAAATAGAACTTTTAGACGGTGCAAGTGACCCGCTTGATATTGAAAAAGTAAAAAAGGGTGAACTTTCCCCTGTATTTTTTGGTTCTGCATTAAATAATTTTGGTATTGGGATTTTCCTGGAATATTTCCTTGAAATGACCTCTTCCCCTCTTCCGCGCCTTTCAGACAAAGGGCCTATAAACCCTGTGGAAGAACCATTTTCAGCTTTTGTATTTAAAATACAGGCAAATATGAACAAGTCCCACCGTGACAGGATTGCATTCCTGCGTGTATGCTCTGGCAGGTTTGATGCTTCCCTGGATGTTTACCATGTACAAAGCGGGCGCAAGCTTAAACTTTCACAGCCACAGCAGATAATGGCACAGGAGCGGCAGGTTATTTCTGAAGCATATGCGGGTGATGTAATAGGTGTGTTTGACCCTGGTATATTTTCAATAGGTGACACTGTAACAATGCCTGGTACAAAGTTTGAATATGAGGGAATACCTACATTTGCTCCTGAACACTTCTGCCGTGTTATACAGCTTAATTCAATGAAACGCAAGCAATTTGTAAAGGGAATAACACAGATTGCACAGGAAGGTGCTATACAGATATTCCAGGAGTATACAGCCGGCATGTCTGAAATAATTGTAGGTGTTGTAGGTGTCTTACAGTTTGATGTATTAAAATACCGCCTTGAAAATGAATATGGCTGTGAAATAAGGCTGGAAGCACTGCCTTACAGCTTTATACGGTGGGTAGGTGACCCGTCAACAGATGTTACAAAGCTTAAACGCATGAATAATGTAAAAGCCGTTAAAGATATGAAAGGAAACCCGCTTCTTTTATTTGCAAATGAGTGGATGATTAAAATGGTACTTGATGACAATAAAGGGCTTAGTCTTCTTGAATTTAAGAAAAATTAAAACAAGATAAAAACATGGCTTTATATAAAAGGCAGCAGGTGAAATTACATGTACACCTGCTGCCTTTTACCATGTTATAAAAAAACTGGGTTAAATATATTTATTTATAACAGGAATTTTCTTTAAAATTAATGTTACTGCCATGCCTAAAAAACATGCTGATAAAATCCAGATTATACATGAAGGGAGTGTATGTAAATATGGAAGCAGTGCATCAAATATAAATGATGTCTTGCTTCTGTATACACCTTCAAATAAGTATATGCCAAATGTGCATGAACTTGCGGCTGCAAGGATTTTTGCCGGAATTTTTTTTAATTTATGGTTTCTGTACCACATTTTTGCAGCAAAATATACTGTAGCTGCTGGAATAAATATTAATGTATTAAAAAAATACTGGCATGATGTTTCACTCCATTCATTTATTGAATTACAACGGTAATGTGTAAGAAAACAGCAAACTAAAATTGATACTACACTGGCAAAAACCATTATTGCCATGACTTTTTTTGTATAATATTTTTCTGGGATACGTTTTTCAATAAAATATCCAAGAAACGGGTAAAATATATTACTCCCCATTATAAACAATGAAAAATTACAATTATTTTACATCTGTTTTAGGTATTCTTCATATCCCTCTTTGCCAAGTTTTGCATCTTTTGCCTCTACCTGCTTTTTAAGCTTTTCTTTATATTCTGCAAGCTTTACACGCAGTTTTTTATCTTGTATTGAAAGCATTTTTGCTGCAAGTATTGCAGCATTGGCAGCACCATCTATTGCTACAGTTGCCACAGGAATACCAGATGGCATCTGTACTATTGAATAAAGTGAATCTACACCGCCAAGGGATTTTGTATGGACTGGCACGCCAATTACAGGAAGGTTAAATATTGCGGCACACATTCCTGGAAGGTGTGCCGCACCGCCTGCCCCTGCAATTATTACTTCCACTCCTCTTTCCTCTGCTGTTTTTGCATAATCTACAAACACATCTGGTTCCCTGTGTGCAGATATAACCCTTATTTCATAACTGATACCAAACTCTTCAAGCATTTTTGCTGCTTTAGACATAACAGGAAGGTCTGAATCACTTCCCATTACTATGCTTACTTTAGACATATTTTTCCTCCATTCCGCAGTTAATAATACTGCTATTATTTTTATTTAATGTATCTATTTATAGCTGCCATTGTCTAATATAAAGTCTGACAATACATAGTTGCTTATATCAATTCCTCTGCCAGACAGGTAAACCCTGCCATTTTCTGTATTTTCTTCTAACAGTTTGTTTTGCAAGAATTTTTTTATTATATCCCCATATACTTTATCCATGCTTATGCCAAATCTTTTTTTAAATTCATTTTTAGATACTCCCTTGCACATTCTAAGCCCAAGGAACATAAATTCTTCCATCTGGTTTTTAAGGGAAAGTTTTTCATAACTGCTTTTAATATTGTTTTGTACCTGGCATTTTGCCATGCCTGGTTTTGCAGCTTCTTTAAATATATTTATATACTGGCAAAAGCTGCCTATACCCATAAACCTTATTCCATCAATATAAGAAGAGGCTCCAAGCCCTGTCCCAAGGTAATTTCCGCCAGTCCAGTATATTATATTATGTTTACATTCCATTCCTTTTTTACTGTAATTAGAAATCTCATACCTGTTATAACCATACACTTCAAGCAGTTCTTTTGTAAGGGCATACATAGCCCTGTCTGTATCTTCATCTGCAATATCTAACCTGCCCTGCTCCTGCATTTTATAAAATACTGTGCCAGGCTCTACTATAAGGCTGTATGCTGAAATATGTGCAGGATTTAGCCTGGTTACTTTATATAATGTATCCTTATAACTTCCAGGCGTCTGCCCTGGTATTCCTGCCATTATATCAATATTAATATTTTTAAAACCTGCTTTTTGCAATTTTTCATAACTATTGCAAAAATCCTTAAATGTATGGATACGTCCAAGTTTTTTAAGTTCATTGTCCTGTGCAGACTGTAACCCAAGGCTTATCCTGTTTATTCCAGCCTCTTTAAATACACTAATATGGCTGTCTGTAATTGTACCTGGGTTGGCTTCTATGGTAAACTCTGTATGTTCATCTGTATGTTTATTAACAGCCTGTACTATTTTAGAAAGTGCCCATGTACTAAGGCATGACGGGGTTCCGCCTCCTATAAACACTGTTTTAAAATATATTTTTTGTGTACCGCTATTGTTTAAAATTTCTTCCCATGCTGCAAGTTCATTAAGAAGTGCATTTACATATTCATGCTTTCCTTTTTCATCTGCACTAAATGAAAGAAAATCACAGTAAAGGCATTTTTTAACGCAAAATGGTATATGGATATACAACGAAATCCCGTTTTTTTTAATTGTCTTCATCAAGTTTTAATACACTCATAAATGCCTGTTGTGGTATTTCAACACTGCCAAACTGCCTCATGCGCTTTTTGCCTTCTTTCTGCTTTTCGAGCAGTTTCCTTTTTCTTGAAATATCACCGCCATAGCATTTTGCCAGTACATCTTTCCTCATTGCTTTAACAGTTTCCCTTGCTATTATTTTACTGCCTATTGCCGCCTGTATAGGGATTTCAAAAAGCTGCCTTGGTATTTCATTTTTAAGCTTTATGCACATTTTACGTCCGCGTTCATATGCTGTATCTGCATGCAGTATAAATGAAAGTGCATCTATCTCTTCGTGGTTTATAAGAATATCAAGTTTGACAAGCTTTGATGGCACATACCCTTTCATTTCATAATCAAGTGAAGCATATCCTCTTGAACGCGATTTAAGTGCATCAAAGAAATCATATATTATCTCATTTAATGGAAGTTCATATTTTAAAAGGGCACGGGTTTCTTCCATATATTCCATTCCAATATAAACACCCCTGCGCTCCTGGCATAATGTCATAATTGCACCTACAAATTCTTTTGTCACCATTATTTCAGCAGATACCACGGGTTCTTCCATATGCTCAATTTCCGATGGATCAGGCAGGTTTGAAGGGTTAGTTACTTCTATTTTTTCGCCATTTGTCTTATATACATGGTAAATAACACCTGGAGCAGTAGTTACAAGATCAAGATTATACTCTCTCTCAAGCCTTTCCTGTATTATTTCAAGGTGGAGAAGCCCAAGGAAACCACACCTGAATCCAAATCCAAGGGCCACCGATGTTTCTGCCTCAAATTGGAGTGAAGCATCATTTAACTGGAGTTTCTCAAGTGCATCCCTTAAATCAGGATATTTTGTCCCATCTGAGGGATAAAGGCCACAGTAAACCATAGGCTGTACTTTTTTATAGCCAGGAAGCGCCTCACTGCATGGCTCTTTTGCAAGTGTTACCGTATCACCCACACGGGTATCCTCTACATTTTTAAGGCTTGCAGTAATATATCCAACCATTCCTGCCGAAAGCTCCTCTGATGGTATAAACCTGCCAGCCCCGAAAATGCCAGTTTCCACAACATCAGCCTTTGCACCAGTTGCCATCATAAGTATTTCCTGGCCTTTTTTCACTGATCCATCAAAAACGCGGCAAAATATTATTACACCTTTATAAGAATCGTATAATGAATCAAATATAAGCGCTTTAAATGGTGCATTTGCATCACCAGAAGGCGCTGGTATTTTTGTAATAATCTGTTCAAGTACCTGGTCTATATTAGTGCCCATTTTAGCAGATATTAATGGTGCATCTTCTGCATCAAGCCCTATTACATCCTCTATTTCAGCCCTGACACGTGCAGGCTCTGCACTTGGCAGGTCTATTTTATTAATAACAGGCATTATTTCAAGATCATGATCTAATGCAAGATAACAGTTTGCAAGAGTCTGTGCTTCTATTCCCTGTGCCGCATCTACTATAAGGATTGCACCTTCACATGCAGCAAGGCTTCTTGAAACCTCATAATTAAAATCAACATGCCCAGGGGTATCAATAAGGTTAAAAATATACTCCTCACCATTCTTTGCTTTATATATTATACGTACAGTCTGTGCTTTAATTGTTATGCCCCTTTCACGTTCAAGATCCATATTATCAAGCACCTGTGCCTGCATTTCACGGCTTGTAAGAAGCCCGGTTTTTTCAATAATCCTGTCAGCAAGCGTTGACTTTCCATGGTCTATATGGGCAATAATACAAAAATTACGTATATGCTGCTGTTCTATCTTTTCCATGTGTTCCTCATTTCTACATTAAATTTTCTAAACCTTCCAGTAAAACATAATAACATTATATTACCACAAATGCAAATGTAAATTATCATTGCCACGTCCGTTTCATAAATTTTTAATTATGTATAAACAGTAGATAATTTATAGTTATCCTGTATTAGTTTTTGTATTTTTGTATATATTAAAGGATATGTACATGCAGCAGTTTTATATATTTTCTGTAGCAGGCACGTTCCCACTACGATAATGCACACAGCAGTGCATAAAGCCTGCAAATACCAGGCTTAAGCACTGGTGGCATTATAGTGCCTTTTACAGAAAATATATAAAATTGTCTGCATGTTACTACGTTACATGGGAATTGAACGTTTTCTTGCTTGTATTTTAACTTTTTGATAAAGTTTTATATTTATCTAGAAGACTTTTATGTCCCATGTGAAAGGTACTTTTATACTGTTATTAAATACTGCCACGTATGCATACGCAGTACAATGCCATTAAAACAGGGAAATCCACAGGAAATATTTTTATAAACTGCCAAAACGTATATTACCTGGC
>CAJUJY010000057.1 GCA_910586555.1 uncultured Lachnospiraceae bacterium
TATTGTCTCATATTTGTCAGGTTTGGTCTAGGTACATGCTATCCACCGTTTACGTATCGTCCCTTAGTGCATCTATTATATTTTCCTTTTTTATCTTGCTTACTGAATAAAGCATTGTAATAAATACAATAAACAGTACACTAAATATACTTATCCCAATTCCTGCCCATGGTATTACAAAATCAATATCATCTGCGCCCCCGGCAGACAACCCATAGTATATAAGCCATGAAGAAAGCATTGACAGCGGAAGCCCAAATAAAAGTGCCCTCATTCCATAAAATATACATTCAAAATTCATCATTTTCTGGAAGCCCCTTTCAGATATCCCTATAGAACGCAACATTGCAAGCTCCCTCCTGCGCAGTTTTATATTAGTAGATATTGTATTAAATACATTAGCAACGGCAATTAATGAAACCAGGACAATAAATGTATATGCAAATATATTAGCTATAAATATCATATTTGTATTATCCTGTGTAAATTCTGACATATTAAATAAATTATAATTGTCTGTTACACCTTCTGCTAAAATCTTCATTTCAATATCTTCTGCCGATTTTTTAGAATCTTTAGAACAGAATGTTATGCCTTTTGTGCCCTTATTGGCATCTGTAATTTCAAAAGTATCTTTAAGTGAATACGGGACAAATATCTGGAATATATATTCTGCTAATTCCCCTCCTTCTGTATCTTCCAGATCAGGAAGCACATCATTTGATTCATAATCTGCAAATGTTATGCTGGTTTTTCTTCCATTTGCTGTTTCCTGTGCCAGATTCTGTCCTTTATCTAATGTTTTAGGAAAAATTGTTAAGTCTATGGATTTTTCTTTAAACATATTTTTAAATTCTTCTGGTGTCTTTATTCTTTGTCTGTTATCATCAAGCTTAGCAATAGCAATAAATTTTCCATCTGCCTTTGTGTATTCACTTTCTTTAAACCCAAGCTTTCTTATTATATCAATATAAGTATTATCTCCAAGGAATTGTATGTCTAATGAAAGTTTTACTGTTTTATCCTGCGGGTTTATATTAAGAAGTTCCCTTAATCCATCTGTTATATTATCTGTACCTGTTTCACATGTATATCCTGCGGTTGCCTGGTATATGCTGTTATAAACACCATCTGCCATTTTTAGTTTATTATAAAGTGACACCAGGTCTTTATCTTCCATTTCTTTTGACACAAATCCTATATCATAAGTAGTATACACTACTGCCATTTCCGATGCCTGTTTTAATTCTATTACAAAGGCATTAACAGATATAAACAGCACTACACTAAGTACCAGTGAAAATATAACGCTTCTGTACCTTCTTTTATTTCTTTTAAAGTTTTTTAATGCAAGTATTCCCTCTAATCCATAAATTTTTTCCGCAAAATGTGATGTTTTTATATTCCTGGCATCAGTCTTTATTTCATTTGTCTGGCGTATACACTCCATTACAGGTACTTTTGCTGCTTTGCGTGCTGGAATATATGCAGAAACCAGTATAGTTATAAAACTTATTATTACTGCTGCAATAATTGCAGGTACTGATATTACCATTTTTAAAGGAACATTATACATAATATCCTTAAAATTATCTGCAACTACAGCTATTACAGCACTTACCCCTGCCATGCCTGCAAATATTCCAGCGGGTATTCCTATTATGCCAATACAAAACCCTTCAAACAGTACCGAATTTCTTATCTGTTTCTGTGTTGCCCCAACTGACATTAAAATCCCAATCTGGTGTGTACGTTCATTCAGTGATATATTAAATGCATTATATATTAAAAAAACTGAACCAGCCATAACAATAAGAATTACTATAAAAGCAACTGAATATAAAAGCATATTAAATATATTATTATCAGAAATACCCATAAAGCGCAGTACATTATCATTCAATATATAAGAATACTTATCTGCTTTGTTTTTTACATAACTGCGTACTGAATATGGGTTTTTAAGCTTTGCAAAAAAGTTAAAACTTTCTGCTGCTTCATTTTTATCTTGTTTTGTTATAATAGTATATCCAGGTGAAAAATCCTCTTCATAGTCTGGTTTCTGGCATATTCCAACAACTGTATAAGTCTTTTTTTCATTTGTAATAAATGTTTCACTGCCAGGTTTATATGGGTCACTTTGTCCAAGGCTTATATTTCCTTTTAAACGTTTCCCTATATCCAGGGTAATAGTGCTTCCAATCGGCAGCCTGACACCACCTTTTGATGAAATCCCCCCGGAAATAACAATTTCGCTGCTATTTTGTGGCAGCCTTCCAGAAACAAGTGTAACAGGAAGCATACTAAATGTTTCCTTGCTATAACCTGCCAGAAAAAGATATGGCTTATCTGGCGTTTTACTGCCATAAAGCACTGCATATCCTATATTTTCCAATGTTGCTGTACTAGAAACTTCTTTATCTTTTATATGTTTCTCTACAAAAGAACCTGGTACATTTATAAAACCTGCATGCCAGCCACCATATTTTTGTGCTGCACCATTTGAAAGATAACTTAATAATGAAACACCAAATGTTGCAACTGCCATAACCATTGCAGAAGACAGTGTAACACCAATAACTGTTACAATAGTCCTTGTACGGCTTTTTTTAAGACCCTGTATTGCAACCTTATTTAATATATTCATAACTGTGCCACCTGCCTTTCATCTCTTGCTATCCTGCCATCTGCAATAGTAATAATACGGTCTGCCTGTAATGCAATATTTTCATCATGTGTAACAACAATTAATGTTTGTCCATATCTTTCATGGCTTTCCTTTAAAAGCCGTATAATCTCCTGTCCATTGCGGCTGTCAAGGCTTCCTGTAGGCTCATCTGCAAGCATTACCGCAGGTGCATTCATTAATGCGCGCCCTATGGCCACACGCTGCTGCTGCCCTCCTGAGAGCTGGTTTGGAAGATGTGCCATTCTCTCCCTTAAGCCTAACATTCCAAGCAGGTCATACAGGCGCTCTTTATCAGGCTTACGTCTGTCCATAAGTATTGGGAGTGTTATATTTTCCACAACATTAAGTGACGGGATAAGGTTATGGAACTGGTAAATTAAGCCTACCTGCCTTCTGCGGAAAATAGCAAGCTTTTCTTTGCTTTGTCCATAAATATCCTGGCCATTTAATAATATCCTTCCGCTTGTTGGCACATCTACCCCTGCAATGCTGTGCAAAAGTGTTGACTTTCCAGAACCAGAAGAGCCAATAATTGCAGTAAAATCACCTTTTTCAATAGATACTGAAACATGGTCAAGCGCAACTACCTTGCCCTCACCACTTCCATATACTTTACATAAGTTCTCAATTTTTAGAAATTCCATTATCTGGGCCTCCTTTTATTATTGTATACCCATATAATAAACTTTGTATATTACAATCTGGTGACTTTAAAGTGAGAGATTTGTCACTTAATATATATTTTTAAACCTGCTGCCATTTGCTGCCTGCCCTTGTATTATTTATGGAAGCGCACAGTAAATACTGCACCTCCCTGTTTATGGTTTTTTGCAGTAATTGCGCCTCCCTGCCTTATTATAATTGTTTTACAGAGTGCAAGCCCTATACCATAACCTGCCACACTTGCATCTTTCCCACGGTAAAACCTGTCAAAAAGATGTGGAAGATCCTCATTTTTAAAACCTTTGCCATTATCATGGAACTGTATTTGTGTAAAAAGGACGTTATCCTCTACGGTAATTTCTATTTTTCCATTGTCATAAACATTCTCTATACAATTCTTAATAATATTCTGGAAGGCTTCTAAAAGCCATAAAGGATCAGCCTCTATAATAATTCCTTCTGGTATATCTGTCTGTAATATAATGCCATGTAATTCCATTTGTATTAAAAACGGATGTAATGCCTGTTTTAAAAGATTATAAAGATTTATTTTCTTTATCTGGAAAACAACAATTCCTGCATCAAGCCTTGATAATTTAAGCAGGGAAGTTATAAGCCATTCCATATGGATATATAATTCCTTTGTTTCATAAAGCAATTTTTTTCTTTCATTTTTACCAGGATTATCTTTAAGCAGTGACAGAATAAGGTTAGCAGAAGTAAGAGGGGTGCGTAACTGGTGTGCAATATCCGCAAGTGAATCTGAAAGATACTTTTTCTCCCTTTCCAATGCTTTATTCTGCTCACTTATACGCATAGTCATTTTTACTATTTCAGTCTGCAATATTGAAAGTTCACCTTCTTCCAGATTATTTATAATAAGGTAATCCGGGTTATGGAGTACATGCACTATCTCTTCTGAAAGCTTTGCAATCCTTTTATACCTTTCCCTTGTAAATATATAAAATAAAGTACCATATGCAAAAGCAGAAAAAAACACCAGCAGTAAAACTGCTGGATATATTAAAAAACCTGCTATTGCACATATAACAGTTATTATAATAAATATAAAAGTAAAATGCCTTATTTCCCTGTTACGGAACATAATTACCTCCAAGCCTGTATCCTGTGCCACGTACAGTAAGTATAATACCAGGATTTGCAGGATCGTCTTCAATTTTTTCACGCAGCCTTTTAATATAAACTGTTAATGTATTATTATTGACAAACTCCCCTGCTGCATCCCACAATTCATCTAAAAGCCTCTCCCTTGTAATAATATTTCCAGGATTATTTATAAATACAAGAAGAAGCCTGTATTCTAATGCAGAAAGAAATATTTCTTTATTATCTTTCTTTACAGTTCCGCTTGCCATATCAATATAAAGCCCTTGTATTTTAAATACAGATGGTGAATGTCCATACTTCCGGAGTGCTGTATTAATTCTTGCAACCAGTTCACGTGAACGGAAAGGCTTTGTAATATAATCATCTGCACCAATATTTAAACCTGTGACAACACTTGCTTCATCACCAGAAGCAGTAAGGAATATAACAGGTATATCCTTAAACTGCTTAATCTCTGTATATAATGTAAAACCATTGCCATCAGGAAGTGAAATATCCACAAGCGCAATATCATTATTACTGCCATAAAGCATAGATACCGCCTCTGCCTTTGTAGATGCATGTGTAACAGCAAAACCTTCTGAATGTAATAAAAGAATAAGGTTTTTGGCAATCTCTTTATCATCTTCAACCAAAAATATACGTTTCACTATTCACACTCCCATAAAATAATATCCACAATCCACATTCAAACAACCACGTCAGCTTTATAAATTATCTGTTATTTACACACAAGTGTCCTATGCCGAAAAACAAATCCTTGTGACCTTTTTATTTTCAACTTTAAAAGTTGCAGATATAAACGATATTTTATCACCATCTTTATATTCATTGTCTTTTACCCAGTTTTTAAATGAAATTACCTGTTCATTATCTGCTTCATTACTTATTATTCTGCAATTATCTGCAATTTTTAATTTATATTGTCCTTTTTTATCTTTAACATTGTATACTTCTTTTTCAGAAGAGGCCTTTCTTATCCTGCCTTTTAATATAAACTTGCCTCCTTTATAATGTAAACTCATTCCGCCACCAGCTTCTTTTGATATACCATTAAGCCAGTAACTTCCCTTAGCATATGAATATGACGGCATTACAGTTATGCCAGCCAGTATACTTAAAACAACTGCCAGGGCTATAAATTTCTTTTTAGACGTTCTCATAAAAATTCCTCCTTAAATATAATTATAAAATCCATATACTATTATAATAATTTATTTTTGGAAGTTCAATAAAAATTAGTATAATTATTGTCTTATTTTTATTAAGTTTTTCTTACATCTGGTCTGGTATACATTACAAATTTTATTACAAACATATTCTCTTCTATTGATGCACTTATTTTCCCTCCCATTCTGTCTGACAGTTCCTTAGCTACTGGCAGTCCAAGCCCTGTTGAACCCCTGCCCCTTGCTGCATCTGATTTATAAAACCTGTCAAATACTTGTGAAATATCTATTTCCCTGGGATTTATAATGCCGTTCCCACATTCAAATTCCACACTGTTATCTTTTATACTGTATTTTATTCTGGCATTTCCATTTCCATGTATTATTGCATTTTTTATTATATTAGAAAGTATTCTTTTTACTGCTATATCATTGCAAAGCACTACGGCAGTTTTCTCTTCTATATCAACATCTGTTTTTATATTTTCTTCTTTAAAAATACTATAAAACGAAAATAATGTCCCAAGTACAATTTTTGTAAAATCATATTCCTTTAATTCAAGTATATATTCTTCATTCTGGAGTTTTGTGTATGTAAAAAGCTCTTCAAGAAGTTCTGTAAGTTCTATAATTTTTTTATTTATTATCTGTATATATTTTCCCCTTTTTTCTATATTATCTTCATTTTCAAGAAGTTCAAAAAATCCCTTTAAAGATGTAAGTGGTGTCCTGATATCATGTGAAATGCCTGCCAGTGCTGTTTTAAGCCGTGTATCTTTTTCTTTTAAAATATTTTCTTTCTTTTTATGTTCTTCATACATAAGGTTTATAAAATCTGTAAGCTTTAAAATCTCCTTTTCTGTGATATCATTACAAATAATTTTATTAGTATTATTTTCCATTATAAAAGCCATCTGGCGGCAGATATTTACTACCTGCCGCCTGTATAAAATATACTTTACAAATACAATTATTAATAATATTCCAAGTATGGCAATTACTGCAATAAGTTTTATATCCATATTGTTCCACCAGCTATATAATATCCCTTCTTGAGAACCATAAAACATTTAAAACATTATAAAGTATAAAAAATACTATTCCAATTCCAAGTGCAGATATAATAGTATTATGTGCTGCACCCATATTTACATGTGATATGTTTGTATTGATATAATATTTGTTTAAATCAAAATCTGTATGGAAAACTTTCTGTATAATACGTGCAAATAACATTCCAAATCCCATAACACCTAAAAGCCCTATTGTAAGGCCTGCTGCCGTGCTTCTGGACACTTCTGTTATAAGCAGGAGCCCGCTTATAAATGCCATATGGAGAAGATACTGCAATGCAAATATTTTAATTGCTTCTGGCAGGTACTTTATGCCAAAATTAATACTTCCATCCATAATAAACCCAATTTTAAATGCAAAATATTCCACAAACATATAGCATACCATGCAGGCAAATGTATAAATTCCAACTGCTATAAGCCTGGCAAAGAAAATATTATGCCTGTATTTTGTCTGTCCTGCAATATTCTTTAAAAACCCGTCTTTTTCATCACCACGGAAAAATAACACAGCACCTATAAGTATAAACAAAAGCAAAAATCCGCCGCTTAGTTCTGAACAATACACAAAAACATAATCTTTTAAGTTGCCATTACTGTCTACAGGTGTATTAACATAAATACCTACACTTCCTGACACCTGTTCACCAAATTCATAACCCGCTTCATAAGCAGCATTGTCTTCTTTATTGTCTTCTGCTTCTTTTTTAGCTGCTTCTTCCATTGCTGCCTTTTGTTTAATTTCCTCTTCTTTCTGTTTAGATAATTCTCTTACTCCTTCTTCTTCTCCTGCTTCTCTTTGTTCTTTTATTTCTTTTGCCATTTCTATGCTGTCATATGCAGATATACAGCCGCTTATAACTGAAAAGCCCATTAATAAAATAAATACAACTATTACACCTTTTGTATGTATCATTCTGAATAAATTCATTCTTATAAGATTAAACACCCTGCACACCTCCTGTAAGCTGAAGGAAATAATTTTCTAAATTTTCCTGTACAACTTTTATTGAATTTACTATACAGCCAGATATTACAAGTTCCCTGTTAATTTCGCCAAGCCTGTCTAATTCCTTATAAATATGGATAGAACCATCTTCCATAACTTTATAATCACTAAATCCAAGCTTTTCAATATTTGTACATGCCCTTGCACTGTCATTAACTATAATTTCAATATAATCACTGCATTTTGCAGAAAGTTCTTCCCTTGAAAGTTCCTGTACAAGCTTTCCATTATTTATAATGCCAAACGTGTCCGCAATCTTATAAAGCTCTTCAAGGATATGGCTTGAAATCATAATGGTCATATTTCTTTCACTTCTTAATTTAAGGATCATGTCCCTTACTTCTGCAATTCCCTGTGGGTCAAGCCCGTTAATTGGTTCGTCCAGTATAAGCAGGTCAGGCCCGCCAACAAGTGCCATTGCAATGCCAAGCCTTTGTTTCATGCCAAGGGAATATTTTTTAACTTTCTTTCTGCTAGCATCTTTAAGCCCTACAGTTTCTAACAGGTGTTCTGCATAACCCTTTTTATAAATTCCAAGTGCATAACACTTACATTTAATGTTATTAATACCATTCATATTTGGAAAAATCCCTGGTGCTTCAATAAGGTTTCCAACCCTTGCCCTGTGCATATTAACATCACTGCCTTTTGCATCAAATAATTCTATCTCCCCGCCTGTAGGCATTGCAAGCCCGCACACCATTTTCATAAATGTAGTTTTGCCAGCCCCGTTTCTTCCAATAAATCCATAAATCTCACCACGCTTAATATGCAGGCTTACATTATCCACTGCAAGATGCTTTGAATACTGCTTGCATAAATTTTTTGTACTAAGTACATACTCCATAACTTTCCTCATTTCTGCGCTTATACGCTATAAAAATTTTTCAATAAATATATAATACACCAGCAAATATAAGAAAACGCCAAAAAAGTATAAAGAAAAGTTAAAGAAATATATTATGCATCTGCAAGTTTAAATCCAAGCCCCCAGACAGTTTCTATATATTCTGTATCTGTAACCTTTTTAATCTTCTGCCTTATATTGCTTATATGTACATTTATTGTTTTATCTTCACCTATATAATAATCCTCCCATGCATATTCATATATTTCATTCTTTGAAAAAACCTGCCCTGGGTGGCGCAGCAGAAGTTCTATAATTTTTAATTCATGCACAGTAAATGGTATATTTTTCCCATTAATGCTAACCTGTTTTTTCTGCAAGTCATACTTAAGGTTATTAAACTCCATAACACCGCCTGCTTTTTCTTTTTTATTGTCACGCAGCTGTACAAGTACCCTCGCTTCAAGTTCTTTAAGTTCAAAAGGCTTTGTCATATAATCATTAGCTCCAAGGGTAAGTAAATCCACTTTGGTATCAAGTTCATCTTTAGCAGAAAGTACAATAACGGGCACGCTGCTTTTTTTCCTGATATTTTTTAAAACTTCATCACCAGGCATGCCCGGAAGCATTAAATCAAGGATAATTAAACAAAATTCCCCGCTTTCTGCCCGGAGAAGTGCTTCTGTACCTGAAAAAGCACTAACACAGCTATAACCTGCACGGCTAAAAGTTTCATATATCATCTGGTTTATATTATTATCGTCCTCAACTATAAGTATCTTATACATACATAAAACCTTTCCATATACATCTGCATTGACGCCTGGTTTACTTAATATGGCAGTCAGTTTTTACTAATATTATTTATTATATAATTATATAATGTAAAACTCAATGGTTTTTCTAATGCATATATGTTATAATTATAAAGAAATAAGCAATCTGGGCTATATTTTATTTGCCCATGGCGGGCTTTACCGCTTAATATTTAAACCGCCAGAGGCAGCAGGGAGGGTTTATATGGATAAATGGTATAATAATATGGAAATGGCAGATTTTAATTCAGAATTATGGGAACAGCTACGTGGTGCATATGGCAATGTAAAAGAAGATGTTGTACTGCTTATGGTACAAGAACCAGATGTCCCGGAAAGTGAAAAATCACTTTATGCAAATTATGAATGTGAATATATGGTTGCTTTTGATAATATATTCCAGCAGTTATGCCACCAGTTAAGTTTTTATGATGCTTCTTATATTGTACTGCCATATCTTGCCAAAACATTTGATTACTGGTACGAAAAAGATGATTTTGGCATGCAGGTTTTATTTTTAATGAATGTGGGTACTATTGTTTCCACAGATAATCCATTCTGTAATCCGGGCAGTGCACGTGTAATAAAAAATATTCCAAAAAACCTTATAGAAAGCTATAATAAAAGCATTTTATTTTTCAAGGAAAAAGCAGAAGAAATCCTGTTAAATAAACTGGAACTGCTTAAACCACTCCTCCGTCCAGATGATATACCTTATATACTTGTATCATTAC
Source organism: uncultured Lachnospiraceae bacterium (assembly GCA_910586555.1). Lineage (GTDB taxonomy): Bacteria > Bacillota > Clostridia > Lachnospirales > Lachnospiraceae > Butyribacter. Next base: position 10,128 of record CAJUJY010000057.1, read on the forward strand.
AGGCATTTTTTGGTAAAAGGGAATATACTTTTGTATATCTTCTTGGGAGTTTTAGCAACTGCCTTTTATTTTGTGAAAAATGCGGTTTTTTTTCGGAAGATATTGAACTGGACTATGATATTGACGGAGATATTGAAGAATTAAACTCAATAATTACACCTGCGGAATCTGTAATTGGAAAGTGGGATAAAAAATCACTTGATAATACATATATATGGCTTAGTAATGCACTTCACCTTACAGGCTGTGATTTTGATGTACAGAAGCTTTCTTATTTTTATGGTACATTTACTTGTCCTAAATGCGGGGCAAAAGCAAAACCAGCAATAGATTTATATATAAAAGCGCTTAATGAGTGCTAAATAAATTCCAATAATGCAGCTATAGCAATAACCGCTTCCATAATTTATATAAGGTATGGAGGCGGTTTTATTCTGTTTCAGGTTTTTTCATCTTTACCAGGATATGCAAGCACTATTTTTAAAAGCCTTATAAGCTCCTCCGTATCCTTCTGTCCAAGTATTTCAAACATTCCCTGGTACTCTTTCCTTATATATTCCCTTTTTTTCTTCGCTTCTTTCCTGCCGCTTGCTGTTATGCACACAGCTACACGCCGCCTGTCTTCATCACTGCGCACACGTTTTATAAACCCCTTTGCTTCAAGGCTGTTAAGTATATCTGTCATACGTCCTGGCACAACATGAAGCTGCTCTGTAAGAAATCCCGCACTGGCCTTATCCTGCACATACATAAGATAACGCAGTACACCATATTCACCCCTTATGCTGTCAAGCACAGTCCTGTTCATTCTCCTGTTTAAAAGTTCAGCCAGCAGGTTATATAACTCTTCACCTAAATTTTCATCTTTTTTATCCATTAAAACACCAAAACCTTTCCTGACAATTTGCTACATAGATATTATAACAATATTTTTACAAGATACAATAGTATAAATATTTTATATATTAACCATATCCATTTCATAAATTATCTTTTATTTATACACAATTAAAAATTTATAAAACGGATATGTTGCAGATGTCATTTAACTGGAATTATATTTATGCTTATAGTATAATATTCTGGTAAATAAAAATATAAGGAGGAAAATATGGGTGGTAAAATTAAACCAGCTAAGGGCTGTTCTGCTGGCTGTAGATATTTTATTTCTTTTGGCATTTTTATATTACTTTATATAGTTGGAATAATACTGCCACTGGACGCCACACCACATTATTATAATCTTATGTCAAGAATCTGGAATTGGACAGAAATCCTGGTTCTTTTACTAGCAGTTTACTATATTGCCAGGACAAAGATTTTTCAGTGGAAGCAGGCGGCAATATCCCTGTTTCTTGGAATAATATGTCTGGTTTCATTATTCCGTGATCCCAGAACAGCAGACATTATTATTACAAGTATTTGTGTAACGGCTGCTTTTTACGCTGGCTGTAACTTACAAATGGCAATAGGCATGCACTGGTTTATAGATTTTACCAGGTTTGCTGCGGGTTTTTAAAATACTAAAAGCTTTATGCCAGGTTGCAAGCACTGTTATATAATGTTATAATTATAATATGCAGCCAGGTATACAATGATTTTTGCTTAATACAAAAACCTGGCTTATTTTTAACAGGAGGTAAATTATTATGGACAATGGCAGTTCCATGAAGGACTTTGAGAATGAAATTGCACGCTCTTTTAAGGTTTTAAAAGAGGGTGATATAATTGATGTAACTGTAATAGGAATATCTGATACTGAAATAACTGCTGATCTGGATTATTATACAGAAGGAATTATACCACTTGGAGAGTGCAGCCATGACCCTGCATTTTCAATTAAAAAGGATATTAATATTGGTGATAATCTGAAAGTAATGGTTATTGATGCTGAAAATGCAAGCGGGAATGTCCTTCTTTCTTTAAAAGAAGCTAATGATATACTTGTATGGGATGGATTAAAAGAAGATTATAAAAATGGTACTGTTTTTAAAGCCAGGATAACTGAAGCTGTCCCTTCTGGTGTTATATGCTATATTAAAGGCATACGTGCATTTATACCTGCTTCACAGCTTGCTTTACAATATGTAGAAGATACAGAGAGCTATGTTGGAATGACAGTTGATGCAGTAATTATTACTGTAGAACCATTAAACCACAAACTTGTGCTTTCTGCCAAGGCTGTTGAAAAGGAACGCGCCCTTGTTTTAAAAGCTGAACAGACCAGGCATCTTAAAACTGGTTCTGTTGTAGAAGGAACTGTAGAAAGGATTGAACAATATGGTGCATTTATAGATATAGGTGAAGGGCTTACAGGACTTTGCCATGTTTCCCAGATAACAAGCCGTTTTATTAAATCACCTAAAGAAATACTTAAACTTGGTGATACCATAAAGGCCAAAATTATTAATATAGAAGGTGACAGGATTTCATTAAGTATAAAAGCACTTGTAGAAGATGAACCTGGACAAACCAGTGAAGCATATGATATTCCTGATGAATACAGAGCTGGAAACAGTTCTGGAAGCGTATCCGCAGATGAAAGCCCTTTTGCAAAGCTTCTAAAAGATATTAAACTCTAAAATTATAAATATAAACCTGGCTTATTATAATAAAATACACCAGCAGCACCACATATATAAATATATGCCATTTTAAAATGCCTTGCCTGCTGGTGTAACTTTTTGCCTTATATAATGTTAAAAAACCTCAAACTGGCATGTTTCAAAGTCTGCTTTTAATACAGCTTCTTCTCCGTTTTTACTCCATTTAAATATTATAATGCTGTCTTTTTTTTCTATTTGCAGTTCTGCGTCAAATCCAAATGCTTTACAGGTGTTCCTGAAACGCAGAAGTCCAAGCTGCTTTTTTACAATATCCTTTTTTAGTGCTTCTTTAACCTGTTCTTTTGTAAGGTTAGTACGGTTTATCTCTTTATGGCCGCCAGGCCCTGCTTTTTCTACAGCTTTATAATCATTTTTTCCAGCAAATAAATCAAGATACCATACCTGCGGTTTTCCTGGCATAAATATCTGTAATGCCCTGGCAAAAAGCATTTTCTGGCTGTCTTCGCCAAGTGCACTGTAATAAGCTGCATTAACCTGGTAATACATATTTTTCTGGCCATGCAGGTTTTTAACAAAACCACCGCGTTTTGTAAGAATATCTATTAGTTTTTCAATTTCATTATCCGGAATAAACCCTTTTAAATCCAGGAGAGGTATACCATCATGGCATCCAAGCATATTTACTGTGCGTATTTTTTTACTATAAAGTTCTTCTGCCCACCTTGCAAGCACAGTCCCGTCTTTATGTTCTATTGCATAAATTATAAGCCCTGGCAGGAAGAAGTCATATGACATATAACCCTTATTTGCTAAAAGTTCATATATTTTTTCTCCATAACTTGCATGGATTTCTGGAAGAAGGGTAATGTTATATTTGTCTGCAATAACTTTTATTTTCTCTAATAAATCCCATGTCCCTGGTTCATTTAAGAAATTCTTCTGTCCTGGTTCTTTTGGTGCATATGCAAAAGCATCAAGGCGCACAATTTTAGCTCCATATCCTGCAAGTTTGTTTAAAGTTTCCTTGTAATGCTCCCATACAAGAGGGGACTTTATATTTAAATCCATCTGCCCAAGGTAATTACTGCCATCTTCCAGTACCTCCTGGTAAAATGTGTTCCAGTATGGCACTTTTCTTCCATCCGGAAACTTCACCATAAGTATTGGAAGCCCTGGTTTACGGAAAAACATATCTTTTATTAACTCTTCACGCGGGATAATATACCCTTCGTCTGACATTTCCCCGTATCCTTCCCAGAACTTGTTCCAGTTAATAAAAAAATCCTTATATTCTGAAGCTTCACCATTTTTAATAATATCCTGGAACTGTGCAGAGCGTACAGATAAATGATTTAATATAAAGTCAAGTTTTAAGTCTATTCCAAGATTTTTTATATCTTCTAAATCTTTCCTGCTGCCCATTTCCTCATTAATATCATAATCAATTACAGAAAAACCCCTGTCAAGGTCTGAATGGTAAATGCTTGGCAGTATATAAAATGACTGGAATGTATCTTTAAATTCTGGTTCTTTTAGTACAGATACTATATCCCTAAGCTTTCCTCCAAGGCTGTCAGGATAAGCATTAAACATTGGCCCGTCACTCATATTTGCTGCCTCCTTTTTGAATTAGTTCTTTATACTCCTTATATGTTAATATTTTCCCTGTTTTAGAAAGGATAATTTTAGCTTTATGTGCCTGGCTGTATAAAAGTTCCTGTTCAATTCCAAGCACCATAGTTGTAAACGGGCTTTCTATATTTTTATCCCTGGCACGCTTTTTTCTGTATTCCAGGGTTTCCTGTGGCGTGCTGTTTAAGAAAACAGGAATATCAACTCCTTTTAAATAATCACTGTTGCCATGTGTCCATTCTATAACCAGCACATTTATATTACTAAAATCTGTTTTATCATACCATAATTCACTGTTTGTACGCCCCATTCTCTTTAACCAGATTTCTGAAGCACCATCTTTAAAAGCATGTATAATAGAATTAACTTCGTCAAATGCAATTTCCTTACCAGTGCCAAGGTACTGTTTTAAGCCTTGTCTTCCTGCTTCTATATAAGGACTGTACCATGGATTTTTGCTAATATGCCCTTTATCAGCATCTAAATCATGCTCCTGCCATATCTGTATCTGTTTAAACCTTTCTGGTGTATATCCACCTGCATCTATTAAGCCCTGCAATGCTGCCCTGCGGAATACCATCAGGCGTTCTGCATCATTATAAACAGGTATGCGGTAAGGATAATTATCGCCTGAAAGGGTATAACTTCCAATGCCTGCTTGTGACAGATAATAAGATAAAAGTGAAGCAATCCCTGTTTTGCCAGTGCCAGAGCCTCCACTTACGGAAACCACAGCCCTTTCATATGGGTTGTTTTTAACTGCTTCTGGTAAAAGAATAACAAGTTCCTTAAAAACCGTTTCTGCCTTTGGCACAAGATCCCCAAAACCTTGTGCCCTATCCCCTGGCATATCACCTTGTGGTATATTTCCAGTTATTTTTCCTGGCTTCCATGGAAGTATACTGTTTAATTTACTATATATTCCAATATTTGTATTAACCCGTATATAATCCTGGTTCATAAATAAAATCCTTTCGTTTTACTTCTGCATATTTAATACTATCTGGTATGAATTATATTCCCCAAGGCTGCATTTTACAGGAAGGCCTGCTTCCATAAGTGCCGCACCCTGGTAATATGCACCATTTTCTTCATCTTTATATACTGCATATTTTTCAAGTCCTTTTAATTTCACATAATAAACAGGCATATTTCCATGAATTTCATTTATTACAATACTTAATAATACCTGTGTCTTGTCTTTTGAAATATTTTCCCAGGCTGTATATATATCTTTAAATGGATCTGAAAGCCGGTAATAATCTCCGTTTTGTATTAAGCCTGCATATTTTTTATACCTTTTTACCTGCTGCCTGGTTTCTTCTTTTTCTGCTTCTGAAAGTTTAGCAGGGTCAAGTTCATATCCAAATACCCCGGACATTGCAACAATTCCTCTTGTATTAAGGCTTGCCACCCGTCCTGTCTGGTGGTTTGGTACTGCTGATACATGCGAACCTGCCGTACATGCCGGGTAAAAAAATGAAGTGCCATACTGTATTCTTAAACGGTCTATTGCATCAGTATTATCACTGCACCAGATCTGCGGTGTATAATATAACATTCCAGCATCAAACCTTCCGCCGCCGCCACAACAGCCTTCAACCAGGGTATCTGGGTAACGTGTAATTAATTTTTCAAGGAAATCATAAACACCAAGCATATAATTATAGGCAACACAGCCCGGAAAACTCTGGCTTGAATACAGTTCTGATAAATTGCGGTTCATATCCCATTTTATATATTCAATATCTGCCTGGTCTAACACGCTGCATATCTGGTTAAATATAACTTTCCTTACTTCCTCCCTTGAAAAATCAAGTACAAGCTGGTTTCTTGAGCGTATTGGAGCCCTGCCAGGAACTTGCAGCACAAAATCCGGGTGTTTTTTATATAGCATGCTGTCTTCTGAAACCATTTCTGGTTCAATCCAGATACCAAACTTTACATTCTGTTTATTTACCTGTGTTACCAGTTCCCCAAGTGTACAGCCAAGTTTATCCTCATTAACATTCCAGTCACCAAGCCCCGAATTATCATTGTCCCTTTTGCCAAACCAGCCATCGTCCATAACTACAAGCCTGATACCAAGATCTGCGGCTTCTTTTGCAAGATTAATTATAGTATCCCCGTTAAAATTAAAATAAGATGCTTCCCAACTGTTAAGAAGTACAGGACGTTCTTTGTTTTTGTATTTTCCACGGCAGATATGGTTACATATACAGTCATGGTATTTTAATGAAAGATCTGAAAAACCATTTTCTGAAAAGCACAAAATTGTTTCTGGTACAATAAAAGACTCCCCTTTATTTAAAGGATAATGGAACTGCTCGCTTTGCAGCCCCATTAAAACCCTTGTCTGGCCGAACTGGTCTTTTTCTGCACCACACATAAAATTTCCACTGTATACAAATAACATTCCATAACATTTGCCATAATCCTCTGTTGTGCCATTTTCTGCCAGTATTATGCCTGGATTATGCTGGTGGCTTGAAGCCCCCCTGCGGCTTCCAATTTTAATTTCTGTATGCGTAACAGGCACACGCTCTATATTGCGTTCCATTGTATGCCTGCCATAGAAATGTATAAGTTCATACTCACCTGGCATAAAATCCAGGCATGCAGATGCTGCTTTTTCTATTACAAACTGTTCTTTACCATTATTTGTTATAATAACACTTCTTGTTATAATATCTTCTGCTTCCAGTACCCCATAGAGAAGCTGTACCCTTGCGCCATTTAATGCATCTTCAAGGATAATGGAAAGTGTTTCTGCTTCACCTTTTTTTGTATACACACAAGGAAGTCCTTTAAGGCTGTATTTGCCTTTTATAATTTCATGTGACACATATCTTAAATCACAGCACTCACTATAATCCGCATTACGGATTATTAGTGCTGTGCTGCGTGTGTCACCTGTCCCAAGTACTGGGTATTCCTGTGGCAGAGTATCTAAAGAATATGTGCGGTTATACGCCATTTCTGCCGGATTTCCAGAAAACCCCCTGTCTGCATAAGTAAGCAGGTAATCCATATCCTGTTCTACTCTTTTACCATAATATAAATGCAACAGATAACCGAGTTTGTCTGCCATCATCTGGTAAGTTGTATTTTTTGTCTGTAAACTGAAAATTCTTTTCTCATGGTTATAAATAACTGCCATAATACACCCCGCTTTAGATTTATTTTACTGCGCCATTAACAACACCATTTATAATCTGTTTCTGGCATATTACATAGAAAACAAGTATTGGTATTAATGATAATAAATATGATGCAAATGCAAGGTTATAGTTAGTGCCAAACTGTGACTGGAAATTCATCTGCGCAAGTGGCAGTGTATTAACGCCTGAACCTGCCATAATAACAAGTGGTGTCATTACATCATTCCATACAGCCAGTGCTGTTATTACAGCAACAGTTGCATGCATTGGCTTCATAAGCGGGAATATAACTTTCCAGTAAGTCCTCCATGTAGATGCACCGTCTACCCTTGCTGCTTCTTCAAGTGCTATAGGGATATTTACAAGATACCCTGAATACAGCATAATGTTCATTGGCATATAGAATACTACATATAGGAGTATTACGCCAAACCAGTTTGCAAGCCCAAGTTCTGCTGTTTCTTTAGCAAGGGGCATCATAAGTATTGCAAATGGCACAAACATGCCGCTTACAATAAAAAGGTAAACAAACCCATAAAACTTATTATGGTTTTTATTTCTTCCAAGTACATAACCAATCATTGAATGTACAAGTATTGATAGTACAACTGTAACCAGCGTAATTAAAAGGCTGTATCCAAGTGAATGCCAGAAATCAGTAACTTCCATTGCCTCCCTGAAATTATCAAAGCTCCAATGCTTAGGAAGTGACAATATTCCGCTTATTGTATTTGACATTTCTGAAGGCTGTTTAAAAGCAATTACAATAGTCATATACAATGGAAAAGCAATAGTTGACAGCCCAAGAATTAAAAGTACCATAGGAAGCCATGAAGGGCTTAATTTTTGTTTTATCATAACTGCTCCTCCTTTTTACCAGAAAATTTCATTTGCGCTACAGAAATAATTACAATAACTATAAAGAATACTACTGCATTGGCACTCTGGAAACCAAACTGCCCGCCTTTCATGCCATTATTATAAATAAGGTATGAAATTGACTCTGTGCTCTGTGCAGGGCCGCCCTTTGTAAGTGCCATAATCTGGTCAAATACCATTAAAAAGTTTTTAACGCAAAGTACCATATTAATACTAAAAAATGGTATAATTAATGGGAATGTAAGCTTCCAGAACTTTTTCCAGCCAGTTGCACCATCAAGTGAACCTGCCTCATATACATCTTCTGGCACAGTCTGCAAACCTGATATATAAATAATAGTGTTCATTGCTACTGCCTGCCATGCACATACTATCATAATTCCAATCCATGCAGTATTCTTTCCTGCCAGTATACTTGATTTTAGTGATTCAATACCTGCCATATCTGCTAATGCCGGGACAAGGTATGTAAAGAAGTAGTTAAAAATATAACCAACAACCAGTGCCCCCAGTACATTAGGAAGGAAGTATGCACCACGGAAAAATCCTTTTGCACGGATTTTGCTGTTTAATGCCAGTGCAAGTAAAATACTAACTACATTTACAACTATTGTTGTAACAACAGCAAGTTTAATAGTAAATATATACGAACTTCCTACCCTTGCATCAGAAAATAAGTCTATATAATTTCTAAGCCCTACCCAGTCATAATCCCCAAATCCCCTGAAATTGGTAAAACTGTAAACTACACCCCGGAGAAGCGGAATTGTATTAAATGTAATAAACAGTGCCAATATAGGAATAGTAATTAACAAATAAGTACGTTTCCTGTCATTTTTCATTTAAATACCCCCTATTCATTATTATTTTGTTCATATTCTTTGACTTTGCGTATAATATCACGGTTGTAACGCTGCCAGTTTTTATCAAATGTCTGTAAGAAACCATCTACATCCTTTTCAATAAGGAATGTCTGTAACAGGGCATCTACAGACATTTCAGATGGATAATAATGGTCATGGAAATCTGCCATTTTACCTGCACTGATATATTCCTTTATGCCATCAAGCATTGGGGACAGGTTAAAGTTTCCCTCTTTGCATGGAATTGAATTTTGTGCATTTGCATATTCCTGGATATTTTCATCTTCAAACAGGAAGTCTAAAACTTCATAAGCCGCTTCCTTATTTTCACATGCCTCTGTTACACAAAACTGCAAGTCAATTCCTGAATTAAGTGTGTTGCCATCTTTACTGTCACTGGCAGGCATTACAAATGAATCAATATTTAAACCAGGGTTTACGGAAAGTATCTGAGGCACTGCATAGCTTCCAATAGGGTACATTGCTGCTTCCCCTCTTGCAAATGCTGTACATGCATCATTATAGCTGTATGCAAATGGTGAATCAGGCCCATATTCAAGCAGGCTTAAATATTTCTTTGCAACTTCAGCGTATTCCTTTGTAAATGTACTTTCACCTTTGTTTACCTTTTTAACAGTATCTGATGGTGTTAAGTCCACTGCTATTGCATTCCAGGGTGCAAGACAGCTCCATGTATCTTTAAACCCAAAATAAAATGGCAGTATTCCCTTTGCCTTAATATCTTTGCAAAGTGTTAAAAGTTCATTCCAGTTATTTGGAATTTTCCACCCGTTCTGTTCAAATAAATCCTTGTTATAAAGAATACCTGCTGCATTTGCCATATATGGTATAGCAAATGTCCCTTCCGTAGGTACAAGTTCCAGCGACTCATCAATATCCCTGTACACCTGTTTAATATTGCCAAGACCCTCATAATTTGAAATATCTGCCAGTATCTTAGCATCTACATAGTAAGAATATTCTATATCGCCGCCAATACCAACAATATCAGGGTAATCCTCACGTATAAACCTTGTTCTTAAAATTGCAGCAGCATCATTAGGTGAATTGATTGTCAGATGTATGTCGTCATGTGTTTCATTAAAAGCTTTTTCAACCATTTTAAAATAGTTGGAAGCCTCTGGCTTATACTGTACAATTTCAATTTCAGTTACAGAATTATCCTTTTTAGAACCGCACCCCTGTAAAGAAATAACAAAAAACAGCATACAGCCTGTAAACAGTAACCTTGCAAGTCTTCTTCCTTTCATATTGGACTGCTCCTTTCGTTTTTGATATTAGAATTGTATCATACCATTATGCTATCTAAAATAGCCTGTTTATTGCTGTTTTATACCAAAATGCTGTTTTATAAATAAATATTGAAAAACATATAGCATTTTGGTATATTTATAATAATAGCCAGAACTGGTAAAGGGTATACCAGATTAGAAAATATTATGGAGGACTTATTATGAGTGAGGTTATTTTTTCAGTATTTCCAAGTGAAAATTTTATTGATATGGGGTTATACCAGTTTGGGTGGGAACACTGTGACCCTTCACACTCTTTTGGTCCTGCGGCAAGAAACCATTTCTTATTCCATTATGTAATATCTGGCACAGGTATATTAATGGCAATGGATTCCAGTGGGGAAACTGTGCAGTATTCTATTAAAAGCGGCCAGGGGTTTATGATGTTCCCGCAGCAGATATGCACATATATAGCAGACAGTAAAATCCCCTGGGAATATGCATGGATTGAATTTGACGGGCTGCGTGTAAAACAGACGCTTGAAATGGCAGGACTTAATATAAACCAGCCTGTATATAAGGCAAGATTTAAAGATATTGCCAAAACTATGAAAGATGAAATGTTATATATTATAAATAATAAAGATGCTTCACCATTCCATTTAATAGGGCATCTCTATCTTTTTATTGATGCATTGTTACGCTCTTCTAATTCTACCCAGATAACCAAAGGAAATACACTAAGGGATTTTTATATTAAAGAAGCAATTTCATATATAGAACAGAATTTCCAGAATGAAATTACAATAGAAGATATTGCCAGGTTCTGCGGGCTTAACAGAAGTTACTTCGGTAAAATATTCCATGAAAATATTGGAAAAACACCACAGGAATTTTTAATTTCATACCGTATGACAAAAGCAGCAGAATTATTAAAACTAACAGACCTGCCGGTTGCAGATATAGGAAATGCAGTTGGCTATCCAAACCAACTGCATTTTTCACGTGCATTTAAAAATGTATATGGAATCCCGCCAAGACAATGGCGTTATGAAAATGCTATGCCAGTAAAATAATATTATTAACTTTCCCTTTACTTCCAGGGGCGTTTTTTACCTGTCCAGCCTTTTTCCCTCCAGTAATCTGCATCTGCTTTATTCCATCCATTTTTCTGTGCAATACGCATTATATTAAAAAAAGCTTTTGTTTTAACAAAATATTAGCAAGAAATCTCCCACTTCTAAGCAAAGCGAAAGTGGGGG
>CAJUJY010000058.1 GCA_910586555.1 uncultured Lachnospiraceae bacterium
CTATTGTCTCATATTTGTCAGGTTTGGTCTAGGTACATGCTATCCACCGTTTACATCTATTGTATGCTCTTTCCATTGTATAAAATATGTAAAAAATATCGTAATAAAAATGTAACAAAGTTGTATCAATTTGTTATAATATTTATAAATTTTATAAAAATATGTACATTATATTTAAAAAATGCATAAAAAAAGCCATAATTTTTTATAGAAAACTACCAAAAAATAATACTTCCAAAATATTACTTTTTTCATGCCAGTATAGAAATTGGCGCAGGGGGTTGAAATTTTTAAAATTTATGTTATAATTGTTACATAAATGTTAAGGGAAAATTTAATAAATGTTTCAACGGGGATTTGGAACAAGGAGGTTATTTATGAAATTAAAAAAATTTGCAATGCTGGCACTTATACTTACAACTGCTTCTGGATTTACAGCAGAACCAGTTACAACAGTTACAGCCATTGCAAGTGAGGTAGTTTCTGAAGGGCCGGTTTTAGAGGACAATAATACAGATACTCCTGTTGGCACAGATAGTCCTGTTACTAGCACGGATACAGTTTCTGGAGAAAATACAGAAAATAATGCTAGTAGTAATACAGATATTAAAGATAACAATACAAAAAGTGAAACTACCCAGAATACTAAAAAAGCAGATACACAGAAAAGCAAAAAAACTAAATCTAAAACAAAAAATAAAAAAGCTAAATCTAAGTTAAAAAGCAAGAAGAGAAGTAAAAGTAATTATACAAAGGCAGATTTAAGGCTTATGTCAAGCATAATTAACTGTGAAGCAGGGATTGAACCATACCAGGGCAAACTTGCTGTAGGAATAGTAGTTATGAACAGGATCAGGTCAAAAATATTTCCTAATACATTAAAAGGTGTTATATACCAGAGTGGCCAGTTTTCACCAGTAAGAAATGGTTCATTAAGAAAAAGGCTTTCACAATATGATTCAGGCAGGATTAAGTCAAGACAGTGGAAAAGCTGTATAAGTGCTGCAAGAAAAGTATTAAACGGCCAGCGCACAATACTGTACAGGGGAAAAGAGAAGAATATGAATAGCTTCCATTTCTTTAGTGTAGGATTAAGGGGTGCACGTATGAGCCTTGGAGGACATAAATTTAAATAAATATAAAAGTTTTTATTACATGGGCAGATTGAAAATCTGCTCTTTTTTGCAGTTGGAAAATACTGGAAGGATAAGGAGTAGCCGTGGCATTATTGTTTACAGATATTGATTAAGAATCTGGTTAGTGTTATGATTAATTATAGTACACTATAGTAATTTTACTGGTTATATAGTGTGCTATAGTTAATTATAACAAGAGATGCCACATATGGCGGCATTCCTGTAAATATGGAAATAAACCTGGATATATTAAGACTGGGTTTAGACTTCGGCAAAAATGGAGGATTTTTATGGTTAAATATGCTGCGCAAGTTTCAGAAATAATAAATGCTTTTTCTATGTCTGCTTTAAAAACTGATGAAATGGATAAGTTTTATTGTGATGATACAATGGAATACCGTACAAGTGATAAATATAATTCACCCATTGAGGATATTTTTGATGGCTGTATAAATCCTGGTGAATGTACTGCATTTTTGCTGCTTGGGCACAGGGGATGCGGAAAGAGCACTGAATTAAATAAAATGTCTTTAAAGCTTATAGATAAAGGATACCATGTAAAGACAATTAATTGTAGCTTAGATCTGGATTTATTAAATATTGTACATTCTGACCTTTTTATACTTATGGGGGAAGCACTATTACAGATTGCAGAGGAAACAGGCTGTAATATTGGAAAAAATATTCTTGAAGATATAAGGGATTTCTGGCATGAAGGCACAGAAACTATAACAGCACAGGAAACAGAAGCGGCGTCCCTGGAAACAGGCATATCGTTTGAAACTAAAGGGATATTTGCAAATATTTTAAATATTTTTTCTGGGATTAAAACAGATTTAAAATTAAACGAAGAAGTCAGGAAAGAATACCATAAGAAAATAAGTATACGTTTTAGTGAATGGATTAAAATACTTGGGAATGTTTCGGCTGAAATTGCAAGGCATGAAAATGGCAGGCGTCCTGTAATTATTTTTGAGGATTTAGATAAATTAAATCCTGAAGATGCATGGAGGGTGTTTTATAATTATGCAGCAGTTCTTTCAGGAATGGACTTTCCAGTTATTTATACTTTTCCTATAAGCCTTTCTTATGATACAAAGTTTTCTGCTATGGAAAGTTATTTTATAACAAAAACACTTCCAATGATAAAGATTGAAAAAACAGATGGAACGTCTTTTGATGAAGGAATTAATATTATATATAAGATTGTAGAAAAACGTGCAGCCCCTGGGTTATTTGAAGAGGGTGTTTTAGAAAAACTTGTAAAATATACAGGAGGTTCATTAAGGGATTTATTCCATGTAATTAATGCATCAGCCAAAAGGACAGTACGCAGGGAAAGCAGTATTGTTACAATGGAAGATGCAGAACACGCATTAGAAGAGTTAAAAACATCACTAACAAGGCGTATTGAAGAAAGCGATTATAATTTCCTTCTGGATATATGTAATGGCAATAAGGAACGTATAAAAGATAAAGAAATGCTGTTAAAAATGTTACAAGCATCAGTAGTACTTGAATATAATGGCAAAAGGTGGCATAATGTCCACCCTTTAGTAGTAAAATTCTTTAAAGAACAGGGGCTTATTAGTAATGGAGGAGAATAACCAGGAAGGATACCAGGAATTAGGCTGGATAATAAATAAATCAGAAGAAGGGATATTCCTGGTAATAGCTAGTGAAGGCATACAAAAAGAAATTACAAATACTTACAGGCATGGATTAGTACAGATATATGATTATAAAAAAAATCCAGAGCCATATTCCTTTAACAGCCTTAGCGCATGGGTTAATAATTTTAAAGAAACAAAAGTTTTTATAATTGCAAACTTCCAATTTGCAATCCAGGAAGAAGAAGCCTTAAAACGCCTGGACTTTAGTAGGGATATGATAGAAAACCTTGGAAAAAACTTTATATTCCTTACAACTCCATATGGGGATAATATGCTGGCAGCAGGGGCATATAACTTTTATTCCTTTATTAAACTGCGCATTATATTTAATGGTTATAATAGTTACAATAATTATAATAATGATTATAACTATAATATAAAATCTGTAAAAGCAGAAGAAACCACTTCTGTAAAAGAAAGACTGGCAGAAGAAAAAGAGCCAGAGCCAGAAAAATTAAAAGAAAGACTGGCAGAAGCCAGTAATTTAATAGAACAGGCAAAAGATGAAAGTGATAAAGCACAATATGGCAATAGTGAAAAATTATTATTAAAAGCATTAGAAATCAAGAAAAAACTGCTTGGAGAAGAACATCTGGAAATAACAAAAACCCTTAATAAACTGGCTGGAGTGTATATAAAACAGGGAAGGTATAAAGAAGCAGAAAAGCTGTATAAAAAAAATATACAGGTATGTAAAAAAATATTTGGAGAAGAACATCCAAATACCGCAGCCAGTTATAATAATCTTGCAAATGCATATGAGAACCAGGGAAGATATAAAGAGGCAGAGGAGTTATATAAAAAAAGCCTGGAAATATCTGGAATATTAGAAAGAGAGCATCCAAATACAGCCAATAAATATAATAACCTTGCAAATATATATGAAAAACAGGGAAGATACAAAGAAGCAGAAGAATTATATAAAAAAAGTTTAAAAATACTTGAAAAAATATTAGGTAAAGAACACAAGAGTACAGCCACCATTTATAATAATCTTGCAGTAGTGTATGAAAAGCAGGAAAGATACAAAGAAGCAGAGAAGTTATATAAAGAAAATTTGCATATATATGAAAAGATACTAGGAAAAGAGCATCCAGATACAGCCATTAGTTATAATAATCTTGCAAGTATATATAAAAGCCAGGAAAAATATAAAGAAGCAGAGAAATTATTAAAGAAAAGTTTATGTACACATGAAAAGGTATTAGGGAGGGAACACCCAGATACAGCCACTAGTTATAATAATCTTGCAGATATATATGCGAAACAGGGAAAATATAAAGAAGCAGAAGAATTATTAAAGAAAAGTTTGTATATACGTGAAGAGATATTAGGAAAGAAACACCCAGATACAGCCATTAGTTATAATAACCTTGCAAGTGTATATAGAAACCAGGGAAGGTATAAAGAGGCAGAGGAATTATATAAAAAAAGTTTGTGTATACGTGAAAAAGTACTAGGTAATAATCACCCAGACACAGCCGCTGGTTATAGTAATCTTGCAACAATTTATGACAATCAGGAAAAGTATGACATGGCAGAAAAATTTTATTTAAAAAGCCTTGGAATAAGGGAAAGGATATTAGGAAAAAACCACCAGAACACAATATATACTTATAACAATCTGGCAAGGCTGTATTATAAACAGGAAAAGTATACATATGCCTTATTTTATTTTTTAAGTGTTTATAAAGCACTTGCATTTAAACCTGGCCTGGACAGTGCAAGTAAAAAAACGGTTTATGAGAATTTAGAAACAACATATAATAAGTGTAACATGGAGGGGGATTTTAATAAATGGCTGGAGGAAAAGATAAAATAAGAGCCTGCTGTTACAGGTAATTTTAAAGAAGAAGACATATAAAATACTCCTGCCTTTAAAGAAGCAGGGCAGCAGGGCTTGTTTTTACAAAACCCTGCTTCTTTAAGGGATTGCACGGCTGAGGCTTACTTTTTTACTGTTTTTACTATTGTTTCTAAAAGCAGCGGGATATCAACAGGTTTGGTAAGGTGTGCGTTCATGCCGTTTTCTATGGATTTCCGTTTATCGCTTTCAAATGCATTGGCGGATAATGCAATAATTGGTATTCCTGAGAGCAACGGGTCAGCAAGGCTTCGTATTGCCCTTGTTGCTTCGAGGCCGTCCATAACAGGCATCTGGATATCCATAAGTACCAGTGCAAATTCATCTGGCTGTGCATTTTTAATTTTTTCAACAGCAATACTGCCATTAACTGCTGTTTCTATTATAAATCCAAGCCCCTGTAGTATTTCTGTTTCAATTTCAAGGTTAATTTCATTATCTTCTACAAGCAGTATTTTATGGTCCATAAGCTGTGAAAGTGTATCTTCATTGCCATTTGAAAATGAAAGCGGCTGTTCCTGTATACGCATGCTTATTGTAACTGTAAATGTGCTGCCCTTGCCAGGAGTGCTCTCTACATCTATCTGGCCTCCCATCATATCTGTAATGTTTTTAGCAATAGCAAGGCCAAGCCCTGTTCCATACACACCGCTGAATGTAGTATTTTTTTCACGTTCAAATGGTTCAAAAATATGTGCTAAAAACTCTTCTCCAATTCCAATCCCTGTATCCTTTACTACAAATTTATAAACTATATGCCCATTAGCCAGTCTTTCAAATTCTTCCAGGCTTATACTAACCTTGCCATTATCTTTAGTATACTTTAATGCATTATTAGACAAATGAAGGAAAAGCTGCTTAAGCTTTACAGGATCAGTAAATACATCATAATGCCTTAAATTAGAAGAATTTACAGAAAGGGATATATGTTTTTTCTCTGCCTGTACAAGTAATGTATTATGTATATCCTGCATAATATCACATAAATTACACTCTGCTTCCTTTATACTGGAATAATTAGTTTCTGTCCATGATATTTCAAGCACTTTATCAATTAAATCCAGAAGCTGCCTGCCAGAATTTTCAATTTTATCAAGGTAACCTTTAACATTTTTATCTTTACTGGTATATTTCCTGGCAAGTGCCGTATATCCAAAAATAGCATTAAGCGGTGTCCTCATATCATGTGACATATTAGAAAGAAATGTATTTTTTGCTGTAATAGCCAGGTCTGCATTATTAAGGGCTTCCTCAAGCAGTTGCTTCTGTTCCATTTCATAACGCAGTTCCTCATCAATCCTGCGGTATCCAAGGACAATCTGGGAAATATGGTTTTTATTGCCAACATTTACAATACGCAGTTGTAAATACTGTATTTCCCCATGGTCAACAATACGGTAATTAACATAAAATGTTTTATGGTCTGAAAGTTTGCTGCGTATATAAGAAGGGCTTGCGGTTTCAGAAACAATATCTTTGTCTTCTTCATGTACCCATTTGTCTATATAATCAGACATATACCATGTAAACTCCTGCGCCTTTGGTTTACCGCCAAACATATGCCTGATACGGCTGCTTAACCTGTATGGCAGTATTTTATCGGAATCAAGGTCAGCATAAAGTATAGAATCATAATTTATGCTAAGCCCTTCTATAACTTCAAGACGTCTAAGGTGTTCCTGGTTAATAAGTTTTATTTCCCTGTCATATTCCTCAATCAGGTTCTGGAATTTCTGCTCCTGTTGTTTTTTTTCATTCAGTATAAAAGCTCTTTCAGCTAAATGTTTTCTTCTTTTATCTGTAGCATCAGTTAAAAAGACGTAGAAAATGCCACCCACAGACTTACTGTATATAAAATGCCCATAATCCTCAACCCACCGCAGCGAACCGTCTTTACACATAATACGGTATTCTACATAATCAAGGTCATAATGGCTTGCCTTAATCTGTTCTTTTATGCTTTCTTCAACCTCTTCAAGGTCTTCATAATATACAATACCTTTAAATGAGTTATTAGTAAGCCTTCGGAACTCTTTAAGGGTTGTACACTGGAAAATCCTTATTAAAGCTTTATTAGCATAAATAATCTTTTCTTCACTATCTGCATGGTATATTAGGAAACCCCCTGGCATTTCTTCCATAAACCGTATTGTTTCATATGCTGTCTGCATATTTTGCGGTTCCAGGATAGAAGAAATTTCATCACTAATATCATTGCCTGCAAGCTGGCTGGCATCTATATCATTACTTTCAAGTATACTTAAAAGGCGTGCAATATGTTCAACTAAATGGTATTCTTGTTTTTGTATGTCCATTATAATCTCCTTTAATCCGGAATAACAAGGGTATGTTTATTTTAGAAAAAATGTTTTATATAAATTTTACCATAAAACCAGCTTTCTGTCATTTATTTACGCTTATTATTTCTATCTATGCAGGTAAGCAGTACAATAAGAAACTTTTCTTTCTTTAACCTTAGGAAAGCCTGCATTAATAAATAAAAAGCTGGTTGAAATTATTTGTAATAATCTGCTGTTCTATATTCTTTTGCTATCTGCTATGTAGTAAGTATAAGAATATGTCCAGATTGACAACAGAAAAGTGGTGTAGTATATTTTAACACGGGTAATAAAGGAACTTAAGGGTGTAAGCCTTGAGCAGTTTAAAAAAGTACAGGCGGTAATGATTTCCTGGATATCAGACAGACAGAATATGCCAGTTCATCTAGTAAAGATATCCGTTTAGATTTAGTTATAGAATATGATGATTTTGACCAGCTTAAACTGCGTATTGATACAGAACCCCAGGATTCGCAGGAAACTTATTCTGATAAAACACAAGATTCTTATTCACTTGTTGCCAGGGCTGTTTATTATGGAGCAGTACTTCTTGCAACAGCGTTACAGCCAGGAGAAAGTTACCATAACCTTAGAAAAGTTTATAGTGTCTGGATTTGTTATAAAAGACCCATTGCAGATATGCGGGAACCTATATTAAGGTATAGCATGGCTCCTGAAAAAGAATACAGATACTGTACAAAAGACAGTTCCGGGGAAGACAGTATATATTCTTGCAGACGTAAATTTGATGATGAAACAATTATTGCACTGGAAGAGAAAATTGCCAAACTACAGTTAGCATTACAAAAACAGTAACTAAAGTCCACAAGTTTTATGTGTTTGTTATAATAGAACACAAAGTTATGGCAAATTCCTGGCATGACAAAAAAAAACCACATTTCTATATTAAAATATTTACATAAAATAACAAAAACATTAATATAACAGGACAGGATTATGGCATATATATAAATATGTATGTAAGATAATACAGGCAATATATAATCCAGGCTGTACAATAAATGTTTAAAGCCTGTAATACATGGAATAGAACTAGTTATAGCAGGGTTTCTACATTTAAATTTCCAATATTAGTGTTTTAGTTACATAGCTTGGTTGTAACTATGTACCAAAAAATGTAATAAAAATTTTAAGAAAAGTGGTAGCTTTTTTTAAAATAGTATGTTATTATAAGCAATGACAATTAAACCTATCCTTTCTTTTTCCAGGGATCTGGTTCTGGCTGTATTGACAGAATGGGTGTTCCTGGTATTGTGGCTGTAACAGTTGCACAGGAAAGGGGTAATAAGTCTTGATATCCATTGTAAAGTAGTAATCTCACTAAAAGATGTTGCATTAATGAGAAAGATGAATCAAGAAGAGCCTGTCTCTTTTATGCCTTATTGCCTTGCCTGCATGTGTAATTCCTAGTGGATTGCCAGCTTTGCAATTGATATAGATACATGGTAATTAAAATAATTAATGAAAAGAAAGGTGGAAATGTCTATGAAGTTTTTTAGACAGACGAAGGAAACAAAGCGTAAGATTAGTTTCTTTGTAGCTTTGGCAATGGTTATATCATTGTTACCGGTGTCACCAGTAGCGAAGGCAGCAGAAAAAACAGGAGAAACTGTCCAACTTGGAAATTTAAAAGTTTATTCCAATGTTAGTGGTGCGTCAGTATCAGTAGCTACTGGAGCTGGTGTGTTAACAGGAGAGGCTGTTATTACAGTTGCCACTTCAGCTTCAAAAGCAATTAGCAGTGCTTCATTGGATATAGAAATAACAACAGGAAGTTCATTTAGTACCGGTAATACAGATTTTCAATACGTTGCTTCTATTGTAACAACAGCAAGTGCTGTAACAAGCAATGCAGCAATAGAAGGTTGTGGCAACGGCACAACATCTAATAATGGTAAGACAGTTACATATAAATATAGTATTGGTAATGTATCTAGCGGAAAAATTGAATTTAAAGTAACTGGTATTAAAGAACAGACTTATGTAAAAATAAGTGGTACAGTAGAACTTAAAGATGACAAGAAACCATCAGCAACACCAAGTGAAACAACAAGTGGCGGGGCAACATCAGCAGCTCCAAGTACATCACCAAGTGCAACAGCAAGTGGCGGGGCAACATCAGCACCTCCAAGTGCATCACCAAGTTCACCAACAAGCGGCGGGGCAACATCAGCACCTCCAAGTGCATCACCAAGCACAACACCAAGTACAGCTCCTTCACCAACAAATGGTGGCAGCAGCTCAAATGGTGGCGGAGGTGGTTATGTTCCTTCTATAAGTGCAGCTCCTTCAGCTACACCAGGTGCATCTGCAAGTGCAGCTCCTTCAGGTTCAGCAGCTCCTTCAGGTTCAGCAGTTCCTTCAGGTTCAGCAAATCCTTCTGATACAGGTACAGGAAATACATCTGAACCTACTAAGACACCTGGCACAACAGCAACACAGAAACCAGATAATGATAAAGATGATACTACTGGTGGTTCAACATCATCTGTTAAGGTAGGCAAGAAAGTTACAGTCAGCGGCTCAAAATACAAAGTAACAGCAGTAAAGGGTACAAGGACTGTACAGTTTACAAGTGGTAAGAAGAACGCTAAGAGCGTTGTAATTCCTTCAACTGTCAAAGTTAGTGGTAAGAATTATAAAGTTACAACTATTGCCAAAAATGCATTTAAGGGCAATAAGAAACTTAAAAAGGTTACGATTGGTGCTAATATCAACAAGATTGGTGCTAATGCATTCAAAGGATGCGGCAAGTTAAAGAGCATTATTATTAAGACTAAGAAACTTACAGCTAAGAAAGTAGGTAATAATGCATTTAAGGGCATCAACAAGAAAGCAACAATTAAAGTACCAAAGGCTAAGGTTAAGGCATATAAAAAGATTGTTAAAGCTAAAGGCGCAGGCAAAAACGTTAAGGTGAAGAAATAATTTTTTTATACAATTCTATATGCAGCATCTGGGAGAAATCCTGAAAATGCCGCCGGCAGTTAATGCTGGTGGTATTTTTTTAACCTCATCAAGTAAGTCCCCCCCCCCGCTTCTATGTTGCGGAAACATAAGCGGTGGGTAGGGACTTACTTGTTTCAGTGGGAGTACAAGCTCCCACTGAAAAGCTGCGATAGCAGCTATGAGGTTGGTTTGTAAGTGGGCAAGTAGCGAAGCGGATTGCGAATATCCGCTTGACTTTATGAAACAGCTATGAAATATATATTTTACGTCTTCACAATAAGAAAAAAAACAGGTATACTTATACTGTATAAAATCTATTAAAAAATATATTTATAAGGCGGGAGGCAGAATGAAAGAACAAAAAACCAGTCAAAGAATTAAAATGAAACGGAGCATACGTTTTAAAATTATGGTTTTAACTACTATAATTGTATTAGGTGTTATGCTTGTATGTACTGCTATACAGCGTTACTCTATGCAGAATCTTACAGAAACAATATTAGTTGATGTATTACAGCCTGCTGCAAGACAGTCTGCACAGGCAGTTGAATCTAATATGCACCTTATGGCAGACAGGATTATGGGGCTTGCAGCAGACAGCACACTTACAGGTGGCAATGTTTCCAGGAGGAAGACAAAGGAATTTTTAAAAAATGCTGCTAATACATATGAATTTTATGGGATTGGTGTTTATAATACAGATGGAAGCAGCATAATAGCAGAGGGTGATGCTTTTGAAAGCATTTCAGGCACAGAAATGTTTTCACTTATGAGGGAAACAGATAATATGGTTATATCTGATCCTGTTATAAATGACAGCTATATTGGAATACCAATGGGCATGCCAGTAAAATCAGGAGGGGAAACCATTTCATACCTGGCAGGCATTTATAAATATGACGTATTAAGTGATGTACTTGGTGCAATACATATCGGACAGACAGGAATGGCAATTATTATTAATGAGAGTGGGAAAATAGTAGGACACCCTTATACAGATGTGGTAAGGCAGGAACTTAATATATATAATCTTGATAAAGATGAAAGTGCACATAATATATATAAAAGAATGGTTGCAAGGGAAACAGGTTCAGCACAGGGAGTAGTGAACGGGCAGGAAGCATATATAAGCTATTGTCCTGTAAGGGGGACGCACTGGGCATTTGCAATAGAAGTGCCAAAAGAAGACTATTCACATACAGCCAATACTGCATTATATAATACAATGGCTGGCACTGCGGGGGTTCTTGTACTTGCCCTGGCTGCAATATGGGCAGTAACCACTATTATTTCACGCCAGCTTAAGAAAACAGTTGCAAGAATGAACCAGTTTTCAGAGGGTGACTTAAATTCAGACATTGAAGTAAAAAAATCAGGAGATGAGGCAGAACTGCTTTCTTTTTCATTAAAAACAACAGTAGAGCATATTAACATGTATATTACTGAAATACAAAGGGTACTTGAAAATATTTCACAAGGCAACCTGGATATTTCTACAGAAGGTGATTATAAAGGTGATTTTATAATAGTAGGCGAATCACTTACAAAGATTACAAATTCGTTAAACAGCATAATGAAACAGATTAACAGTACATCGCACCAGCTTGCAGATACAGCTAAAGACATGGAAACACAGTCAAAGAAACTCCACCAGGCAGCACATGTACAGGCAGGTGCAATGGAAGAATTAAGTTCTGAAGTAGGGGTTATAAAGAATAATTTAACTGAAGTAACAGAAAATACTAAACATACACACCAAAGTGCTTATGAAATTGCAGGGCAGATATCAGATGGCAACAGGAAAATGGAAGGCCTTAAGGAAGCTATGCAGGCTATAGAGCAAAATTCACAAGAAGTCAGTAAAATAACAATGCTTGTTGAAGAAATTGCAAGACAGACAAAAATACTTGCATTAAATGCAACTGTAGAAGCAGCAAGGGCTGGTGAAGCTGGTGCAGGCTTTGCAGTAGTGGCACAGGAAGTAAGGAAGCTCGCAGAAGAAAGCGAAAAAGCTGCGAAAAATACAGTGGAACTTATATCCCAGTCAGATATGCTTATTACAAATGGTGTGGAACTTACAAAAGAAGCTGCAAAATCACTTGAATTAATTAGCAGCAGTTCAGATGAAATAAAAGATATGGCGGGACGCCTGTCGGAGTCAGTAAATATACAGGAAGCATCATTACATGCAATAACAAGTAAAATAGATGAAGTTTCGCAGGTTACAGGGCAGAACCTTAAATCTGCTGGAAATACAGAAAGTGCAAGCATAAAGTTAAAAACAGAATCTGGCAAACTACAGGAGCTTCTTGGCAGGTTCCAGTTCCATTGATATTTTAACAATAATTTATAAAGGAGGAAGAAGGATTGTGGTGAAGTTTAGGATATTGTTACTATTAACAGCCGTTGTTTTAACAGCTTCTGGCTGTGCAGGCAGCAAACAGGATATAAATGTTTTGCAGGACGGTTCATATACAGCCCAGATGGAAGAGTATTCTTATGGCTGGAAAGAATATGTTACAGTTGTTGTAAAGAATGGTGAAATTGTTTCTACAGAATTTAATGCAGAAAATGCAAGCGGTTTTATTAAAAGCTGGGATAACGCATATATGCAGAATATGAACCCGGTTTCAGGGACATACCCTAATGAATATACACGTTATTATGCAGCACAGCTTACAGGCAGGAAAAAAGCACCTGGCATAGACCTTTTAAGTGGTGCAACAAATTCAGGAAACAATTTCCAGAAGCTTTCAGAGGCAGTTGTAAAACAGGCATTAAAAGGCGATTCAACAGTTGTCCTGGTATCTTCCCCTGGACAGCATGGTACTTCTCCGGAATAAACCAGAATAGGGATTGCTTTTAATTGTTAAATATCATACAATATAAAAGAAGATAAAAAAGGAATTATTATCCAGATAAGCTAATACAAATTTATGGAGGTTTACTATCTATGTACGAAAACGAAATTGAAAACATTGCATCTAAGGGGAGCAATGAGGAGATTTATTATTCCCTTCTGGAATTTACAAAGGACATAATACAGAAGCGTGGCAGGATCACAGGGAAGAAAAAGCTTTATTATATCTCCGCAGAGTTTCTTATTGGCAAGCTTCTTTCAAATAACCTTATAAACCTTGGGATATATGATGAAGTTGATGCTGCACTTAAGCGCCACGGTAAAAGCATGGCTGTAATAGAAGAAGCAGAGCCAGAACCATCACTTGGCAATGGCGGGCTTGGACGCCTTGCAGCATGTTTCCTTGATTCTATTGCTACCTTAGGGCTTGCAGGTGACGGGATAGGGATTAACTACCATCTTGGGCTTTTTAAGCAGAAATTTGAAAATAATCTACAGAAGGAACTAAGCAACCCGTGGATTAAAAGAAATAGCTGGCTTAGGAAGACAGATAAAAGCTACACTGTAATTTTTGGGGATATGCGTGTACAATCTGTTATGTATGAAATTGATGTTACTGGGTATGATAATAAATGCAATACCCTTAAACTGTTTGATATTGAAACAGCAGACGAAGATATAGTAAAAGATGAAAGCATAGAGTTTGATAAAAATGATATAAGAAGGAACCTTACATTATTCCTTTATCCTGATGACAGTGATTACAACGGGCAGCTTCTGCGCATTTACCAGCAGTATTTTATGGTTAGCAATGCAGCACAGTTAATTATTGATGAGGCTTTAGAAAAGGGAAGCAATCTTTATGACCTGCCAGATTATGCAGTTATACAGATTAATGATACACACCCTACAATGGTTATTCCTGAACTGGTACGGCTTTTGCTTAAGAGGGGCATAGGAATGGATGATGCCATAAACATAGTATCTAAAATGTGTGCATATACAAACCATACAATTCTTGCAGAGGCACTTGAAAAATGGCCAATATGGTTTCTTGAAAAGACCGTGCCGCATCTTATACCTGTAATAAAGATGTTAGACGTTAAAGTTAAAGAAAGGCACAGTGACCCTGCACTTGCAATTATTGATGAAAACAACCGTGTCCATATGGCACATATTGATATACACTATGGTTTTAGTGTAAATGGCGTTGCAGCCCTTCATACAGATATATTAAAACAGAGTGAGTTAAAACCATTTTATAATATCTATCCAGGCAAATTTAATAATAAAACAAATGGCATAACTTTCAGAAGGTGGCTTCTCCATTGCAACCATGAACTTTCAGGTTTTATTACAGAAAAAATTGGCGGTGGTTATAAGAAAAATGCAGATGAACTTGAAAAGCTTCTTACATTTGCAGGTGATAAAGCTGTATTAGACAGGCTTCTTGAAATTAAGGCATACAAAAAGAAGGAATTTAAAGAATACCTTTTTGCAAATGAAGGCATTGAAATAGATGAAAATTCTGTATTTGATGTACAGGTTAAACGTCTGCATGAATATAAACGCCAGCAGATGAATGCACTTTATATTATTTACAAATATATGGAGATAAAGGCAGGAAATAAACCTGCAAGGCCTGTTACAATGATATTTGGGGCAAAGGCTGCACCTGCATATACAATAGCTAAGGACATTATACACCTTATATTGTGCCTTTCAGAAGTTATAAGGAATGATCCTTTAGTAAGCCCTTACCTTAAAGTTGTTATGCTTGAAAATTATAATGTAACTTATGCAGAAAAGGTTATTCCTGCGGCTGATATTTCAGAACAGATTTCCCTTGCATCAAAAGAAGCAAGCGGTACAAGCAATATGAAGTTTATGTTAAACGGTGCAGTTACCCTTGGCACAGACGACGGGGCAAATGTTGAAATACATGAGTTCGTGGGTGATGACAATATTTATATATTTGGTGAGTCAAGCGGGCAGGTTATAGAGCATTATAAAAACAATGATTATTCACCTGAGAAGATTTATGATAATGACAAAGAGATAGCAAAACTTGTTGACTTTATAATTAGTAAAGAACTTTTTGCAGTTGGCAATAAAAAGAGCCTTATAAGGCTTTATATGGAAATAGTTACAAAGGACTGGTTTATGGCACTTCTTGACCTTAAAGAGTATATAAAGGTTAAAGAACAGGTACTTGCGGATTATGAAGACAGGGAAAAATGGGCTGGCAAGATGCTTGTTAATATAGCTAAAGCTGGCTTCTTCTCATCAGACAGGACAATAGCACAGTATAACGAAGATATATGGAAGTTAAATTAATTATTACACTGCCAGTTATTATAATAGTGGCATTTACTGCTGTTACCGGCTATATAATATTGTCAAAAATAGCCAGTAAAAAGTGGGGATATACAAAGGAAAGGGAAAAAGAACTTGAAAATGCCAGTATGGACGGGATTTTCAAGAAACAAAACAGGCATTAAAGCCTTATTGCCCCAGACCCACTGCTTAAGAAGCGTGGATTTTGGGCTGGATTAATGGGATTAAATAAAAACTGGTTTACATAATGTTATGCAGGCTTTAAAAGCCTGCGGAAAGGCGGGGATTTATGAAAAAAGTAGGATTTTTGACAAGTGGCGGCGACTGCCAGAGCCTGAATGCAACAATGAGGGGTGTAGCAAAAACTTTGTACCAGAGATATGATGATATTGAAATATATGGTATCTTAGAAGGGTATAAGGGGCTTATCTATGGCAATTACAGGAAGATGAAGCCAAGTGATTTTTCCGGGATACTTACAGAAGGCGGCACTATTATAGGGACTTCCAGGCAGCCATTTAAGAAAATGCGTGAACCTGATGAAAACGGCCTTGATAAAGTAAAGGCAATGAAAGACAATTATAAAAAATGGGGCCTTGACTGTCTTGTAATACTTGGCGGCAATGGTACGCATAAAACAGCTAACCTGCTTAGTGAAGAAGGCTGTAATGTAGTAACCCTGCCAAAGACTATTGATAATGATATCTGGGGTACTGACATTACATTTGGCTTCCAGAGTGCAGTAAACATTGCAACAAATGCAATCGACTGCATACACACTACTGCTGCATCACATGGAAGGGTGTTTATTGTGGAAGTTATGGGACATAAAGTAGGCTGGCTCACATTACATGCCGGCATTGCAGGTGGTGCAGATATAATACTTCTTCCAGAGATACCATATGATATTAATTCAGTAGTAAAAGCCCTTGAGAAAAGGAACAGGCAGGGCAAGAGGTTTTCAATACTTGCTGTTGCAGAGGGTGCTATTTCAAAAGAAGACGCAAAGCTTAGTAAAAAGGAGCTTAAGGCAAAAAGGCAGGAAAACCTTTATCCGTCAATATCATATAAGATTGGACAGGAGATACAGGAAAGGACAGGGCAGGAAGTACGAATTACTGTACCAGGCCATATGCAGCGCGGGGGTGAGCCATGCCCATATGACCGCGTGATTTCAAGCAGGCTTGGTTCAGCAGCAGCAAGGTTTATAATTGAAGGCAAGTTTGGTTATATGGCAGGCATTAAAAATAACGAAGTTATACCTGTACCACTTAGTGAAGTTGCAGGCAGGCTTAAAACAGTAAACCCTGATTCTTCTGTAATAAAAGAAGCAAAGGGGCTTGGAATTTCTTTTGGTGATTAATTATGCCATATACAGCATTATACAGGAAGTTCCGCCCGTCAGGTTTTGAAAGTGTAAAAGGACAGGAACATATTGTTACAACTTTAAAGAATGAAGTGCAGACAGGACGCATAAACCATGCATACCTTTTCTGTGGTACAAGGGGGACAGGGAAGACTACTGTGGCAAAAATACTTGCCAAAGCGGTTAATTGCGAGAACCCGGAAGATGGCAGCCCATGTAATAAATGCAGTATATGCCAGAAGATTAACAGGCAGGCTTCAATGAATGTAATAGAGATAGATGCGGCGTCAAATAATGGCGTCGCAAATATCAGGGAAATTATTGAAGAAGTGCAGTATTCACCAGCAGAGGGAAAGTATAAGGTATATATTATAGATGAAGTCCATATGCTTTCCACAGGTGCTTTTAATGCCCTGCTTAAAACACTTGAAGAACCACCGCCATATGTAATATTTATACTTGCAACCACAGAAGCACATAAAATACCTGTTACGATATTATCAAGATGCCAGAGGTATGACTTTAAAAGGATACCAGTAGAAGTAATAGCATTAAGGCTTAAGGAACTTACAGATAAAGAAGGCATAGAAACAGAAGAAAAGGCACTTCTTTATATAGCAAGGGCAGCAGATGGTTCACTAAGGGATGCATTAAGCTTACTTGACCAGTGCATTGCATTTTACCCAGGGCAGAAACTTTCTTATAATAATACGCTTGAGGTGCTTGGTGCAGTTGATACAAGTGTATACAGCCAGATGTTTAATTATATCATTAATTCAGATGCAATGGGCTGTATAAAACTAATTGACGGCATAATGATGGCAGGAAGGGATCTGCCCCAGTTTATAACAGAACTTATATGGTATTTAAGGAACCTTCTTATAATAAGCTGTAATGGCGGCGAAGAAGGCATTATAGATGTTTCCATGGAACAGCTTACGGCTCTTAAGGAAGATGCATTAAAGGCGGGCATGGAAGTTTTAACAAGGTATATCCATATACTTTCGGAGTTACAAGGCCAGATAAAATATGCTTCACAGAAGCGTGTACTGGCAGAAATCTGCTTTATAAAACTTTGTAAACCACAGATGGACACAGAACAGGATCTGGCATCAGTACTTACAAGACTTACCGCACTTGAAAACCAGATTAAAAATATTATGGAGGATGGCATTGCTTTTAACACTGCAAACGGGCATAACAGCACAGCAGAAGATATTGCTGTTTCTGTCCCTGGCAGTACAGAGGATAAAAAAGGCAGTGAAGAAAAAGTTTTGCAGAAAGCTGTGCCAGAAGACATAAGGGAAGTAATAAAGAACTGGGATAAAATATTACAGCAGTGCAGCAGGGTGGAACAGGATATGCTTTCTGGCATAAAGAAAATTTTATCAGAAAGCGGGGCACTTATGCTACAGTTTACCAATCCTGTAGATGAGGCATATTTTAAGCAGGAAGACGGCAGGCAGCTTGAAGCACTTAAAACTGTTATAAGCAATATGACAGGAAAGGAAACAGAAGTGGAAACAAGGACTGTAACAGAAGAAGTTAATTCCCAGTTAACTGACTTGTCACAGTTAATCCATTTTGATAATATAGAATATATAGGTTGAAAAATATTACCAGTTAAGGTTTTGTATTAATGTTGTAACAGCCAGAAATTTATTATAAAAATATAATTGGAGGATTTTGTAATGGCAAAACGCGGAGGTTTTCCAGGAGGCGCTATACCTGGCAATATGAACAATATTATGAAACAGGCACAGCGTATGCAGAAACAGATGGAAGAAAAATCAAAGGAATTTGAGGACAAGGAATGGGAAGCAGCGGCTGGCGGAGGTGCTGTTAAAGTAAAAGTATCAGGTAAAAAAGAAATACTTTCTGTAAAGCTTTCACCAGAAGTTGTTGACCCTGATGATATAGAAATGCTTGAAGATTTAATAGTAGCTGCCGCTAATGAGGCACTCCGCAAAATGGAAGAAGAAAATGCAGCAATGATGCAGCAGCTTACAGGCGGCCTTGGTGGTCTTGGGGGATTATTTTAACAGTTACCAGTTAAAACCTCCCCGGCTTGCCGTGGATAGCAGCCAGAAGGTTAGAAAACTATTAAAACAAATTAAAATAACGGAGTGGCAGTATGGAATTTTACAGTTCGCAGATTACAAACCTTGTAGAACAGCTTTCAAAACTTCCAGGCATAGGGGCAAAGTCTGCACAAAGGCTTGCCTTCCATATAATAAATATGCCAAAGGAACAGGTTGTTACCCTTACAGCGGCTATTACAGATGCAAAGGCGAGAGTACGTTACTGCAAGGAGTGCTGTACATATACAGATAATGAACTCTGCCCTATATGCGCAAGCCCTAAGAGAAACCATAAATATATAATGGTGGTTGAAACCCCGGGGAATCTTGCAGCATATGAAAAGACAGGCAAATATGAAGGTGTATACCATGTGCTGCATGGTGCTATTTCACCAATGGCAGGCACAGGCCCTGATGATATAAGGCTTAGGGAACTTATGGCAAGGCTTAATGGTGATGTAGATGAAGTTATTGTTGCAACTAATAAAAACCTTGAAGGTGATACAACTGCCACATATATAAGCAAGCTTGTAAAACCACTGGGCATAAAGGTCAGCCGCATTGCAAGCGGGGTGCCTGCTGGCGGTGACCTTGAATATATTGATGAAGTAACTTTATACAGGGCACTGGAAGGAAGAACAGACATGTAATTCTGTTCTTTTTTCTATTGCCTTTAAAATACCATGCGCAATAAATTCTGCGAGGTCTACTACTGTAGAAAGCTTTGTGGTCTGTAAAGTCAGGTGGCTGTTGGAATTAGATGAATTGACAATACCTGTAATAAATGCATCACCAACACAGGGGAGCTTTTTATTAACACCAATGCCTGGGGAAAGCGGCCCGTGCCCGGAAGTAACATGGCCGATATGCTGCCTTACCCCAAGTGATGCATCTATAGCTATAATATAGGGATTTACTATTGTACTGTATATAAAATCAATCGTTTTGCCAAGGTTTTGTGCATGTACAGGTGATGCAAGCGTGCCAAAAACAGGCAGGTTCTTTTTATTTTTCATAAGGATATGGCCAGTAACCGGGCCAAGACAGTCACCAGTTGCACGGTCTGATCCAATGCAAAGGAATACTATATTCTGGTTCTGGTTATAACATATTTCATAATGCCTGCTTATTGTATTTACAAATTTAGGAAAAGATGCAGAACGGTATATATTAAAATATTTTATTTCACTTGATATAGTTGACATATATTAAGCCTTCCTTTTTGTTATATGCCTAAGTATGCCCCAGGTAAAAGACTTTTATTCTATACAAGTCGAATTTTAGTGCCAAGATATAAGACTGCATGTCCTGCTTTCGACAAAAATGGCATATTTCCAGTGTTACAATTTTTTTATCCTTTGTTTATCAGGAAATATATTTGTTAGAAAGGGTTGTATGCATAATGGAAAATAAGAGATTTGGTAACTTGGGTGAGTATGCTAAAGAGTCAGCGCATAAAGAGTATGTATATAGCCGTCTGCCAGAAAATATAAGGCAGATTGGTGAAACAAACGGAAGCCTCAGGATATACATAGAAGATTATGTAATGACATATATACACCAGATATTTACCGAGAAACATGAGAAGGCAATAGTTGTATTTCTTGGCAAAAAGGGCAGGGAAAAGGCAGCAGGCTGTGTATTTATTTATGGGGCCGTACAGGTGCAGTGTGATGTTACAGAAGGGCCGAAAGAACTTACAGCCAATAAATGGAACCAGGTATACGAAGACATGAACGAAAATTTCCCAGGTGCACAGATGCTTGGATGGGGCTGCGGGGTAAGCATGTGGAACAGCAAAGCAGATGTTTCAGTAAGGCAGATACATGGAAAGTTTTTTAGTGAAAATGGTAAAATGCTGTATGTAACAGATATGTCAGAAAAAGAAGAGAAAATTTTTTTATGGAACAATGGTGGTCTTTCGGAACAGCCAGGTTTTGTAGTTTACTATGAGAAAAACCCACAGATGCAGGATTACATGCTAAAAAGAAAAGGCAAAAAAAGCATGGAAGCCGCTTATAAAGATAATGTTACTGAAAATATGCGGACTGTAATTAAGGAAAAAGAAGATATAAAAATAATTAAACCAAAACATATCAGTTATGCAGCAGCAGCAACAATGTTTATTATGATTATAGTAATAGGAAGCCTGCTGTATAAGAGCATGGACAAGATTAAGTACCTTGAAGAAACAATAGCAGCAGTAGAAACTTATATGGGCACCAGTATGGTACAGCCCGTTATGACAGATAAAAGTTCAATACAGGAAGAAAATGATAAAACTGGTAAAAATAAAACTAAAAAAACCAGCAATAAACAGGATGAAAACGGGAAAACAGCACCAGAAGGCAATGAAGCAGTTAAAGATAATACTACTTTACAGCCACAAAATAATGATAATAATATTACAGCGGCACCATCTAAAACCACATCATCTGGCAATAGTAACAATGGAAAAAACAGCAGTAAAAACGGCAGCAGCTCCACTAATAAAAAGAGCAGCAACACAAAAAAGACAGTTGCATATAAAGGGAAATATGACAGCTATATTGTAAATGCAGGTGATACATTAAGCCAGATTGTATGGAAACAATACCATTCATTCTATTACCTTGATAAAGTGATGAAAGCAAACAATATAAAAGACTCCGATAAAATATATGAAGGTGACTGCATAATATTGCCTGATTTTTCATAATGCACAGGTAACACTAAATAAAAATTATACCCTGTTTAATATGGCAGGGTATTTTATTTTTATAAAAAATATATCTATGAAAGTTATAGTATTATAGTTATTAGGATATAGTTCATGTTTGTTTCATAAATTTTTAATTGTGTGTAAACAAAAGATAATTTATAGTTATCCTGCATTGGGGTTGTGTATATACTA
>CAJUJY010000059.1 GCA_910586555.1 uncultured Lachnospiraceae bacterium
TATGATACAGGATGGTTCGGATTTTGTATAGGTACATGCTATCCACCGTTTACGTATTAACAAATATTAATATATAAAAAGTGCCATATAAGGTTTTTCATAATAAAACTTTATATGGCATTTTATACTAAAATACTAATTCCTTTAATGATACTATTATTTCCTTGTTGTACCCTGCCCTTAATAACTGCTCTCTTAATTCATAAAAACTGACAAACGAACAAATTATAATTAAATCACAAGGTTGTGTTTTTACTTCTTCCAGTTGTTTTGCAAACCTAATATCATTTTCATCTAGTATATAACAAATTTTAATATGGCTGTTATCTAATTCCAGTTCTGCTTTTAATCTTTTTCCAATATCACCAAGTCCAATTAAACCAACCCTTGAAACATCCATCCTAGATAACTTATCATATAAAAACTGCCTGTTTTGTAAATTTTCTACCCATTGTTTAAACAGATTAAAATATTGCCTTAATCTGCCTGTCCCTATATCCTGTCCAACTGCTTTCTGGATTGCTTCCGTTAGAGGCAGTTTGTTTTTTGTATATAAATCAAAAAACATTTCCCTTCTTGCTAATGCTGTAATACTTCTTAAAGCATTCCTGTTTCCTTTAAGTACACTTTCTACAGGTACTTCTTTTAACCAGGCTTTAGCCAGTTCTTTTAAAAGATTTTCCCCTTTTTCTGACTGTACAAGTATAGCAGATACACCATAAGGATTATAACATTCTGGCTGCTCCTTTTTAACTCCCCAGAAATCCCCTAATGTCAGGTCACTATTACGCTCTACTCCTTTAAATTTACAATTATAACATGCAGGCTGCAAAAAAGCCCCTGAAATAAAGCCTTTCATATAAATATCTTCTTTTGAACCTTTGCTATATTCTATTCCATTGTCAAAAGAAAAACAAACCCTGTAGTCTTCCCACCCTGCTGATTTATTACGGAAATTAATACAAGTTATTTTTTCGGCATAAGCCTGTTTTTTACGGTAGTTTAAGTAATCCTGCCATATTCCAGGACTTGGCACTCCTGTACAAAATAAATCTATAGTAATAAGGTTCTCATATGGTTTGCCAAGGAAACGCAATAATCCTTCAATCTGGCATGGAGTTCCAGAAAATAAAACCAGGCATTTGTCCTGCAAATAATTTTTTACTTGTATAAAAGTATTCCCTGTATAACTTTGTACATATTTTGAACCCCTAAGCTGCTTTAACTGTTCTTTAGATTTTGCACATATATGTTTTACTATGAAATCCTGTCCAAAAGCAGCTCCATAGACTACGCCACCTTTTTCTATTACCAGTTCTGCCAGCAGAATAAAAATTCCTCCCGAAGAGCTTGAATACTGTTCTAAAAGATTTGTATTATAACCTGCATAAACTTTTAACATTTTATTATTTGAATGAACAGAAATCTCTCTTTGGGTTACAGGGCACGTATTAATACATTTTTTACATTCTATACATTTTGAAGGATCAAGCTTTGGATAATAAAAACCTTCTGTATTTTGTTCCACATTAATACAATCTGCTGGACAAACTTGGGCACATGCGCCACATCCACAACATTCTTCCTGCTTTATCTGGTCAATCATTAAGAGCCTCCTTTAAAAACTTATATGATTTTTTCCTTTCCTTGTTTAACAGCTTATTTACCCTATTATAATCAATATGTTCCATTGAAGCAGTTTCTGTATTAGAATCAATAAAACGTTCTTCTAATTGTAAGCACCTCAAAATAGATTTAACCCTGGAAGCGCCACCATACTCTGTTGCCATCTGGTATCTACGGAAAGTAAAAAACTCTTTCCCATAATTAATAGAAAATGCTGTTGCATGGAAAGAATCTGTAAAAACTATATCAGCATATTTTATTAATGAAACAAATTCCCTTGGTCCAATTCCTTTTAATTCTTCCAGACCATTTGTACCACTCTGGTAATTTTGTGTATTTCTTGTATTAATATAATAAATATTAGAAATTCCTCTTTCTCTTGCAATTTTTAAAATAGTTTCTTCCTGTTGTACAATTTCCCCTAAAACATAACATACTAAATAAGAACCTTTAATAATTCTTTTTGATGCAATCTTGTCCCAGTCTTTATATGATAATAATAGTGTTGGATCTAAAACATGTACTGCATCTAATCCTGATATTTTTTTTATAATAGAAACCCCTATATCTTCACGTACTGATATATAATCAATATATCTTAAACAGTCTGACATACGCTTGTAAATATGCTTTTTCTTATCAAAATCAATATCATCATTAATACTTGGGGCATATGAAACTCTTTTTAGGGATTTCTTTCCTATATCAAGAAAATAAACAGGATCAAATGAAGCTGGATTCCAAATCTGGTCACTTCCACAGACAATAACATCACAATCCTTAATATTTTTTTCTATAGTTTTTTTATCATAACAAAATGGGGAAGTTTTAATATATTTTTTAGTAAAAAAATCAAATTTAATCTTTTCTTTGTAAAAATCTGTACCACACCGGTATAATCCCCACAAAAATTCATAAAGAGAATTTGCATATGGATTCCCCAAATCATAATTTACAGGCTCTTCTTCAATTCTTTTTCTATACTGGATTAATTTTGCCTGGTATCCCATTTTCCGCATAATACAGTACATAGCAAATGCCTGGAGGGTTTGTCCATAATTTACGCCTTTATTACACCAAGTAAAAATACC
Organism: uncultured Lachnospiraceae bacterium; assembly: GCA_910586555.1. Taxonomy (GTDB): domain Bacteria; phylum Bacillota; class Clostridia; order Lachnospirales; family Lachnospiraceae; genus Butyribacter. Next base: position 2,718 of record CAJUJY010000059.1, read on the forward strand.
TGCTTGTTTCTGCAACAGATCCACTTCCTTTCTTATTTATATTGAAGTATTTCTAATATAACATCTTTTAATGAAATAACATTCCAGCCGCCTTTTTCCTGAATTTTAGCTTTAATTTCAGGATAGTAAAACTCATCTGTAACTAAAATAATATCCACATCTTCCCAGTTATCTTCAAAATCTACAATTATTCCTGTACCATATTTGTGGTAAGCTTCTTCATCAATCATATAAGCAATCTCTACTTTTTCTGACTGGTTCAGTTCTTCCTGTACTCTGTTGCCAATATTATCCATTCCATAAACAGCAATTTTATAAAACTGGTGGCGGATAAAATATTCTTCCAGTTTATATCCGTTATTGTGTAATTTCAGCCATTCATTCTCTAATAAATAATATAACCTGAATCTTTTTTCACGTCTTTTAGCATGTTCTGTAAGACGTAAAAAAACTTTAAAAATTCCATATATACTTCCCATCCAGGCTATTAAAATACAACTAACGGCAGCACCTTTTTTTAACCAAGACTCTAACCTCATATTTTTCTCCTTTTATATTTTATACATTTAAAAAGATTGTAGGATTTGTTTTAAAATCTCCTGTTGACGTTCACTACAGAATACAATCTCTGTAACATCATCTGCCAGTCCCATATTGGCTAAACTAAAAAAATCAATAAACTTATTTGCAGTATAAACACGGTCAGGATAAAAAATTATTTTTTTACATTTTGCCTGTGAAACCAGATCACAAAAGCCACTGCGCAATCCAATAAAATACCCCGCCATTTCTAAAACATCTTTTGCATATTCTAAAGAAAAGGCAAGCGGATATGTTCCTGGAACTGCCGTTTCTTCTTTACTGGCAACATTTGTACAAACAGTATACCCTTCTTCTTTTAATGCATTTGCCAGGCATTCCCAAAATTTCATTTCTATTTTGGAAGCCGCTTTTGCATAAGGAGCTAAAATAACTGTATTACTTTCCGGTAAATTATTTTGTATAAATAATTCTTCTGTATAAATAATGCTTTCCTGTTTTTTTTCTATTTTCCTGCCTTGTATATTCCCTTCTAATTCATAAATTCCATAAAAAAATAATGAAGCAAAATCTATTTTTTTATAATTTCCTATTTTCCTTAAACCACAGGTATAAGGCTTCTGGTGGTTCACTTCCATAACTGGATATTCTTCAGGGCACAATAAGTAAAACCTCTCCAGACAGTCCATTTCTTCGATGGTAAAAGAAATTACTTTGTCATACCCAACTGCTAGTACAGCTTTTTTAGAAACCTCCCCTGTAACTGCAAATACAGGATTAGAGATTTTTCTATTTATACTATAATTATAAGCATAATATGCCCCTAAAAATACATCTCCAATTGCCTTTACAGGAAGTATAAATAAATAATCCATTTCTGGATATTTTAATTTAATGTCATAATAAATATTTTCTCCTGATATTACTTTTTCCTGGTACAGACTAAATGTTTCTTCTGACAGTGAATTATTTGCAAACCGGCTCATATTAACAACCTTAATAACATGTATACCTTCCTGGTAGCCATAATTCTCAAGTTGTTCTAACATTTCATAATAGTGTTTTGAAATAATTAAAATTAAAATATCATTCTGGAATTTTCTTATTGCATCTTCTGGTTTCTTTATTGGAATTTTTTTAAGAAACATGCCAGCCTTCTTTTTATTATTATCCAATAAAAATTTTACCTGTACATCTAATGTTTCTAAAACATCAATCATTTGTTCTGCTGGCTCATTACTTCCAAAAATAACAACCTGCCTGTTAATAAACATTCCTTTATCAAATAATTTTTTTAATTTCTGCTCCATCTGGATTTTATAACTATAATCCATTTATACCCCTTTCTTTCTTATAATTTTAGCTGCCATATATCTTTATTATTCTGTTCTATCCATATTTTTAATTTTTGTTCACTTGTAAAAGGAATTTCAGGAATTTCTTTCTTTTTTACTTCTTCCAGTCCATATATAATTACTGCAAAAATTTCTGCAAGACAAACCTTGCCTGTTTTAAGAAGCCCTTTTCCTTTACGCCCTTTAGGCTGTGTAAGGGAAGCAATAATAAAACGGCTGGAAAACTCATAAAGACAATAAAATTTAATAAGTGATTCTTTTATTTTGTCATTAATTATGATAACTTCTTCAATTTTATCTGAAAACAAAAACGCTACATCTTTTATAACAGTATCCGTAGATAAAATAACAACAGAATTTATATTTTTTTGTTTAGTAAAATCTTCTAAAAATAGTAAAGAAAGATAAGCATCCTGTGTACAAGATTCTGGAATTAGTATAACATATTTTCCAGCAGATAATTTATACGTTTCCATTAGCCAAAGCCAGTATTTCCTCCCGTCCTTTGCCTTTTCTAATTCTTTTTGCAGAAGTTCTCCCATTTTTAACTCCTTTCATTTTAATTTTATAAATTTTTCTTCTCCCATTCTTTATAAGTTACGTCAAAGCTTCTGTCCCATGTTACATCTTCTTTATATATTCTGGCGGGTGTTCCAAGAATAACGCAGCCAGAAGGAAACTGGCTGTTTACAAAGCTATTAGCACCTATTACAACATCTTCTTCTATAATTGTACCTGGAAATAATGTTACTCCTGTTCCAATCCATACATGTTTTCCAATATATACATTTTTTTTACGATCCATTAACTTTTTATTTTTCTTGTCTATAAGTGTATGTCCATCTGAACCACGTACTTTTATATCATAAGAAAACATGCAATCACTTCCACATTCAAAAACAGAATGATCTGATACGCGTATATCAACATTATGGTTAAATGTTGTTTTAGCACCTATTAGTATTTTTCCATGCAACAACGTTACAAAAGATATATTATGCCCAAGAACACATCCCTGTTCTATAATAATTTCACATCCACGATGTGCTTCTATTATTGTATTATCTGAGATTTTAGTGCCTTTTTTTATCCATATCTTTGAAAAATGTGTAGCCTTTATTTTTACATTTTGTCCAAACTGCACACCATCTTCAATAATTAAAACAGACGCTGCTGACATCTCTATATTCAAACTTTCCAGAAATTTCTTTTTTCCATTTCTTGCCATATAATATATACTATTTCCATATATATCTTTATAGCTTGTAATAGATGATAAAAATATAGATTTTCCAAAATACAAATAATCTTTAAATTCAGTATATTTATTATCATATAGCATATTGTATACACTTTCATGATCTGCCAGTGAAATAACTAAATAATATTTACTGGTATTTTCTTTACAAATAATAGAAGTATTGTATACTTTATATCCACAATAATATATATCTGGTTTATTGCTATCTATAAACCCAGAAATATTAATTCCATTTTCTTTTAAATATACTGATATTTTATATCCTTCTTCCCATGCACCCCATACTAGTATTTCCCTTTTTCCTGTTTGTTGTTTAATAAAATCTGTTACTTGTTCCATCATAATTTTTTCTCCTTGTATATATTATCTTCTTATCAAATAAAACGTCGGTTTTCCCCATGCACGGAAAACTTTTAATAATATTATATATATAAGTGTTACTACTAGTATAATTATACATGTAGTAAATAATGGTATCTTTTGTAATCCTGTCATCATTATAAGAAGAACTACGGGTGTTGTCATAGACATGCCAATATTCATAATGCCAAGTTCCATATCTGTTCCTGTTTTTAAATTTGGATCGGCAATTTTAATTAACGACATGCCACATGGTACTGTGCCTGTGCATGTTCCATATAAGCCTAAAAAACGTTCAAAATCATGGTCACTTCCCAGACGGGCAGAAAAATATAAACATATAATAATTGTAATAATTGTACATATAATACTGGTAATTAAAATTGGAATTAACCATTTTTTAATAATATTTATCTGTACTGCCATAAATGAGCAGCAGACCAGATAGTCTGTAAGACAGCCAGTAATACCAGTTTGTAAATTACTATCAAGCATATGGCTTATATTAAATTTTTCCATTATTTTTCTAACAATACATGCTACAATTAGTCCCCAGAAAAAGTTCATAGCGGAAAAACTAGAGCCTATTCCTGGTATAAATAACAATAGCCTTGAAAGACCATTTGCTATTAAATAACAGACTCCCATAAGGGAAATATGTAATACTATTTTGTCTATACCCATATTATAACTTTTTATTTTACTATCTGGTTCTTTTTTATTATTATCTGTAATATGTTTATTTTTATTATTACTTTTAACTTTTGCTAGTCCCTTTTCTAGTCCATATTTTGCTATTGGTATTCCTATTATAAAGGCTACAAAATAACCAATTACTGCAAATGTTAATGCAACCATTTCTGCATTTTCAAAACCATATACATTTTCAAAAAGCCTTCCATATGTCATTGCCTGTCCAGGTCCCTGGCAAAATGCAAATGGTATTAATAACCCATAAACAGGTTCTATGTTAAACGGCTTTCCTGACAATGCAATAATACCTGCCGCAGCAACGGGAGTTATTGCATATAATATACACCAGATTAAGGACATGCCAATAATACCTCCTGCAATGCCTTTCTTTTTAGATGGAATATCATTTTTTTCTTTTGGTTTACCTGGATCTTTATCACTATTTTGTGTTAAGCCAATAGAAATAAATGAAAAACAAAAAAATATATCCACAATATCATTAAAAGCTAATATGCCTGTATCTATTCCATTAATATGTACCAGTACATAATTTACTAATACCAGTCCGGTTACCCCTCCTATAACACTTGCAGGAATCAGGGATTTGTGTAAATAAGGAACTTTTTTACAAAGTATCATTCCCAGGCATAACATTAAACTTGCTATTCCAAATGCAATAACAGCACCATACATATAAATACCCTCCTATATCTGTTCCATTTCATTTATAACTGCCCTTGTCATATAAGCATTTAAAATCTTTAATCCAGGACAATATTTTAGTATCTGTTCTTGTATTTGCCTGTACTTAGATAAGGAAGTGATAACGCATATGTAATTTTCTTTTTTATAATTATGGAACTCTTTTTTAAATTCCTCAAATGTTATTATCTGGTTTCCTGTTATTTTATTGTCAATTATTATTTCTATATTTTTATTATATTTTTCTTCTACTTTCCGGCCTAGGGCACCATAACCATACAAAATAATTTTACATGTTTCTAGTAATTGTTTTGTTTCTTTGTATTTTCCTGGAAAATCTTTTAAAAACTGTACCATCTGGGGATCAGTACATAATTTATCAAACATATCCTGGTTTTCTAGTTTATCCTCCAGATATTTAAAATAAAACCATTCTAGATATTCTTCTCTGTGTTTTTTATAATAATTAATATCAAATACACCAGAAAATTCATCTAATTTCCCTGCTATATCAAGACAAAGCAATGTTCTAGTACATTTATCACACATGCCACAATTATATTGTTCCCGGATGCATACATGCAAATATTTTCTTGCCAAAGGGAAATTTACAATATTAAAAACTTTTTCTAATCTGGTACGTTCTCCACCTTCAGAATAAATACGCAGCCCATCTGTTGAAAAACAACTTAACGATAATAAATCATAATAAGAACTATCTTTAGATTCATTATCAAAAAGTGAAAACAATCCTATATCATGGTATGCAGACGAATAATAATATGTTTTCCATGCTTTACGCATACATAAAATAGAAAATACAGATGAATATGTATTTGTTAATAAATGGCTTTGTGCAAACATCTGGCCAAAATTTGACTCCGTTAATATTAATGGCAAGCCAATTTCGTCTGCAAATTCTTTTGCTTTTTTATATCTCTCTTCTTTAACAAAATCCTGTTTTATACTGTCACCATAACAAGTATTAAATGCTCCCACATCATTTAAACATAAATGTGTAATATTCATTGACTTGTAAGGTGAATTATACTGGTTAGAAATTGTGTTAAAGGAGTCTACACCACATGATGCTGATGCCCCTGTCATTCCAGCATTTTCTAATGGTTCTGGAACAGTTTCTGCTGTAATATTTACATAATGCAGGTTATTGCCATATTTAACCACTAAAGGGATAAGATACTGGCGTATATTATAAAGAAGTTCCTCTGATACAGGTGCTTCACATTCAATATCATGTCCTGTCCTCATTGCATAAGACAATAAACCAACTAAAAATGCATCAGATCTTTCTGTCAAAAGATATTTTGCATAATTTTCTTGTACCCCCCCCCAGAATACTTTTTTAGTTTCTTCATCTTCATGGATAATGCAATTAATCCAGTATAAACCTGACTTATCCTTTAAATATGGATGTCCAATCTTAATCATTACTTTCCTTTCTTAACTATTTAGGGACTTTTCTTGTTTTATATAAGTTTCAAAATAAGATTGTACAAATCACTAATATTTAAAATATATGCTAAAACAGATTTAAAACAGGTAAATTTATATTATCCATTAATAAATATATATTTATTTATATTTTACCTACAATTTCTTTAACAATATAAGTATTTAAAACTTCAAGTCCAGGATAATATTTTAAAACCTGTTCCCTGAACTGCCTGTACTTTGATAAAGAAGCAATAACACATATATAATTATCCTCTTCTTTATACTGGAACTTATTTTGAAATTCCCTAAATGTTATAATCTGGTTTCCCTTTATCTTGTTATCAATTTTTATTTCTATATTTTTACTATAATTACTTTCTATCTTTTGTCCGAAACTGCCACAACCATATAAAATAATTCTGCCTGTTTCTAATAATTGTTTTGTCTTATTGTATTTATCTGGGAATTCGTTAATTATCTTTTTCCATAAAGGATCTTTTTCCATTTTATCATATAAATAACTATATTCATATGCCTTATCCAGATATTTATAATACAGCCATTCCAGGTATTCTTCCTTGTGTTTTTTATAATAATCAATATCAAATACACCAGAAAATTCTTCTAATTTTTCTGCTATATCAAGACAGAGCAAAGTTCTGGTACATTTATCACATATACCACAATTATAAGCTTCTCTTATACAGACATGTAAATATTTCTTAGCATAAGAAGAACTGGCTATATTATAAATTTTTTCCAGCCTGTTTTGTTCCCCACCTTCAGAATAAATATGCAGCCCATCTGTTGAAAAACAGTTTAATGATAATAAGTCATAAAAAGAACTATCTTTGGTTTCATTATTAAGAAGTGAAAATAATGCTATACTATGACATGATGAATAATAATATATTTTCCATGCTTTACGCATACATAAAATAGAAAATACAGATGAATATGTATTTGTAAATAAATGGCTTTGTGGAAATAATTCTCCAAAATTGGATTCTGTCAGTATTACTGGTAAACCAATTTCACAGGAAAGTTCTTTTGCTTTTTTATATCTTTCTTTTTTAACTAAATTCTGTTTTTCACAATCTCCATAACAAGAGTTAAATGCCCCAACATTATTTAAACATAAATGTGTAATATTCATTGATTTATATTGTGAATCATACTGGTTCACAATTGTATTAAAAGAATCTACACCACATGACGCAGATGCTCCTACCATTCCAGCATTTTCTAATGGTTCTGGAACAGTTTCTGCCGTAATATTTACATAATGCAGATTATTTCCATATCTGGTTACTAAAGGAACAAGGTACTCACGTATATTGTAAAGAAGCTCTTCTGATACAGGTGCTTCACATTCAATATCATGTCCTGTCCTCATTGCATAAGATAATAAACCAACTAAAAAAGCATCTGCCCTTTCTGTCAGAAAATATTTTTTATAATTTTCTTCACACCCCCCCCCACATTACTTTTTTAACCTGGCTGTTTTCATTTACTATACAGCTAATCCAGTATAAACCATTTTTTTCTTCAAGGTATGGCTGTCCAATCTTAATCATCTTAGTTTCTCCTTACAGTTATTTAAATTTTTTTATATAAAATATTTATTTATAAGGCCTATTTTGAATTATCAATTTCAAAAGAAACTTTACAAAATTCATCTCTTTTTGTTGTAAATGCAAGGGCTGTTTCTAATCCAGACGGCTTTGCATCATTAATTAATATACGTTCCCCAAATGGTGCATTATATATAATTATGTTATATCTTATATTATGTTTTTTAAGGAAGTTTTCTGTAAGTTTCTTTTCATTACTGGTACGTGATGTAATAAAAATTATCATATCTTTATCAGGAATTTCTTTTAAAAATTTTTCAGCCCCATCAAGAAAACAATCTTCCCCATTATCTTTGTAACCATTATGTTTTACAATAGTTCCATCTAAATCTAAAATCCATGTTTTTGCCAATGGCGATACTTTTATTGTATTTTCCAAATTATGCTCCTCTTATCTTAACAGTTCACCTATATGCCCTCCTGGATGGTTTGACTTAAAAACTTCCAGTCCAATATGTTTTTCCTTTGCAATTCTAATTGCAAGGTTTTGCAATATAATTAAATTTAATGTTGTTGAATTATTAGGCATTATATTCCATATATCACCTTCATGTTCAAGCCCGAGTATTATCTGGTTTTCTATCATTTTTGAAAGGGTACTGTCTTTCTCAAATGAAAGCAGCCACATGTGTGAACCACGTTTTTCTAAAAGTTTTGCAAGATAAACTGATTCAGCAGTTTCACCGCTTTTTGTAAGAATAATTACTACATCTTCTGGCTTTACAATTCCCATATCCCCATGTACTGCGGAATTAGTATGTAAAAATGCTGCATCCATGCCTAAAGAATTCATTGTGCCTACAAATTTTTCACATATTGGCACATTTTTTCCAAGACCTGATACAACAACTTTTTTTCCTCCAGCAAGGGCTATGCAGCAATCTGAAAGCAGCTTATTAAACATTTTTTCATTAATGGTATCTAATGAAGCAGATAATATTCTTATTGTTTCTTCAAAACCTTTTAACATATTTTAATTCTCCTTATAAAATGTCCTCAAGATAAAACAAGCCATTATAAAATGCGCCACATACTGAATCATAATCGTCCCATGCATATGTTGAAAGGGACAGCCAGATTAATGCATGTATAAATTTAACCTGCCATTCTTCCACTTCACCATCAAGCAGCCTGAAAAATTCTTCTTCCATATCTTCCCACCCATTTGAAGCAATTTCCAAGGTTATACTATTATCTTTTATTATAAGACGGAAATTTCCATTATTAAACTGGTCATAATTTCCTGCTACAGAATAATATAACTTCGACCAGTCATATGCAGCATCACCATATAATTCTGTAAAGCCAAAATATCCTCTTGGATCTATCATTACAGGGCTTTTATCACTTCTTAGCATAAGATTTGAAAATGTACAGTCACCATGCAACAGGCAAAATTCTTTTACTGGAAGCATTGCAGCTTTTTCTTCAAATTCCCTCTGGAAGAAAAAGACATTCCTGCATTTCTTCCCGTTTATATTAATATATTTTTCATGCGCAAATGGAATTAAATCCCTGATACTTGAAAGCCTTGCAAATGTTTTTGTAACATATGCCTCTTTTATACTGAAATAATCAGGTTCTGTCTTTTCCTTTTTATGGAGTTCTTTAAGCATACTGGCTATTTTTGACAATACTTCTGTTTTTTCCTGTTTTGCCAGTTTATATTCAAAAATATTTTTTCCATTTATTTTTTCCATGCATATTGGATTATATGAATATATATGTGGAATACCTGTTACCCCAATGTCCTTTGCATGCTTATACCATTTTGTTTCCCATTCTGCCAAGCTTTTTCCTTGTTCATTTATACCTTCTTTTATAATACAGCCATCCTTTTCTGTCATAGAATTAAAAGGCCTGCATCTGCTTTCTGGTAATTTTTTATATTCTGATAAAAGTCCATATTCTTTTGTTTTTGATAGTAATATTTCTGAAAAGTTAATATCTTTTTCTTTTAACCAGCGTACAAATTCACCTTCACTGTCAATACCTTCTATTTCTGCTTTTGATTTAAATATAAATAAACCTGCTACACCATAAGTTATGGAAGGTTCTTCTTCAAAAACGTTATTTTCATATTTCCATCGGCAACTAAAATCACCAGATAAGCCAATATAATTATCTGTTTTTTCTGGAACAATAAAACTGTCTTGTAATATTAGATCAGACCATATTAGCATAAATGCTTTATTATACGGAATTTTTCCAATAGCATCTGATATACCTGCACATGTCCCTGGTTTACCATTTGCATTAACTAACAGGTATTTTACTTTAGCAAATGCCTTAAGATACTCCCGCAATACATCATATTTGTAATCACCTATTATAATAAATTTTTTATCTGGATATTTTTTAAACAAATGAAACAACATAGGTAATTTATTAACAGATACAAGACATTTAGGTTTATTGGCTGTAAGGTATTCCATGCGTGTGCCTTTACCGCCTGCTTGTACAATAATATATTCAAAATCCATTTCTGTTTCCTGCTTTCTGTTATTTTCTTTCTATCCTAAATATTTTTATATGCAATATTCTTTCATTGCAATATTCTTATTTCTACCAGTATCTTCCTGCTTCTACTTTTTCAAAACCTTTTGGCTTTTCCTCTTCCGTAGGTCTTGTCCAGTATTCATTATGATACTGGAACTGGTCATAGTATTTGCCACGGATTCCAAAATAAAGCTGTAACATTCCACCTATATGTAACGCTTGCCTGCCAAGTTTTTTTACATAAGCACCCAGTGGAAAACCATATGCTCCTGCACCAATTAAAGCTATGTCAAAATCTGTCTGTTCTATTGATTTTTTCATACTGTCTAAAGCCTCAAACCAGTCCTTATATTGCGTTTCCCTGTTGTCTGCTATAGTCTGTACTGCCTTTAAAGTAACCAATTCAAATCCAGGCATAAAATTTTTATTTGTAAATAACTTGTCCCTTTGCTTATAATTATTTTGTATTGATTTTTCAAATGGATGGACTACTAATACTTTTTTATCTTCTAAGGCACTTGTCCAAGGAAGAGGTTCTGATATTGGAAATCCTGTATCATCATAAAGAGCAAGCTTTGTGCCAGGACAACAATCATGATATAATTTATCTTCATATTTTGACTCCCACATGCTCCATAATAAATCTGCTTCTTTGATATCTTTAAAATATATCTCACAAAACTGGTCCAGCAATTTATCTTCTGCTGGGAAAAAACCACAACATTTGCATAATATATCTTTAATATTTCTGGTATAAGATACATCCGTCCCGTCTATCCTGCCAGTAAAATATTTATAATTACATAGTATTTCTAATTCTACCGAACCTATACGGCCTATAAAAAATGGAATTTTACTCTGTATCATTCCGGTTATTTTCTGATTAGCTTCTTTTTTATTTAAAATAATATTAGTAAACTTACTATATGGTAATTTTTCATGTAAAACTCCCGTTTTTACAATATATACATTTTTCAGTCCCATTTCTTTCAATTGTTTAAAAATTTCTTTATCATATGTACTTGTAATCATAATTGATAAAGAAGGATTTTTTAATGCCATTTCCTGTATATCTTCTGGTGAATATATTTCATACCCACAAAGCTTTGTTCCACGTTTTGCACGGTTATTATCACAAAATCCTATTACTACAGAATGTTCCTGTTCAAATTCTTCTAATGCTTTCATGCCTGTAGAAGATGCTCCAAATAATATAATTTCTTTATTTGCAAATGCAGATATTTCTGATCCTTCAATTTTTATATACATATATTACCTCTTCATGCCTTTTCCATATTATTATTTAATAAAAACGATAGTTATACAATATAACAGCCAAGCTTTTATAATTATACCAGTTAATTATATATTTTTTTAACTGGATTTTCAAGCAAAAAATCTAATGCTGTTAAATTAAAAAAAAAGGGGGTATACTGGAATTTCCACATAAAAGTAAAAATTGCCAGAAACTTTATTATCACCTAATTTCCGGCAATTTTATTTTTTACATATTATTGTTTATTGATTACAGTTTTGTTTTCATGGCATTTTAAGCTTTTGATGCCCCATCTACTGACAATATCTCCCCTGTTACATAACTTGCCATGTCACTTGCAAGGTACAGGAATGCATCTGCAACTTCTTCTGGTTCTCCTGCCCTTCCAAGTGGTATTCTTGCTGAGATTGCCTGTACTGTCTGTTCTGGCAGTGCTGCTACCATATCTGTCCTTGTTACACCTGGTGCAACTGCATTGACACGTATTTTATCTTTGCCAAGTTCCCTGGCAAGTGAAATTGTAATGCCATTTACTGCAAATTTGCTGGCAGGATATCCCACACCTGCTGGCTGTCCTGATATACTTACCATGGAACTTGTGTTAATAATACAGCCGCCCCCCTGTTCTTTCATAATTTTTGCTGCTGGAAGGATTGCATAAAAAACTGCTTTTATATTTAAGTCAATTACTTTATCAAATTCTTCTGCTGTATAATTATATAATGGGGTATTTTGTGAAATTCCTGCATTGTTTACCAGGATATCAATTCTTTTGTATTTTTCATATACTTTGTTTATAGCTTCTTCTACCTCTTTGGCATCTGTAAGTTTTGGACACATGCCTTCTGCTTCCCATAAAGGGTTTTCTTCGTTAAGTTTTTGTAATGCTTTGTCTACTGTTTCCTGGCGTGAACCAAATAATATAACCTTTGCACTATTAGCAAGGTATTTGCGGACTATTTCAAATCCTATACCCCTTGTCCCGCCTGTTACTATTGCTACTTTTCCTTTTAACATAATTTAATTATCCTTTCCTGTTTTTTTACAGTATAACATATTTCCGGCCATGTTGCTATAAGCATTATATATAACAGTAAAATAGTTCTTTAACCTTATATTAAGCAAGCCCTGTCAAACGGATATCATTTGGCTTAAGGCTTTTAATTAAGGCTTTCTGTGGCAGAAGTGCCTGCAATATACCCACTTGTCCATGCCCATTGTAAGTTATAGCCGCCACATATGCCATCAATATCTATTATTTCACCTGCAAAATAAAGCCCGTGGCAAATTTTTGATTCCATTGTGCCATTATTTATTTCTGATGTTAAAACTCCTCCGCATGTTACCTGTGCTTTATCAAAACCGCCTGTTGCTTTTGGGATTAGCCGCCATTTTTTTATTGTTTTTGCAATTTTAATTATTTCCTGGCTTGTAATGCCTGATGCCGCCCTTTTTACTGGTATGTTACATTTTTTAAGAAGTGCCTGTGCAAGCCTGTTGTTTATAATACCTTCAAATATATCACCCGCCGTGTGGTTTGCAGGGTTTTTAATACGTTTTTTTAATTCATTTATAATTTCTTCTGTGCTGTATAAAGGCATAATATCTATAACCAGATATGGTTTTTTCTTATAGTATAGTTCTCTTGATATGTACCTGCTAACCTGGAATACGGGTATGCCTGATATTCCTTGTGCTACGAACTGGAGTTCACCACTGTCTTTAGAAAGTAACTGTCCTGTTTCACTATATGCTGCAACAGTCCCCTTTGTCCTGGTGCCTGCCCATTCTTTTAAAAATTTTTCATTTAATATGCATGATGATAGCGCTGCAACTGGCGGGACTAATGAGTGCCCTAAAGATTGTGCAATCTTATAGCCAGAACCATCAGAACCATGTACAGCTCCCGCCTTGCCTCCTGTTGCCAGTATTAATTTCCTGGCATAATACTGGTTTTTGTCTGTTTCTGCAATAAAGCCATAATTTTTTCTGGTTTTCGTATTTAAATGCAACTTTACATTTATAATCTTTTCATTTGTATGTATATCCACACCTTTACTTTCAATCTGCCTTTTAAGCACATTCCTTACGTCTATTGCCTGCTCTGACACAGGGTATATATAACCATTTTTCTCATACGGCATAATTCCATATGTTTTAAATAATTCTACTGTTTCCATACAGCCAAATTTCTGTAATACATTCCATGCAAACCGGCTGTCAGTGCCTCTGTAACACTCTTCTGACTGGTAATAATTTGTATAATTGCACCTGCCATTACCTGTTGCAAGTATCTTTTTGCCAAGCTGTGGCATTTTTTCAACAATAGTTATATTTCCGCAGTTTCCTGACGCAGCAAGGGCAGCCATCATACCTGCTGCCCCGCCTCCTGCAATTAGTATTTCTGTACTTTTCATATAAATATCCATGCCTTTCCAGAGTAATTAATAAAATTATAAAAGTAGAAATTTAAATACTAGTCTTATTATAAAACCCTGCTTTTTAAATGGCAGATAGTCCATTTAAGAGGAATAATTTTCAAGTATATTGTATAATTCATCTTCATCCTGCACCTCTATTCCTTTTTTAAGTGCACGTCTTTCTTTTGCATGGAGGCTTGATGTTTCTATGCCTGTATATTCATAGACTGTTTTTTTGTCCCCATAATATGCAACCACTTCACCATCAACTGCAATAAGGTAGTACCTGTATTTTACCTTAGAACTATCATATATTTTCCTTACAACAAGCCGGTCATTTGAAAAGCTTGTAACTCCCATGCTTTGCAGCCCCTTTAAAAACTCTTCTGCTGGCACATCTTTCATGTAGTTTTTGCAGTAATTATCTGCACCCTCTCTTTTAAGGCCTACAAGTTCTTCTGGAAGTGTTTCATATTCAGTAACTGTGGTATCTTTTACAACATCATAATTTTCAATCTGGTACACAGTCTGTACAGAAAGTGTATCATAATCACTTGTATCTGCTGCTATAGTATCTTCCTGGGATTTCTGCTGTCTTTCAGACAGTTCTTCATATCTTGACTCCACTTTATCTGTAACAATGGCATCAATTTCATTATAAACTTTTTCTTCGCTGCTTAACTGCATTTTCTCAAAATGCACAAGGGCAGATTTATAACATATATAATTGCCAATGGCAAATATAAAAAGCAATGCACATATACTGCATAAATATTTAGTTATACTTCTCATAGGGCCTCCATTCTGCTGCCGGTTCTTTTTTTATCCTTAGTATTATTATTGCCTGGCAGAATTTCATTTATACAGCCCAGAAACCATTTTCAAGAAAAAACTGTGCAGCCCTTTCTGCACCATTTGTAATTTCTTTGTTATATCCTGTCATATCCAGAAGTTTTATTGCATTGCGTGTATTTGTAGTACCTTTCCTGAGTTTATAATCAAATGTAACATTGTTTTCTTTAACTGTTTCTTCAAAGTGGTAATTGTCAAAACCCCCTGACAGTATCTTGGCAAGTTCCAGGTCATGTGTAGCAGCGAAACACATAGCATTTGCTTCTGATATATGTTTAAGTATCTGGGAGGATGAGGCTATACGTTCAAGTGTATTTGTACCCCTTAAAACCTCATCTATAAAACACAATACTGGAATATCTGCTTTGCCTGTCCTGTCAATTATCCTTTTAAGTGATTTTATCTCTACAATATAATAACTTTCATTACAGAAAATATCATCTCTTAATGCCATTGATGAATATATATTAAAAAAACATGAATTATAGCTGTCTGCAAGTACTGTATGGATTGTCTGCGCAAATATTGCATTTATTGCAACAGTCTTTATAAATACTGATTTGCCTGATGCATTAGATCCCGTAATAAGCACACTTTTCTTTACACTGGCGGAATTTTTAACAGGGTGGTCTATAAGTGGGTGGTACAGGCCTTTAAATTCCATTGTTATTTCCCTTTTGTTTTGTGCCATAAAAAGTCCTGGTACGCACCAGCTTCCTGCCCCTGCCCGGAATGATGCAATGGAAACCATGCTGTCTATATATCCTGTTATATTATAAATTTCCATTAACTCCTTTTCATGTTTTTTAAGTTCACAAGCCATATTAGCAATTTTCACTAAATCTACATGGAAAAGAATCCTTATATAATCCATTAATGAATCAAGTATGCTGCCACTCATGCCGCCACATGAAACAAGCCAGTTATTCCTGCTAAATTTCTTAAAACAATGTACACATGAAACAAGGCGTTTATTATATACACCAAGCCCCTTTATATTTGTGCCTGCAATGCTTTCTGACTGTCTTATAGTCCTTGCTATAAATGTAAAAACTTTAATATAGGGATCTGTTTTTGCTTTGCTTTTGTAATACATTAATACATTGTGTATAACTAATAAGGCTGTTATTAAAACCATTATGGCAGGTTTCACCATGCACAGGCATATTGATGCAGTAAGCGCTGCCCCACAGCATATATGGTAAATCTTATTTCCTGTGTCCATGTCCCTTATTCTTTCAACGTAACTATATACAGGGATTTTATCCAGTTTGCCCATTCCTGAAAGTGCTATCTGCAATTTTATGCGTTCCTCTTCATCTGCCTGTATAAAATTAATTGTATCTTCCCTTTCCTTAAGCACAGAAATATCTGTAACTGGTTTGCGTAAAAGTGCATACAGGTATTCTTCACCTATAGATGTCATTGTATGGTTAGCCTGTGCAAAAACTGCATCCATATCAAGATCATTACATGTTATATTATCAACATCACCATCTGATGCATTCTGGTTATAATAATACTTTATGGCTTCAAGGACTTCATTGGAATACTCTTTCCTTGATGGCTTCCCCCATGTATTCTTAATATGTGTATAAACCCTTCGTTTGTATTTTTTATCATCATAAATCCCTTTAATAATAAGAAGAATTACAAGTATTACAACAATAACTGTAATTATATAAGTATTATCCATAAAAATCCCCCCCTGCCGCCTTTGGCGGCACAAATAGCAAAATAAATAACAAGTATAAATATTTTTGCTAAAACAGGCACTGCTTTTGCAGTGCCTTATTGGTAAAATTTTTATCTACATTACACGTCCGATTTTTAATGGCTGGCGGTAGTAAGCACTTGAAATTTTAATTCCATCCCTTGAATTGCTTGCATGTATAATCTGCCCGCCGCCTATATATAATGCAACATGGTTTACTGTTGAACCGCTTCCATAAAAGAACAGGTCACCAACCTGTACATCCTGGCTGCTTACACTTTTTGTTGCTTCTGCCTGTGCCCTTGATGTACGTGGAAGGTAATAACCAAAATGCTCATATATACGCATTACAAACCCTGAACAGTCAGTACCGTTTGTAAGGCTTGTACCACCCCATACATACTTGTTGCCAAGAAACTGCATTGCATAGTCTGCTATTGAAGAAGATGTGGAAGTGCCTGTGCTGCCTGATGAACCTGAATTGCCCCTGTGTGATGGCTGTTTTATTGTAACAGCCCTGTTAAGGTTATATGTGAAATTTATAAAATCCTTACTTACAAACATCCTTTCTTCATCTATTTTAAGCATTACCCAGTTGCTTGCATCTTTATACATTTTTTCAATATCAATACCACGAAGGTCTTTTTTTGAACAGTATTTTGCAATATATCTTTTAATCCAGTCTTCTGTAATATTATCCTCAGCAACCCTGTATTCTTCGTCTGCTGAAATCTGGTCATAAATAGCGGAGTCAATCGTAGGAAGGGTACGTACATTTAATGTTTCAGTAGATACAGTTGCCCTTAATGTTGCTACCCGCTTTGCCCGTGCTTCTGCTTCCTGGTCAGTAATAAGGTATTCTGCCTTTACCCATCCATTTACTTTACCTGATACAATCTTTGCCCATCCATCTTTTATCTTGTAAACATTACAGCCTGAGTTTTTTGTCATTTTACCAACAATTTTAGAACTTTCACCAGGTGATTTGCGTACATTAAGATAATTATGTACATTAGCAACCCCAAGCCTGTCATAGACAAGATTAAGTTTAAATTCTTCTTCTGTTTCTATGTTATTTGATGATGAGTTTGCTTTTATAGTAGTTTTTTTACTGTCTGTCTTTGCCTCCCTGCCAGTGGTTTTATCTGTTTTAGCTGTGCTGTCTTGTATATCTTCTGCCTCCCTGTCCCTTTTTTCTTCATTTACAATATCAGTAATAACTGCATTACAATATTTTTCAAGGGAGAGTGTAAGGCCTGCCAGTGGTTTTTCCTCAACTGTGGCTACACCCTTTCCCGTAGCAGGTATAACTGTACATGATATAACAGCTACACCCGCAGCAAAAAATTTTACAATATTTTTTCTCATTTTATCCTCCGCTAGATATCTGCCAGGCAGTTGCCATCTTGTATGTTAGTAAAATGGCTAAATCATTACAAAACTATTACAAATATGTTTTAAATTATAACAATAGCTGCCTGCTTTGTCAATGGTATTGTCCCATATCTCACGGAAATCAATTTTCAAAAATCTCACAAATCTTGGAAGACTCAAGTAAGCAA
>CAJUJY010000060.1 GCA_910586555.1 uncultured Lachnospiraceae bacterium
TCTATTGTCTCATATTTGTCAGGTTTGGTCTAGGTACATGCTATCCACCGTTTACTAATTATATGCAAGATATTATAATTTTATATATATTTTTT
Organism: uncultured Lachnospiraceae bacterium; assembly: GCA_910586555.1. GTDB lineage: Bacteria > Bacillota > Clostridia > Lachnospirales > Lachnospiraceae > Butyribacter. The sequence goes on from CAJUJY010000060.1 coordinate 96, forward strand.
ATTATAATATTTTTCTCTGGCCTTTTATTCCTGTTTTTTCTTGTTTTTTGTATTGTTTAAAAGGAATAATTGCAAATCCAGGCCTTGTAATATATAATACCATTATTATAAAATTTAAAAGAAAAGGAAGTGTTTTATATGCCTGCACTAAAGGAACAAACAGAAAACATTACACTGGAATACTATGAAAACATTCCAGATGAAAGAAAGACAGAAGTATTTGATGGCATAGCTTATGATATGGCAAGCCCGTCACAAGTACACCAGACAATTTCCATGGAACTTTCCACTATAATAAATACTTATATAAAAAATAATAAAGGCTCTTGTAAAGTATTCCATGCCCCATTTGATGTAAAACTTTCTGATAACCCACTTACCATTGTACAGCCTGATATTATGGTTGTATGTGACAAAAATAAATTAGATTACAAACGCTGTAATGGCGCTCCTGATTTTATTGCTGAAATTGTATCTCCAGGAAACCCTTCAGATGATTATATACGCAAATTATATTATTATAAAAATTACGGGGTGAGGGAATACTGGATTGTTGACCCGGAACGTAAAACCGTAAGTGTAAATTATTTTGAAAAGAATATTATAAGCGTAGTTTATACATTTATGGCAACAATTAAAGTAAATATATTTAACGGGTTATATATTGACTTTAAAGAAATTGAAAAAGCAGCAGGAATACAGGATTTTATATAAATAAAAATAAAGCAGCTTTATTTTAAAAATTTAATATTGCTGCTTTATTTTTTGGTTTTAAACAATGTTTTTAAACCTGGCTTGCCAGTAATAATATTTTTAAATATAAACAGTAAAAATTACCTAATTCCTAGGCCAGCCTGTAATTATTAAATCTTTATCAGAGATTAAATTTTCTAAATTTTTACAGTTGCTTACATCAAGGTTTTGAAGATTATTTTGTTTACAATTCAAATCACCTAAATTTATATTTTTGCTTAAGTCAAGTTCTGTAAGCTGGTTGGAACTACAATTCAAATCATATAATTCTATACTACTGCTTAAATCCAGATTTACCAGCTTGTTATTACGGCAATCAAACTGGTATAATGATATATTATTACTTAATATAAGCTTTTCTAGCTGGTTAGAACTGCAATCTAAATAGCTCAATGCCTTGTCATTACTTAAATCAAGCTCCTTAAGCTGGTTTCCCTGGCATTCTAAATGCTCCAGCACTGTGTTATTGCTTATATTAAGTTCCACCAATTTATTATCACTACATTCCACTCTTTTTAATCTGGTATTATTACTTAAGTCAAGCTCTGTTAGTTCATTATTATAGCACTCAAGCTCTTGTAGTTCTATATTTTTACTTAAATCAAGTTCTGTAAAATTCCCATAAAGATGTAATGTTACCAAAGCAGTATTTTGGCTTAAATCAATACTTGTAAATTTATTATTAAGAGAGGCATCAATAATTAGTTCCTTTAAATTTGTGTTTTTGCTTATATCAAGACCTGGCAATGACTCTCCATCACATCTTAACTTTTCCAATATAGCACAGCCACTTATATTTAAATTTGCCAGTTTTGGATTTGAAGAACAATTAACAGTTTTTAATGATATACAACTACCAAGATCAAGGCTTTCCAATTTATTGCCCTCGCAAGACAAAGTTATCAGGCCTGTGCATCCTGTTACATTAATATTAGACAAATGGCTTGTATAACCTCCGCCATCATAATGATAAGAAATACTATGCAGCCATTCTAACTCTGTATTATCACTAAAATCTATATCTGACAAATTGCTAAAATTTAAATATGTAAGAGAAATTTCTCCTGTAAGCCCTTTTGCCGGCCAGTAAATGCCTGTCAGGCTTCCGTTTTTGTCCCATGTATATTCACTACTGTCTAAATCTTCACTAACAGTTGCACCTGCTTCTATCTGTTTTTTAATAAGCTCTTTTAGTACAGTTACATCATGTTCATTTTTGCCATCAGAAGGCTCTGGTGAACTGCTTTCTTCTGGAGGGACTGGTGTTTCTGTTACTGCTGCACTTGCTGATGGTGGAGGAACTGGTGCTTCTGTTACTGCTGCACTTGCTGATGGTGAAGGTGCTGGTGTCTTTGTACCCTCTGGTGCTGGTGTTTTCTTATCCTGTGGCACATAAACTGGATAATATCCTGATGGTATTGTTGTTTCTGGTGTTTGTGTTACTACAGGTGAAGCTGTTGCTTCTGTTACCGGGGTTTGTGATGGTACTGCTGAAGGTGAAGCACCTGGGGTTTGTGAAGTTTCTGGGTTTTTTGTTGTTTCCGCTGCCGGCGTATTTTCTAGTGGTGTTGTATTTACTGGTTCTTGTGTTTCTGGGGTCTTTGTTGTTTCTGTTACTGGTTCTTGTGTTATTACAGGATTTTGTGTGCCAGATGGTTCTTGCGTTATTTCTGGTTGTTGTGTCTTTTCTGGCTTTGAATTTACTATAATCTTTGTTGTAAGTTTTTTTGTAAATAATTTTTTTGCATTTTTGCTTTTACGGTATTTTACAGTAATCTTTACTTTGCACTTTCCTTTAGAAACTGCTGTTACCACACCTTTTTTATTTACAGTTGCTATTTTTTTATTTGTGCTTTTAAATGCTTTTGACTTTATAAAAGAACCTTTTACTTTAATTGTTTTTTTCATTCCTTCTGTAATAGTAATGCTCTTTGTTGCTGACGGTGTGCCTGCTGCCGCTGCTGTAACTGCCATATTCCCTTGTGGAACTAATGAAACAGATAATGCAATAACAATTGCTATTGCAATAACTTTTTTATTTAGCTTCATTTCTAAATTCCTCCCTTTATTTTTAAATTTTAAAAATTTACTTTAATGCTTAAAACATTCTGGTATATTCTGGAAAACTGCCAGGTTATTATTTCTTCCTTTGGTATGCCAGTTTTTTATATATATAGAATTGTTTTAAAATTATTGGGTTTTATTGTCTATAATGGTTACGCCCAAATCACACTGTACATTATTACTATCTTTTACAATTTTGCAATTACTAATGTCAATACTTGACAATTTATTATCAAAACACTGCAAAAAATATAATGATGTACACTTGCTTATATCAAGTTCTGTTAAATTATTTATAAAACATACAAGTTCTTTTAATAATGCGAGATTACCCAGATTAAGTTTTTCAAGCTGGTTTTCACTGCAATTCAGAGATTCCAGTTTTTTACAATCACTTACATCAAGGCTTTGTAACTGGTTTTTAAGACATGTAAAATTTTTTAATGATGTACAACCGCTTAAGTTAATATTTAGCAATTTATTATTATCACAGAAAAAATCACTAAGCATTGTAAAACCACTTACATTAAGGTTTGTTAGCTGGTTATACTCACACCATATTACTTCCAATAATGTACAGCCGTTTAAATCAAGTTTTGCAAGCTGGTTAGTGCCACAAAATAATTTTTTTAATGCCGGGGAAGTACTTAAATCAAGGTTTGACAAGTTATTAACAGCACAATCTAACTCTTCTAATAATGTACAGCCATTTACATTAAGGTTTGTAAGCGGGTTGTTACCACATTCCAGTTTTGTTAGTCCTGTTAATCCGCTTGCATCAAGGTTTTGTAACGTGTTATACATACAAGACAGGCTTTGCAATTCTTTACAGCCACTTACATTAAGCTGTATTAACTGGTTTCTGTCACAATATAAATTTTCTAATTTTGTTAATCCGTTTACATCAAGATTTGCAAGCTGGTTATCTGTACAGTAAAGCAGCCTTAATTCCTTACAATTTTTTACATCAAGGCTTGTAATCTGGTTATATGTACAATCCAGCCAGTCTAATTTTGTACAACTGCTTACATCAATGTTTGTTAGCTGGTTATGGAAACAATGTAATTCCTTTAATGCCTTGCAGTTACTTACATTAATACTTTCCAGTCTGCTATAAGCGCACGTTACTGAATTTAATTCCGTATTATTGCCCACATCAATGTTTACTAAAAAAGTATCTTCACTTCCATATGGTATACTTACATCACCTTTGAGATTCTTATTATTCCATGCAATTCCTGCCAGTCTGCCATCTTTTGACCATGTATATTCCCCACTATCCAAATCCTCACTAACAGTTGCACCTAGTTCCCTTTGTTCCTGGATTATTTTAGTTAAAAATTTTACATCATAATCATTTTTTCCCAAAGTCTGTACTGGCGTGCTGCTCTCTTCTGGAACTATTGTACCTGGCACACTTGCAGATGGAATTGGTGTATTTGCTGGCACTGGTGCATTTGTTGTTTCTGGTTTAACCGTTGGTACTGGTGTTTTCGTTACTTCTGGCTTAGCTGTTGCCAGTGGTGTATTTGTTATCTCTGGTTTAGCCGTTGGTGCTGGTGTTTCCGTTGCTTCTGGTTTAGCTGTTGGCAATGGTGTTTTCGTTGTTTCTGGTTTAGCTGTTGCAACTGGTGTTTTTGTTATTTGTGGTTTAGCCGTTACAACTGGTGCTTTTGTTATCTGCGGTTTAATTGTTGTAACTGGTTTAACTGTTACTGGTGTATTTGTTACTTCCGGCTGGACTGCTGCCTCTGGTGCATTTGTTATTTCTGGCAATTCTGTTATTACTGGTGTATTTGTTTCTTCTGGTTCTTGCGTTTTTTCTGGTTTTGTATTTACTATAATCTTTGTTGTAAATTTTTTTATAAATACTTTTTTTGCATTTTTATTTTTGCGGTATTTTACAGTAATCTTTACTTTGCACTTTCCTTTAGAAACTGCGGTTACCACACCTTTTTTATTTACAGTTGCAATTTTTTTACTGGTACTTTTAAATGCTTTTGACTTTATAAAAGAACCTTTTACTTTAATTGTTTTTTTATCCCCTTCTGTAATTGTAATGCTTTTTGTTACTGATAACTTGCCTGCTGCTGCCTTAACCACCACATTTCCTTGTGCGGCTAGTGAAACAGATAAAAGCATTGCAACAGCCTTCTTATTAAATTTCATTCAAGACCTCCATTTATTTATATTTAAAAATTTATGGTAACCTGCAAAACCTGGCAATATCTGGCAAGATTGCCATGAACATTATATCTCCCTCCCCGTGAATGTGTCAAGACTTTGTTATGGACATACAAAAGAAACAGATATAAATACACTATAAATATAGTATATTTATATCTGCCTTTACTATATACTGCTTTTCATTTGTTTTATAGCCTGCCAGATAATCCATTATACCTGGTATAAATTCTATCATAGTGTCTGCCATAACCCATGTCTGTTTCATAAATTTTTGATTATATATAAACAGGAGATAATTTATAGTTATCCTGCATTGGTCTTTTGTTTGTATATATTAAATGCTGTGTACATGCAGCAGTTTTATATATTTTCTGTAGCAGGCACGTTCCCACTACGATACAATGTCATTTAGTTAAGAAAAAAATTAAAATACTATGCCCTGGCAAGTCCAAAGTAATCCTACAGGCAAGCGGAAGCGGGTTGCCTGTAGGATTACTTTGGACTTGCCAGGACATAACATTCTGGCCTCTTATTTAAAACAAACCACAGATAACTATAAATTATCTCCTGTTTATATATAATCAAAAATTTATGAAACGGACGTGGTTTAAAGATTGTATATTTGCCTTTTTTCAGATATTAGTCTATAATAATGATTTATTATAGTAATTTATCTAAAATTTTTTATACAGAAATGGGGAATTACATGATTTTACAATGCAGCCATATTACTAAAACTTTTTTAACAAATACTGTTTTAAATGATGTATCTTTTCATATAAATGATAATGAAAAAGCTGCTATAGCAGGCATAAATGGTTCTGGCAAGTCAACGCTTATAAAAATTATTATGAATGAACTTGAAGCAGACAGTGGTGAAGTGGTTATACGCAAAGATGTTTCTGTAGGATATTTTGCACAGAACCAGGAATATAATTCTGATAAAAGCATTTTAGAAGAAATGCATAATGCCAGGCCTGAAATTAAAGAACTCGGAAAACGTCTTGAAAATTTATCAAAACAAATGGATAATGCAGAGGGGGAAACACTAGAAAACCTTATTAAGCAGCATGACCAGGCAAGGCAGGATTTTGAACGTCTTGGCGGTTATTCATATGAAAGTGAAATTACAGGTGTACTTAAGGGGCTTGGCTTTAATGAAAATGACTTTGGCCAGCCTGTACAATCCCTGTCTGGCGGTGAAAAAACAAGGGTTGCCCTTGCAATGATGCTGCTAAAAAAACCAGAACTGGTTATTCTTGATGAACCTGCAAACCACCTTGACATAAATTCAATCCAGTGGCTTGAAGGATATCTTTCAAGTTATAAAGGAGCTGTGCTTGTTGTTGCACATGACAGGTATTTCCTTGATAAAATTGCAACAAAAATAATTGAATTGAGGCAGGCAAAATGTACTGTATTCCAGGGAAATTATACAGAATATTCAAAGAAAAAACAGGCAGCAATAGAAGCACTTATGAAACAGTACCTTAACCAGCAGGCAGAAATAAAACACCAGGAAGAAGTTATTGCAAAGCTTAAATCATTTAACAGGGAAAAATCCATTAAAAGGGCTGAAAGCCGTGAAAAAATGCTTGATAAAATAGAACGCATAGACAAACCTGTGGAAGAAAACACTAAAATGAACCTTCTTTTTAAACCACGCATACAAAGCGGAAATGATGTACTTTCTGTAAAAGGGCTTTCTAAAAGTTATGGAAGCCACGAACTTTTTTCAGATATAAACTTTGATATAAAAAGAGGTGAACATGTTGCAATAATTGGTGATAACGGCACAGGTAAAACTACCATACTTAAAATCCTTATGGGAATGTATGGTTCTGGTACTGGTTTTGATGGACAAGTAAAATTTGGCACTAATGTACAGGTTGCATATTATGACCAGGAACACCAGGTACTTCACCCTGAAAAAACATTATTTGATGAAATACAGGATACATATCCTGATATGAATAATACAAGGGTACGTAATGTACTGGCGGCTTTTCTTTTTACTGGTGATGATGTATTTAAACAGATTAAAAACTTAAGTGGCGGTGAAAGGGGACGTGTATCACTTGCAAAACTTATGCTTTCTGATGCTAATTTTTTGCTGCTTGATGAGCCTACCAACCACCTTGACATTGATTCTAAGGAAATACTGGAACACGCGGTTAATAATTTTGAAGGCACTATTTTATATGTATCACATGACAGGTATTTTATAAATACAACTGCTTCAAGAATATTAAACCTTACTCAAAAACAAATAGTAAACTATCCTGGAAATTATGATTATTACCTTGAAAAAAAAGAGGATGCAGAAAGAGCACAACTTGTTACAGATATACAGGCTGGCAGCAGTACGGAAGAAACTTCTGTAGCTGGCAGTAAATTAAGCTGGCAGCAGCAGAAAGAAGAACAGGCAAGGCTGCGTAAAATAGAAAGTGAACTTAAAAAGACAGAAGCAGAAATAGAACAGCTTGAAACACGCAATGCAGAAATAGATTCACAGCTTTCAGATCCCGCCAATAGTACAAACATACAGTTATTACAGGAACTTTCCAAGGAACATGAAGCCAATGGAAACAAGCTTGAAGAACTTATGGAACAGTGGGAAGCATTGTCAGACACATTATAAAAAACTTTTTGTCCTGGTGGCTTTCCAAAAATTTAACCTTATAAAACCATCCCTTTAAAATTCATGCTTCTTAAGCACCGGGGCTGGATTACCAGGATTTTAAAAGCTAATTTAAAAACAGGAGGCATTTAATGTATGCCCCCTGTTTTTATTATATGTTTTTATAAGTCCTGCCCTGCTGCTTTTGCAATATTCCCGCCTTTTGAACCAGGCAGGTTATAACATATTACTGGTGTTCCTGTCTGTATTACTTCATATATCCTTTTAGCAGCTTCTGGCGGAAGGTTTACACAGCCATGTGAACCGCTTGTCTTATAAAGTTCCCCGCCAAATGAACTTCTCCACCCGGCATCATGCAGGCCTATATTTTTATTAAATGGCATCCAGTAACTTACAGGAGTAGAATAATTCTCCCCGTTAAGTGTAGCATCACGCTGTTTGTATGTAATGCCATATACCCCCGCTGGTGTATCAAAACCGCGTGCGCTGTTGCCTGTAACACAATCTGTTTCAAGCACCATTTCACCATCTTTATATAAAATAACATGCTGTGCTGTAAGGTTTACTTCTACATAAGTATCACCATAATCACGATTGCCATACTGGTCAGCAGTCTGGTAATAACAAGGTGTCCTCTTTCCCTTTTTACCTTTTTTAATTAACTTTTTAAGTTCTTTTATCTCCTGTGGTGTATTTGTCCACCAGCCATAGTCCCCCTCTGCTATTGTAATAGTCTGTCCATAGCTTGTTTTAAACTTGCGTGGACGGAAAATTGTGTCATATTTTTTCCTGATGGAAGCAACAAATTCTGATACCTTTTCTTCATCAATCTTTACATTGCCTTTTTTAACAGAAATCCATGTATTAATTATATCACCATCAAGTACTTCTGTATTATCCCCAAATTCATAAGTTATATCTGTACTTGTATACTTATTAAGCTTATTAAGCAGTTTAACTAGTTTTTTATTATCTGAAGTTACTTCAGGCTTTTTATAAAGTCCAAGTTCCTCACAGTCTATCTCAGGACTTAAGCCTTTAACAGCACTTTCTACAGCCTTTACAACAGCATTTATATCAAGTTCATTGCCTGCTGTTTCTTTTACTATTTTATAGCCCTTGCCTTTTTTATAATCTGAAATATATGCATCCTTTGGTTTTATTGTATTTTCCTTCTGTGCATTAGTTAATGTTTTAACAGCCGTTCTTATCTTATCAGTGTTACAGCCTATAAATGCTGGCTTTCCTGCATAAACTGCACTCTGGTGTATTGGCCACAGCCATTCATTCTGTTTATTCATAATCTCTACAAGTTCATCTGTTGAAGAAACTGTTACTCCAAGTTCCTCACTTGAAAATTCTTCTTCAAACTCCATACCATCCTTATCTTTTTGTATTATTTTAAGTGAATAAGCAGAAAGGCCTTCTTCAAAATCTTTCACTTCCATCTGCGAAACATCAGTCCCATATACATTAGTCCCTTTCTGGAAATGCGACTTATAGTATACAACACCTGCAAGATATACTGTAACTGCCACTACCAGGGTAAAAGCAGGTATTAAAAACCATTTTTTAAAAGACCCTTTCCTGCCTGTCCTTCTGCCTGCTGGAATCCCTCCCATATTAATACCTGGCGGCAAACTGGTACTTTCAATAGTTGCTGCTTCATTATCTGCTGGATTCTTCTTATTTTTTCTTTTCATAATTCCACTGCCCTTTATTTTATTATTGCCAGGGGTTATAACAAATAAAAACCATAACCCGCCTTATACAATAGTATATTACTTTCCTCGCTGGATATCAATATTATTTTATTACCATATTTTTAAATTTTTGTTAAACCATATTGTTTTATATATAGAAAAAGTGATATAATTATCTAAAAGTTATATTAATATGATTTTTAGAGAGGTGGCAATGAATAATAAACTATTTTTATATCTTACCGGATTTTTTGCTGGAATGTCTGTTATGGCTGTTGAACTTGCTGCAAGCAGGCTTTTAGCTCCTTATTTCAGTTCTTCACAGATTGTATGGACTATAATTATAGGCACTATAATGATTGCAATGGCACTTGGAAATATTTACGGTGGCAAAAGTGCAGATAAAGACCCTGGTCCTGGAAAGCTTTATACAAGAATTTTAATTGCTGCCATATGGATTGGTGCAATACCTGTACTTGGAAAATATATTATTTTAGGAATATCAGCACTGCTTATATTAACAGTAGACAGCAATTTCCTGATAATTGCTGCATTTGCCGCCTGCATGTTAATCTTTGTATTTCCATTATTTTTACTTGGCACTGTTACGCCTTCCCTTGCAAAATATTCTGTAGAGAGCCTTTCTGACAGTGGAAAAACTGTAGGTACACTAGGTGCATTTAACACTATTGGAAGCATTATAGGTACTTTTGTGCCTACATTTATAACAATACCATCTGTAGGGACAAACATTACACTTCTTATATTTTCAGGGATTTTAATTATACTTTGCCTTGTTTATTTTGCAGGCAGCAAATCTTTTAAAAAGAAAACTACTATTTCTGTTATTATATTTGCTATATGCGTTACAACAGGTTCTTCAGATTCATTTGTATTCTGGAAAAGCGGGCTTGCATATGAAGGGGAATCTGTTTATAACTACCTCCAGGTTAAAGAATCAGATAATAATGTTATACTTTCCACAAATGTATTGTTTGGGGTACAGTCTGTCTATATGAAAGATGAAGGGCTTACAGGGATGTACTATGACTATGCACTTGCTGCCCCTCTTATGGCAGCAGGCAATGGAAAGAACACTAAAGACTTAGAAGTTTTGGTACTTGGAATGGGTACAGGCACATATGCCCTCCAGTGCAGGAAGTATTTTGGGGACATAATGGTTGAAGGCGTTGAAATTGATGAAAAAATAACATGGCTTTCAAAAAAATACTTCCATCTGCCAGACAATATAAATGTAACAACATATGATGGCAGGGCATTTTTAAATGCCATAGATAAAAAATATGATGTTATAATGGTAGATGCATACCAGGATATTACTATACCATTCCAAATGTCCTCTATAGAATTTTTTACAAGTGTAAAAAACCATCTTAAAGATAATGGCGTAATGGTAGTAAATATGAATATGCATGATGAAAGTGAAGGAAATATAAACCAGTATCTTTCAGATACAATTTCTTCTGTATTCAGTGAAGTATATACAGTTAATGTAGGACAGTCCACAAACAGGGAACTTTTCGCTTCATGTAACCCGGATATACAAAACATATTTAGTGAAAATATAAATATCCTTAAAAATTATGAATTAAAACTTCTGATGTCAGAATTAAAAAACAACATTTCAAAATATAATCCAGGAAATTATATACTTACAGACGATAAAGCACCTGTAGAACTTCTTGGCATTAAAGTTATTGATAATCTTATACAAAAAGAAGCCGCTTATTATAAAGGAATATTAAAAAAAGATGGCATAAAAGGATTGTTAAATTCTTTTTAACCTTATTAAGTAAGTAACAAAAAGAATTGCAAATATCCGCCTGGCTATAAATTTCTTAAAAATTCTTTTTACATCATCCTGGTACTATACTAAAAAATTCCATGTACACAAATATTAACTGTACATGGAATTTTTTTAAAATATATATTGACATTTTGGTTTACTGCTAGTAAACTAAATATATAGCCGGCTAATAGTGAACTAGAATGAAATTAATGTGAAAAAACAATATATGGGAATTTTTTCACAGCTTTTTTAAAGTAAAAATTTAAGATTTTGTGCCTGTAGCAATGAGCATACGGGCATTAGAAAGGCATAGGGTATTTTTATGGCAGAATATAAATTAGGTGAAATTGAAATGAAATTTGCAGATATTATATGGAGCAATGAACCATTATCTTCCAGTATGCTTGTAAAATTATGTGCAAAGGAGTTAAACTGGAAAAAGTCCACAACATACACTATACTGCGCAGGGTATGTGAAAGGGGGCTTTTCCAGAATAATAACAGTATTGTTTCTTCGCTTGTATCAAAAGAAGAGTATTTTTCACACCAGAGTGAACAGTTTGTAGAAGATACATTTGAAGGTTCACTGCCAAAGTTTATGGCAGCATTTACAAGGCGTAAAAAATTATCAGAAACGGAAATTGCAGAATTGCAGAAAATTATTGAAGAGAACAGGGGGGATTAATTATGGCAGGTTTATTCCAGACAGTGTTAAAAATGAGTTTTACTGGAAGCATTGTAATACTTGTTGTACTTGTTTTAAGGGTTGTTCTTTTTAAAGCCCCTAAAGTGTCCAGTTATATGTTATGGGGTGTTGTTTTATTCAGGCTTTTATGCCCGGTTTCATTTTCTACTAATATATCTGTGTTACAGATTACAGAGAAAATTCCAGAGAGAACTGTAAGCATAAGACAGCCGCTTAAAGATACCACCGCCAAAAGCATAACGGAACCAGAAAATATAAAACAGGTACAAAATAAAAATAATAACAGCAAATCTTTAAGTGGCAGTACAAATGATAATGCAAGTATTAAAATACCTGGAAGCAAAGACAGCTACAATATACCCTGGGCTTTTTTAACAGTAATATGGTTTGCAGGAATTATATTTATGCTTGTACATAATGCCTGGCTTTCATTACGCCTGCACCGCTGTCTTCTAGCCGCAGTACCAGTTAAAGAATACCAAAATCTTGTAATGCCTGCAAACGGGAATTTAATATCTGGCTTATTAAAAACCAGCCATAGCTGTATTTACCTGTCAGATTATATAACATCACCTTTTGTATGTGGCATACTTAATCCAAGGATTTACATTCCTTCTTCACTGGCTGCCACTGAGTACAAATACATTATACTACATGAACAGGTACATATATACCGTAAAGATTACCTTGTTAAACTGCTTGCATTTGCTGCCCTTGCAATACACTGGTTTAACCCGCTTGTATGGCTTTTTTTCCACCTTTTTGAAAAAGACATGGAAATGTCATGTGATGAAGCTGTTATAAAAAAAACTGGTACTTCTATACGGGCAGAATATTCTGAAGCACTTTTAAAACTTGCATCAGGCAAAAAAACTTTTGTAAAAACATTTGCAGCTTTTGGTGAAAATGAAACAAAAAGCCGTATTAAACACATTATGGGTTATAAAAAACCAGCAAAAATAATAACCAAATCCGCAATAGTTATTCTTATAGCAACATTTATATTTGCAGGGGGTAACCCTCCACAGAAAAATACAGGCAAAGAAAATATTAATAATTTAAAAAATACTTCCACTAATAATAAAGATAACAATTCTTTAAACCTGGCAGCAGAACCAGATATAGAACCAAAAGCAGGCATAAAACCAGAAACAGCTACAAAAATAAAAACTACCAAAGAACCAGAACCCTCTAAAAAACCAACATATTACTGGTGGAGGGAAGCTGGTTTAGATGATAATTATACAGATATAATGGATTGTGCTTTTGTACGGGAAATGACAGAAGATTCCCTAATTGTTGACCCGCTTGAATATATTGAAAGTGATGATACAAAACGTATAAAAGAACTTGGGCTTAATACTGGATATGACCTTGTTAATGGCTATTATTTTAATAACCCTGACAAAACAACAACAACATGGAAAATAGATGAAAACACTGAATTTATATTTCTTGACTGGGGACGTGATTTTACAAATGATAAAAGTGTAATTAAAGTTTATGGCTATATGGCTACATATACAAAAGATAAAGAACTCTTCCGCAGATATCTTGCTACTTATAAAAATTCCAAACCTGGGATGCCGTTTTTCTTTGAAGTAGAAGACGGAGTTGTAAAAAAACTTGTAGAACGCTTCTTTGCCTGATATATAATATTTATAAGATATAATTAAAAACAGAAAACGGAAAAGCATCTATAACATTTATAATCTTTTCCGTTTTCTTTAAATACTATTTATACCAGGTAATCCCAGTTTAAAAATGCTTAAGAAACTGGGTTTTATCTCCTGGCCAGGCTGTAACTTTCCAGGTATTTTAAATTAATTACCTCTGTAAATACCAGGTGCAAATATATCCTCTTGCCAATAACCCTACAGAAAAATAAATAATTATGGCTTCTGGAACTCTTTTACTATTTCCACAACTTCAATATCTCCTGCCACTAGTATTTCTTTAATCCCAGGGCTGCCATCTGGATTTTCTTTATTCTGCCAGTATATTTCTGCCAGCCTTAAGTTTTCATCTTTATCTGGTGTGGCATCAAAACATTTTGTTGCATCACCTGTAAATTTACTTCCAGTAATTTTAAATTTTACAACATGGAATGTTTTTCTTTTAAGGCTTATAAAATATTCAGCCCAGTTTAAAGCCTCCTCTAAAGTAAAAGATACATATTATCATTTACAATCCCTTTTTTATCCATTACCCTTTTATAAACGCCATTATGGTGGTTTTCATCAAAAATAATATGCTGTCCTGAATGCACCGGTTGTTCTGTAACAGCATGGTATGCAAAAAAGGGGCTCTGTGAAAAAGTTTCTTTTTCCATATTGTTTTATTCCTTTCTTCTTACTTTAATATAATGTGTATATTAAATATAGCATTTAAAACTTCTTACATAAACCTTATTTTTCTTTATAAATAAAAATAAGACCTATAGCTGAAATAAAATAAAGTGCATGTAAAATACGCTTAATATTTCCATACACTCTATTTTATAGATTAATGTTTTATTTCATGTTTCGCTGGACATAAATAATAAAGCCAAAATGCATCAATTACCAGACAATATTTTATGTTTTATTATTAATATTACTCCAGGATATGTATAATTTATTAGATTTTAACTGCCTTTTTCACTGGTATCCATATTTCTGTATAATAATTTTCATCTTTTACCCCACCAGGGTAATTAACTGGATTATCATACATTTCTACACAATAACCTGCTGCCACTTCATATTCTTTTAATGCTGGAAGCCATTCAGAAAATATTTTTGTATTTATGTCCTGTAAAGCTTCTGGCAATGCACCTTTTACCGGAAATACTGCCCATGTAAATGCAGGAATTGTCTTTACTACAAAACCTTCTGGGATATCTTTTACAGGATTATATATATCAGCTATAAGATATTCAAACTTTTCATTACCCATATCAGGGTCAATATTAATGCCAAACATGCCGTCTACATATTTAAATCTTCCAGCATCAGAATGTTCCTGCCAGAATAAAGGTACTTCTTCTTTTGCATTGGCATAGCCAAATTTTTTAGATGATGCAATAACTGTAAAGCTTTCTTTTCTTGTAATCTTATAATCCATTATATAACCACCTTCCAATGATATAATCAGTTTAAGCGGGGCAAATGCTTTAAGCATTGTTTTTTCCCTGCGTGCTGCAATAGGTGTTACTCCATGGAAACGTGTAAAAGCCTTTGTAAAACTGCCAGGAGAATCATATCCGTATTTCATTGCAAGATCTGTAATTGTAATATTTCCAGAAACCAGCTCTTCCCCTGCAAGGGAAAGCCTGCGGTTACGTATGTATTCTTTAAGCGGGTAACCGCATAACATACTAAAACCTTTATGGAAATAAAAAGGTGAAATACACACATGCCTTGCAACATCATCTACCGTTATATCCTCTGTTATATTTGCTTCAATATAACTTACTGCTTCCCCTATAGCCTTTGTCCATTCCATTTTTAACACCTCCTGCTGTAATTATACCATCATATATTATTTAATTCCCGTTATTCTTTGTTTTCTTTTGTCCATATATTATAATACCCCCTGTACATAAATGTATTTTATATAAACTATACACTAATGTCCAGAGGGTCTTTTAACATGCAAATAATTTAAAAAACTTATAAATATTTTAAATTTTACCTTTTATTATTTTTATTATTACCATTTGTTGTCTTGTTATTTCCATCTGTCTTGTTAGCAGCACCGCCTTTATTATTTCCATTGCCGGCATTGTCATTTTTGCCAGCGGTATTGTCATTATCAGTAATACCATTATTGGTAATACCATTATTGGTATTATCATTATTGGTATTATCATTGTTTTTGCCAGTGGTATTATCATTATTGGTATTATTATTGTTTTTGCCAGTGGTATTATCATTAATAGTACCTGTACCTCCTGTACCTGTACCACTGCCTGCACCACCTGTACCGCCATTATTTCCTGTAGTACCGCCTGTGCCGCTGTTGTCATCACCTGTAAGGTCATCTGCTGCATCATCTGCACCGTCCATAATGTCATCTGCACCATCTTCTAAATCATCTGCCAGGCTGTCATCATTATTGTTATTACCAGTGCCAGAATCATTGTTGCCACTGCCGCCAGTTCCGTTTTCTGTGCCAGGAGATGTAGCGGAGTTATTATTATTTTTATTGCCACATCCGCCAAAGAGCATAACCGACAATGACATTGCTGTGATAAATAAATAAGCTTTTTTTCTCATATTCTCTCCTTTTCTGTTATTTAAAATTATATTTGCATAATTAGTATTACACAAGGAGAAAATATTATTCCGGTTTTCTTTACATGGCATAAATGGCAATAAAAATCCTGGCTTTTTATTCCATTTAAAGTTATTCTGCCGCCTTTTTAGCCTTTTCAAATTCATCAAGTATATCTTGTCCTGGTGCTTTTGTGCAAAGGCTTACTGCAATTATAAATAAAAAGCTTATAAAAAATCCAACAAGAAGTGAATAAATACCTGTTGCTGCATATATAGTCTGTCCGCCTGCAAGTGGTATGTAGTCCCATATAATAACTGTAAGCCCTCCTGATACAATGCCTGCTACTGCACCATAAAGGTTTGTCCTTTTCCAGAAAAGTGAGGCAACTACAACCGGGCCAAATGCAGATCCGAGCCCTGCCCATGCATCTGATACAAGCCCCATTATGCTGCTTTCTGGATCCCATGCTATTATAAATGCAAGAACTGCTACTACAATAACTGTAATCCTGCTTATCTGCAATACCTTTTTATCACTTGCACCAGGTTTTACAATATTTTTATAAATATCTTTTGATACGGAAGAAGCACAGACTAAAAGCTGTGAGTCCGCAGTAGACATTATTGCAGCAAGTATGCCACATATAAATATACCACCAATAAACGGAAGTGCAAGTTTGTTGTTAAACACACTATTTATCATTTGTATAAATACATTTTCAGAATCTTCAAGTACATTACTTCCAAAATACGCCCTTCCAAGAACACCTATAATACATGCTGCAACAAGTGATAAAAAGCACCATATAATAGCAACTGTACTTGACTTTTTAATTTCTTTCTCACTTTTTATTGCCATAAAACGTACAAGTATATGTGGCATGCCACAGTAACCAAGCCCCCAGGCAAGCTGTGAAAGTATATCAATAAACCTGTAAGGTTTTCCACCATTGGAAAAAAGGCTCATATAATCATTATAAGTCCCTGTTATACTACTTGCCACAATCTGTTCTTCAATACTTCCATCAATAAATGAAACAGCAATTACTGGGACTGCCATAAGTCCTACAAGCATAAGCATCCCTTGTACAAAGTCAGTTGTACATACAGCAAGGAAACCTCCAAGAAATGTATAGATAAGAATTACTATTGCACCTATTGCAAGTGCAATATGGTAATCAATTCCAAATACTGCATTAAAAAGCTTTCCTCCTGATGCTAGTGCTGAAGCTGTATATACAAGGAAAAATATTACAATTACTATTGAAGATATTGTTAAAATTATCTTTTTTTTGTCATGGAACCTGTTTTCAAAAAATTCAGGAAGTGTCATGGAATTGTTGGCAACTATTGTGTAACGCCTTAATCTTTTGGATATAAACAGCCAGTTACATACTGTACCAATAAATAAACCTATAGCAATCCATGCCTGGCCTGTACCAAGTGCATATATTGAACCTGGAAGCCCCATAAGCAGCCAGCCGCTCATATCAGATGCCTGTGCAGACAGTGCCGCAACCCATCCGCCAAGGCCTCTTCCGCCTAAGAAATAATCTTCTGTACTTGAAGTCTTTTTCATAGACCAGATTCCTATTCCAATTAAAATAACCAGATAAAGTACAAATGCAGTTAATACTGCAATAGTGCTTGTTGATAACATATTAACTCTCCTTATAAATATAATTTATTATAAATATAATTTATTGCAAATACTTATTTTATAAATGTCCATTTGCTGTAAATCCCATCTGCTATAAGTTTTATTTGCTTTAAATTATATACTATGGTTTTATCTTTTATTAATTTCTCTAAATTCCTTATGTTTTCCAATAAATTTGTATGCCGGACGTATTATTTTGCCTTTATTTACAACTTCTTCAAGACGGTGTGCACTCCACCCTGAAATTCTTGAAATAGCGAATAATGGTGTAAAAAGTTCTTCAGGTATACCAAGCATTGAATATATAAACCCGCTGTAAAAGTCAACATTGGCACATACTGGTTTAAGTACATGGCTTCTGCCCATTATCAGTTCCGCAGCTATCCGCTCAACTGCTGTATGCAGATGGTATTCTGCAACTGCTTCTTCACTTTTTGCTTTTGCAAGCTTTCCTGCATAGTCCTTAAGTATTTTTGCACGGGGATCTGACAGGGTGTATACAGCATGGCCTATCCCATATATAAGTCCTGAATGGTCAAATGCTTCTTTCCTCAGTATTTTTTTAAGGTATTCCCTGATTTCATCTTCATCTCTTAAATCACATACATTTTCATGCAGTTCCTTAAACATCTGCTGTACTTTAAGGTTAGCACCGCCATGCCGTGGCCCTTTAAGTGAGGCTATTGATGCGGCAACTGCTGAATATGTATCTGTACCTGATGAAGTTACTACATGGTTTGTAAATGTAGAATTATTACCACCGCCATGTTCTGCATGAAGTACAAGCGCAGAATCAAGAACCCTTGCTTCAAGCTGTGTATATTGGCCATCAGGCCTTAACATATGCAGAATGTTTTCTGCAATCGAAAGTTCTTGTACAGGCGGTTTTATTAAGAGATTATCAAAGTAAGTAAAATGGCGGTATGCATAATAGTTATAAACAGAAATAAGCGGAAGCTTAGCTATTAGCTGCAATGACTGCCTTAAAACATTTGGTGCTGATATATCATCAGGGTTTGCATCATATGAATACAATGTAAGCACGCTTTTTTGAAGGCCGTTCATAAGATTTGCACTTGGCGCTTTCATAATTACATCCCTTACAAATGTACCTGACAGTTCTTCAAGACTTTCTAATACTTCAACAAATACTTTAAGCTGTGCTTCTGTTGGAAGTTCACCAAATAAAAGCAGATAAGTTGTTTCTTCAAATGCAAATCTTTTTGACATATCATTTCCAACAAGGCTGTTTACATCATACCCCTGGTAATACAGCCGCCCGTCCGCAGGTTCTTTTACACCTCCCACAATATTATATCCAGTTACATCAGATATTTCTGTAAGCCCGGTAAGCACACCCTTTCCTGTACTGTCACGCAGGCCTCTTTTAACATCATATTCCTGGTAAAGACTTAAATCAATCTGGCTTGATGACATACATTCTTCCACAAGCCCGTCAAACTCTGCATTAAGCTTTTCACTTAAAGCCATCATAGAATCATTACCCATAAACAGCACCTCCATATATAATATTTGCAATAATGTATACGTATATTATTGTACTCTTGTATACAATCAAGAAACTAAAACTCCCTGACTACCAACAACTATTATACTATACCCTAAACTACATATCTTAGTCAAGTCTGGCAATAAAGGTTTCTATGTACGTTTCATAAATTTTGTAACTATCCAGCCAATAATATTTCCAGGAACATTTAATAAAACTGCCACACTAAGAAAATATTATACAATCTATAGAAAATTTATTTTACTAAAATACTATACCCTGCATTTTTATTCTTAGTTTGGCAGCCATTATTTCAAATATCAGGCATATTTTCATACAACCAGATAGAAATGGGTTATCATTCTGCACAAGTGTTTTGCTAGTTATCTGGCTATTAATAATCCTTTCAGCAATAAATATGGTTATGATATGCCATAGAATTAATTTTTATTTTCTTGTAGAGCTTTCTTTGCAGCTATCACACCCTTACATACTTTTTTTACTAATAATTTCAAGTACTTCTGTTTCTGTAAGATTTAACTTCTTTGCGATTTCATTGGTATTCATGTTCATTTCGTAATATGCATAAACCATTCCATTTCTCAAACCTTCCTGTCTGCCTTCCTGCCTGCCTTGTTCCAGGCCACGTTCCAGACCCTCTTCCCAGGCATCTTCCCTGTTATATTTTATTGCATCTTCCATATTCCATTCTTCTAACATAAGGCTCATTAATTCCTCACTCCTTCTTTCCATAAAACTGGTAAGTATGTTTTCTTCCCTGCACCACTGTACAGCTTCTTTAAGCGCTTCTGTAAATGTATACCCTTGTTTATGTTTTAACTTTTCAGCTTTCTTCACAAATGCAATATAACCGCCAAGTATATTGTTTTTATCTTCTTCTTTTATTACCTTTATATCCAGATGTAAAAATGAATTGTTCCTGTACTCCTTCGGAAAAGCATCTGCAAGACACATACATTCCCCACATTCACTATTGCCTGTATAAATAACATAAAATTCAGGGGCAGGAAGTGTTATAAGTTTCCTGGAATACAATAATTTATAATCACCATTTTTCTTTATTATCTTCTCATATTCCTCTGCTATGTATAATAAAAGCCTTACGGGCATATTAGGATTAATTGTGGACTACTGTTCTGCAAGTATGACCAGTTTATCCCTCACACCCATTGCCGCATCATTATACCTGCGTATTAAAAGCACATTTTCCAGTGCAATCTTTTCAATGTCCTCTAATTTTACTTCTGTATCTTCGGGGTGAAGCACCTTATATAGTTCTAAAAGGCTTTCTTTACTGCCGAACAATGTAGTAAAGACAGAGTCCTTATATTTTCTGTTTGGCTTAGTACCACTAGTTCCTGCTTTTTCCATAATTATATTAAACACCTTCTTCCTTTTTTATTATAGCATTACTATAAGCATTTTACAAGAAACCATATACGTACAACACGGAAATCAATTTTCAAAAATCTCACAAATCTTGGAAGATTCAAGTAAGCAAT
>CAJUJY010000061.1 GCA_910586555.1 uncultured Lachnospiraceae bacterium
AAACTTGTTAACCAAGTAGTCTTATTGACTACATCATTATTATACTAGGAGGCAGCAATAAGCCTTCTGGTTACAGTTTTTGAAATGCACGGTAAGGAAAATCTGCTTAATAAGGCTTTGGATGATTTTTTATGCTGTTATAATGAGGAGATTCCAGAGTGGATTCAAGGTTTATATGAACATTTTTGTAACAGTGATGACAATAAGACACAGATAATTAAACAGTTTGCAGAAAAGCATGGTTTAAAAATTAAGGATGCTTCTAACTGAATAGGAATGTTGGTAAAAACAGAGAAGAGGAGGTGCATATGGAAAAATACAGATTCGACAGGAAGCTTCAGGAAGCAGTCCTGAGAAGAAAGGAAGGGCAACAGCCAGAAATTATCATTGATGGAAAAGAAATGAAGGTGAGGAATCCTGTTTTTGTGGTAAATATGACGAGGGATGTTCCCTGTTTAGTAGAAAGGGATAACAAGACTGGAAATACAGGATATACTGTTGTGGCAGTTTCATCCAGTAATGTAGATAAAAAAGATAAAGAATGGATTTGCACCAGTCCTGTATTATTAGAACAGGCAATTTGCTTCTTCATGGAAAACCATCAAATGGAGAGTATGTCAGGAACTTGCAGATGTGCCAGCAGATTAGCAGATGCAAGGGATTCAGGTTTCGACCTGGAAACAGGAAATGCAATGATTGAAATAAAAATCCCTTTGCTTGTGCCAGATGGAACAGACAGCTTTATATGGAAAGGTTTCTACCACATTGTAAGGCAGATGGCTGGATATTGCAGCAGCTCCTATTGCGGAGATAAAGGGAAAAGAAACATACTGCTTACAATTTATCAGCATGGAACAAAGCATATATTTGCTATGGTTGATGAAAATACAAAAAAAGAATTAGAAAAGGCTGTCAGGATGGGGATTGAATTCTGGATTGCTGAAACAAAGACAGAAGAAGATGGGATAAGCCTGCTTGGGTATTGGGATTATACAGATAAAATTCTGTAGAGATGGAAACATAAAGCTGGAACATTATTTTAACCATGCCATTGTATTTACACATTAAGGTATTTTTGCTAAAAGCATAGCAGTCCAGGATATGCTGCATTAAAGATGAAGGGAGGTAAGATAATAAAATGGATGAAAGGTTAAAGGAGATTGTGAATTATTTTGAAGCCATGAAAATTGGGCTTGATGAACCATTCAAATTTCATTGTGATATGTGTGGGAAGTGTTGTATACACAGGGAAGATATCCTGTTGCCACCAAAAGACATCTATAATATGTCCAAAGAACTTGGAATAAAGCCAGAAGAGTTATTTGAATGGTATTGCGAAGTTTATGTGGGACAGGATTCCAGAGTTCCCATTGTCAGATTAAAACCAAGAGGTTCAGTAAAAAGATGTCCATTATTAAAAAACAAAAAGTGCATGGTACATAAGTCAAAACCAACAGTTTGTGCTATGTATCCACTTGGAAGGTGTATAGTTGCAACAAATCCAAAAGAAGGTCTTAAGGATATCAGCCAAGGCAAGTTCCAGTATATATTCAGCGATCCTGGGTGTGGGGATGCTTCAGAAACTCATACTGTTAGGGAATATCTGGAATCTTTTGGGATACCTGTGGAAGATGACTTTTTCCTGAAATGGCAGCAGGCAGTACTTGATATGGGTAATTTTTTCCGAAAAATTGAAAAGACTGTGAGCCATGAAACTATGGAACTGGTCTGGAGGGCAGCTTTTATTGGGCTGTATTTGCACTATGAAACTGGAAAAGACTTCATGCCGCAGTTTGAAGATAATGTAAAGAATTTTTTTGATATGCTATATTCAACTTTTACAGAAGGAGGTGGCAGCCCAGCAATATAAAATGGGCTTATACCATGCAATGGGAGACTATTTGGGGGACTGTTAGGGATTATAATTTTGTCTGGATAACAGTATAATGCCTTGGGAAAAGGAGTATTATTTCTCACTTTACCCAAGGCTCTTTTGGTGAAAATCCACCTGACATTTTCAAATTTTATCAATTTCCGAAAGAAAAGTTGTAAATTCATCAAAGTTTAGAAAGTGCCCTTAAAATCATAAACTCATCGCTCTCGAACATATGGCTGTATCTCTTCAGGATTGTTTCCTGTGTGTCCCCAGATACCTTGCTGATGACAGGAAGTGGTACATTTTCCCTTATAAGGTTGCTTATAAATGTATGTCTGAATTCATGGCAGTGATAGAGGGGAAGATTTAAGCTTTTACAGGCTTTTTGGAGCATGTGGTTACATGAGCCATGGCCCCAGTTAAATATCCTGTCAGAATCCGCCCCGCCACTCTGGATGTTATCCTGTTGTAATGACTGGTACAGGCGGGCCACCGTTGCATCTAAAGGGATTGTTCTTTTTTTGAAATTTTTAGGGGATTTGGTTATTTTGAAATCGCTTAAATAAGCCTTCGTTATCTTTACCCGTGTCCCTATCAGATGCTCCCGGTTCAAATCACTTCTGCATGGAAAATTCATTATAAATTTATCTTTTGGTTCTTCATTTTTTCCAAAATATGAAAAGTCCTCAAAATCATCATATTGCAATGCAAGGCATTCCCCAATCCGTATCCCGGTATAGTATAAAAGCGAAAACAGGAACCTGTATTTTGGATAATGGTATACTTTTGACTGGGCAGGTCTGGGCTGCCTGAAAAAATTAATTATTGCATCAAAATCTTCTTTTGGTATGGTTCTGTAATCATCCTTTTCTTTGGTCCGTATATTATCAGCAAATTCAAGGATATTTGTCTTAATCATTTTTTTCTTATAACATAGCTGTATGAGCTTTCTGAAAGTTGCATTTATATTATGGACAGTTTCTCCACTATAGCCATGCTTTTTGACATCATTCATTATTTTTTCATACATATCCTCAGTTATGTCTTGTATTTTTGTTTCCTTTGGGATAAATTGGTAAAGCATTTTCAGATGTGCACCAGTATTTTGGACTGATTTTGGCGAAAAATTCTGGTTTTCTGCCCTGGTCTGCCACAGCTGGTATGCACCTTCCAATGTAATTTCACTATATTTAGTTTTATCTGGTTCATCACCATTCTGTAACTTCAGAAGTTCTGTCTTTGCTTCCTTCACAGAAGAAATCCCATATTTCCATTTCTGTTTGTATTCGTTTTTCTGTTTTTCAGGATTATAAACTGTATAATTATATTTTATGTCATATTTCTTTGTGTTTTCATTAAAATAAATTCCAGTATATTTTGTTTTTGTCCTTTTAACTGCATTTGCCATAAGAAACCATCCTCCCTGTTTATATGCTATTGGGATGTATATGTGGATACATTTATATATTACTACGGTGTGCATAATAAAAGCAAGATATATATACACAAATCTTATGCTGCTTTGAAATCATTTCGTTAAATGTTTTATTTGGATGCTGGTATGGTAACTAAAAAAGTGTAACAAGTTGGAGTTACAGTATGGCTGTACCGTTACAAGAAACCATACTATGTCATTGCAGAACAACTTTTTGCTGACAGCAGATTATAATTTATCCTGACTACAAATATAAGACCTTGGAAAAAAGAGCATTATCCTCTTCCTTTTCCAAGGTCTTTTTCCTGTTTCTTCCTCATAATTTTTTTAAAAAAATTTTCGTATATAATTCGTATAAATTTATGGGATATGTCCTGCAAAGCCCCTGTTTATAAGGGTTTATAAGACTGTATGCATTCCCAACAGTGAAGTATTTATGGTGACTGTCACCATTTACTTATACATCCCCTTTAATTGCTGTTGAACCCTTGTAAATACAGGGGTTAGAGCCATTTTTGATAGTCAGTTCTGCTGCCTTCCAAAACCCATTATCCTCTTCCTCCTCTTTTCTCACATGTTTTATACTTTCTTTTTATTAAGCCATCCTGTAATTTCTGTATTTACAGGCATTCCTTTAAGTAAAGTGGTTGTGAATAAAAGTGGGAACAGTATTAAGAAATCCAGTGTTTATGCTGGTTTGAGGGCATAGTTCCATGAACTGGGAGGTCTTGGAACATGGTGGGGTTCTGCTGCCATATGTCTTCTTCTTTTTTAGTTTCCATTTCTTCTTAAACCCTTGTAAATACAGGGGCTTAAGCCATTCATGGCAGTCCTGCTGCCTTCAAAAAGCAATATCCTCCTCTTCCTTTTTTTCATCATTTTTATGCTTTCCTTTTTTCTTTTCCCTTATAAAATAGGCATTCCCAGCTTTTTTAGGTGGTGGGTAGAGCAATGCTTTTTGTATATCTTTCTGGTGTATATACAGAGCAGTCCTCCTCTTCCTTTTTCATCTTTTTTATGCTTTCTTTTTTCTTTTAAAGCCTTATAGAATGGGTGTTTCCAGCTTTTTTAGGTGGTGGGTAGAGCAATGCTTTTCGTATATTTTTCTGGTGTATATACAGAGCAGTCCTCCTCTTCTTTTTTTAATCATTTTTTTCATTTTTTCTTTCAAAGTCTTATAGAATGGAGCTTTTCGGTACTTTTGGAGAATGAAAGAGGAGGAGGATGGTTCTTTTATTTTGAGATAGGCAGCAGTTTTGATAAAATCCAGTGTTTATGCTGCTTTCAAGATGTCTTGGAGTATGGTGTATTTCCACAGTAATCAAATATTTTTCTTATTAGTATGTAAATGTCCTCCTCTTTTTTGGTTCTTTTTTGGGGATGTTTTTCTTTTTAAGGCTTATAAATAGGGAGTTTCTGGGTATTTGGAAGAATAAAAGATATGAGAAATATGTGAGGGAAAGGGAAGAGGAGGATTGAGGGCAGCAGGACTCTTTTTAGGGGATGGAGGTGGAGGGATTTTTGGTGTTTTTTTAGAGTTGTTTTTTTGTTTTTTGGAAGAGGAGGAGGATAATTTATAATCTGCCATGAGGATAAAGATGTTTTGCTATGACAGCAGACAAAGTTTTTGCTGCTGACAGATTATAATTTATTCTAACTATAAGTTTAAGGTCTTGATTAAGGTGTTATTGCAGAACAACTTTTTGCTAATGGCAGATTATAGTTTTTGTTGAGGACATCAAATTTTATTCATTAATTGGTCTCTGAGCTTGTATGAGTGAAGAGGCCAATTAATAATATAACGAATGTTCATATAGTGAATCATATCCGCTACTTTATCTGCATAAGTATAAGGTGCAGAATGGAAAGGAGGCTTATGTATGAATCAGATTATGCCAAAAGGGTTAGATGCACTTTTAAATGATGATCCAAGTTTACAGAAAAAACTTACATATGAGGAGTATTTGGCTGGAAAAAGTGTGCCAGATAATTCCGACCATCAAATAGAAGAAGTGTATGAAGAGTACAGGAGTTTTTTACAAAAGGAGTCTATGGAGTAACTGTGGATAAAGAAAGTTTTTACAAGATTTTTAATAACGAACTTGTACCTTTTATTGAGCAGATAGGGGATAATAATTCATTAATAAAAACAAATGATCTAAGTAAATGTAAAAAAGAAATTTTCAACCAATACAATGAATTAAAACAGCAATATAAAGATGTTATTTTTGGTAAAGGTTCAGAACGGCTATTAGATAGGCATAAGGTTGCTTCTAGTATATGTGGTGCTTTTTTGCGTATCCCTGTTTTTAATAAGACAGAATTAATCGAAACATTGAAAAGAACACGAGAACCTGTAGAAGCATATTTTTATTATGTGAATGAGTTAATTGCTTTTTATGCAGGATATAAATATTTATCGTTTTATATGATGTATGGGCGAGATTATAAGGAGAAGAAGATAATTATTGAAGATTTTCCTGTAATTCCACCAACGATTAGAAATAGTACACATGGTGGGTTAAGCAGCATTTTATTTAATTTATCCCAAATTAAGGATAAAAGGCAGATTGGAATTGAAAAATATGATAGATATTCTTATGCAATGTTCTTTTTTATGTTGGAAAATTATTTTTATTTAGATAAAAATATGCCTGTTCAAGTATCAAATGCAAAACAATAAACATTGTATAAGAAGTAGTCAAAGATTTCAAGACCTTGAGAAAAAGAGCATTATCCTCTTCCTTCTCAAGGTCTTTTTTCCATCATCTATTTCCAACAAATTCGTATAAAATTCGTATAAATCTAATGAACAACCATTTGAAAAGCCAGTGCTTATAAGGATTTATAAGGACTGGTTGTGTTCCCTGCCTAGTTACACAATGGTTACTATGACCATTTCCTTTCCCCATCCTTCTTTCTTCCTCTTTTTCTTTTTTTGTTATTTTTGCAGAGTGTTCAGCGAAAGCTAAACTTTGATAATCAGCAAAAACTTCTTCTGCAATGATAATTCAGGTAGTTTTTTATAATGCTGGTTATTATGGGAGAAGATGTGCAATAGTATATACAGAACACAATTCTAAGTATGGAAAAACAGACCAGATGAATAATATTGTATATGCTTAATTACATAGGAATACAGGAATGGTATAAAGATATAATTATGAGTGGGTACGATTATGTGGTTTTTATAGTACGCAGAAGTTACCTGCTTGCATTAATTATGGAAAAAATAACAGAGATGGATATGGAAGAAAATAGCAGATTGGTTTTTCTTACAGACAGTTCTATAATCTTGTTTTATAGTGAATTTGCAAGGCAGTATAGGGAAACAGGGTTATTCCGTTTATCTTTCTGCCTAATCTTGAAGAAGAAGAAACAGCCATGCTTACAGACAACATGGGCAGGAAAATGGGCATTTAATGAGCTGGTAACATTATGGTTAAGCCAGGTTGTTTTACAGGATTTTAATATACAGAATGGTATGGGGAGCTTCTGCCGGATAAAGATGAAATATGTAAACTAGCCAGGAATTTTAACTGCGGCTGCCTTCCTGGTTTTAACAGCTTGGAGTTATATAGGGATATGCTAAATGTAATTGTACCAAAATATGAATGGCTTCTGCTTATCAATGAAATACAATGGTACTGCAAATGGTGCAGACGTGAGTTTAAAGAAGAAATATATGGATAGTAAAGAGTGTGATATTAGTCCTGGACTAGCAGAAGAAATTGTAAAGTTTATTGAAGATTTGTCTTCTATAGGGCAGGAGGCTGGTGAATGGATAGGACATTATATAAATAAAATAGAACTTGGTATACTGAAAGGTGAAACACTTAGAAAAGCGGGATTTTGTTTTTTGGAAAAACAACTTGCGCATGTGGAACAATATAAAGATTTTAGGAAAATATAGTGTTACAGGTTATTTAGGTACATTGGAAAAGGGAAGAATTATTTATGTAGATGGCAAAACAGAAGAGAGAGATTTGCAAGATGAAAACAAAATAAATGAAGAACAGAAATTATTTTTTAAAGATATTTATGACAGGGTAATGGATATTACAAAAGAAATAATAAGGGAAGCAAAACCACATAACATATTATAGCACAATATGAATCGATAGTGTGAACAGATTGAAATGCTTTTTAGATTTTGCAGCAAAGAGTAGTGATTGAATAAACATAATATATTCATTTATGCCAGATATATTCTGCGGATTGATTGTGCAAAAGCCGGAGAAGGATTAAATATAACACCTAATCCAGAGTGTACTTTGAATGCCCCCGCAACAGGTAATCCATTTGAATATGCAAGGCTTTACATTGGCGGAACCATACAAATGTATATTGATGCAAAAAACAGTCTGAAAGTGTGGTAATTTTGTGGGTGGATTACTATGGATTAGTAGTCTGCCTTTTACAAATACTTTAGAAAAAACAAATAGACTACAAGGGGTATGTGTGGTACAATAAGAAACGGAATTTCAATTTCTGTGGAGGTGGCAAAATATGGTGATGTTTTTAAGATTAAGAAATATCTAAGTGCATGGAACTGTATTAAATAGTTTTATGTACAAGCAGGATTCCAAAAACTATTTAATAAAGGAGATTTTGGAATGATATTTCAAGATAATGTAGTCAAAGAGTACTTAAAAAATGTTTATTTTATAACCAGAACACCTTGTGGTGGAAAGACAACTATCTCACGGGAGTTGGCGAAGCGGCATAATTTCTTAGTTTATGATGTTGATGAGCAGTTTGCAAAACATAAAAAAATTTCAAATGCTGTGTTTCAGCCATCAATGAACAAGGTTTTTAAAGATGCAGATGAATTTTCCGCAAAATCAAACCATATTGTGCGGCTGTCATTTGACAATGGAACAAGCTGGACAACTCACTTTTGGATTTTTCAAAGAAGATTTCCGTATGGAGGATGAGTGGACACTTAGGCATCCGTTTACGAATATTATGCCGTATCCGGCACACCCTCAAATGTGTTATGTTCCTTGTTTGCTATTTTCTTGAAAATATAAAGAAGAACTAAGTGGAGAACGGCAGAGAATATTTAAGGAGATTAAAATGAATTCTATTGAATTTGGAAAAAAATGCAGACCTTATAATGTTCAATACAGAGATGTTTTCGGCTATGTCCCTTGCAGGGATGATTATAATTGCAGCCAAGGTGAATATTTTCAAGCTCTTTTGAAGGCTATTAAAACAAAATGTGAACTCTCTGCTATTGTTCCCAAAAAGAATAAAGAATTTCAAGAGCCTGGTAAGAGATATTAAAACTTGGCGGGGAGGAAATTTATGATATTTGATACACACGCACATTATAGTGACAGCAGTTTTGATATTGACAGGCACAGCCTGCTTATGTCAATGGAAGAAAATGGTATTGGAAATATTGTTGAAGTGGGTGCTGGCATAAATTCAACTAAAAATGCAATAAGCCTTTCAGAAAAATATAATTTTATATATGCTGCTGTTGGAATACACCCACAGGAAACAGAAGGTATTAAAGAAACAGATATGGAATGGCTTAAATCATTGGCATTAAAAGAAAAAACAGTTGCAATAGGTGAAACCGGGCTTGATTACCACAGGGATAGTGCAGACCGCCAGATACAGAAAAAGTGGTTTATGCGCCAGCTTGAAATTGCAAGGGAAACTGGACTTCCAGTAATTATACATAGCAGGGACGCCGCAGAAGATACATTAAATATAATAAAAAAGTTTTACAAAGCAAATCCAGAAGGGGCTTATGGTGTAGTACACTGCTTTTCTTATAGTACAGAAATAGCAAAAATATATATTAACCTGGGGTTTTACCTTGGAATAGGAGGAGTCATTACATTTAAAAATGGCAGGAAACTTGCAGAAGTAGTATCTGCAACACCAATTAACAGGCTTGTGCTTGAAACAGATGCACCATATCTTACACCAGAGCCTTACAGGAATGACAGGAACAGTTCATTATACCTTAAATATGTTATAGAAAAAATTGCAGAAATTAAAGGGATATCCTGTAAAGAAGTTATAGATATAACAGAAAAAAATGCAAAGAAATTATACAGGCTGTAAAAAATAAAAAATTTGCGATATTAGTCTGTAAAATAAAAACATGTAGAAGGTTTAAAGGATTTTCTGATAAGATGCATTATATAATAACCGGCGTTTAAAGGGCTGTTCTTCCCTTTTATACGCCGCTGCGTGTTATATTGTAGTGTAAATGTTCTAATGATATTTTTTCATAAATTATTCCTTACTTTCAATAATAGATATAAATTCATTTGCAAATGTTTTTTCATAAATTATATACTGGGTTTTATTTATGCAGAGTATCTCTGAAGTGAACAAAGTAACTGTATCCATAGTACCAGACAATATAACTGAATATCCCATATAAGGAGGTTTTTCATCTCCCCTGGTATAATCCTTATGAAAAACTTTTAACCGTACATAGCTGTTTTTAAATAATTCCAATAACTTGGCTTGTTGTTTTTCGTTTAAGTGTATTTCATGGGCTTCTTGTTTATAATCTCCGGTCTTTACTATACTAATAGTTGTGTTATTGTTATGCACTAGTAATTTTCCTATATTACGTGGAAAGCAGATAAAAACCATTATCAATGTAACTGCAACAACCAGAATAAAAAGAAACTTATGTTTTATTATAATATAATAAAAGGCTTTTAGCTTTTTAATATTTTTTTGCATATTAGTATTGCCTCCATACATAAGAACAATTTAAACTTAATAAATATATGCTTCTTAAAAAGAATATTTATTTTGTTCATTATAAGCAGATATAAGAAAATAAAGTCCTCTGTTAATACCAGCAGCATGCCTGGTATTTTCTTTTTGAAAATCCTGCAAATCAAAAGTATGTGGGAGATTTAAAGAATTCCCCGGCAGATGCACTATGTAACCACTGGTGTTTAAAGGACGTGTTGCCCCTTTATGCGCCGTTGCCTGGTACCGTAGTGTAAACGTGCCCCTGAAGGAAATCTTCAAACCTCCCACATGCCACAATATAGAAATATAACAATATAAAGCTAAAAATTACAAATTATCTATTATCTCTTTTATATAATCTTTAATTACTTCTGCTGTTTTTAAAGGGCCTAGCCTGCTGCTGTTTATGCACATATCATAAAGCCTTGAATCACCCCATTTGCCATTGGAATGGCGGTTATGGTACTGTTTTCTGTGTTTGTCATGTCTTTTAATTTTAGCAGCAGCGTCTGTTTCATTTAAATGGTATTTATTCATAATACGTTTTAATTTAACTTCAGGATTACCAAGTATAAAAACAGAGATTAATCCGCTTCTGCCACTTAACACACTTTCTGCACAACGTCCTACAATAACAAAAGACTCACCTGTATCTGCCTTTTCGCGTAAATAATCAAACTGCATTTCTGCAATTATTTCTTCAATAGAGTTTGTATATGCCCCGACTTTCCTGGAACTAAAAAGCTTTTTAGGTTTTTCATCATACTTTTCAAGATAATCAATATGGATATCTTTATCTTTTGAAATATCGTCTAGCATATTTCTGTCATATAATTTAAGGCCAAGATCTTTGGCAACCTTTTCTGCAATTTCATGCCCAGCGCTGCCATATTCACGGCTTATTGCTATAATTACCTGTTTATCCATTAAAATCCTCCTTATTTAACAATACCTTATAAATATCATTACCATAGATATTGCTATTACTATAATAGTTGCAGGTGCGGCTGATTTACAGTATTTGCCCCATCCAATAATATAACCATTTTTGGCAGCTACAGATGTACCAACTACATTAGCTGAAGCGCCTATTGGTGTAGCACTTCCGCCTATATCTGTCCCCATGGAGAGTGCCCATGCCAGTGTTTCCAGGCTGGCTCCCTGTGTTGCTGCAAGGCTTTTTATAATAGGTATCATTGTAGCAGCAAATGGTATATTGTCAACAAATGCACTTGCTATTGCAGAAATCCATATAATAATTGCTACCATAAGTTTTAGATTGCCGCCGCTGATATCCCCGATAAAGGCAGCAATTTTTTCAAGTATGCCAGTCTGTTCAAGCCCGCCAACAACTGCAAACAGCCCTATAAAGAATAAAAGGGTTTTATAATCAACTTTTTTTAATAATTCCAGTGCATTTTTACCAGCACAAACCAGTGTGGCAATAGCAACAGCCGTACCAATAAAGGCAACTGTAAGGCCAGTCTGTGCATGTGTTACAAGAAGTACAACTGCACAGCCAAATATAATGCTGCTTATTATAAAATCTTTTTTATCAGTAATTGCATCTTTTGGATCTGGTATAGCTGAAATATCAATATCTTTTGAAGAGCCAGCCGCCATTTCCCTTCCAAATACCAGATAAAAGTAAATAATTACAAAAACAAGGCTTACTGCTGCTATAAGGCCGGTATTTGTTAAGAAATCAGAAAATGAAAATTCAAGTGAAGTACCTATAATAATATTTGGCGGATCTCCACACATTGTAGCAGAACCTCCAAGGTTTGCACAGAAGATTTCTGATAAAATCATTGGTACTGGATTAAATTTTAATAATTTAGCCAGTTCTATGGTAACTGCTGCAAGGAATAAAATAACGGTAATGCTGTCTATAAACATTGCAAGTACAGAAGACATAACCATAAATGTAATAAATAAAGGTACAGGCTTATAGTTTACCATTTTAGCAAGCTTCATGCAAAGCCAGCGGAAAAAGCCTGCCTTTGCCATTCCCTCTACCATTACCATCATTCCAAAAATAAATATAATTGTTGCCCAGTTAATTCCAGATGTTTCTTCACTGCTTGTTCCTGAAACATACCAGAAAGATTTAGTGATTATACTGTGAAGGTTTAAAGTTTGAAAAATTGCTGATGTACTGTGCATTGAAAGTCCAAATACCAGTAATATGGTTAATAAACCACAGCCTAATGTTACAATATGCCTTTCTAATTTTTCAGACACAATTAATATAAACATTGCAACAAAAATAATTACGGCTAAGACTTGTGCTACCATGTTCCCTGTCCCCTTTCATTTTTTATGTATTGTATTTTGGTTTTTTTATCTTGCCAACGCAAATTATAATACTCTTAAAATTCATTGTCAATAATTTTATGGCTTAAATTAACAACAATTTTAATAGGAAGAAACCAGAGTATATGGCAGTTTAACCTTATTAAGCAGCCAATGCCTGCTTGCAGGCAATGCGGATTGCAAATATCCGCTTGACCCTCACCAAGCAGCCAGGGATTGCCTGAAACCGGAGGCTGGCTGTATAAAACATGCACAGACCAGTGTTTACATATATTTGACATTACACCAGAACGTGTTATACTATTATGCAAAGATTACAACTGTAATGCAAAAACGGAAATAAGGCTGTTTTGCTATTTATGCCGTTAATGGGCACGGGTTTAGGATTTGTTCTTGTGGCAATGGGCTGCGGGTACTGGAAAGGCATAGGTATTTTTATGGCGCAATTTGGAATATTGCAGGATACAGCAGGGATTTTAAGGAAATATAATATTAAGTTCCAGAAAAGATTCGGGCAGAATTTTCTTATAGATAAACATGTCCTGCATAAAATAATAGATGCAGCAGATATTACAGATAAGGATTTTGTATTAGAAATAGGGCCTGGCATTGGGACACTTACACAATGCCTTTGTGAAAATGCAAGGGAAGTTATGGCAGTTGAAATTGATAAAAACCTTATTCCTGTCCTTTCGGAAACCCTTTCCGTATATAATAATATAACATTAGTTAACGAAGATATACTTAAAATTGATATTAAAAGGATTGCAGAAGAGAGAAACGGAGGAAATGCCATAAAAGTAGTGGCAAATCTTCCATACTATATAACAACCCCTGTTATTATGGGGATTTTGGAAAGCCATGTGCCACTTACAAGCATTACTGTAATGGTCCAAAAAGAAGTTGCACAAAGAATACAGGCTGTGCCTGGAACAAAGGATTACGGGGCACTCTCACTTGCGGTACAGTATTATTCTGATGCAAAGATTATTGCAAATGTCCCGGCAAACTGTTTTATCCCACGCCCTAATGTGGATTCTGCGGTTATAAAACTTTCTTGTAATGGCAAGCCAGATATTAGTACAAATAATGAAAAGTTTATGTCCAGGGTTATACGTGCTTCATTTAACCAGCGCAGGAAAACTTTACCAAACGGGCTTGCAAATGACAAAAGCCTTGGGGTAAACAAGGAGCAGGCAGCAGAAGCATTAAGGCAGATGGGGCTTGCAGAAACAGTAAGAGGGGAAACATTGTCACTTGCACAGTTTGCAGAACTGGCAGACAGGCTTTGTATTATTACCAGCCAGTTGTAAAATTAATCTATTAGAATTTAGTTTTTGTAGTCAGTTAATTTTATAATATAAAAGAGGAGAAAAGTTTTGGATATAGCACAAAGAATTAAGGCACTCCGCAGTTGTATGGAGAAAAATGGAATTAATATGTATTATATACCGTCTGACGATTTCCATAATTCAGAATACGTTAGTGATTACTTTAAATACCGTGAATATATATCTGGCTTTGATGGTTCAGCAGGAACAGTTATTGTAACAATGGAAGAAGCTGGACTATGGACTGACGGCAGGTATTTTATACAGGCAGAAAAACAGCTTGAAGGAAGCGGGATAAAGCTTTATAAATCAGGTACAGAAGGTGTTATTGAAATAAAAGATTATATTAAGGAAAATCTTGGCAAAGGTGAGGTGCTTGGTTTTGATGGAAGGACAGTACAAACAGCATGGGCAGAAGAGATAGAAGAAAGCCTTAATATTACAGGTGCAAAGATTAACAGCCGCCTTGATTTAGCAGGTGAAACCTGGAAAGAAAGGCCTTGCATAGCACCACAGCCTGTAATGCTTTTAGATACATGTTATGCAGGTGAACCAAGGGAAAGTAAAATTGCAAGAATACGGGAGTATATGGAAAGGAATGGTGCAGATTACCATATTATTACTACTCTTGATGATATTGCCTGGATTTTAAATATAAGAGGGAATGATATACATTGCAGCCCTGTAGTTTTATCCTACCTTGTTATTAGCATGGAAGAAGTTATGCTTTTTGCATATAAAGAGGCATTTAACAAAGATACAGAAGAAGCGCTTTGCAAAGCAGGTGTTTTAATTAAAGATTATAATGATATATATTATTATACTAAAAATCTTAATAAAAGCAGCAGTATCCTGTTTGACAAGAATACTGTAAACTATGCTATATCCAGTAATATTCCTAAAGAAACAAAGATAATAAACAGGGCTAACCCGTCAGTATTATGGAAGGCAATAAAAAATAATACTGAAACCAGCAATATTAAAAAAGCACATATAAAAGATGGTGTAGCAGTTACTAAATTTATATACTGGATTAAAAAGAATACAGGTAAAGTCCCTATGTCGGAATTAAGTGTTATAGATAAAATAGAAAGTATAAGAAGCAGGGGGGAAAATTATATAGGGCCAAGTTTTGATACTATAGCTGGTTTTGGAAGCCACGGGGCAATAGTACATTACTCTGCAACACCTTCTTCCGATGTCCCTGTAGAGCCGGATAACCTGCTGCTTGTAGATACAGGAGGGCATTACCTTGAAGGGACAACAGATATAACAAGGACTATCCTTATTGGAAATAAGGCAACAGAAGAACAAAAAAAATATTATACTGCTGTGCTGCGTGGTAACTTAAATCTGTGTGATGCACACTTTCTTTATGGCTGTTCTGGTGTTTCACTTGATTATATTGCAAGGAAACCTTTATGGGACATGGGATGTGATTATAACCACGGTACAGGGCATGGTACAGGATATCTTTTAAATGTACATGAAGGCCCTAATTCATTCAGGTTCCGTATACTTCCATGTCCAGATGCAAATGCTGTATTTGAGGAAGGAATGGTTACATCAGATGAACCTGGCATGTATATTGAAGGACAGTATGGTATACGCCTTGAAAACCTGTTATTATGTGTAAAACGTGAAAAAACAGCATATGGGCAGTTTATGGGTTTTGAGCATCTTACATTAGTGCCATTTGACAAGGATTTAATTAATACAGCTTTAATGGATCCAAAAGAAGTTAAGCTGCTTAATAACTACCATAAAAAAGTTTTTGAAACCATATCACCATACCTGGACAGTGAAGAGGCAGAATGGCTTAAAGATGCATGTGCCCCATTATAAATGGCAGCAGGCTATTATAGCTTTTGCCAGATGCCGTATGAAACAGCTTTTAAGCAGACATTATATAATCTTGCCAACAGGGAACAAACGTTATATAATATGTAAATAAATAATAAAATTATGAGGGATGGGCAGATATGGAAAAATTACTATTAAAAGCCTGCCAGAACGGGCAAAAAGGGGTTGTAACAGCTTTTCTTAAAAAGGAAGGCATTGATGTAAATGCAGTAGATGAACTTGGCTTTGCACCTATACACTATGTTTGTAAAAATGGGTACAGGGATATTGTAAAACTTCTGCTTGAAAAAGATGCAGATGTAAATTTATCTTCCAACCAGAGCATTACACCTCTTCATATGGCTGTAGTTTCTGGCAATAAAGAAATTATAAAACTTCTTATAGATGCAGGTGCAGATATAAATGCTACTGACAGGGAGGGCAAAACTGCGCTTATTTATGCTGTGTCCGCAGGGAAAGCAGAAGCAGCAAAATATCTTATTGTAAGTGGGGCAGACACCTCTGTTAAGGATAACAAAGGGCGTTCTGCCTTTGATTATGCCAATTCACTTGGGCTTGTACAGCTTATGGAAGTTATGCCAGAGGGAAAAGGTGGTGATGCTGATTCTTTTGGTAATACGCCACTTCACCATGCCTGTTACAATAACCAGCCTGAAACGGTAAAGCTGCTTCTTGCTAAAGAGGATTGTAATATTAATGCACGTAATGATAAAAAACTTACACCACTTTATATTGCAGTAATGAATCCTAATGTTATGATTGCAGAACTTCTGCTTGAAGCAGGGGCAGATGTTAATATAAGCGGGAGTTATGGTGATTCACCATTACAGGCAGCAGCATATAATAAAAACCAGCATCTTGTAAAAAAACTATTAGAATATGGGGCAGATGTAAACTGGCGTAATGAACTTGGTGAAACGGCACTTATTATAGCAGCACAGACAGGATGCAATTATATTGCAGGAATCCTGCTTGAAAATGGCGCAGATTTTACATATGCAGATACAGACGGGCATACAGCACTTTATTATGCTACAGAAAATGGCAGCAATGATATAGTCCAGAAGCTTCTTATAGCAGGGGCAGAGCATTAAAGCCAGGAAGGATAAATAAATGGATATAAAAGAATTAACGGATCTTTTTGTAACTGCATGTGGGACAAACAGGTGCAGATATATACCATGGTGGGAATATGATCCTGGCGATTATAATTATAAATACAATATTTTTCCAGATGAAGAAATAAAAAATATAGAAGAATTTGTTAATATAAATGGCAACAGCATAGCCTCTAAACCTATGGGAAATACAGGGCTTAAGTTTTTCCATGCATTTGTATGGCTTGGGTTTTATAATATTGTTGAAAACTTTCTGGATAACAAAGAACCTGGTATAGATGTTAATATAACGGGCAGTAATGAAAATAAAATTACACCACTTATGCTTGCATGCAGCCGTGGCAATTTAAAGATGGCAGGGCTTTTACTTAAACATGGTGCAGATATTTCTTTGTGTGATACAGATGGAAGGAATGTATACCATTATCTTGTATGCCCATATATTAAAGGACTGGTGCCTGCCTATGAGGGACAGAGAAAAAGCCTTGGCCAGAGAAAGGAAATTGCACGCCTTCTGCCAGAGGGCATTAATAAAGAATATATAAATAAAAAAGACATAGACGGGCTTTATCCGCTGGTGCGCTTGTTAAAAAGCAACAATACAAATATTTCATGGGCTTTAACAGACATTCTCCTTGAAAAAGGTGCAGATACAGGTTATATTGATGAAAATGGCAATACCCTTCTTATGTCTGCAATATATAACCACCATATGACAGCCGCTTTAAGCTTTATAAAGGCTGGCATTGGCATAAACCAGGAAAATAATGAAGGAATAACACCTTTAAAACTTTCAGGAAAATATAATAATGAGGCTCTTTTAATGGCTTTAAATGAATATGGTGCAGAAGGGGAATGTAAAGCTTTAAATATGGACTTAAGTAATTTGTCAAGAATTACAAGCAATGCATTTGCAAGCTATTCAGAAGATGATATGGATAATAAAAGCATAGCTTTGTACCTGGCAGAAAAGCTTGCTAAAAGGGTGGATATAGATGATGATGACGATTTAAACTGTCTTTTGGGAATATTCTATAATGCCCTGTCTGGAGGCAAAGGGTGTGAAGTGCTTGATATCTGTTATAATTGTGGCATAGACTTTACTATGCCAGTATATAGCAGTGGAAGTGTAACATGCATCCGTGACGAATGTATTAAAAAATATAACCTGGAAGTTATTAAGAAGTTTATTAGTTTTGGGCTGGATATAAATAAACCACTGTTTAAAGGAATAACACCAGCATACATTGTAGCATCATTAAAAGAAAGAAATATGTTTTCTGGCATGAAAGATGATTACTTTGAAGAAGCAGCAAAATTTTTCTCAAAGGAATCAATGGAATATGTAAATGACATGGGAACTACAGCTATACACCAGGCAGCACGTAATAACCATTATAAAATGTTAGAAATTATGGCAGAAAAAGGTGCAGATGTTAATATAACTGAAGACAGCCCCGCAGAGGCAGGAAATACGCCTCTTCATACAGCCTGTATATACGGCAGTGTGGAGGCATTGAATATTTTAGGAAAATATGGTGCAGATGATTCCATACAGAATGTAAATGGAGAAACACCAGCACATTTTGCAGTAATGAAAAAGAAGTTTGGTGGTGATTTAAAAACGGAACAAAGGGAAGCATTATTAAAAGAACTAAAGAATATTGATATTGCAAGAAATGATGGCAAAACACCGCTTATGCTTTTACAGTATATGGACATTAATACAAATACCAGGCTTCTGCCTTTATTTATTGGAAGAAACACTGATATTAACCATACAGACAATTATGGAAATACAGCATTAATACTTAATGCAAAAAACCATTGTTATAAAGGCACAATAAAAGAACTTGTCCGTGCAGGTGCAGATGTAAATGCTATGGACTGTACAGGAAGCACTGTACTGCATTATGTACTAGAATACGGAAACCAGGAGGCAGCACGTTTCCTGGTTAAAAAGGGTGCAGATTACAACAGGGCAAATAATAAAGGGATAACACCTGCACAGATAATTGTAGAAAAAGGGTATGATACATTATTGGAACTTATAGATATCATATAAAATTTATAATACCATGCCACATTGCCTGCGGCATGGTATTTTTATGAAAAATCATACTTTTTAAGCAAATGTTAATGGAATTATAACCAGGGGTGTGATAAGATTATATACAATATTAAGAAATCTGGGAGGCAGGAGAAAGTGATACGTTTATTATCTATTGGAATAGATTGTATTTCATCCATTATCTTTGTTATTCCGGCTGTAATTATTTTGCAATATGCAATATTTAAACAACGTAATCTTAATAGATTTACCGCAATATTTATATTTGCATTATATATAATAGCAGTTTTTTCTGTTGTGGGAATTCCTGTGGCTGGCACATTTAAAGTTGATTTTAGTTTTAATATAATACCACTGATAGACATTGTAAATAGTCCGCTTGAATATACCAAAAATACTATTTTGAATATTATTTTATTTATACCAATGGGATTTTTAGTACCTGCTATTTGGAAAAATTACCGCTCTATAAAAATAATGTTTTTTATGGGATTAGCATTATCAGCCAGTATTGAAATACTACAAATATTTACTTTCAGGCTTACAGATATTGATGATTTAATAACTAATACAGCAGGAACAGTTATAGGATATTATATAGGCAAAAGATTTTCCTTTAAGTTACCATTAAAATTAGACAATAATAAAGAATATTTAATACAGTATGAACCTTTCATTATTTTAGCAGTTATGTTTTTGATTGGAGTTTTTTTGAAACCTGTTGTGTCCAATGGCATATGGGATATTGTATTATCCAGTTCATGGTGGGAAGGGATAAAATAATTTGTGAACCAAATCAGATATTGTTTATATACTACCCAAAGGAACAAATACCACAGAAGAAAGATAGAGGGGCAAGATAATAAAGCCCCTCTTTTTTGACAGAACACCATATCCCTTTAATTAGTCTTTTTATCCCAAAAAGTCCAATGAACCATAGGCTTGAAACCTATCTTTTCATAAAATGCATTATCCCCGCCAGTCATATGCGTTGCGCCTAAGGGTTTAAGCCTGCGGTAATGCTCTGAAAGTGCCGCTGCTGCCAAGCCTTTCTTCCGGTATTTTGGAATAGTACATAGTGGTTCCATATAGGCGAGGTGGTTTTCTGGAGTCCACCACATACCTGAATAACACACATATTCCCCCTCGTTATTTTCAATGACAACTGAATCTTCTGGATGCATGTGAGGTGCCATTAATGTGTAATATCCATGTTCAGCATCTCCATTCCAAGAACCTTCATCTTTTTCGTGGCCAAAACCTTTCCAACAACATTCTACTATTTTTTCTACTGAAAACTTTTTAGAATCCACAAAATGAAAGCCATCTGGCAATGTATAATTAAGTGGTTGTTCAAAATCAAAGACTCTCTCTGTAAAGTCTGAAGATTGTTGAAAACCAATTTTTGCTATTGCTTCTTTAACTGCATTTTGCCCATCAAAAACAACAAATCTGAGCTGGCCATCCACACGTGGCATAAATGAAACTGCATACGCAGCCATCTCATCCGCCAGCTTTTCATAGCCTGGGCGCAGACTGGAATATACATTATTTACAGGATTTTCATAAAAAACAAAACCTGCTATACGTCCATTATCCTCCCAAAGTTTCCAGCGGTGTACCAAGGATTTATCCATCCAGCCACTAGAAAGCGCATATTCCAGAAATGGAGCAGGAACACCATTTCTCCAGTCTTTTTCATATATATCAATCATAAATTGGTATACATCCATAAAATCACATAAAACTCTAAAGTTTCTTGAAATTATTTTAGCCATAAATGCCTCCTTCTTATATATAATATATATCATTATAAGAAAATACTATGTACAAGTAAATAGCAAGAACAATTATAATCAATATTGCTACAAAAGAACGCCTGCTTACAGGCAATGCGGATTGCGGATATCAGCCTGGCTGTGCTATATGCCAGTCCGTATTACTTTGGCAGGGCTTCTATATATATTTAAACTCCAGGCAGGGCACGGAAATCAATTTTCAAAAATCTCACAAATCTTGGAAGACTCAAGTAAGCA